>JANRIT010000048.1:0-38529 GCA_033764645.1 Hyphomicrobiaceae bacterium
CGCAACCTGTCGGTCGCGTTCCGGCAGGGGGCGAAGACCACGCTCGCCGTCGACCGTGTGTCGTTTCAGATCGGGCGTGGCGAGACGGTGGCGCTCGTCGGAGAGTCGGGCTCGGGGAAGTCGGTCTCCGCGCTGTCGATCCTGCGCCTGCTGCCCTATCCGGCGGCGTCGCACCCCTCGGGCGAAATCTTCTTCGAGGGCAAAAACCTGCTGAAGGCCTCCGAGGAGGAGATGCGCCAGATCCGGGGAGCGCGCATCTCCATCATCTTCCAGGAGCCGATGACCTCGCTCAATCCGCTGCACACCATCGAGAAGCAGGTGGGCGAAATCCTCACCGTGCACAGGGGCTTTGCCAAGGATGACGTGCGCGCGCGGGTGATCGAACTGTTGACCAAGGTCGGCATCCGCAATCCCGAGCAGCGGCTCGCCGCCTTCCCGCACCAGCTCTCCGGCGGCCAGCGCCAGCGCGTGATGATCGCCATGGCGCTCGCCAACGAGCCCGATCTGATCATCGCCGACGAGCCGACGACGGCCCTCGACGTAACCATCCAGGCGCAGATCCTCGCCCTGCTCAAGGACCTGAGCCGCGAGATGGGCATGGCACTGCTGCTCATCACCCACGACCTCGGCATCGTGCGCAAGATGGCCCGCCGGGTCTACGTCATGAAGTCCGGGCAGGTCGTCGAGGAGGGGCCGACCGAACGCATCTTCACCGATCCGCAACACGCCTACACGCGCCACCTCATTGCCGCCGAGCCCAAGGGCGCCCCGCCGGGTGAGGATCTCACCGCACCCGTCGTGCTCGAAGCGAGCGAACTCAAGGTGTGGTTTCCGATCCGCAAGGGCATGCTGCGCCGGACCGTCGATCACGTCCGCGCGGTCGATGGAGTCAGCCTGACGATCCGTGCCGGCCAGACGCTCGGGGTCGTCGGCGAATCGGGCTCGGGCAAGACGACGCTCGGCCTTGCCATCCTGCGCCTCATTTCATCCCAGGGCGCCATCACGTTCGAGGGCCAGCGTATCGACGGCCTCGGCCAGAAGGACATGCGGCCGCTGCGCCGGCATATGCAGATCGTGTTCCAGGACCCCTACGGCTCGCTGTCGCCGCGCCTGTCGGTCGGGCAGATCATCGAGGAAGGGCTCGTCATCCAGGCGCCGGACATGGGCTACGACGAGCGGCGCAACCGGGTCGCGCGGGCGCTGGAGGAAGTAGGCCTCGACGGTTCGGTGCAGGATCGCTATCCGCACGAGTTCTCCGGCGGCCAGCGCCAGCGCATCGCCATCGCAAGGGCCATGGTGCTCAATCCGCGCTTCGTCATGCTCGACGAGCCGACCAGCGCGCTCGACATGAGTGTGCAGGCGCAGATCGTCGACCTGTTGCGCGATCTTCAGCGCAAGCACGGCCTCGCCTACCTGTTCATCAGCCACGACTTGAAGGTGGTGCGCGCGCTCGCCAACCACGTCATCGTCATGCGCAATGGCAAGGTCGTCGAGGAGGGTGCGGCCGACCGCCTGTTCGCCGCGCCGCAGGAGCCCTACACGCAGGCCCTGCTGGCTGCTGCGCTCGATCTCGAGGTCCGCCACGCCGCTGCCCTCGTCGAGGGATGACCCGGCCGGCGCTCGATGGCCGGCGGAGCGCGGCCCTGGTCCAACTCGCGCTGCGTGACGCCCGCCGGCTACTCCGGTCTCGCCGGGGGGCGGCGCCGGGGCGTCTTGCGTCCCGCCTGCGCTGAAGCGCCGCGAGCGGGCGAACCAGACGAGGGGCTTACGCCGTCCTTGGCCGCCGGCTTCAAGGTTGTCGCTTTGCGATGCTTCGTTTCGCGCGCCGCCGGGGCTTGCGGCAGGGCGAAGTCGTCGTTCTCGGCGGGCAGGCGCCACAGGCGAGCGATCGCCTCGACGAGGCGGCGCTGGCGGGCGGTGAGGACTTCCGGCGACCAGTCGTCGATGGCGCGCAATTCTTCGGTGAGCACCAGCGGATGAGGCGTGCTCGCTTCGAAGAAAATGAGCTTCTTGTCGGCAAAATCGCGTTGCTCCGCCGTCGAGTTGAGGCGGTGCTCGAGGAGGATCAGGTTGGCGACGCCCTCGGCGATGGCGCGGCGCTCGTCGCCGTTCGGGAAGTGGCGGCGCCAGTCACTCTTGCGGGGTAGCGTGCGCCCGCACGGGAGGACGTGCTCGACGGTGAGGTGGGCTTCGTCGAGAAGCGTTGCGTAGGCCGATGCGGGCCGGCCGGAAAACTCCATGTCCAAGCGGATCAGCAGAGCCTTGGAGAAGCCGTTCGTCACGAACTGAGGGCGCTGCGCCATGCGCCGCAGGGCGGCGCGCTCCTGCTGCGCGTCGAGGGCGAACAAGGTGCGCGGTGGCGTGGAAGGGGCAAGCCGCACCGTTTCGCACAGGCGCCGGTAGATGCTGCGGCGCTCACCATGGATCGGGCGCAGCGCGGCCAGCGCGAAGGCGAAGCGCTCGAGCTCCGCGAGGAAACCGTCGAGGTCGCCGGGGCTGTCGCCGAGACGGGTCAGGCCCAGCATGGCCGCCGGCACCCATTCGTCATCGCAGAAGCGTTCCAGGATCGCGAGCCGATCGAGAGTGTGCCGGGAGACGGGCGACAGGCCGGCGGAGGCCGGATCGCGGGTGGCGATATAGGCCTCGGCGAGCGGGTGGAAGACGCTTTGCGCGAACGGTGTCGGCCCGCCGGCGTCGACGACGGCGCGGCGCAGGCGCGAGATCATGCGCTCGGAGACCCAGTCGAGGGCGTGCGCCAGATGCGTGAAGAACGTTTTCGCCTGCCGCCTGCCGGCTGGCTTGGGCTCGCGATAGCGGGCCATCTGCTGAAGGATCGGCTGGAAGCGCTGGCGCTGCTGGCGCGTCAGTGGGCCGACGACCTCGGCGAGGACGACGTCCTCCTCGGTCAGCGGCAGGCCGGGCCGGTTGATGGACAGGAAGATCTGGTAGGCGTAGTCGATGTCGGCGGACCACACGGCGAGCGCGCGGCAGCGGTCGAGCACGAAAGCCGTGATGCTGGAGCGTTCGGCGGCCGCCATGCGGCGCAGTCGCGTGACGTAGAGGGCGCGGACCGCCTGCATGCGGCGCTGGGATTCGGAGCGGGCGGCATTCTCGGCGAGGCTCGCCGGCAGCTTCGTCGCCCCTGGGCGCTGAACGAAGCGCCAGAAGAAATCGCCATCGCTCTCGCGCGGCGAGAGGCGCAGCGGTGGCGGCTCCTCGTCGGCGGCGGCGGCGGCAATTGGCTCGGTCGGATGTGTGCCGCCGGCTTGCCGCTCGATCGCCGCGCCGGCGCGGGCGCGGTCGGACGGCACCTCGCTCAGGTCGCGCAGAGCGGCAAGCAGGATGGTCAGCGTGACGAGGCGCTGCTGGCCGTCGATGATATGGGCGGGCTCTGGACGGCCGGCGGCCTCGCCGCGAAGCTTGCCGTTGGCGAGGGCTGCGAAGGCCCGAGGCTCCGAGGCGCCGTTGCCGACGACGAACAGCATGGTGCCGAGAAAATAGGGCACGGTCTCGGTCGCGTCGTCCACGTCGAGGCTCAAGGTGGCCAGATCCTCGAGCAGGCGGCCCGCTTCGTCCACGCTCCAGGCGTAGTCACGCTGGAAAACGGGGATCTCGTAGGTGAGGTCGCCGCCAAGGAGTTCCCCGACGCTCAAATCCTCGGAACGCAGCGTACGGGTCATGATCGCCGGAAGCTTCTCGGCGCGGGGCGTTGGTTCGCCGCGCGTGGCTTGGCCGGAAATCGACCGCCTTGGCCGCGCGGAAGTAGGCTGTGCGGCAAGGCCGTGTCAAGGCGCGCTGGAGCGCGGAAATGGCAAGCGTGGCCGCTGGGAACCAATCCTCCCAGCACGATCCTGCCCAGCCGTTCCTGCCCGTACGTTCCTCGGTGGGGCGCGCGTGCCGGCGCGGCCGCTCACGCTTCGATCAAGCCCCACTCCTTCATCAACCGGCAGGTCAGTCGCCGGCTGCGTTCGCGGATGACCTCCGGCGTCCACTCCGGCACAGTAGCCGCTTCCCGCGACAGGCTGACCAGCGAAGAGCCGAGCACCTTCGCCTTGGACGGCCAGTCGAGGTTGCCGGCGTCGTGGTTGTCGACGGCCGTCAGCAGCGTCAGGTTGCCGAGGCGGTTGGTGTGGTCCTTGACCTTGCGCATCGAGCCGAACGCGCGCAGCCATTCGCTGCCATCGGGCGGGTTCTGAGGCAGGATATGCTCGACCGTCAGGCGCGGCCGCAGCGCGCTCGGGTCGGCAGGCGGCATCTCCCCGTCGAGGCACAGCCGGCGCAGCACGAGCGGCGCGACGCGGCGGCCACGGAAGTTTACGGCATCGAGCGCGGACAGCACGCGCGCCTTCAGCTTGGGCTCGACGGCGAGGCTGGCGCAGGTATCGACGGGAGCGCCGCTGTCGATGTCGGAAAGAACAGCGAGGTAGCGGCTCACCTGACGCTCGGGATCGACACTCGCGATGCGCTGCAGCCAGACGAGACGTTCGAGCCGCCTGAAGAAAGTGCTCGTTTCACCGTCTGACGTCGTGCGGACGTTGAGCCAGTGCACGGCGGCCGGCAGCCAGCTCTGGTGATTGATCCAGCCCATCAGGTTGCGGGCGGCGAGGATGTCCCGCCACGTCGGGTCCGTCTCCGCGGCCGATTCCGCTTCGCGCAAGCGGGCAAGGGCTGCGGCGTGCGGGGCCAGAATGTCGCGCATGAAGGCGAGGCCGGAGCGGTCGAGCTCGAAGCTGCGGCACAGATCGGTCTCGATCGGCGCGCTGGTGCGGCGGCGCAGCCCGATGATGCGGACGTGGCTGAGCAGTTCGTAGGTCTGCGTCGAGCCGAGGCGGCTTTCGCAGTCCTCCCAGATGCGGGCGGCCTCGTTGCGGTCGGCGGGGGCCATCACGCCGAGCAGGGAAGCCTTGGCGCTGTCGGCGGCGGTGAAGTCCAGCCGTGTCGTCTCCTCGATGCGCAGCATTTGCCACGCCCAGTCCTCGGAGCTCGCCAGGCGGACGATCGCGGTGCATTCGTCGAGCAGGAAGCGGGCGAGCGCGCGGCGGCGCTCGATCGAGACGTCGGCTGCCTCGAGCTCGGTGCGCAGGAGGTCGCGGTTCTCGATGATGTTGCGCTCGGTCTCCGACATGGCGTCGCAATCCATGTCGGGCGCGACGGCGGTTGCCCCCTCGCGCTGGACGTGCGCGGCGAGGAACTCGGTGAGCCGGGGCTGGGGGGCGAGGCGATACGTCTCGACGGCGCGACGCGACGTCGGCGCGGCGACGATGAGGTCGGCGTATTCTGCCTTGATCGTCGGGTCGTCCTCGAGGTCGCGCAGCACGGCGAACAGGATCGTCAGCGTCATCAGGCGCTGATGGCCATCGATGATGGCCAGCCGGTTTGCATCGGCGGTGCTGGCGTCGGTGCGGTTCAGGTCGCGCTGGGCGAGCATGAGGTTGCCGAGCTGGTAGCGGCACGCGTCGGGGCGGTCCATTTCCTCCGAGACGTCGGCCAGCAGGCGGCCGGCCTGCGCCGTCTGCCAGGCGTAGGCGCGCTGAAACCAGGGCAACTGGAAGGCGAAGGCCGCGGAGAAGATCTCGCGCAGCGTCATCAGCGATACGGAAAGCGTGCGTTTGGGCATCGGCGGGAGCCTCTCCGCGGGAGGGTACCTGGGGCGGATCGCCGCGACAGGGCGGCGGGCTCGTCACACTCTGGACTGGAGCGGTCCTCGCGGCTGGTGCGTGAGCGCTTCGGCAGTGGAACGGCTGGGTGCCGTCGTGCTGGCCGCCACCGCCGGAGGCGCAGCGGGGAAGTGGGAGCAGACCGGGTTACGCGAACACATGGGCAGCCTTACAGAATTATGAGCCGGAGCTGCCTCGCATCGTCGGGCCGCTCGGCACATGCTTGGGCAGGGGAGCGCACGACGCTCCACAGGGATCCAGGAGGTGGCACGGGTGCCACCGGGCCCGGAAGCCAGGATGAGGCCAGCCCCCGCTCGCAGGCATATGTGCGCCCCGACCTAGATCGGGGAGCCGCATACCTCACGGCGCCAGAAGGATCGCTCCATCCTGCGTCGTGCGTACGCGGGCCGGTGGCAAAGCCCTTCGTCGCCGGCCACGTCACAACGGCAAAGTAGCATGCCGGTTCCGACCAGGGTAAACCACGCGGCGCAGGAATAAATCATCTTCGTGACTGGGTTCGTGACTGGCTTGGGGACCGGGTTGCTGATCGGGCGCGCGCTGGAGCCAAAGTCGGCGCTGCGGGACGGGTGGACACAAGTGAGCGACGTGGTGGACGAACAGGCGCGGCGATACGTCTACAAGATCCTGCCTGCGGCCGAGTGGGCCGATGCAGAGCACCGCGGCAGCTATGGCGGCTCTCGCGATGACCAGCGCGATGGTTTCATTCATCTTTCGGCCGCCGATCAGGTCGCCGGGACGGTCGCGCGCCATTTCAAGGGGCAGGGCGATCTCGTGCTCGTGACGTTTCCGGCGGCCGCGCTGGGGGCGGCACTCGTGTGGGAGCCGTCGCGCCGGGGCGCACTGTTCCCCCATCTCTACGGCCCGTTGCCGGCCGCGGCAGCGATCGGCTGCGTGCCGCTCGCCCTCGGTGCGGACGGTGTGCCCGTCGTGCCCGAGGGGCTTCTTCGATGAGCTTCAAGCTGTTCGATCTGATCCGGCCGGCGCTGTTCGCGCTGGCGCCTGAAGATGCGCACGAGGCGACGTTGAAGGCGCTCGAGGCAGGCGCGTATCTGCGTCAGCCGGCTAACACGCACACGGTTCTCGCCCAGACGGTCATGGGATTGACGTTCGCCAATCCGGTCGGCATCGCGGCGGGCTTCGACAAGGATGCCCGGGTGCCCGACGCGGTGCTGGGGCTCGGCTGCGGGTTCGCCGAAATCGGGACAGTGACGCCGCGCGCGCAGGCCGGCAATGCGCGCCCGCGCGTGTTCCGCCTCGTCGAGGACGGCGCCATCATCAACCGGCTCGGGTTCAACAACGGCGGACATGATGCGGCACACCGCCGGCTGTCAGCGCGGCGGGGCGGCGGCATCGTCGGCGTCAACATCGGTGCCAACAAGGACAGTGAGGACCGCGCTGCCGACTATGTTGCCGGCATCGAGCGCTTTTACGGGCTTGCGAGCTATTTCACGGTCAACATCTCATCGCCCAACACGCCGGGCTTGCGCGACCTGCAAGCGCCGGCGGCTCTCGACGACCTGGTCGGGAGGGTCATGGCGGCGCGGGCGGCGCTGACGCCGGCGCGCGGGCGTCCGGTGCCGATCGTCGTCAAGGTCGCGCCAGACATTGCCGAGGATGACGTCGGTCCGATCGCCGAGCGGCTCATCGCGCATGGCGTCGATGGCGTCGCCGTCTCGAACACCACGCTGGCGCGGCGTGGGCTGAGGTCGGCGCAAAGCGACGAGAGCGGCGGGCTGTCGGGCCGGCCGCTGTTTCACCGCTCCACCGTGATGCTGGCGCGGTTCCGCCAGGCGACCGGCGGCCGGCTTCCCATCATCGGCATTGGCGGCATCGACAGCGGCGAGCGGGCGCTGGCCAAGATCGAAGCCGGGGCCTCGCTCATCCAGCTCTATACCGGCCTCGTCTACGAAGGCCCCGAGCTCATCGGCCGCATCAACGCCCATCTCGCCGCGACGTGCCGACGCGAAGGGCTGGCGTCGATCCGCGATCTCGTTGGACGGCGGGCGACCGAGTGGGCCGGGCAGCGCATCGACGGGTGATGGCTCGACGCGTGATGGTTCGTCCAGGTCCGCGATCGGCCTGCCTCAAGGCCGGGTTTCGCGATCTCCGCCAAGCAGACCCAGCACCCGCGCGATGAGCCAGATCGGCACGACCACCATGGCGCCGAGGATCAGATAGCCGAGCACCCACTCGATGGCGCCGAAGCCCATGTCGTACAGGCGGCGGAAGAGAATATCGATGTGATAGAACAGGTTGCGCGGCGTGATGCCGAGCGCGGACAGAACGATGCCGACGACGATGGACAAAATCGCCAGGCGCAGGGCTACGCTCCAGGGGTTGCCGCCGAACACCTGATTGCGATCCATGGCCTTCTCCTCGTGCTGTGCCTCGCCGCTGGCCGTCGCGACGGTGCCGCTCTTTCACTCACCCGCCCGCCGCGCGCGCCAAATGCAACGACTTTCGGGTGCCATAACACACGGTGGCTTAACACGGGGGACCGAGGTCGGCGAACGGTTCACTCGCCGCATGCGTATCGAGCGGAATGAAAAAGCAAATGGCCAGGAAAGGCGGGCGCACGGCGATCCGACCGTCCGGTGAGCAGGTCCCCGCCGTGCTGCCGGAAGCCCTCCGCGACTGGTTTGCCGGGCGCGGCTGGCAGCCGCGCCAGCATCAGCTGCGGCTCATCGCCCAGGTCGAGGCGCGCCGCTCGAGCCTGCTGATCGCGCCGACCGGAGCCGGCAAGACACTCGCCGGGTTTCTGCCGAGCCTCGTCGACCTGTCGCGGGTGGGGAGGGCAGAGAGCCGGGGGGCCGGCCTGCATACGCTCTACATCTCGCCGCTCAAGGCGCTCGCCGTCGACGTCGCGCGCAATCTCGCCGCGCCAATCGCCGACATGGGCCTTGCCATCCGCCACGAAACGCGCACGGGGGATACGCCAGCGCACAAGCGCACCCGCCAGCGCACGAAGCCGCCGCACGTGCTGCTGACGACGCCGGAGCAGCTCGCCCTGCTGCTCGCCCATGCCGATGCCGGCTTCCTGTTCGCCGATCTCAACCACGTCATCCTCGATGAACTGCATGCCATCTGCGGTACGAAGCGCGGGGATCTGCTCGCTCTCGACATCGCTGCCTTGAGGCGGTTCGCGCCGGGCCTCGTCGTCACGGGGCTGTCGGCGACCGTGGCGCGGCCAAGCGAGCTCAGGGCCTACCTCGTCGCCCAGAATCGGCCGGCCGAGCGCACCTTGCTCGCCGATCTCGTGACGGTCGATGGCGGGGCGCGGCCGGAGATCCGCATTCTCGAAATGGACGAGCCTGTGCCGTGGTCCGGCCACTCTGCGCGCTATGCCATGGGCGAGGTCTACGAGGCGCTGCGGCGGCATCGGCTCAGCCTCGTCTTCGTCAATACGCGCATGCAGGCCGAACTCGTCTTCCAGGAGTTGTGGCGGGGCAACGAGCACGGCCTGCGCATCGGCCTGCACCACGGCTCGCTCGATGTCGGTCAGCGGCGCAAGGTCGAGGCGGCCATGGCCGCAGGCGGGCTCGACGCCGTCGTGGCGACCTCGACCCTCGACCTCGGTATCGACTGGGGCGATGTCGATCTCGTCGTGCACGTGGGCGCACCCAAGGGAGCAAGCCGCCTGCAACAGCGGATCGGACGGGCCAATCACCGTCTCGACGAGCCCTCGCGCGCGATCCTGGTGCCCGGCAACCGGTTCGAGGTGCTCGAATGCCGGGCCGCGCTCGAAGCCGCGGAAGCCGGCGAGCAGGACGTTTCGCACTGGCGGCCCGGCAGCCTCGACGTCGCGGCCCAGCACGTGCTCGGCATGGCCTGCCAGGGACCGTTCGATCGCGCAGCGCTGTTTGCCGAGGTGACGTCGGCAGCCCCCTACGCCCACCTCGACCGGGCGACTTTCGATCGCATCGTCGACTTCGTGGCGACGGGCGGCTACGCGCTCAGGAGCTACGAGCGCTTCGCCAAGCTGACGGCCGAGGCGGACGGACGGCTGCGGCTCGCTCACCCGCGTCTCGCGCAGGCCTACCGGCTCAACGTCGGCACCATCGTCGAAGCGCCCATGATCAAGGTGCGGCTTGTCGGAGGCCAGCGGCGCGGCCCGGGCAAAGCGTCACCGATGCTGGCCGGCGGCCGGGTTCTGGGCGAGGTCGACGAGTATTTCGTCGAGCAGCTCTCGCCCGGCCAGACGTTCGTTTTCGGTGGCGAGATCGTGCGCTTCGCCGGCCTGCGCGATACGGAGGCCTACGTCACGCGCGCGACGGGCAGCGATGCCATGATCCCGAGCTATCCAGGCGGCAAGTTTCCGCTGTCGACGCACCTTGCGACGCGCGTGCGCGCGATGCTGGCCGATCCGGGCTCCTGGCGGGCGCTGCCGCTGCCGGTCGCCGAATGGCTCACCATGCAGCAGGAGCGGTCGGTCATGCCGGGGCCGGGCGAGGTGCTGGTCGAGACGTTCCCGCGCGGCGGCCGCTACCATCTCGTGCTCTATCCGTTCGAGGGGAGGCTCGCGCATCAGACGCTCGGCATGCTGCTGACGCGGCGGCTCGAGCGGGCCGGACTGCGCCCGATGGGCTTCGTCGCCAACGACTACGGCCTGTCGGTCTGGGCGGGGCGCGATATCGGCCAGGCGATCGCGCACGGACAGTGCGACCTTGCCCGCCTCATCGAGGAGGACATGCTGGGCGACGACCTCGAAGCATGGCTCGCCGAATCGAGCCTGATGAAGCGCACGTTCCGCCACTGCGCGGTCATCGCCGGGCTGATCGAGCGCCGCCATCCGGGCAAGGAGAAGTCGGGCCGGCAAGTCACCATGTCGACCGATCTCGTCTACGACGTGCTGCGGCGCCACGATCCCGGTCACATCCTCCTCGAGGCGGCGCGTGCGGACGCGGCCCATGGGCTGCTCGACATCGGGCGGCTCGGCGATTTCCTGCGCCGCATCCGCGGTCGCATCCTGTACCGGGCGCTCGAGCGGGTGTCGCCGCTGTCGGTGCCTATCCTGCTCGAGATCGGCAAAGAGCCGGTCGGCCATCTGGTGCGCGAGGACATCCTGCGCGAGGCGGCCGCAGATCTCATCGCCGAGGCCATGGGTAGCTGAGCCTCCCGGAAGATGAGCTGTGAAGCTGGGGAGGGCTGTCGCGAAGGCGAGGACGGTTGCGCCGGTGGCGGGTACACTAAGCTTCCGGAGTGCGAATCAACCGTGACGTCAGCAGGGAGCGGGGGCTGCGATCCATGTTGCAATTGAAGCCGGAACGGCTCGGCGTGGCCGACTTCAGGTCGCAGCCGATCTCGATCTGCGGCAAGGCCTTCCTGGCCGACATGTCGGGTGCGCTCTACTGGCCGGCCGAGCGGGCGCTGATCGTCGCCGACCTGCACCTGGAGAAAGGGTCGTCGTTCGCCCGGCATGGCCAGATGCTGCCGCCCTACGATACCCGCGAGACGCTCGCCCGGCTGGCGGCCGTCATCGATCACTTCGCAGCCGAGACCGTCATCGCGCTCGGCGACAGCCTGCACGACATTGGCGGCGCCGACCGGATGGCCGAGGAGGATGTCGCAACGCTGGCCATCCTGCAGCAGGCCTGCGAGTGGATCTGGGTAACCGGCAACCACGATCCCGAGATCGCCGCGCGGCTCGGCGGGCATGTCGTGCCGGGGCTCACGGTCGAGGGGCTGCGCCTCGTGCACGAGCCGGCGGCCGCGCCGGTGAGCCACGAGATCGCCGCGCACCTGCATCCGGCAGCCCGCATCAGCCGGCACGGCTTCCATATCCGGCGCCCCTGTTTCGTCGGCAATGGCCGCCGCCTCGTGCTGCCCGCGTTCGGCGCCTTCACGGGAGGGCTCAACGTGCTCGACGAGGCGTTCGCGCCGCTGTTCGGCGATGATGGCATGGCCGTCTGGCTGTTGGGCCAGGAGGGGCTCTACCCCGTCGCAACGCGGCTGTTGCAGCCCGATTGAATGCGCCTACGCGCAATCGCCGCTCAGTGCGCGCTGCGGCTGAAGATCGCCGAGGCGGCAAGCCCGGCGCCGACGGCGAGGGCGACGGCGAACAGGCCGTACAGCAGCGAGTAGTTGAACGCGAAGGCGTGCAGCAGGGCTTCCAGCCCCTCGCGCTGCAGGATCACGTTGGTCGTGAAGCTCGACAGCAGCTCGCCTTCGCTGAACAGGTAGATGCGCGCCGAGAAGGGGCCCACGGGCACGTTGGCGGGCAAGCCGATCTGCGTGCGGAACAGTGCCTTGCCAATAAAGCCGACGCCATAGTCCTTCTGAACGTAGAGACCGTCCTTGCGCTTCAGCCGGATGATCGAGTCGCGGAAGTCCTTGATCTCGTCCGAGGACAGCCCCGAAGCGCCCGTACCGCCGGCAGGAATGATGCGGACGTGCTCGAAGCCTATACCGTGCTGGGAGAGCACCTGTGGCTCGGCGATATCCTCCAGCGGGCGGGTGGAGGCGATCGCGTAATAGCTCGGCAGGCTCGCATAGCGCAGTGATTCGGTATTGATCCACAGGCCGCCGACGTTCGATTTGCGACGCACCACGAGCGGCGTGTGGATGCCTTCGAGGACGACGACGATGTCGTAGATGCCAGCCTCCGGCGAGGACTGCCGCGAGTTGTCGACGGCGCCGAACACGACGATCTCGGTGCCGGAGAAGTTCGAGGTGATGGCGACCGACCGGGTCGCGACGTCGGCCTCGACCTGCTCGGCGTTCTCGACGTGGCTCATGGGCACGCGTTCGATGGGCACCGGCTCCGGGCTCGTCACGCCCGACAGGTCGAACAGGCTCGGGGCAGGCGCGGGCAGAGGTGTGGCCGCATCGGGAGCCGGCGCGGGTTGGCCGGCACCACGCTTGTCGTCGTCGCCCTGAGGCGCGCGCGGGCCGTCGCTGCGCTCGCGGACCGTGGTCGTGCCGTCGGGAGCCTGGGCCACTGGGAGGGCGGGCTCGGGAAACCACGTCCATGTGCCGAGGTCGCGGCCCTTGAGGACGGCGAAGATGAGGACGACGAGCGCCGCGCCGACGGCGAACTGCAGATTGCGCTGGCGCAGGAGGCGGGCCATCTCGGCGGGGCTCAGCTCGGCGAGATGGCGGCGGACGCTGGTCGCGATACCCCGCGTGGTGCGCAGGGCGCTGGCGCCGGTCACGGCATCGAAGCCGAGGCGGCGGGCGCGGCGGGGAGCCGTCGCCGTGCGGGGCGGCGCGGGAGCGTCGGCTTCCGGCGGCTGGGAACCGGCTGGGCTGGTGCCCGCATTGTCGCCGCCCGTCCTGTCGCCGCCCGATGGCTGGCCGTCGTCTGATGCCATGGCTCAATGGCCTCCCACGACATGCGACAAGGAATAGAGGTCCGACGGCTCCACGACGAGGTTCCAGCCGATGCGAGCGCAGACGAGAAGTACGAGTGCGGCCAACAGGAACCGCAGCTGCTCGCCGCGCAGTTTCTCGCCGGCAACGGCGCCGAATTGGGCGCCGATGACGCCGCCGATCATCAACAGCATGGCGAGCACGATGTCGACGGTCTGGTTCTGCGTCGCGTGCAGCACGGTGGTCACGGCGGTCACGAACAGGATCTGGAACAGCGACGTGCCGACGACGACGTTCGTCGGCATGCGCAGAAGGTAGATCATGGCGGGCACCATGATGAAGCCGCCGCCCACGCCCATGATGGCGCCCAGCATTCCGACGAAGGCTCCGATGAGCAGTGGCGGAATGGCGCTGATGTAGAGCTTGGAGCGATTGAAGCGCATCTTGAGCGGCAGCCCGTGAATCCAGCCGTGCTGGCCCGGCCGGCGCATGGAAGCCGGGCGGCCCGCGGCCACCTTGCGCATGGTGTTGAGGCTTTCGATCATCATCAGGGTGCCGATGATGCCGAGAAAGGTCACGTAGGCGAGCGACACGAACAGCTCGAACTGGCCGAGCTGGCGCAGCAACTTGACGAGATCGACGCCGATCACCGCCCCGACGATGCCGCCGACGAGCAGCACGACGCCCATCTTCACGTCGACGTTGTTGCGGCGGTACTGGGCGAGCGCGCCGGAGACGGAGGACGCGACGATCTGGGCTGCCTCCGTGCCGACCGCGACGGCGGGCGGGATGCCGGAAAAGATCAGCAGCGGGGTCATGAGGAAGCCGCCGCCGACGCCGAACATGCCCGACAGGAACCCGACGGCTGCGCCCATGCCGAGGAAGACGAGAATGTTCGCGGACATCTCGGCGATCGGCAGATAGATGTTCATCCCGTTCGTCCGCCTGTTCCCGCCACATGGCGGGCGCCGCTCGGTACGGAACGCTGCTGCCGGCGGCGCTCGGCAGCTTCGTCGGCGCAGGGTGCCCGCTCAGCGCGCAACGCTCAGGCAGAGTGCCGGTACCGACGGCAGGCACACGAGCGGTCGGGAAGGGTGCGCGCGAGGTGCGACCGGTTCGGCGACCGCGTCAGTGCTGATACCCGAAAAGGCTTAAAAAACAAAGCCGGGCGAGACGGCGTGTTGCCCGGCTGGTGTGCTCGAACTGCGCGACTGCGCTCAGCGGCGGCGCAATTCGTCACGGATCTCGGCGAGCAGCACCTCGCTCGCGGAGGGCGCCGGGGGAGCGGCGGGGGCAGCGACCTTCTGCGTCTCCATCCGGCGGCGGGCCTCGTTGACCGCCTTGACGAGCATGAAGACGGCAAACGCCACGATCAGGAAGCTGATGACGTTGTTGAGGAAAAGCCCGATGTTCATGGTCACGGCGGGCTTGCCCTCGACAGCGGCGGCGAGCGGCACCTTGATGTCGGAGAAGTCGACGCCACCCAGCAGCAGGCCGATCGGCGGCATGATCACGTCGTTGACGAGCGAGTTCACGATCGTGCCGAAGGCGCCGCCGATGATGATGCCGACGGCCATGTCGATGACGTTGCCCTTGATGGCAAAGTCGCGGAACTCCTGGATGATGCCCATCATGCTCGCACTCCCTGTTATCGCCGGCCACGATCGTGTGGCTGTGCCCTGCTTGCCGCCTGACCGCTGACCGCCTGTCCGGGCTTCGAGAGCGAGACTAGGAAGACTTGGTGCCGAGATCAACGCGGCAGCAGCCGCGAAAATTGTTCAAAGACTTATACTTGGGGGCTAGATTTGCACTGTTGTACAGTGTGAGGAGGAGACCGGCATGAGCGCCGGCTCTGCGGCGTCGACACGGCGGAGACGGCACCAGGGTCCATGATCGACAGCACGACCGTATTCGCGATTGCCGTCGGCTACCTCGTCGGGCTGTTCGCGGTCGCCTGGCTCGGTGACCGTATCGCGGCGCGCGGGGCGCTGGCCGCCGGCGGGCGCCCGCTCATCTATGCCCTCTCGCTCGCCGTCTACTGCACGTCGTGGACGTACTTCGGCAGCGTGGGTCTCGCAGCGAAGACCGGCTACGACTTCATTCCGGTCTACATCGGCCCGATCCTCATGTTCACGGTCGGGCTACCGCTCGTCATCCGCATCGTGCGGCTCGCCAAGAGCCAGAATACGACGTCGGTCGCCGACTTCATGGCCGCGCGCTACGGCAAGTCGCAGTTCGTCGCCGCCCTCGTCACCATCGTCGCCGTCGTCGGGACGCTCCCCTACCTGTCGCTGCAACTCAAGGCGATTTCCTCGTCGCTTGCCATCCTGCTCGGCTCGGCGCCGTCGCTGCCCGGCTCGGTCGAGCCGCTCGACCAGGCCGACTCGGCGCTTCTCATCACCCTCCTGCTGGCGCTCTTTGCCGTGCTGTTCGGCACCCGCCACACGGATGCGACCGAGCACCAGCAGGGCCTGATGCTCGCCATCGCGGTCGAGTCGGTCGTCAAGCTCGCAGCCTTCATCACCGTCGGCCTTTTCGTCGTGTTCGTGACCATGGGCGGGCCGGAAAAGCTCATCGAGGCGGTGCGTGCGAACGCAAGCGTGGCGGCGGTGTTCGAGCGGCCCTTCCAGGGCGGCACATGGCTGACGGTGACGTTCCTCAGCTTCGTCTGCGTGATCCTGCTACCGCGCCAGTTCCATGTCGCCGTCGTCGAGAACACGTCCGAGAAGGAAGTGCGGCGCGCTGCCTGGCTGTTCCCGCTCTATCTCGTCGCCATCAACGTGCTCGTCGTGCCCATCGCGGCAGCGGGCCTCATCGTCGCCGGGCCCGGGGCGGATCCCGACTTTCTCGTGATGCTGCTGTCGGTCGACAGCGGGTACGGGTGGCTTGCGCTGTTCACTTTCATCGGCGGGCTGTCGGCGGCGACCGCCATGGTCATCGTCGAATCGATCGCGCTCGCCATCATGGTTTCCAACGGGGTCGTCATCCCCGCGCTCATTCGCAACCGGACCGGGCGCTCGGCGAGCGAGGACATGAGCAGGGTCGTGCTCGCCGTCCGGCGCGTTGCCATCCTCGCGGTGATGCTGCTCGCCTATCTCGTGTTCGTCTCGCTGGGCGACGCGCAGGTGCTCGCCCGCATCGGCCTCATCTCGTTCGCGGCGATCGCGCAGCTGGCGCCGGCCTTCTTCCTCGGCCTGTTGTGGCGCAACGGGACGGCGTCGGGCGCGATTGCCGGCATCGCGGTCGGCTTCGCGCTATGGGCCTACACGCTGCTTCTGCCATGGGTGGCCAAGGCCGGCCTCATCGATGCGTCGATCGTCAGCGAAGGGCCGTTCGGGCTTGCCATGCTGAAGCCCGAGGCGCTCTTCTTCATGCATTTCGAGCCGCTGACGCACGGCGTGGTGTGGAGCGTCGGGGCCAACGTCATCGCCTACGTCGCCGTCTCACTGCTCAGGGCTCCGCATCAGGTCGAGCGCTTGCAGGCGCGCATCTTCGTGCCGGGCGAACCGGGTTTGCCGCGGCCCGCTACCTCTGGCCGGCTGTGGCGCTCGTCGATCCGGGTCGGTGAACTGAAGGCGACGGTCGCGCGCTATCTCGGCGCGGAGCGCACGGAGCGCTCGTTCCAGCAGTACGCCACGACGCGCGGCAGCCGGCTCGACGACGGCGCGGAGGCCGATCTGCACATCGTGCGCTTCGCCGAGCATGTGCTGGCAAGCTCCATCGGCGCCGCGTCGGCGCGGCTGGTGCTCGCTCTCCTGCTGCGGCGCGGCAACGTCTCCGGCCAGCGCGCACTGCAACTGCTCGACGATGCCTCCGAGGCGCTGCAGTACAACCGCGACCTGTTGCAGTCGGCGCTCGATCAGGTGCGGCACGGGCTCAGCGTGTTCGACAAGGACATGCGCCTCATCTGCTGGAACCGCGAGTTCCGTGAACTCCTCGACCTGCCGGCAGAGATGGTGCGTGTCGGGGTGCCGCTCGACCGCATCCTGAGGGTCGCGGCCGAGAGGGGTGACTTCGGGCCGGGTGATGTGGAGGAGCAGGTCGCCAGCCGGCTGATGCGGCTCGCCGTCACGAAGGCGACCTACCAGGAGACGCTGGCCGCCTCGCAGCGCATCCTCGAGATCCGCACCAGCGCCATGCCGCAGGGCGGCATCGTGACGACCTATTCGGACATTACCGAGCGGGTGTCGGCGGCCAATGCGTTGGCGCGCGCCAATGAGACGCTGGAGCGGCGCGTGCGCGAGCGGACGGCCGAACTGATGGAGGTCAACTCCGCGCTCGCGCTCGCCAAATCGAAGGCCGATCACGCCAATCTCGACAAGACGCGGTTCCTGGCGGCGGCCAGCCACGACATCCTGCAGCCGCTCAACGCCGCGCGGCTCTACGCGACGAGCCTCAACGAGCGGCCGCTCGACCGTGACAGCGCGGGGCTCGCGCGCAACGTCGATGCGGCGCTGGTCGCGGTCGAGGAAATCTTCTCCGTGCTGATCGACATCTCGCGCATGGATGCCGGGCGCATGGAGAGCGACATCTCGGCCTTCCCGCTGCAGCAACTCTTCACGCAACTCGAACTCGAGTTCGAGCCGGTCGCGCGCGAGAAGGGCCTTGAGCTCAGGGTCGTGGCGACCAGCGTCTGGGTGCGCTCGGACCGAAAACTGCTCCGCCGCGTGCTGCAGAACCTCGTGTCGAATGCCATCAAGTACACGCGCTCCGGCGGCGTCGTGCTCGGCGTGCGCCGGCGCGGGGAGGCGGTTGCCATCGACGTCTTCGACAGCGGACCGGGCATCCCGGAGGACAAGCACGCCCTCATTTTCCGCGAATTCCAGCGGCTCGAAGGGGCCGGCAGCAGCGTGCGCGGCCTCGGACTGGGACTGTCGATCGTCGACCGCATCTGCCGGCTGCTCGACCACAGTCTGGAGCTGCGCTCGGCGGCAGGCAGCGGCTCGCTGTTCCGGGTCACCGTGCCGCGCACGCGCTCGGGACGCATCGTCGAGGCGGCCCCGGAACCAGCAGCCATTCTCGGCCGGCTTGCGGGCTGCCGGGTGCTCTGCCTCGACAACGAGCCGGCCATCCTCGCCGGCATGGAGGCGCTCGTCGGCGGCTGGGGCTGCCGCATGACGGTTGCGGCCAGCACATCGGCGGCCGTCGAGGCGGCACTCGCGGCCGGCGCGCCGCCAGACATCGTGCTCGCCGACTACCATCTGGACCTGGGCACCGGGCTCGATGCCATTGCCGCCATCCGCGCCGCCGTGGGGGGCGAGGTGCCTGCCATCATCATCACCGCCGATCACACCCCGCTCGTCGAGCGGGCCATCCGTGAGGCGGGCATCGGACTGTTGCGCAAGCCGCTCAAGGCAGCGCAATTGCGCGCGCTGATGACGCAGATGCTGATGGCACGCCGGGTGGCGGCGGAATAGGCGCTCGATCTCGAACTGCTGGCGGAGTGGACCGTCGGCTCAACACCTCAGCGAGCCCGTGTGGCGGTCGGCGGGCCGGGACTTTCAGCCAGGCCCGATCAGCCGGCGAGCTTCTCCCAGGCGCCGCCGTCGATTTTGTTGATGGCGATCACCGCCTGCGTACGGCTGTCGACGCCGAGCTTCTGCAGGATGGCGCTGACGTGGGCCTTGATGGTCGCTTCCGAGACCGACAGCTTGTAGGCGATCTGCTTGTTGAGCAGCCCTTCGCCGAGCATCATCAGCACGCGGACCTGCTGTGGCGTCAGGGTGGCCAGCCGTCCGACGAGTGCCTCCGTCTCGCGGTCGGGCTCGCCGGTCAGGTTGAGGTCGGGCGGGGTCCAGACGCCGCCAGAGAGCACCGTCGTCACAGCCTCGCGTATGCGCTCGACGGGCTGGGATTTCGGCACGTAGCCGGCGGCTCCGAACTCGATGCAGCGGCGGATGACGGCGACGTCGTCGTTGGCCGAGCAGACGACGACGGGAACCTCGGGATACTGTGCGCGCAGGAACAGAAGCCCTGAGAAGCCCTGGACGCCCGGCATCGACAGATCGAGCACGATGAGATCGACGCTCTCCAGCGCGGCGAGCTTCTCGCTCAGCACATCGAGCGAATCTGCCTCCTCGATACAGGCGTCGAAGGCGGAGGTGAGCGACTGCCGCAGTGCGCCGCGGAACAGCGGATGATCATCCACGATCATGATGCGATGGGCGGGCATCGGCGTCTCCCTTGCCGCCGCGGTGCCGTCGCCCACGGTGGAACCGTCACCACAGGCCGGAATGCGGGGCGTGTCTTTGCGGCTGTCGCTGCCGTTCGGTCTTACAACCGACACACCCTTCGACTTAAGCAGCAAGGGACACAATGTTGCAAGTTCCGGCGCCAGCCTTCCGGCAATATGGTGTCGGACGGCAAAACGCCGCCCATGGCCGCCGGTGCGTCGGGCACGGCCAAGACGCCACGGCGCAGGGGGCGGGCACGAGCGTCGGTCAGGCGCGAGAGGGATCAAGAGGGGGCAAGATGATCGAGCGCAAGGAACGCAAGCCGTACTGGCAGAGCACCAAACTGCAGATGATCGCGAGCCTCGTGCCCTTCCTCGTCGTTCTCGTCATTCTGCCGCTCTACGCAGAGCCGCTCAATCACAACAAGTTCCTCGGCTTTCCGCTCGGCTATTTCCTGATCGCGCACGGCCTGTTCCTGATCGCGCTCGTGACCGTGGCGAGCTTCGTCAACCGGCAGCACGCCATCGACCACTGGCACGGCGCGCACGAGGACAGTTGAAGACCTGGACTTCTGAGCGCCGCGCGACGATACCGCTGCTGGTCGGCAGCGGTGGCGTGGTGAAACGTACCGGTTTGAGACAGGCGGGCCAGGTGTCGGCATGAGCTTCCAGTCGCGCACGCGCCTCATCAACCCCCGGCTCGGGGCCTATTTCGGCATCTTCGCCAGCCTGTTTGCTGCGCTCGTGCTGATGCTCATGATGCTGGAGCAGCTCGGCACGGCCGACGAGATCGTGCGGGTTGCCATGCTGGTCGGGCCGCTCGGGCTGTTCGTCGGCATCGGCCTGATGAGCTTCACCCGCGAGCCGCTCGAGTTCTTCGCGGCCGGACGGCGGGTGCCGGCCGTTTACTGCGGACTTGGGCTGGCCATCTCGGGCCTCGGAGCCACGGGCCTCACGGCGGTCACCGGCCTCCTCTTCCTCGTCGGCATCGACGCGGTCTGGATCGTCAGCGGCGGGCTTGCCGGCTTCGTCATCACGGCGCTGCTGCTGGCACCCTTCCTGCGCAAGTTCGGCGCCTACACGCTGCCGACCTACCTCGGCCGCCGCTTCGACAGCAGGCTCGTCAGGATCGTCGCCGCTGCCCTTTTCGCCATCCCGACACTGCTGGTGCTGGCAGCCGAGATCGGCATCGGTGCGCGCATGGCGGCCTGGCTTACCGGCGTGTCGCCGGCGGTCGCCGCCTGCGGGCTCGTGCTCGCCGTGGTCGCGGCGCTCGGCGCCGGTGGCATGCGAGCGCTGTCGTGGACCAACGCGGCGGCGGCCATGGCGGCGCTGCTGGCGCTGACTGTGCCGGTGACCATCGCGGCGATCCTTGCCGGCTATCTGCCGCTGCCCATTCTCTCGCACGGGCCGATGCTGCGGGCGGTCGGCAACCTCGAGGGCGTGCAGGGCCTGCCGATCGTGCTGGCCGGCGACTGGGAACTGGCACTGCCCGGCGCTGGTCTCAGCCCCGTCGTCAAGCGTTTTGCCGAGCCATTCGGCACGGTCGGGCCGGTCGCCTACGTTCTCTTGACGCTGACGACCATGGCGGGTGTCGCGGCCGCGCCGTGGCTGCTGCCGCGGTTGGCGACGGCTCCCGGCGTTTACGAGGCGCGCAAGTCGCTCGGCTGGGCGACGTTCTTCTTCGGGCTTGCCATGCTGACGTGCGCCACCATAGCGGTGTTCATGCGCAGCTACCTCGGTCAGGTGGCCGGAGCGTCGATCGCAGCGCCGCCGGCGTGGCTTGCCGAAATGGGTGCGCAGGGCTTCGCGGAGGTCGCCACGCGCGGCACGCGGATCGCCATCAACAATGTCGCGCTGTCGCGCGACGAGGTCGTGCTGGCGCTGCCCCTGGCGGCCGGATTGCCCTCCGTGTTCGTCTATCTGGCTGCCACCGGCATCGTCGCGGCGGCCTTCGCGGCGGCGTCGGCTACCGCGCTCAGCATCGGCAATCTCGTCGCCGAGGATATCCTGAACGGGCTGACCTGGCGGCCGCAGCATGGGCACCTGAGGCTCGCCAGCGCGCGCGTCATGATCGCGGCGGTCGCCCTGTTCGGCGGTCTGTTGGCCGTGGTCGGGTCGAGCGATCCGATCAAGCTCGTCCTGTGGGCGCTCGCCATCACGTCGGCGTGCGGGTTTCCGGTACTCGTCGCCAGCGTGTGGTGGAAGCGCGTCAACGTGTACGGCGCCTTCGCCGCGCTCGTCGTGGGGTTTGCCGTGTCGATCCTCGTCATCATCGCGGCGGAAGCAGGTCTCATCGGCCTGTCGAGCGCGCTCGCAGGCGTCGTCGGCATGCCGTGCGCCGTGCTGGCGCTCGTCGTCGTCAGCAAGACGACGCTGGCGCCGTCAAGGCATCAACTGGAGCTCGTCCGCGACATCCGCGTGCCGGGCGGTGAAATCCTCTACGATCGCGAGATGCGCCTGATGAAACAGAAAGAGCGCAAGGCGGGCGCGTGAGGGTCGCGACCGGATAAACTTGCCTCGCGGGAGTGGGGGCACTATCGCTCGCAGAAGAGGTCGCCGCGGCGCGACCGGGACAACAGGCGGGCTCAACTTGGGCGAGACAGCAGAGCTATTCCCGTCCATCGAACCCTTCGACACGTTTCGGCTCGATGTCGGCGACGGGCATCACCTCTATGTCGAGCAGAGCGGCAATCCCAACGGCCAGCCCGCCCTCCTTCTGCACGGCGGACCAGGTGCGGGCTCCAATCCGACGATGCGGCGGTTCCACGATCCAGCTCGCTATCGCATCATCCTGTTCGATCAGCGCGGATGCGGGCGCTCGGGGCCATTCGCCTCGCTCGCCAACAACACCACCTGGCACCTCGTCGAGGATATCGAGCGCATCCGGCGCCATCTCGGCATCGAGCGCTGGCAATTGTTCGGGGGCTCGTGGGGATCGGCGCTGGCGCTGGCCTATGCCGAAACCCACCCCGAACGGGTGACGAGCCTCGTGTTGCGCGGCGTCTTCCTCGTTCGCCGCGCCGAGCTCGACTGGTTCTATCAGTCGGGCTGCAACTGGCTGTTCCCGGAGGCTTATGCCGCCTTCGTCAAGCCGATACCGCAAGCCGAGCGGGGCGACGTCATCGCCGCCTACTATCGACGCCTCACGGTGCCCGATCAGGCGGCGCAACTGGAGGCGGCACGCTCGTGGAGCCTGTGGGAGGCCTCGACCGTCAGCATCGTCGAGGATACCCAGCGACTGCGGCTCATCCCGGCCTCGCCGTCGATCCTCGCCTTCGCGCGCATCGAGGCTCATTATTTCGTCAATCGCGGCTTTTTCGCTGCGGACGGCGAACTGCTCGCCAAGGCCTACAAGCTCGATGGCATTCCCGGCATCATCGTGCACGGGCGCTACGATGTCGTCACGCCGGTGCGTAACGCCTGGGAACTCGCCGCAGCGTGGCCGGGCTCACAACTCAAGATCGTCAGCGATGCCGGTCATGCCATGACCGAGCCCGGGATCGCCCGCGAACTGATCGCGGCGACGCGCGCCTTTGCCGACCGCATGGCGTCCTGAGGGCGTTCCGACTTCGGAAGTGGCCCGATAGCTGAGCTGTGCGCGCAGCCCGCTCGGCGCAGCCCTGCCCGAGCCTCACAGTGGGGTCGAGGTGCGCGGCACGGGTGCGCCCGGAGCGCGCTCGTCGGGCAGCGCGGGTCCGCCGTGCGGAGGGCGGTTGGGATCGGTCTTGTCGCCGAAGTTCTCGAAGCGTTCGCGGAACTTGCGGATCAGCCCCTCGAGGTAGTCGACGGCCTGGTCGACGTCCTTCTCGCTCGGCAATTGCACGTTCGGCACGCCCCTGGGTCCGGGCAGCCCATCCTTCGGCGCGGCGCCGACGAACTCGTCCTCCATGCGGCGCAAGTCGTCCTTCAGCTTGTCGTTCTCGGACTTCAGGCGGTCGACCTCGTCGGTCATCTGGCGGGCATTGTCGGGGAGTGGCTCGCAGGCCCAGCCGGAGCCTGACTTCGCGCACATGGAGACGGCACCCGTGACGGTGTCGAGGCGCAGGAAGCCGCCCTCCACCGGAGACATCGTGTAGCGACCGGCAGCTCCCGGCGGGCTCGGCGCGACCTCGGGGCCGGCGGCCGTGGCGATGCCGATGGCGAGGCCGGCGGTGCACAGCAGCGCGGCGGTTGCGGCCGCAACACGGGTGGCGGGATAGCGCGACATGGCCAGCTTCTCCTTCGTCCTGACGCAGATGAAATCGGGGCAAAAGGCGGCGCTTTCAAGTTGGCGGGACGGGCTGGAGCGCTGCGGAACCGGGCGGTCACGATGCCGGACCAGGTCGATACAGCGCTTAACCGAACATTTACCGCAAGTTGCGAGTCTCCACCCGTGCGGTTCCAATTCGTTCCTGGCGTCTGGACCCAGCGTTGTGCCCGGCGCGATCGCCACGCGGTGACTGGAACCCGCCCCGATCCTCCTTCGCAGGAAGCCGCCGGCACGCCGCTTTCGTGCGCGCGAAGCTGAGGACGGGGGATCAACATGTCCAATCTCGAAGACAACACGGCTCGCCGCTACGACGGCGGGTTCGACACAGACGCATTCGATGCGGCAGGAAACGAGGCGGCGACCGCGCAAGTTCCGCGCATCGAGGATGATCTCAAGGGCATCCTCAATCTCATCGCCGCTCAGATCGCCGACGCCGACCGTCGCCACAGCCAGGTCCTGGAAGTGCTCGCGGGACGGCTCGAGGCGATAGGGACTGCCGCGCAATCGACGAAGAGCAAGATCCCGGCGGCCTATGCGGCGGCCTTCGAGCGCATTCAGGACGGCATCGCGCTGCTCGCCGAACGCATCGCCGAGGGCGGCAGCAGCGCTGACGGCGCTGACGTGCGCCTCGCCAGTGAACCCGCGCCCACCGCCGCCGAGGCGACGCCGGCGCGCGCACCTGCCGCCGCCGAAACGTCCGCCCCTCCCGGCAGCACGTCTTCCGACCGCTCAGAGCCCGTCCCGGCGCCGGCCACCATCGCTGGCGGTACGACCGAGAGCTTCGCAAGCCTGCCGGGCGATATCGACGAGCCCTGGGACCGGCAGTCCGCCGAAGCCCTGACGCAACTCTACGAAGCCGAGTTGCCGGCCGTGCTCGCCGGCCCGATCCACGACACGGCGCGCGTGGCGCGTGATGGCGTGTCGAGCGCGGCGCTCTTTGCCCATCGCCACGACACGACCGGATCGTCTGCGACCCGCCTCGCCGACGAGGAGCGTCAGTGGCTCGAAGAGCGCTTCGCGGAAATCGCCGCAGCGATCGAGCAGTCGCTCGCGCAGCGCGGCGACGAGAGCGTACTGGTCGAGCTCGCCGACCGCTTCGGCCAGTTCGAGACGCGGCTCGGCTCGACCCTCGCCCAGGTCGCGACACGGGCCGATCTCGACGGTATCCGGCAGGCCGAGGAGCAGATCGCCGCGATGCTCGCGCACGTCGGCGAGACGGAAGCGCGCCTTGCCCGCCTCGACGGGGTGGAAGCGCAGATCGAAACGCTGATGGACCGGCTCACCGACGATCGCGTGCTGTCTGCGAGCGGCGTTCATCAGGCAGCCGACGTCGAAGCCGTGGCACGGGCTGCAGCCGAGGCCGCTCTCGCGCAGTTCGCCGACAGCGGACTGGCCGCGGATGCCACCTCGATCGCGGACTTGCGCCAGTCGGTCGAAGCCTTCATGGCCGAGCGGCGCACGAGCGACGAAACGACGGTCGCCATGCTCGAGACCATGCAGCACGCCATGCTGTCGGTGCTCGACAGGCTGGAGCAGCTCGAAGCTGGCTCGTTCGCCGGTGGTGACACTGTGACCGATGCCATCGACGAGGCAGCCGCAGCCGTGCTGCCGGGCTATGCGCCGTCCGCTCCGACGACGCATTTCGCCGAGGCTGACGCTGGAGACGACGACGATGAGCATCCGCTCGCCCGCCACGCGCCGGTCAGGCACGCGCAGGCCGTCGAGGAGCCACCCGCGCTGCCGCCCGTCGACCTGAAGGGTCAGGCGCCAGGGGGGCACGTGCCCGGTCTCGCCGAAGCGGAAACCTATCGCGACGCGCCGGCCTACGGCATGGCGGGCCAACTCGCCGACCGCTCCACTGCGAGCTATCCGGCGACAAGTGAAACGGTGCTTGCGGCCGGCGACGCGGCAGGCGTCGCGCAGTCGGCCATCGACCGGCTCAGGGCGGAGTTCATTGCCGATGCGCAGCGGGCGAAACTGAAAGTGAGCGAGGCCCAGGCCTCGGCCAAGCCCGCTGGCAAGGGTGTCGGCGCGGAGAAGACGGCGCGCGTCGCGCTTCCCCAACTGAGCCTGCCCGGCCTCGCCGATATCAAGGCGGCCGCACTGAAGTCGCTCAAGGGCAAGTCCGCAGCCGCGGCAGCCGAGAGCGCGGGCAGCGATCCGCTCGCCGCGTTGCGCCCCGGTGCGGGGACGGCCGCTGCCGCAGGCAAGCGCGTTCCGATCAACGAGGCGCCGGGTGGGGCTGCCCGCGGCAAGGGCAGCATGATGGGGGGAGCGCGCCGCAAGGTCCTGATCGGCGCCGTCATCATCCTGTTCGCGACGGCCGGAGCGCTGATGATGCTGCGCGGCAAGGCACGGACGGCCGTGCCGGCTCCGGCCGCCGGCATCGAGCAGCCGCTGGGATCGCAGGCGGAGCCCGCGGGGGCCGCGCCGGCGCCCGGTGATCGCAGCGACGTGCTCGAGCACTCCTATCCCTACGACGAGCCGGCGGGCGAGGGGGAGCGGCGGGTCGCCGATCTGCCGAGCGGCGTCGCGATCGTCGGCGGCGATCAGCCGGTCTCGGTCAGCGAACTGGAACGGGTGCGCCAGCGGCTCGCCATGGCGGAGGCGTCCTCCGATCTCGGCGCCGCGGCGGCCTATGCGACGCCCGCTTCGCTGCTGCCGGAATACGGCACGGGGGCCGGCTCGACGACGGTCAATGGCGTGACGCAGAGCCAGCCGCAGGCCGTCGCAGCGTTCGGGCCGGCCAACTCGCTCGAGCTTCCGCCCGCGAGCGTGGGTCCGCTGTCGCTGCGCCTCGCCGCTGCCAAAGGGGATCCTTCGGCGCAGTTCGAGGTCGGCGCGCGCCTTGCCGAGGGCAAAGGCACAGCGCAGGACTTCAAGAGCGCGATCGGCTGGTACGAGAAGGCGGCCGGGCAGGGCTTCGCGCAGGCGCAGTACCGCCTCGGCACCTTCCATGAGCGGGGCCTCGGCGTCGCCAAGGACTTCGCCAAGGCGCGGAGCTGGTACACGCAGGCTGCCGAGGCCGGCAACGTCAAGGCCATGCACAATCTCGCCGTGCTCAGTGCCGGCAATGGCGCGGGCAGTCCGAACTATGGGCTGGCGGCGAAGTGGTTCAAGGCGGCTGCCGACCGCGGGCTCGCCGACAGCCAGTTCAATCTCGCCGTGCTCTACGACAACGGGCTCGGCGTCGAGAAGGACAAGGTTCAGGCGTTCGTCAACTACGCGCTCGCCGGCAAGGCTGGCGACAAGGAGGCCGTGCGGCGCCGGGACGCCCTAAAGGGCGAGATGTCCGTCGTCGACATCGCCAGCGCCGAGGCGCTCGTCGCCAAGTGGCGGGCGTTGCCGACCGACAAGGTCGCCAACGATCCGCGCGCGGCGGGCGAAGAGTGGAAGAAGAACGCCGACAACGGATATTCGGGCTGAGGCGCCGGCGCCGAGCGGTGCGAGCCTCGGTCCCCACGTAGAGCCCCCATCGTCTCGGACGATGGGGGCCGTTCGCTTTTGGACGGTCACGTCGCCGCCGGCACCGTGAAGCGGAACTCGCTGCCGGTGGGGCCGGTGCGCTCGACCCAGATGCGTCCGCCGAGGTGCTCGACGATGCGCTTCGAAATGGTGAGGCCGAGGCCGGTGCCGCCTGGATTGCCCGGGTCGGCCGACCGTACCTGATGGAAGCGCTCGAAGATCGCCTCACTCTCCTCGGGCGGCAAGCCCGGTCCGTTGTCGGCGATGACGACCAGCACGTCGTGTCTGCCGGAACTCACCGTGACCGCGATCGCGCCCGCGGGCTTCGGCACGAACTTGGCGGCGTTCGACAAGAGGTTGAGGACCACCTGCACGAGGCGGTCGTGATCGCCGCGTGCCACGGCGAGGCCATCCGCGACGGTGACGCCGAGGGCGGTGCCGTCACGCTCGAGGATCGGCTGGAGGGTGGTTGCCGCCTCCTGGACGATCGCCTTCATGTCGACGGGGCCGATGTGCCAGTCCATGCGGCCGGCCTCGATCTTGGAGAGATCGAGCACCTGGTTGACGAGCCGCGTCAGGCGCTCGCTCTCGCTCACGATGATGTCGAGGAAGCGCTGGCGCTGGTCGAGCGGCATGACGGCGTCCTCGCGCAGGATCTCCGAGAACGAGCGGATCGAGGTCAGCGGGGTGCGCAACTCGTGGCTCACGGTCGACATGAACTCGTCCTTCATGCGGTCGAGGGCTTCCAGGCGCGTGTTGGCCGCTTTCAGCTCGGCGGTGGCGAGTTCGAGGGCGCGCGACTTCTGCTCGAGCTCGCGGCTGTACTCCAGAACGTGGGTCGTCTCGTCGAGCACCTGCATGACCTCGTCGAGGCCGACCGTTTCACCCTTGACGGTGTAGGCGATGGCGACGCGGGCGGAGGCCGCACCGATGGCGCCCGCAATCAGCCGCTCGACCATCTGGATCATGGTGTTGTCGCCGACCTCGATGGCGCCGAGCGCCAGCCCGCGCCGCTCGGCGTAGGCGGCGAACGCCTGCGCGGCGCGCTCGCGCCCAACGAAGCGTTCGGCGAGCGCCCTGAGGTCGGCGACGCGGGCGCCGCCGCGCCAAGCGCCGGCCGGACGCTCGACGGGCTGCTGGCGGAAGATCTCGACGAACAAGGTCGCCTGTGTGCGCTCGATGAGCGACTGGCTGGCGAAGCTCGACCAGATCAGAAGCGTGCCCACGTTGCCGAGCATGCTCCAGAACAGGGCGTGCGTGATGGTGTCGAGCCCGTCGAGCCCGAACAGCGCGTAGGGGCGCAGGCTCGCGATGCCGAAGGGCCCATCGACGATGAAGCTTTCAGGCAGAAAACCGGACCGGGCGAAGGACGGCAGGAATAGCGTGTAGGCCCAGATGGCGAAGCCGACGGCCACCGCGGCGGTGGCGGCC
This sequence comes from Hyphomicrobiaceae bacterium, assembly GCA_033764645.1. Classification (GTDB taxonomy): domain Bacteria; phylum Pseudomonadota; class Alphaproteobacteria; order Rhizobiales; family Hyphomicrobiaceae; genus Filomicrobium. The sequence goes on from JANRIT010000048.1 coordinate 28,307, forward strand.
CGGCCGGTGCCACCGCGCCAGTAGAGGCCGAGCAGCAGGGCCGGGGCGAGTTGGGCTGCGGCACAGAACGAGACGAGGCCGATCGAGACGAGAGCGTAGGTATCGCCGATGACGCTCAGATAGAGATAGCCCAAGGCGATGACGGCGAGGATCGCACCACGCCTGATGCCGAGAAGAAGGGCGGACAGATCGCGCTGTCCGGCGAGATAGCCGCCGGCGTAGCGCAGCAGTGCCGGCATGATGAGGTCGTTGGAGACCATGATCGACAGGGCGACGGAGGCGACGATGACCATGGCGGTCGCCGCCGACAGGCCGCCGACGAAGCCCAACAGCGCCACCAGCGGCGCCTCGCCGTGCAGCGGCAGAGCCAGCACGAAGGTGTCCGCGTCGACGCCGTCGCCGGGGAACAGGAGGAGCCCGGCAAAGGCGATCGGCAGCACGAAGATGTTGATGAGAAAGAGGTAGGCCGGGAACATCCAGGTGGCGCTCGCCAGGTGGCGCTCGTCGGTGTTCTCGACCATGGTGACGTGGAACTGGCGCGGCAGGCACAGGGCGGCGGCCATCGACAGCAACGTGAGGGTGATCCAGCTCGGACCCGCCTTCTCCATCGTCATCAGGCGGGCGAGATCGGGATTCGCGGCGGCGCGGGCGAAGATGTCGGCGAAGCCGTCGAACAGCCCATAGGTGACGTAGAGGCCGACGGCGGCGAAGGCCAAGAGCTTGACGACGGACTCGAAGGCGATGGCGACGACCATGCCGGCGTGGTGCTCGGTGGCGTCCAACTGGCGCGTGCCGAACAGGATGGCGAAGACGCCGAGCACGGCAGCGACGATGGCCGCGCTGTCGACGCCGCCGGAGACGACGGCACGGGCGACGGCGTCGTCCGAGCCGTCGAGCAGCACGTGCAGGCTCGTGCCGACGGCCTTCAACTGGAGGGCGATGTAGGGGATCGTGCCCGTCACGGCGACGAGCACGACGAGGGCTGCGAGGGCCTGCGACTTGCCGTAGCGCGAGGCGATGAAGTCGGCGATCGAGGTGATGCGCTGGGCCTTGCAGACGGCCAGGATCTTGCGCAGCACGACAAAGCCGAGGACGAAGACGATCGTCGGGCCGACATAGATCGGCAGGAAGCCCAAGCCGGTCTCCGCGGCGCGTCCGACGCTGCCGAAGAAGGTCCAGCTCGTGCAGTAGACCGCAATCGACAGTGAGTAGACGACAGGGGAGGCGGCGAAGCGATGGCGGCGCGCGCCCGGCCGGTCGGCATAGAAGGCGATGGCGAAAAGGCCGAGCAGATAGATGAGCGCGGTCACCGCCACGAGGGTGCCGGACATCATCGCTCCTCGGGCGGTTCGATTTCGGGCGGGCGAGGCGCAGCGTCGGCGGAGGCGACGATGGCGGCTTGCAGCAGGATAACGGCCGCCCAGACGGCGAACACGTAGAGATAGAGCGGGGGCAAGCCGAACGAGGCCGGCGCCGGAGGCGCGGTGAACAGGCCGAGCAGCGGCTCGTTGAGTGCGATCAGCGCGCCCAGTGCGAGAATGATCGTTCGTGTGCGGGACCGGCTGCCGGGCTCGTTCATGCGTCTGGCTCGCTCACTGTGCGCTCACCGTGCCGCTTTGCAGTCCGTGCGCCGGAGCGGGACCACAGATACGGGCCGGTTGGGCGGGCCGAAGCTCTCATCAATAGCGCGCCTGACTGCGGCGGATGGCAACAAGGCGCTCGGACGCACTCAGAGCGTCGCCGAGCGTTGCTATGCCGCCTGCCTCCAGGAGGTCTAAGAGCCGCACGAACACGCCGGCCGTCACGAGGCTGTCGCCGAGCGCCGTATGGCGTGCATCAGGGGGGATCTCCACGGCGAATCGCTCGGCGACGGCGTCGAGCGTGTGCTGGTCGGTGTGGTCGTGCACGAGGGCCGACAACAGAACCGTGTCGAGCACCGGCCGGTCGAGCCTTATGCCGGTCTGGGCCTCCTTCAGCTCGATGAAGCGCAGGTCGAAGGCGGCGTTGTGGGCGACGAGCACGCTGTCGCCGACGAACTCGCGGAAGCGGCGCAAAACGGCGGATAAGGGCGGCTTGCCCTGCACCATCGCATCGGTGATGCGGTGCACCATCGTCGCCCGGGGAGGGATGCGCCGGCCCGGATCGACGAGGGCGGTAAACGTCTCGCCTGTAAGCACGCGGGAATTGACGATGCGGACGCCGGCGAGCGAGACGATCTCGTCGCCCTTGCTCGGCTCGAGGCCGGTGGTCTCGGTATCGAACACGACGTAGCTGAGGTCGCGCAGGCGGCGGTGCATCAGGTCGCCCGTATCGCCCGGCCGCTTCAGCAGGTCGAAATCGTAGAACTCGAGCCTGATGGGCGGGGCGCCGTCGAGGCTCGTCGTATGGGGAGCGACCGGCGCCGGCAGCGGCATGCGGATGCGGGACTCCGGCTCGCTCGATGCGCGATCCCCGCCGGGCAGGCGATCCGACCAGGCCGCAGACTTGTGGTGCTCGAGCACCTCGCGACCAGTCATGCCGCCGATGCTGGCTGCGAGCCGCTCGGAGAGCCACTGATCGAGCCGGTGGCTCGCCACGGGATCGCCCCTCCAGACGATGTCGAGTGCGATGCGGCCGCCGGATGGCTCGGCGCGGACCGAGAAGGCCTTGGCGCCGGTTTCGGCGGCAACGCGGCGGGTCAGGTCATCCATCAGCTCGATGATCGAGGTGGCATCGCAATTGAGCCAGTGCGGTTCGCCGGCCAGATCGCAGCGTGGACCTTCAGGACTTTCGCGGAACCGCCGCGTCAGGCAGCTCAACAGGCTGTCGGAGCGCACGTCGCTCGTCGGCCAGCTCGCCGCGACCGTCGCGCGGTAGGCCTCGTCGAACTGCTGCAAACGCTCCGACAGGGTCTCGACCTCGCTGGCGGCGATGGCCAGGAAGCGGGCGCGTGCCTCGGTATCGGTGGCGTGTCTGGCAGCAGCGTCGGCGGGTTGGTCGGCGGCGACATCGATGGCTGCGCGCAGGTTCGCCACCGGACGGCGCAGGCCCTCGACGCCGTCGCGCACGATGCGGTCGGCCCGGCTCAGAGCGGCGAGCCGGCGCGTCGCCTCGGAAAAGGTGACGACATAGCCGGAGGCGGTCGCGCCGGCGCCGTCGAGGACGAGGCTCAGCTTGCCCTCGAGGATCGTCTGGCCGTCGACCGTGGCGAAGACGATGGGGGCCATCAGGCGGTCGGGATGCTCGAGGTGGCGGCCGGCGGCAAGGCGGTTCATCAGGCGCTCCAGCGTCGTTGCGAACGGGGCCCGGATGACAGCCTCGAACAGCGAGCGGCCGAGCCCGACGCTGCCCGCTGCATGCAGCGCCGTCAGCGCCTGATGATTGTAGAGCAGGAGCTTGTGGTCGAGCGTGCAGATGATGACGCCTTCGACGAGGTCGCGTAGGATCGCCTCCAGCCGCAGTCGCTGCGCCTCCTGATCGCGCACGGCGGCCTCGATGCGCTCGTCGATCGCTCCGCGCGCGGCGACGAGTGCGCTGGTCAGCTCGTGCATCGTCGGGCCGAGGGGGCCGAGGTGGGGGGCCGCGTCGGCCTTGAGGCGATGCTCGGCCTTGGCGTGCAGAACCGTCTGGGCATCGCGTGCGAGTGCGAGGATCGGCTTGGCGACGTGCTCGTCGACCTCTATCCACAGGCCGGCGAGCAGGCCCAGGAGGGCGATGCACGCAAGGCCCCCGAAGAGGACGAGGGCACTGCCGATCTCGCCGTCCACGGCGATGCGCTGAGCCGCCGCCGTCAGGGCGGCGCCGACGGCCAGGGGGATCGCCACGCCGATGGCGACGAAAACGAGGGCGACCTTGGTGCGCAGACTGAGGCGGTCGGGCTTCACGGACATGGGGCGCGGCTCCGCCGGTCACGTACCCGCGGGCGGGGCATGGGGATCACCGATCATGTCACGCACAGTCGCGACGAGCTCCTTCGTGGAAAACGGCTTGGTGTGATAACGATCGGCGCCGAGCGCCAGGCCCTTCTCCCTCTCGACCTCGCGTCCCTTGGCGGTCAGCATCAGGATGCGCACGCGGTCGAAAGCGGGATTGGCGCGCACGGTCGCGCAGACGTCGAAGCCGTCGCGCTTGGGGATGTCGACGTCGAGGAGGACGAGGTCGGGTGGCGCCTCGCCAATCGCCCTGAGGGCAGCTTCGCCATCGCTCACCGAGCGGACCGCATAGCCGGCGCGGCGCATCAGGTATTCCAGAGAGAGGACGATGTTGGGCTCGTCGTCGACGACGAGAACGCTGAGCGTCATGGTGTGGCCTCCGCGCGCGGAGAGGGCGTGCGAGTCCGTGTGGGCTCGGGTCTGTCGTGCCGGCGTCTGTCAAGGCCCGCTCCGCAGGCGGAAAGCTTACAGACAGCAGTGTGACACTCTTTGGTCACATCATGTCGGCCCGTCGTTGTCGAGGGTCAATGGACAGGAGCGAGGTCGGCATCGCATCGAGCCACTCTTGCCGCGTTGCCGCAATTTCTCTGATGCATTGCAGCATTTACGCGGTCATTTCGGGCGACGCCTGATTTTCTCGTCAGTTTTCGTTGCTGCGTTGCAGCAATTCCGGAGTTGCACGGTCAGGCTCCGGACCACTTGCGAAGTATAGGGCATGTGGCTCCCGGCGCGCCACAACAATAGGGCACGCCTAAAGTTGCGGTAGGCCATCGGCAAGCACCAACCTATGGTTCCTGCTGCGGGTTCATGGCCGTCGCGTGGGGTGGTGCGCGCTCGCGTCGGCGGCCTGTCCGACAGGTTTCAGTCCAAGAAGACAAGTTCCCGTCCAAGAACAAGAAACCGGAAATCGCTCCAATCGAGTTGGGGAAGGAAATCAACGCAATGTCACAAGGCAATGTCGAAAGGCACTGGTCCAAGACCAGTTCCCTGATGTGGCTGATGATGCTCCTCTGGATCTTCTTCAGCTTCGGGGTCCATTTCTTCGTGAAGGATCTCAACGCAATTCAGTTCCTCGGCTTCCCGCTCGGTTTCTACATGGCCGCGCAAGGGTCGCTCGTCGCATTCGTGGTCATGCTGTTCATCTTCGCATCCGCTCAGGATTCGATTGATCGCAGCGAAGGCTTCGGCGAAGAGTGAGGGAGGCAGACATGGCTGAAGCAACAAAAGCCGGTGGTGGCTCGTTCACCGACAATCTGGGCCGCATCTACGGCCTCTACACCGGCGGCTTTTTCACGTTCGTCGGCCTGCTCGCGATTGCTGAGCAGATGGGGGTTCCCAACGTCTACATCGGTTATGGCTTCGTCTTCCTGACGATCGCCGTCTATGCCGTCATCGGCATCATCTCGCGAACCTCCCAAGCTGGCGAGTACTATGTTGCCGGTCGCAGCGTGCCGTCGTTCTACAACGGCATGGCGACGGGTGCCGACTGGATGTCGGCGGCGTCGTTCGTGGGCATGGCCGGAACGCTGTTCCTGCTCGGCTACGATGGCCTCGCCTTCGTGCTCGGCTGGACCGGCGGCTACGTCCTCGTCGCCGTGCTGATCGCGCCGTTCCTGCGCAAGTTCGGCGCCTATACGGTGCCCGACTTCTTCGCGGCCCGCTACGGCGGCAACTTCCCGCGCTTCCTCGCGGTCATCGTGCTCGTCGCCTGCTCGTTCACGTACGTGACGGCGCAGATCTTCGGCACGGGCCTCATCGCGCAGCGCTTCCTCGGCATGGACTTCACGGTCGCCGTCTACGTCGGTCTCATCGGAATCCTGTTGTGCTCGATGCTCGGCGGCATGAAGGCCGTGACCTGGACGCAGGTCGCCCAGTACATCGTGCTGATCGTCGCCTACCTGACGCCGGTGATCATCCTGTCGACACAGAAGTACGGCATTCCTGTGCCGCAGCTTACCTACGGCACGGCGCTCGCCGATATCGCCGCACTCGAGCAGAAGATGATCGCCGACGGGCTCGCCCCGGCGACGCTGAAGTTGCACACGGCGCCATTCACCAGTTACTCGCCGCTCAACTTCTTCGCACTGATCCTGTGCCTCATGGTCGGCACGGCCTCGCTGCCGCACGTCCTGATGCGCTACTTCACGACGCCGTCCGTGCGTGAAGCCCGCTCGTCGGTGGCGTGGTCGCTGTTCTTCATCTTCCTCCTGTACTTCACGGCGCCGGCTTACGCGGCGTTCTCGAAGCTGGAGGTGTACACGCTCATCGCCAACAAGACGGCGCTGACCGAATTGCCGGCGTGGATCTTCACCTACGGCAAGCTCGGTCTCGTGACCATCTGCGGCAAGAACGCGGACACGGTGCAGAACATCGTCGCCAACTGCGGCGCCATCGCCAACCACCCGGGCGTCCTGCGTCACCAGGACCTCGGCATCAACGCCGACGCCATCGTGTTGTCGACGCCGGAAATCGCCGGCCTGCCGTATGTCATCGCCGGCCTCGTCGCCGCCGGTGGCCTCGCGGCCGCTCTGTCGACGGCCGATGGTCTGCTGCTCGCCATCGCCAACGCCCTGTCGCACGACATCTACTACAAGATGATCGACCCCAAGGCGCCGACGGCTCGCCGGCTCATCGTCTCGCGCCTCCTGCTGCTGCTGGTGGCCGTCGCGGCCGCCTACACCGCCTCGACCAGACCTGCGGACATCTTGGCCATGGTGGCCTGGGCGTTCTCGCTGGCGGCCGCAGGTCTCTTCCCGGCGCTGGTGCTCGGCGTCTGGTGGAAACGGGCCAACAGCTACGGCGCCATTTGGGGCGTCATCCTCGGCTTCGGCCTGTGCCTCACCTACCTCGTCGTGACCCGCTACTTCCCGGGCTTCGGCGTGACCTACCTCGGCATGACCTCGAACCTCAATCCGGTCACGGGTGCTCCGCTCGTCGATCTCGCCAAGGCCATGGCGGCGCCGAATGCGATGGACGGCTTCGTGCCGCTGTCGCATCCGATGGCGTCCAAGGTCGGCTGGTTCGACGTCAACAACATCTCTTCGGCCCTCTTCGCGCTGCCAGTCGGCTTCCTGACGATCATCATCGTCTCGCTGATGACGCCGCGGCCATCGAAGGAGATCGAGGACATGGTCGATCGCGTCCGCCGTCCGGCCGGCGCGCTGATCATGGAAGAGAAAGACAGCGGCATGGTCGGCAGCCATTGAGGCTGGCGCCGGGCTCCGCGTACCGGAGCCTGCTGCGAAAACGGAGGGGCGGAGCGTTGCTCCGCCCCTCTTTATTTGCGATATGCGCGGCTCGGCCGCAGCCGGGTGCAGATCGTCGGGGGAGCCTGTGTCAGCCAACGAGAGTTTCGTCACCTACTGGTGGTATCACGTCCCCAATCTCATGATGGCGGCGATGATCTACACGCTGATCGGGCGCTACGTGCTGGAGCTGTTCTTCCGCGGGCAGACGCCGGTCATCGTCACGGTGTTCCGCAGCGTCACCGACCCCGTGGTCGGGCTCGTGCGCGCCATCACGCCGATGATCGTTCCCGACGGCCTCGTCGTCGTCTTCACCATGGCCTGGCTGATGGCGCTGCGCCTGTTCTGGTTCCTGACGGCGGTCGCCGCCGGCATGCGCCTTGTTTAGCCCGCCACCCGCTTTGCCAGCCGAAGGATCGCCCATGGACGACATGGACAAGCGCCAGGAGCTCATGCAGACCGACACCATGCTGGTGGCGACTGCGGCGCTCTCCCTGCTCAACGGCATGCACTTCTCGCCGTGGTTCGATCCGGTAGCGCTGCTGTTGAAGCCGTTCGTCGCCGGCACGCTGCTGGCGAGCCCGCTCGTGTTCCTCTATTTGACCTCCATTTTCATCTCGCTCGTCACGCTGATGATCGCGGGCATTCCGGCGGCGATCTACGAGCGCGTGCGGGCCACTGGCCGCAGCACGCCGACATCGATCGGCATCTGGCTCGTCGGTGTCATCGTGCTGACGCTGCCGTCGCTGCTCGCTTCCATGCGCGGGTGAGCGCTGGCTGCGGAGTTGCGCCCGGCATGGGCTCACCGCCCGGTCGGCTGTTCATCGGCCCGTCATGCACACTTCTTCGATCCGAGGTATTCTCCCCCACGAAAGGTTGGTGCTGATTTCGCCCGCGCGGGCTGGAGGCGCCGATGCCCACGAGCCACGAGACCGGTGACCGGGGCGCCGCAGAAGCGGCGCTGGCTACCGTCGTGCCGTTCGATACGCTGCCTGCCGGCGACCGCGGGCTCGTCGCCGCAGAAGCTCAGAGCATCGATCTTCCCGCAGGCGGGGTCGCCATCGAACTCGGCCGGCGCGTCGAGCATGTTCACGTCGTGCTGGCGGGCGCCGTCGAGATCCGTTCGGCGACGGGCAAGATCTTCGCCCGCGTGCGCCCTGGCCAGACGTTCGCAGCCCGTGCCGCGCTCGCGGGCGGCCGCGCCTCTTACCTCGCAGTCGCGACCGAGCCGAGCCGCGTCGTACGTATTCCGGCTGCCGCCGTGCACCGGCTCGAGACGGCGCATCCCGGCTTTCAAGCGCGTTTCATTCCGGTCGGCCGCGAGGGCTTCGAGCCGGCCGCGATTGCCTCTACGGTGGCGAGCGACGCGGCGCTGTCAGCCGCTCATGTATCGGCCGGCGGGCCCGACATGATGACGACGACGGCGCGCGACCTCATGACGGCGGGTCCCATCGTCATCGGCATGGCCGCGAGCGCGCTGGAAGCCGCGCGGTTGATGCGCCAGCACGACATTTCCTGCCTGCCCGTGCTTGACGGCGAGGGTCGGCTCACCGGCATGCTGACCGACGGCGACCTGCGCGACCGCCTGATCGCCGAGGGCCGTTCGTCGAGCACGCCGGTCGGCGAGATCATGACGCCCGGCCCTGTCACGCTCGCTCCCGATGCGCTCGCCTTCGACGCGCTCGTCACCATGATGACGCGCAACATCTCGCATCTGCCGCTCACCGAGGATGGCGCGCTCGTCGGCATCCTCACGCATACCAACCTCGTCAGGGCGCAGTCGCGCTCGGCGATCTACATGATCGGGCAAATTCACCGGCAGGCGGATACCGAGGGGATCGCGGGGATCGTCAGGGGGGTGCCGGAGCTTCTCGCCAGCCTCGTGGATGCCGGCTCCTCGGCGCACAAGATCGGGCGCATCATCACCTCGATCACGGATGCGGCGACGGCGCGGCTCGCAACGCTCGCGGAGGCAAGGCTCGGCCCGCCGCCCGTCGCCTATCTGTGGGCTGCGTGCGGCTCGCAGGGGCGTCAGGAGCAGACCGGGACGACGGACCAGGACAACTGCCTCGTACTGGACGATGCTTTCGACGCCGCCGCGCACGGCGCCTACTTCGAGGCTCTCGCGCGTTTCGTCTGCGACGGCCTCAATGCGTGCGGCTACGTCTATTGCCCCGGCGACATGATGGCGACCAACCCGCGCTGGCGGCAGCCGGTGGCGACGTGGCGCGGCTACTTCCGGGGCTGGATCGAGCGGCCGGAGCCCGAGGCGCAGATGCTGGCGAGCGTGATGTTCGACCTCAGGCCCATCTGGGGGGCGGAGGGGCTCTTCCCGCCCGTGCAGCGCGAGGCGCTGGAGCGCGCCGGGGATGAGCCGCGCTTCATCGCACACATGATATCGAACGCCCTCACACATCGGCCGCCGCTCGGGTTATTCGGCATGCTGTCGCTGCCGCGCTCGGGCGATCACCGCAACATGATCGACCTGAAGATGAGCGGGACGGCGCCCATCATCGACATCGCCCGTGTCCACGCGCTAACCGCCGGCATCGGCGAGGTCAATACGCACCGCCGGCTCGAGGAGGGGCGTTCGACGAGCCTGCTCGGCGAGGACGGCGCGCGCGATCTGCTGGCGGCGTTCGAGTTCATCGCCATGACGCGGCTGTCACACCAGGCGCAGCAGATTCGCGCCGGGCGGCGGCCCGACAATTTCCTTGCTCCCGATGAGATCGCGCATCTTGAACTGAGCCAACTCAAGGATGCCTTCGCCGTCGTGCGCGACGTGCAGCAGGCCGTCGCCAGCGCCCGCCCCGTGCCGTCGCGCTGATCGAACCGCGTCTGGATCTGGCCCACTTTGCGGCTTTGTTCAGTAATTGACGATCTGGCAGACGAGCGCGATCTGAAAGCCGAGAAGCGGGCTACCCTGAACATGCCTGTCCCTTTAGTTCAGGCCGGGACGGCCGCCTGAATGCCCTGGAATCGGCGGTACGGCTTGGCGTTTTCGACCAGCATCCACATCGGTAGCGGCGGTTTCGCCACGGCGCTCTCGATGACGCGGGCGGCGATG
>JANRIT010000069.1:0-2877 GCA_033764645.1 Hyphomicrobiaceae bacterium
CTATGTGCGCGAGTGGCCGGGGCTCGATCCGGCCGGCTTCCTCGGCGACAAGTTCGGCGACCGCATCATCGCCTTCAATTCGGCCGAGAGCGGGCTCGGCGCCTGGTGGTACTGGATCGTCAAGCGCGCCAAGCACGGGCCTCAGCTCAAGAAGGCCGGCTTCGGCCTCAACGGCAAGCCGACCATCGCCATCCTCGCCCGCGCGGTCGCGGGGCCATCGCGGTCGGCGGATTACGTGCGCACGATCTACCTCGAGCCCTACCGCAACTTCGCCGAAAAATACTTCGGTCGGCGCGTCGGCGACGACGAGCCGCTGCCGCTCGACGATCCCGAAACACGCTGGAACATGGGGCGCATGCTCCTGCGCCTCGAGAGCGGGCGCGATCCAGTCATCAGCCGCAAGCAGTTCGACTGCGGCGTCGCCTACGGCACCGACGTGATGGCCGACTTCGACCGCGCCGACGTCGAGGCCGGCGGCTCGACGCCCATCGCGCTCACCGCGTTCAAGGGTGGGGCGCACTACACCGTGACGTGCGCCGGCGGGCAGCTCGCCGCGCTCGATCCGGCGGCAGCGGCGGGTGGGGTTGCCGTGCCTCCCGTCGTCACGCCTCCGGCGTCGGGCGCACCGGCGAAGCCCGCCGCAGAGTCCCCGCCGGTCGCCAAGCCACCGCCAGCAGCGGGTCCCGCACCACCAACTGCCGCGCCGCCCGCAACGCCCGAGGCCGATACCGCCGTGCTCGCCCGGCTCAGCGCCGAGATCGAGGCGGCCAAAGCGACCATTTCCCAATTGCGGTCAGCCGTGGCCAACGAGGCGCGACGGGCGGATGGCGCGGACTCTGCTCGCAAAGCGGCCGAAAGCGCGCTCAACGCCGCGCGCGGGACCATCGCCGATCTCGAGCGCCAGATCGCCGCCCGGCCGCCCGCCGTCTCACCGCCCCCAGCCGCCACCGAGCCGGCGCCAGCGGCAACGCAGTCGCGGCTGCAATCGCTCGAACGCGAGCTGTCGCTGATGAGCGAACTGCTCGGCGAGGTCAGGGCGCGCTGCAAGGCCGAGGCGGCGCTGTGCAAGCCGTGACGGATCGGTGGCAAGGTCACGCGCAGCCGAAGCCGTGACGGCGACGCCCCTCACTCACCTTTGCCGCCCCTCTCCCTAACCCTCTCCCCATACGCCTCCGGCTATGGGGAGAGTGAAGTCCTTCCTCTCTCCTCGCAGCGCGGCGAGAGGGGAGAGCGTCATGGGTTGCGGCTGCCAAGCTGCTCGCCCATATCCCGGCGGAGAGCGAAGCCTCCAACAGCGGATCGGAGACATCATGAGGCCGACAACATCCCGACCAACCATCGCCGCCATGGCCTTGATCGCGATGCTTGCCGCTCCCGCAGCGCGCGCCCATCACGGCTGGGCTTGGACGACGGGCAAGAGCATCGAACTGTCCGGAACCATCACGGCGGTCAAGCTCGGCAACCCGCACGGCGTCATCACGGTCGACGTCGGCGGGACCTCTTGGTCGGCGGAAGTCGGCCAGCCGTGGCGCAATGCCGAGGCCGGCATCAAGGACGGCGATCTTGCGCCCGGCGTTGCGGTGCGCATCGTCGGCGAGCCCTCGGCCGATCCGAACGAGAAGCGCATCAAGGTCGTGCGCCTCTATCTCGGCGCCAAGGAGCACATTCTCTACTCGGACCGGTAAGGCGAAATGGCGGCCGGCGAGACGAACATGAGCGAAATACTCGCCGCCATCGAGGCGTGGCCGCTCATCGCAGACTTGCGCACATCGCGGTGGGTCTATGCGGCCGTCAACGGCCTGCACATCTTCGGCATCGCACTCCTCGTCGGCGCCATCGTTCCTCTCGACCTGAAGCTGTTGGGCGCCTGGACTGGTGTCCAGAAGGTCGATCTTGCCCGCGTTCTCGTGCCCGTGGCCGCCGCGGGCCTGACGATCACCATGGTCACGGGCCTCCTGATGCTGGCGACGCGGGCGCGCGAGTATGCCGCGATCGACATCGTCCTCATCAAGCTCGCGCTCGTGGCGACGGGGGCTGCCACCGCACTTGTGTTCCATCTGTGCTACGGCTTGGCGCTCGCTGGCGCATCGCGCCGCGTCAGCCATGCCGCCGCAATCGTCTCGCTGACGTGCTGGCTCGGTGCTCTTGCGCTCGGTCGCGCGATCGGCTTCGTGATGTAGGTCGCTCGGAGCGCCGCATCCGGCGGCTCCGTTCTCCCTGCCCCCGCGAAAGTCGCCCCGATGTCACGCTACAACTTATGGCTCATGAAGTCCGAGCCCGACGTGTTTTCGTGGGACGACCTCGTGGCGAAGGGCGCGCTGCCTGAGCCGTGGACCGGCGTGCGCAACTATCAAGCGCGCAACTACATGCGGCAGATGCGCCTTGGTGACTTGGCGTTGTTCTATCACTCCAACATCGGAAAGGCGGTCGTCGGCGTGATGGAGGTCGTCGCCACGGCTCATCCCGACCCGACCGATACCAGCGGCACGTGGGACTGTGTCGACGTGCGCGCGGTGGTGGGGATGCCGAGTCCGGTAGCGCTCGAGCCGATCAAGCAGGCCCGCGCGCTGCGCAACATGGTGCTGGTGACCAACTCACGACTGTCGGTGCAACCCCTGCGCCTGCCGGAATTCCGGGAGGTCTGCCGCATGGGCGGGCTCGACCTCAAGGCAATCGACGCAGCGCGCGCGGCAGCGGGTGTGACTGCCGGCGGCGGAGGAGAAACGTCGTGAGCGCCGGGGCAGATACGGCGACAGGCGATGCGGACAGCCGGCAGGGCGAAGAAACGGACGCTTCTGGCCCGCGCCGCTTCATCGAGGCCAACACGAAACTCATCTACCCACCTCTGGTACCCGAAGTCAGGCTGCATCTGGCGGA
>JANRIT010000077.1:0-2217 GCA_033764645.1 Hyphomicrobiaceae bacterium
TTTGACCCCTGTTCGGGGGTGATCGGACCGCAATTTTGACCCCACCCCCTGGTCTCGGATTATGGCCCTGAGTGCGTGCGTCGGCGCGAAGGGCGGACGGGGGATGATCACGGTGGACACGATCGGGCGAGTTCGGCGGGCGTATTTTGTCCAGGGCCGGAAGATCAAGGCGATCGCGCGTGAGCTGAAGCTGGCGCGGAATACGGTTCGCGACATCGTTCGGGCCGGCGCTGGTGGCGGCGAGGAGACGAAGCGCAAGTACGTTCGCAAGGCGCAGCCGCTTCCACAGTTGGAAGGGTTCGTGCCGACGCTGGAGACGATGCTTTCGGCGAACGTGGCCAGACCCAAGCGTGAGCGGCTGACCTATCAGCGGATGTTCGAGGAGTTGCGGTTGGCCGGCTACCGGGGTGGCTACGACAACATCCGGCGCCACGCGAAGGCATGGGCCGTGCGCGAGGGCGAGCGGACGGCTGCGGCCTATGTTCCGCTGAGCTTTGCGCCGGGCGAGGCCTACCAGTTCGACTGGAGCCACGAGTACGTTCTGCTCGATGGCGTGGCCGTCACAGTGAAGGTGGCGCAGGTCCGCTTGTGTCACAGCCGGATGCCGTTCGTTCGCGCCTACATGCGCGAGGCTCAGGAGATGGTGTTCGACGCGCACGAGAAGGCGTTCCAGTTCTTCAAAGGCACGCCGAGGCGCGGCATCTACGACAACATGAAGACCGCCGTCGAGGCCGTGTTCATCGGCAAGGATCGCAAGTTCAACCGTCGCTTCGAGCAGCTGATGAGCCATCATCTGATCGAGCCGACCGCGTGCACGCCGGCGGCGGGGTGGGAGAAGGGGCAGGTCGAGAACCAGGTTGGCGTTGTGCGGAAGCGGTTCTTCGCGCCGCGTCCGTCGTTCAGGACGCTGGAGGACTTGAACGGTTGGCTTGCCGATAAGTGCGTGACCTACGCCAAGGCGCAGCCACACCCCGAGCACGCCGACAAGACCGTGTTCGAGGTGTTCGAGGCCGAGCGCCCGGTTCTGATGGCCTCTCGCGGCGCGTTCGACGGGTTCCATGCGACGGCTGCGTCGGTGTCGAAGACGTGCCTCGTGCGCTTCGACCGCAATAAGTACTCGGTGAACGCGAAAGCCGTCGGCCGCCCGGTCGACATCCATGCGTATGCCGATCGCATTGTTCTCAAGCAAGACGGCCTCGTGGTCGGCGAGCACACCCGAAGGTTCGGGCGCAACCAGACCGCCTATGACCCTTGGCACTACGTTGCGGTGCTGGCGAGGAAGCCGGGTGCGCTCAGGAACGGCGCGCCGTTCAAGGACTGGCCGCTTCCCGGCGCCATCGAGAAGGTGCGGCGCAAGCTGACTGGAACCGCCGAGGGCGACCGGCAGATGGTCAAGATCCTCGCTGCCGTGCTGACCGACGGCTTGGCGGCGGTCGAGGCGGCGTGCGCAGAATCGCTCGACGCCAACATCGCCAGCGCCGACGTGATCCTGAATGCGCTCGCACGCCGGCAGCAACCCGATCCGCCGCCGCCTGTCGAGACTCCGGAGCGGCTTGCGCTGACCCTGCCTCCGATCGCCGACTGCGCTCGCTACGATGGGCTCAGATCCAATCCCGCAGCCACAGCCGTGGAGGCCCTCTGTGGAGCGCTCTGAAATCATCGACATGCTGGGCACGCTGCAGCTTGCCGGCATGCGGGCGGCCTACGACGAGATCGTGACCACCGCCGTCAAGCGTCAGCACGGCGTCGAGAAGGTGATCGGCGCGCTCTTGAAGGCCGAGATCGCCGCCAAGCACGCGCGCTCGATCAACTATCAGATGGGCATCGCCAAGCTGCCGCTCGCCAAGGAGCTTGCCGATCTCAAGTTCGACGGCACGCCGATCAATGCCGGCCTGATCGAACAGCTCAGCTCCGGTGCCTTCCTCGAGACCAAGCGCAACGTCGTGCTGATCGGCGGCACCGGAACCGGCAAGAGCCACATCGCGATCGGTATCGCGCGCAGCGTTATCAGGGCGGGCAGGAAGGCGCGCTTCTTCAACGCCGTCGATCTCGTCAACAAACTCGAGGCCGAGGCCAAGCTCGGACGTGGCGGCCGCATCGCCGACGGCATCGCCCGCGTCGACCTGCTGGTGCTCGACGAGCTCGGCTACCTGCCGTTCGCACTCTCCGGCGGCCAGCTGCTGTTCCATCTGATCAGCAAGCTCTACGAGCGCACCT
>JANRIT010000044.1:0-13496 GCA_033764645.1 Hyphomicrobiaceae bacterium
AAATCAACGTCTCGAATGGCACCACGGGCCATTCACGGCCGAAAGCGGTCCGGCCGTGAGCGAAGACAACGAGTTTCGCATCCGGCCCGGCAAGGCCAAGCGCGGCAAGGCGCAAGGCCGGAACGCCCGTGGCCTGGTGGCCGAGGTGCTGCGCGTCGCGGCGATCCACAGCGGCGGCCGGCGCACCGGGGGCGGCCCGCGCCGAGGTGGCCAATCCAGTTTTGGCCGGGGACGCACCGCGTTTGCCCGCAGCCGGCTATTCGGTTCGGGCCGCCGAGTGATGGTGAAGGCGCTACCCGTGAGCCATCGCAGTCGCGGCGGCCGGCGCATGGCGCCGCTGTCCGCGCACGTCGCCTATTTGAAGCGCGAAGGCGTCACCCGCGACGGTTCGCCGACGCGCGTGTTCGACGCGGCCGGAGACAATGCCGACGATCGCGGTTTCACCGAGCGGTGCAAGGATGACCGGCATCATTTTCGCATCATCGTCTCGCCAGAGGACGCGGCCGAGCTGACCGACTTGCGCGAATACACCCGCGATCTCGTGCGACAGATGGAAACGGACCTGGGGACGCGGCTCGATTGGGTCGCAGTCGATCATTGGAACACCGACAACCCGCACGTTCATATGCTCGTGCGCGGTGTCACCGACACCGGCACCGATCTTGTCATGGCGCGGGACTATATCAGCCACAACCTGCGTTCCCATGCCGAGGAGCTGGCGCAGGCCGAACTTGGGCCGAAGCCTGAGCATGAAGTGCAGCGCGCGCTCGACCGCGAAGTGGCTGCCGAGCGCTGGACGCGGCTCGATACCGAGATCGGCCGCGCGGCCGACGAGCTGGGCGTCATCGACCTGCGAACCGAGCGGCCCGGCCCGGACGATCCGCGCCTCCGCCGGTTGATGGTCGGCCGCTTGCAGCATCTGGAGACGATGGGGCTGGCCGCTGAAGGCGAGCCTGGACAGTGGGCGGTCGCCGAGGGCGCGCAAGCCAAGCTGCGTGAGCTGGCCGCGCGCCGCGACATTATCCGCACCATCGGACAGGCTTTGAAAGATCACGGGCAGGACCGGCCGCTGGACAGTTACGCGGTTGTGAGCGGCGCGCCGGACAAGCCGATCGTCGGCCGGCTGATCGACAAGGGGTTGCACGACGAGCTGTATGGCGCAGCCTATGCCGTGATCGACGGTACGGACGGCCGCACCCATCATGTGCGGCTGCCCGGCATTGAATCGCTGGAGCAAAGCCCGACGCTCGGCGGGATCGTCGAGCTGCGCGCTATAGGCAAGCCGGGCGAGCCGAAGCACACCCTGATCCTCGCCACGCGATCGGACCTCGACATCGCCGCGCAGGTGAAGGCGCCCGGCGCGACCTGGCTCGACCATCGGCTGATCGAGCGTGGCACGGGTGTCGCGGACGGCGGCTTCGGCGCGGAGGTGCGCCGGGCGATGGACGCGCGCACCGATCAACTTGTCCGCGAGGGGCTTGCGCGACGCTATGGCGAACGCACGGTGTTCGAGTGCGGCTTGCTCGACACACTGCGCAAACGCGAGCTGGACTCCGTTGGCGCGAAGATCGCGGGCGAAACGGGCCTTGCGTATCGCCCGACCACCTCCGGCGAGAAGATTGCCGGCATAGTCCGCCAGCGCCTCGCACTCACCTCCGGTCGCTTCGCCATGATCGACGACGGGCTTGGCTTCCGTCTCGTGCCCTGGGCCAGCGCGCTCGAACAGAAGCTCGGCCGCCAAGTGTCCGGCGTCGTCCGCGCTGGTGGCGGGATCGACCTAGTCTTGGGCCGCAAGCGCGGCCTCGGCCTCTGAAGGAGACAGCTATGTCCGCGACGAAAATCCTGTGGGGCCAGATCATCACAGTCTTTCTGATCGTGCTCGCAGGTGTGTGGGGCGCGACGCAATGGACCGCCGCGGCCTTGGCCTATCAACCCGAGCTGGGGCCACCTTGGTTCATCGTCGGCGGCTGGCGTGTCTATCCGCCGCCAGCCTTCTTTTGGTGGTGGTTCTCGTTTGACGCATACGCGCCAGCCATCTTCAAGACCGGCGCTTTCATCGCCGCGTCGGGCGGGTTCGTGTCAATCGCCGTCGCCATTGGAATGTCTGTGTGGCGTGCGCGCGAATTGAAGAACGCCGAGACCTATGGCTCGGCACGCTGGGCGACGACGCGGGAGGTTCGGGAGGCCGGGCTGCTTGGCGCGAACGGTGTCGTGCTCGGCAAGCTCGCTGCTGACTATTTGCGTCACGACGGTCCCGAGCATGTGTTGTGCTTCGCACCCACCCGGAGCGGCAAGGGCGTCGGCCTGGTTGTGCCGTCGCTATTGACCTGGCCGGCCTCGGCGATCGTCCACGATATAAAGGGCGAGAACTGGACGCTGACCGCCGGCTTTCGATCCCGCCACGGCCGGGTGCTGCTGTTCGATCCGACCAACGCCGCGTCGGCCGCCTACAATCCGCTGCTGGAGGTGCGGCGCGGCCGATGGGAGGTGCGCGACGTGCAGAACGTCGCGGACGTGCTGGTCGATCCCGAAGGCAGCCTGGAGCGCCGGAACCATTGGGAAAAAACGTCGCACTCGCTGCTGGTCGGTGCGATCCTTCACGTCCTCTATGCCGAGCCGGACAAGACGTTGGCCGGCGTCGCGTCCTTCCTCTCCGATCCAGCTCGCACGATCGAGCAGACGCTGGCAGCAATGATGGCGACGCCGCACCTTGGCGAGTCCGGCGTGCATCCCGTCGTTGCCAGCGCGGCGCGGGAGCTGCTGAACAAGTCGGACAACGAGCGTTCGGGCGTGCTCAGCACGGCCATGTCGTTCCTCGGTCTCTACCGCGATCCTGTCGTGGCGCAGGTCACGCGGGCCTGCCAGTGGCGCATATCGGATCTGGTGGAGGGCGAACGGCCGGCGACGCTCTATCTGGTCGTGCCTCCCAGCGACATATCGCGCACCAAGCCGCTCATCCGCCTCATCCTCAACCAGATCGGGCGCCGTTTGACCGAGGAGCTGATCCCGAAGGGCAACCGCCACCGCGTGTTGCTGATGCTCGACGAGTTTCCCGCATTAGGCCGGCTCGACTTCTTCGAGTCCGCTTTGGCGTTCATGGCCGGCTACGGGCTCAAGGCATTCCTGATCGCGCAGAGCCTCAATCAGATCGAGAAGGCTTACGGGCCGAACAACGCGATCCTGGACAACTGCCATGTCCGGGTGAGCTTCGCCACCAACGACGAACGGACGGCCAAGCGCGTGTCGGATGCGCTCGGCACCGCGACCGAGATGCGCGCGATGAAGAACTATGCCGGCCATCGCCTGTCGCCGTGGCTCGGGCATTTGATGGTGTCGCGGTCAGAGACGGCCCGCCAGCTTCTTACACCCGGCGAGGTGATGCAGCTTCCGCCCGACGACGAGATCGTCATGGTGGCGGGCGTTCACCCAATCCGCGCGAAGAAGGCGCGCTACTTTCAGGACCATCGGCTTGCAGAGCGAATTACCGATGCCCCCAAGCCGGTCGTGACCGCAGCTCGGCCGGACGACTGGACCGGGCGCTCGGCCGCCGCCGATCCGGCCGATGTGGCGCGGATCGTCCGGGCGCAGGAGGATGCCGCCAACGGCGGGTTGCGCCGTGAGCCCGAATTGCCCGAGCACGTCGCCATCGCGCCGGAGACATCGCCGCCCCCGGCGCAGGAGTTTGCGATTGTCGATGACGAACAGGATGACGCGGCTCGGCAAGCTGCCGTCCGGCGCCGGATGCAGGGTCTCGCGCGCCAAGCGTCGCTCGACCCCGGCGATGGCATCGAGCTGTAGGAGGGATCATGCGGACCCGCCTCAACGTCTATTTCCCGCCAGCGCTCGCCAAGCAGGTGGACGAGCTGGCGATCCGTCGCCGCATCTCTCGCTCGGCGATCGTGGAGGCGGCGGTCGCCTCCTACCTCTCGCCGGACGGCGCCGACCGCATGGAGGCGGCGTTCGCTCGACGGCTCGATCGCTTGTCGCGTCAGGTCCAGCGGCTTGAGCGCGACACCGGACTCACGACTGAGGCGCTGACATTATTTGTGCGGTTCTGGCTGACGGTCACACCGCCGTTGCCGGACGAGGATCAAGCGGCCGCGCAGGTAAAGGGGCGCAAGCGTTACGAGGGTTTCGTCGAGACGCTCGGCCGGCGCTTCGCCAGCGGCAAGAGCTTGAGGGATGAGATACCGGAAGATGTCTGGCCGCGCTCCGCCTCATCCGAGTCGGACTGAATAGACGCACCAACGACCGTGTAGTCGAAAAGCGATTCCGCCGCCGGCAACGTATCTGCCGCCCCCTCTACTACGCCCGCAAGTAGCTGTTGCGGCAGATGTATTTATGCGTCTCTTGCTGTGCCCCGACAGCCGGGCGGCGGTTCGCCCGGCCCTTCGCAGGGGCCAGTTCCTTGACCGTTCACCCGATCCGATCCGAGGCCAAGACGCGCGGCGCGCGGATGCTGCGCACCGCGCTCGGGCCGTCGATCGCGGCATGGCTGGACGACCCGGCCGTGATCGAAGTGATGCTGAACCCGGACGGGCGGTTGTGGCTTGATCGGCTCGGTGAAGGAGTCAGCGATACCGGCGAGACGCTGACCGCCGCCGATGGCGAACGCATCGTGCGCCTGGTCGCGCATCATGTCGGCGTCGAGGTTCACGCTCGCAGCCCCCGCGTGTCGGCCGAGCTACCGGAGGGTGGCGAACGATTCGAAGGCTTGCTGCCGCCCGTCGTTGCGGCTCCCGCCTTCGCCATCCGCAAGCCCGCCGTCGCGGTGTTCACGCTCGACGACTATGCGACGGCCGGGATCATGTCGCCGGCCGAGGCTGCGGCGCTGCGCGATGGCGTAGCGGCCCGCGCGAACATTCTCGTCGCAGGCGGCACCGGCAGCGGCAAGACCACGCTGGTCAACGCGCTTCTTGCCGAAGTCGCCAAGACCACCGACCGCATTGTTCTGATCGAGGACACGCGCGAGCTGCAATGCGCCGCGCCCAACCTCGTCGCCATGCGGACCAAGGACGGGGTTGTGTCGCTGTCCGAGCTGGTCCGCTCGTCGCTGCGGCTCAGGCCGGATCGCATCCCGATCGGAGAGGTGCGCGGCGCCGAAGCGCTCGACCTCATCAAAGCCTGGGGCACCGGCCATCCGGGCGGCATCGGCACCATTCACGCCGGCACCGCACTTGGCGCGCTCCGCCGCATGGAGCAGCTCGTTCAAGAGGCGGTCGTGACGGTCCCCCGCGCGCTGATCGCCGAGACCATCGACCTGATCGCCGTGCTGGTCCGTGACGCGCACGGCCGGCATCTCGCCGAGCTGGCCCGCGTCGAAGGACTCGACGCCGCGACCGGCGACTACCGCCTTACCCCGCTTCCCAAACCCCAGCCCGGAGACCTGCCATGATCCATGCCATTCGGCATGGCGCGCGTCGCGCCATGCTCGCCACCACCGCCAGCGTCCTCGCGCTGACCTTTGCCGTTCCGGCCCACGCGGGCGGATCGTCGATGCCGTGGGAAGCGCCGCTGCAAAGCATCCTCGAAAGCATCGAGGGGCCGGTGGCCAAAATCGTCGCGGTCATCATCATCATCGTGACCGGCCTAACGCTGGCTTTCGGCGATACTTCCGGCGGCTTCCGCCGGCTGATCCAGATCGTGTTCGGCCTCAGCATCGCCTTCGCCGCGTCGAGCTTCTTCCTGTCGTTCTTCTCGTTCGGCGGCGGGGCGCTGGTCTGATGCAGGACGCAGCCGAGCCGATCGCGGGTTTCTATGCCCCCGTCCACCGGGCGCTGACCGAGCCGATTTTGCTCGGCGGCGCGCCCCGGTCGCTCGCCATCGTCAACGGGACGCTGGCCGGCGCGATCGGGCTCGGCCTGCGTCTCTGGATCGCCGGCCTCGTCATTTGGGCGATCGGCCACGCGCTTTCCGTATGGGTTGCACGGCGCGATCCGCAGTTCGTGGACGTGGCCCGGCGCCATCTCCGCTTCCCGACATGGATGCAGCCATGATGAGCTTGCGCGAATATCGCAGCAAAGCCGCGCACCTTGCGGACTTCCTGCCCTGGGCCGCGTTGGTCGGCGAAGGCGTCGTGCTCAACAAGGACGGGTCGTTCCAGCGCACCGCACGCTTCCGTGGCCCTGATCTGGACAGTGCGACGCCGGCCGAGCTGGTCGCCACCACGGCGCGCTTGAACAGTTCGCTCCGGCGCTTGGGCTCCGGTTGGGCGATCTTCGTGGAGGCGCAGCGCAGTCCCGCGCTCGATTACCCCGAGTCCGAGTTTCCCGACCCCGTTTCTGCGCTGGTCGACATGGAGCGCCGCGAACAGTTCCGTGAGGAAGGCGCGCATTTCGAGAGCGCCTATTTCTTGACGTTGCTGTGGATGCCGCCGGCCGAGGAAGCCGCGCGGGCCGAAGGCTGGCTTTACGAGGGCCGGTCCACCACCGGCGTCGATCCGTGGGAGCTGCTCAAAGGCTTCACCGATCGCAGCGACCGCGTGCTCAATTTGGTCGAGGGTTTCGTGCCCGAGGTCCGCTGGCTCGATGACGGCGAGACGCTGACCTACCTCCATTCGACGATTTCGACGCGGCGACAGCGTGTGCGCGTGCCGGAAACCCCGATGCACCTTGACGCGCTGCTCGCCGATGAGCCGTTGACCGGCGGCCTGGAGCCTTGCCTGGGCGACCATCATCTCCGCACGCTCACCATTACCGGCTTTCCCAGCTCGACGTTTCCGGGGCTGCTTGACGAGCTGAACCGGCTGGCGTTCGGCTATCGCTGGTCCACGCGCGCGATCATGCTCGACAAGACCGACGCGACCAAGTTGCTTACCCGCATCCGTCGCCAGTGGTTCGCCAAGCGCAAGTCCGTCGCCGCCATCTTGAAGGAGGTGATGACCAATGAGGCGAGCACGCTGCTCGACAGCGACGCCTCGAACAAGGCCGCCGACGCCGACACCGCCTTGCAGGAGCTGGGCGCCGACTATGCCGGCATGGCCTACGTCACCGCCACGGTGACGGTATGGGACCGCGATCCCGCCATCGCGGCCGAGAAGCTCAGGCTCGTCGAGAAGGTCATTCAGGGCCGCGACTTCACCGTCATTCCCGAGGGCATGAACGCGATCGAGGCGTGGCTGGGCAGCCTTCCGGGGCACACCTACGCCAATGTTCGCCAGCCCCCGATTTCCACCATCAATCTCGCCCACCTGATCCCCCTGTCAGCAGTATGGGCGGGGCCGGAACGGGACGAGCATTTCGGTGCAGCCCCCTTGCTTTACGCAAGAACCGAAGGCTCGACCCCGTTCCGGTTTTCCCTTCACGTCGGCGATGTCGGCCACACGCTGATCGTCGGCCCGACCGGCGCCGGCAAATCGGTGCTGCTCGCGCTGATGGCGATGCAGTTCCGCCGCTACGAGAACAGCCAGGTCTTTGCCTTCGACTTCGGCGGCAGCATCCGCGCCGCCGCGATCGGCATGGGCGGCGACTGGCAAGATCTCGGCGGAATGCTTGCCGACGAAACCGGCGACGGGGTGCAGCTCCAACCGCTCGCCCGCATCGACCATCCGGCCGAACGAGCGTGGGCGGCGGAATGGCTGGCGGCGATCCTCGCGTCCGAAGGCGTCGCGGTCGATCCGCAGGCCAAGGAGCATATCTGGTCGGCGCTCAATTCACTGGCGTCGGCGCCGGTCAGCGAACGCACGCTGACCGGCCTTGCCGTGCTGTTGCAGAACCAGCAGCTCAAACAAGCGCTCGCCTCGTATTGCATCGGCGGGCCGTGGGGCCGGCTTCTCGACGCCGAGGACGAGCGCCTGGGCGAAGCCGCCGTGCAGGCGTTCGAGACCGAAGGACTGGTCGGCGCCGGCTCCGCCGCCGCCGTTTTGTCATACCTGTTCCACCGGATCGGCGGGCGGCTGGACGGCTCGCCGACACTCATCATCATCGACGAGGGCTGGCTGGTTCTCGACAGCCCGGACTTCGCAGCGCAGCTCCGCGAGTGGCTGAAGACCCTTCGCAAGAAGAACGCCAGCGTCGTCTTTGCCACGCAGAGTCTCGCGGACATCGAAACGTCGAGCATCGCCCCGGCCATCATCGAAAGCTGCCCGACGCGCATCTTCCTGCCGAACGAGCGCGCCGCCGAGCCGCAGATCGCCGCCATCTACGAGCGGTTCGGGCTTAACGCCCGCCAGATCGAAATCCTCAGCCGGGCGACACCCAAGCGCGACTATTATTGCCAGTCCCGGCGCGGCAACCGGCTGTTCGAGCTGGGGCTGGGCGAGGTCGCGCTGGCCTTCTCAGCCGCGTCGGCCAAGGCCGATCAGCTCCGCATCGCCGACATCATCGAAACCCACGGCCAAGCTGCTTTCGCGGCCGAATGGCTGCGCCATCGCGGCTGCGCGTGGGCGATCGAGCTTCTTCCCCCCAGCCAGCAGGAGTTACCGCTATGACCCGACTTCCCCTGCGCCGTGCCATTCTGGCCGGCGTCCTCGCCACAGCGACCATCGCGCCGATCGCGGCGCCCGTGCCGGCCTACGCGCAGTTCGGCGGGATCGTCTATGACCCGACCAACTACGCGCAGAACGTGCTGACCGCGGCGCGGACGCTGGAGCAGATCAACAATCAGATCCGCCAGATTCAGAATCAGGCGACTTCCCTGCTCAACGAGGCCCGCAATCTGGCGAGCCTCCCGCAATCCTCGCTCGCCGAGTTGCAGGGTCAAGTGCGCCAGACCCAGCAGTTGCTCGGTCAGGCGCAGCGCATCGCCTATGACGTGGGCCAGATCGACCAGGCTTTCACCAGCCGATACACCGCCGGCGCCATGTCGGTCCCGCAACGGCAGCTCGTCGCAAATGCGCGCGAGCGGTGGGAGACCAGCGTAGGCGCGTTTCAGGACGCGCTCCGCGTTCAAGCCGGAGTGGTCGGGAATATCGACGGCTCGCGCGCGACGATGGACCGCCTCGTGTCGGCGAGCCAATCATCTCAAGGCGCGCTCCAAGCGGCTCAGGCCGGCAACCAGCTTCTCGCGCTCCAATCGCAGCAGCTCGCCGACATCGCGGCGCTGCTGGCGGCCGAAGGCCGGGCGCAGTCGCTGGAGGCGGCGCGAAACGCAGCGGCCGAAGCCGAGGGGCGCGAGCGCCTCCGCCGCTTCCTCGGCAACTGAGCCGATGTCGGCTGCCGCCAAGATTGCCGGCGTCGCCACGCTGGCCGGGTTCATGATGACGGTGGCGGTTATCGCCGCCGTCACCGAGCCGCGCGTGCCGGAGGCGGTCAACGCCGCAGCGACACGCGCTGAGCGCGACCCGTTGGCGGCGGAGTTGGCGCGTTGCCGCGCGCTCACCATGCCGGACTCAGGCTGCGAGGCGGCATGGGCTGCGCACCAGCGCCGGTTCTTCGGAAAAGAAGGCACTCAGCCGTGAACGACACCGGCGTCATCGACAACTTCCTACAGGTCTTCACGACCTACATCGACAGCGGGTTCGGGCTGCTCGGCGGCGAGATCGCGTTCCTCTCAACCACGCTGATCGCCATCGACCTGACGATTGCCGGCCTGTTCTGGGCGTGGGGCGCCGATGAGGACGTGCTTCAACGCCTTATCAAAAAGACGCTCTACATCGGCGTCTTTGCCTTCATCATCGGTAATTTCTCGACGCTGGCGACGATCGTGTTCCAGTCTTTCGCAGGGCTGGGCTTGAAGGCGACGGGCGATGCCATGAGCATCGCCGACTTCATGCGGCCCGGTTTCATCGCCGCGACCGGCTTGGATGCGGGTGAGCCGCTGGTCGTTGCCGCGGGCGAGCTGGTCGGTCCAATCTCATTCTTCACCAACTTCGTGCAGATCGTCGTGTTGCTGCTCGCTTGGGCGCTTGTCGTCATCGCCTTCTTCATTCTGGCGATCCAGATTTTCGTGACGCTGATCGAGTTCAAGCTGGTGACGCTCGCCGGCTTCGTGCTGTTGCCGTTCGCCTTCTTCAACAAGACCGCCTTCATGGCCGAGAAGGTGTTAGGCCATGTCGTCTCCACCAGCATCAAAGTTCTCGTGCTCGCCGTCATCACCGGCATCGGCACGACGTTGTTCAGTCAATTCACCGCCGCCGCTGGCCCTGAGCCCACGCTGGAGCAAGCGATGTCGATCGCGCTCGGCGCGCTGTCGCTGCTTGGCCTGGCGATCTTCGGCCCCGGCGTAGCGAACGGCATCGTTTCAGGCGGGCCGGCCCTGGGCGCGGGCGCAGCCGCCGGGACCGCGCTTGCCGCAGGCGGCGCGCTGGTCGGTGGTGCAGCCGCCGCACGCCTCGGTGCCGGTGCGGCCGCAGGCGCGATCGGCGGCGCGGCACGAGGGAGCGCCTTTGCGTCCGGCGCCGCCAGCAGCGCCTATGCGCTCGGCTCGGCAGGCAAGACCGGCGCATCCGCCGTCGCGGGTGGCGCGGTCGGCGTCGGTCAAGCAGCGGCGGGTGCGGCGATGTCCCCGCTTCGGAAAGCCGCCGCGTCCCTGAAAGACAGCTATCGCTCCGGCGGTCGCGCCGCAGTCACGGCGACGGGAGGCACGATTTCAGGCGGCGCTTCGCCATCGGCACCAGTCTCCGACGACAGGCCCGCTTGGGCATCGGCCATGAAGCGCCGCCAGACCATGAGCCACGGCGCGACGATCGCCGCCCACACCCTGCGTTCCGGCGACGGCGGGGGAAGCGGCTCGTCCGTCGATCTCCATCAGAAGGACTAGCTGCCATGTTCCGACGACCGACCATCCGCTACGGCCAGACCCCCGAACCGACCACGCCCTATCAGCGGGCCGCCCAAGCCTGGGACGACAGGATCGGTTCGGCGCGCGTGCAGGCCAAGAACTGGCGTCTCGCATTTTTCGGCACGCTCGCCCTTTCGGGCGGCCTGGCTGGTGGCCTCGTCTGGCAATCGGCCCGTGGCCATATCGTCCCTTGGGTGGTGCAGGTCGATCGGCTCGGTGAGGCGCAGGCGGTCGCGCCGGCCGAGGCCGGCTATCGCCCGAGCGACCCGCAGATCGCGTTCCATCTCGCCCGCTTCATCGAGCAAGTCAGGAGCGTGCCGGCCGATCCGGTCATCGTTCGTCAGAACTGGCTTCGCGCGTATGACTTCACCACCGATCGGGGCGCGGTCGCGCTCAACGATTACGCTCGCGCCAACGACCCGTTCGCCAACGTCGGGCGGGTGCAGGTGGCGGTGGACGTGTCCAGCGTCATCCGCGCGTCACCGGACAGCTTCCGCGTCGCCTGGACGGAGCGCCGTTATCAGGACGGCAGTCTCACCACCACCGAACGCTGGTCCGCGATCCTCACCATCGTCGTGCAGCCGCCTCGCACGCCAGACGCACTTCGCAAGAATCCGCTCGGCGTATTCGTCAATGCCCTCAACTGGTCAAAGGAGCTGTCGCAATGACCGGCATTCCCTTCCGGCGCGCCGTCACAGCCGCGCTGCTCGTTTCCACCTCCACACTCGCCGGCTGCGCCACTACATCCGCCCGGCCGCCCGCCATCGCATACGACGATCCGCCGCGCGAAGTGGCCGCGACGCCGGCCGCGGAGCCGCCGCGCCCGGTGGAGATCGTTACTATTCCCGAACCGCTCCCGCTTCCCGGTCAGCTCAAGCCAATGCCGGATGCGCCTCGCGGGTCGGAGCCTACCGATCCCCGTAGGCGCGTCGGCGACGCAAACGCCGCCGCGCGGGTGCAGCCGGCGCGTGACGGCTTCCTCAATGCCATCCAGCAATATCCCTGGACGGATGGTGCGCTCTATCAGGTCTATACTGCCCCCGGCCAAGTGACGGACATCGCCTTGCAGGAGGGCGAGCAGCTCGTTGGACCCGGGCCAGTCGCGGCCGGTGACACCGTTCGTTGGATCATCGGCGACACGATCAGCGGCGCGGGCGCGACCGCGCGCGTCCACATCCTCGTCAAGCCGACACGGGCGGACCTCGCCACCAACCTCGTCATCAACACCGATCGGCGCACCTATCATCTGGAGCTGCGTGCGACGCCCGCGACCTACATGGCCTCAGTGTCATGGACCTACCCGCAAGATCAGCTCATCGCGCTACGCGGCGGCAACATCGCCGCTGCGGCGGTCGCGCCGGCCGCGACCGGCGTGGATGTGACTTCGCTCAATTTCCGTTATCGCATCGAGGGCGACCGCGTCCCGTGGCGTCCCGTTCGTGCGTTCGACGACTCCGGGCAGGTCTTCATCGAGTTTCCGGCGGGGATCTCGCAGGGCGAGATGCCGCCGCTGTTCGTTACCGGCGCGGCCGGGGACGCCGAGCTAGTCAATTATCGCGTGCAGGGCCGCTACATGGTGGTGGACCGGCTGTTCGCCGCCGCCGAGCTGCGTCTGGGCGATCGGCGCAATGAACAGCGCGTCCGCATCGTGCGCGACGACGGACGGGAGCGGCGGCCGTGAACGATCGCACCGACATTCCCTCCACCGAGCCGGCCGCGCCGCAGCCGCTTCCCGCCGATCCAAAGCCATTCCAGCTTCGAGGCGATCCGCCCCGCGTCATGCGTCTGTCCCGAAAGGCGCTGACCGTCATAGGCGTGGCCGCCGGCCTCGGTATCGGTGGCTCGCTGATCTACGCGCTCAAACCGGCTGGTGAACGGCAGGCGGAAGAACTCTACAACACCGAGAGCCGCGCCACGGCCGAGACAATCACCTCGGGACCGAGGGACTATGCTCAAGCGCCGCGCCTTGGGCCGCCACTTCCCGGCGACCTCGGCAGCCCGATCGTGTCCGCCCAGCAGCGCGGCGAGAACGTGCCCGTGCCGCCGATCGGCACGCAGCCGGCCCAACCTGATCCGCGCGCGCAGGCCGAGGAGGCTGCGCGCCAGCGCGCCCAGCAGGAACGCGACGCTGCCCGCATGAGTGGCGTATTCCTCGGCGGCAACGCGGGCAACGCGGGCAACGCTGGAACGGCGCCGGCCCCATCGCTGATCTTGCCCGACCAAGCCGCTCAGCCAACGCAGCAGGCGAGCGCAGCGCAGGGCGATCAAGCTGGCCGGCGCGCTTTCATGGCGCACGCCTCGAACCAGCGAACGGTGAGCGCGGAGCGGCTGACCGCACCGCCGTCGCCCAACATCGTGCAGGCCGGAAGCATCATCCCGGCCGCGCTTATCACCGGGATCAGGTCCGATCTGCCCGGCCAGATAACGGCGCAGGTGACGCAGAACGTCTATGATAGCCCGACAGGCCGCATCTTGCTCATCCCGCAAGGTGCCCGACTGATCGGCGAATACGACAGCGAGATCACCGCCGGGCAGACCCGTGTTCTCCTCGCCTGGGACCGGCTCATCATGCCGGATGGGCGCTCGATCGTTCTCGAGCGCCAGCCCGGCGCGGACGGCGCTGGGTTCGCGGGCCTACAGGACCGCGTGAATCAGCATTGGGGCAATCTGCTCAGGGCCGCGGCCGTCTCGACGCTGCTCGGCGTCGGCGCCGAGCTGGGAGCCGACAGCGAGGATGATTTGACCCGCGCGCTTCGGCGCGGCTCGCAGGACACGAT
>JANRIT010000089.1:0-36787 GCA_033764645.1 Hyphomicrobiaceae bacterium
TTCAACGGCGGCCGGATTGCGATCGGTAAGGTAGTGGTCGCCGATCGCGAGGCCGTCCATGCCGGTGCGGAGATAGCAGGAGATGGCCTCCGCCGGCCGCGCGACGATCGGCTCGTGCCGGTTGAAGCTCGTGTTGAGCAGCACCGGTACGCCGGTCAGCCGCCCGAACGCCGCGATCACCTCGTGGAAGCGCGGGTTGGCCTGCCGCGAGACCGTCTGGATGCGTCCCGTCCCGTCGACGTGGACCGCCGCGCCGATGACCCCGACCTTGTCGGGCCGCACGCGCGGGGCCATCGTCATGAACGGATCGGGCTGTCCGATCTCGAAGTAATCGGCGGCATGCTCCTCGAGCACCGCCGGGGCGAACGGCCGGAACGCCTCGCGCTGCTTGATGCGCGAGTTGATGACGTCACGCATCGCCGGATCGCGCGGATCGGCGAGA
This sequence comes from Hyphomicrobiaceae bacterium, assembly GCA_033764645.1. Classification (GTDB taxonomy): domain Bacteria; phylum Pseudomonadota; class Alphaproteobacteria; order Rhizobiales; family Hyphomicrobiaceae; genus Filomicrobium. The sequence goes on from JANRIT010000089.1 coordinate 443, forward strand.
ATGGAGCGGTTGCCGAGCGCCCGCGGCCCCATTTCGAAGCGTCCCTGGAACCAGCCGACGATCTTGCCGGCGGCGAGATCGCGGGCCACCCGCTCACTGAGCGCAGTGCCCGGCAGCCGCTCCGCGGCGACCCCGAATTGAGCGAGCGCCGTCGTGATGTCGGCATCGTCGTAGTCGACGCCATAGGCCGCATGCGTCAGTTCGAAACCACGCGGCCTCCCGAGCGTCTGGTGATGATGATAGAGCGCGCTGCCGAGCGGCGCGCCGGTATCGGAAGCGCACGGCGGCACCCACACGCGCTCGAATGCGCTGCGCTCGAGAATTTTGGCATTGGCGACGCAGTTGAGCGCGACACCGCCCGACAGGACGAGATTGCGCGATGGGAACCGGCGCTCCAACTCGCGCACGACGTGCAGCACGACGTCTTCAGTCACCGCCTGCAAGGCATGCGCAACAGCGAGGTGGCGGTCGAGCAGCGCCTGGCCAGCCTCCCGCGGCGGCCCGAAGACCTCGAAGAACTTCGAGCGGAATGGCCGCAGTTCGCCGTAGTGAGCGTAGCTGAAATAATCCTGATTGACCCTGTAGCGGCCTTCCGGAAGGAGATGCACGACATCGCGAAAGCGATCGACGTAGCTGTCGTCGCCGAGCGCGGCGAGCGCCATCACCTTGCCTTCCTCCGAGAAGCCGGAGAAGCCCAGGTATTTCGTCACGAAAGTGTAGACGAGGCCGAGCGAGTTGAGGATGCCCTCGTGCCAGTGCCGCTCGAGCCGGTTGCCAGCTCCGGTGAATACGGTCGTGGAGGCATCGTCGCCGTAGCCGTCCATGACGAGAATGCTCGCCTCCTCGAACGGCGAGACGAAGAACGTCGCCGCGTGCGACTCGTGATGCCCGACGTTGACGATCGGCGGCAGGGCAAAGCGACCCTCGGTCAGCCGCTCGAGCCGCCGCCGCAACAGCGATGACAGGCGCACGATTTCGTTGCGCTGCGGCGTATGCGAGGATTGCAAGAACAGCGCAAGGCTCATCGGCAGCCGCTTCAGGATCGCGGTTGCAAACGTGCGGCGCAGGCGCTTTTCGTCCCACGGCGTCGTGATGACGTCCACCCCGGCGAGCCCCTTGGCGCCGACACCGAAGGCTTCGATTAGGCCGTGCCGAGGAAACGCCTTGGTCCGCTTCTCGCGATTGAGGCGCTCTTCCTCGACGACGAGCACGGGTACGCCGTCCTCGAGGACGGCGACACCACTGTCGTGAGTGGCGGCGACGAGACCCAGAATCTTCAATGACGCCCCCGGACGACGCGCACCAGCGATCTTCGCGGAGGCGTCCCCAACGCCTCTGCGCACAGCGAAGGTTCAGCCGATAGCCTCAGTGGACGTGAAACGCAATCCCGCGCCGCGCCCGACCCGTCGTGCCCCACCCGCGATGCCTGCGCCGGTGGCTGCCTCGCGAGGCGCGGCCATCAAGCGCCCGCCGAGCCGCGCGGTGCGCTTCAGGAGTGCGTGCCGTGGCAGTGCTTGTATTTCTTGCCCGAGCCGCACGGGCATGGCGCATTGCGCGACACCCGACCCCAGGTCGCCGGCTCCGCCGGATCGACGCCGGAGCCCTGCGTCTTCTTGCGTGTCTGGACGGGCGCTGCCCGCCGCTCGGGCGCGGGCGCGCGCGAAGGCAGCTCCGAGCCGATGGCTATCGCCGCATCCGCGAGCGCGAATTCGTCGAGGCCCGTCATCGGATCGATGTGATGGGCCTCCATCGGCGGCAGCTCGGGGGCCGCCAGCAGGTCCTGCTCCATGTCGGGCGCCAGCTCGATGTGCATGAGCTGGCCCGTTACAGCTTCCCTGAGCCGCGTCAGCAGGCCCTCGAACAGCACGAAAGCCTCGGTCTTGTATTCGATCAGCGGATCGCGCTGGCCGACGGCGCGGAAGCCGATCACCTGGCGCAGGTGCTCGAGCGTGACGAGATGCTCGCGCCACAGGTGGTCGAGCGTCTGCAGCAGGACCATCTTCTCGATCTGCCGGTAGAGATCGGGCCCGATCTCCTCGACCTTGGCCTTGGCCTTGTCTTCCACGGCCTTGGTCAGCCGGTCGGCGATCTCCTGGTCGGCGATGCCTTCCTCCGCCGCCCATGCATCGATCGGCAAGTCGAGGCCGAACAGCCCGGCGACCGTCCGCTTGAGGCCCTCCGTGTCCCACTGCTCGACGTAGGCCTTCTCGGGGATGTGGCGGGCGACGATGTCGGCGATGACCTCCTGGCGCAGTTCGGCGACCGTCTCGGACACATCGTCCTGGCCCATGATGGCGAGGCGCTGGTCGAAGATAACCTTGCGCTGGTCGTTGGACACGTCGTCGTACTTCAGGACGTGCTTGCGGCTGTCGAAGTTGCGCGCCTCGACCTTCTTCTGCGCCATCTCGAGCGACTTGTTCATCCAGCGGTGCGTGATCGCCTCGCCTTCCTGCATGCCGAGCGTCTTGAGGATGCCCTCCATGCGGTCCGAGCCGAAGATGCGCATCAGGTCGTCGTCGAGGGCGAGATAGAATTTCGAGCGGCCCGGGTCGCCCTGGCGGCCGGAGCGGCCGCGCAACTGGTTGTCGATGCGCCGGCTCTCGTGCCGCTCGGAGGCGATCACGTAGAGGCCGCCGGCTTCGAGCGCCTGCTCCTTCTTCTTCGCGACGTCGGCGACGATCACCTGGCGCTCGGCGGCGATATCCGCCTCGCTGGGCGGACTGCCGGCCGCCGTGCGTTCGGCGATCCAGTCCTTGAGCCGGAACTCGACGTTGCCGCCGAGTTGGATGTCGGTACCGCGGCCTGCCATGTTCGTGGCGATCGTCACCGCGCCGGGAACACCGGCCTGCGCGACGATGCTCGCCTCCTGCTCGTGATAGCGCGCGTTGAGCACCTGATGCGGCACCGGGTCCTGGCCGGGCTTGGCGTTGCGCGCGCATTCGATGAGGTGATTGCCGATGCCTTCGAGGTACTCCTTGAACTCAGTGTCGCGCGTATCCCGCAGCGTCTCGGCCTGTTCCAGCGTCTTCTTGCCGAGGTCCTCGATGTAGGCCTTGTCCTTCAACAGGCTCGACAGTTGCTCCGACTTCTCGATCGACACCGTGCCGACGAGCGTCGGCTGCCCGCGCCGCACGCAATCGGCAATCGTGCGCACGATGGCCGCGAGCTTTTCCTTCTGCGAGCGGTAGACCTCGTCGTCCTCGTCGACGCGCGCGACCTTCACGTTGGTCGGCACCTCGATGACGTCGAGGCCGTAGATGTCCATGAACTCTGAGGCTTCCGTCGAGGCCGTGCCGGTCATGCCGGCGAGCTTCTCGTAGAGCCGGAAGTAATTCTGGAAGGTGATCGATGCGAGCGTCTGGTTCTCGGGCTGGATCTCGACGTGCTCCTTGGCTTCCAGCGCCTGATGCAGGCCCTCCGAGTAGCGCCGCCCCGGCATCATGCGCCCGGTGAACTCGTCGATGATGACGACCTGGCCACCCTTGACGATGTAGTCGCGGTCCTTCTGGAACAGCTTGTGGGCCTTGAGCGCCTGGTTGACGTGATGGACGACGGTCACGTTCTCGATGTCGTAGAGCGTGTCGCCCTTGAGCAGGCCGGCCGCCGCCAGCAGCGATTCGATCTTCTCGTTGCCAGCTTCCGTCAGCGACACCTGCCTCTGCTTCTCGTCGAGCTCGAAGTCGTCGGCGAGCAGGTGCTTCATGAACGTGTCGATGGTGTTGTAGAGTTCGGCGCGGTCGTCGAGCGGACCTGAGATGATGAGCGGCGTGCGCGCTTCGTCGATGAGGATCGAGTCGACCTCGTCGACGATGGCGTAGGCATGGCCGCGCTGCACCATCTCTTCGCGGCTGAGTTTCATGTTGTCGCGCAGGTAGTCGAAGCCGAGTTCGTTGTTGGTCGCATACGTCACGTCGCAGGCATATTGCTGGCGCCGCTGATCGTCATCGAGCCCATGCACGATGCAGCCGACCGTCAGGCCGAGGAACGTGTAGACCCGCCCCATCCACTCCGCGTCGCGCTGCGCGAGATAGTCGTTGACCGTGACGACGTGCACGCCATTTCCCGTCAATGCATTGAGATAGACCGCGAGCGTGGCGACCAGCGTCTTGCCTTCGCCCGTCTTCATCTCCGCGATGCGGCCCTCGTGCAGCACCATGCCTCCCATGAGCTGCACGTCGAAGTGGCGCTGACCCAGCGCCCGCTTGGCACCCTCGCGCACAGTTGCGAAGGCTGGCACCAGGAGCTGATCGACGGGCGTGCCGTCGGCGATCTGCTTGCGGAACGCTGCCGTCCGCTCGCGCAACTCGTCATCGCTCAGCGCCGCGACCTCGGCCTCGAGGGCATTGATTGCATCGACCCGGGACTTGTAGCCCCTGATCCGGCGATCATTGGAGTTGCCGAAAATCTTGGAGGCGAGCGAGCCGAGTGAGATCATCGTGTCCTCGAGTGGTGTCGCGGGGGCGGGCCGGCGGCCCGCATGAACGGGCTATCACGCTGTCCGGTCGAGCGCCGTCCTAAGCGCCTTCGGGCCGGTGCGGAAGAACACCAGCCGGGGCAAAACGAACTTTCCGAAAGCGAGACATAGGGATCGGAGAAAGCCCTTGTCAACGCGGCGCGGGGTCGGGCCCTCCCGGCCGCCAAGCCCCGGCCACGTTCCGCGCCAGTCGCGGCGCGCCATCCGACGCTTTCCATTTCTTCACTTGGCACCGGCCCGGCCGCTCGCTATCGGTACGCGCCCTGCGGTCGCCTGAGCCGCAGTGCAGCGACGTCGGCTGCCTCTCTGCGCGCCTGCGCAACCGCCGACCCGAGACGCGCACCGTCGGCATGCCCGCGGTCGCCCCGTTTACTCGTCAACCCGCCATCGTGGGACAGCCATGCCCTTCCATCGCGCTCTCGCAATGCTCTCCGTCGCCGGCCTCCTGGCTTGCGCACCGTTTGTCGCTGTTGCCGCCGAGGACACGGTGGTTGCCCGCGTCAACGGCCTGTCGATCACCGAGCGCGACCTGACGCTCGCCGAGAGCGAGATCGGCTCGGACATCGGCAACCTGCCGCTCGACACGCGCCGGCGGGTCCTCGTCGAATACATCATCGAGACCGAGCTGATGGCGAAGGCTGCGAGCGACGAGAAGCTCGCCGAAGGAGCCGCCTTCGACCAGCGCATGGCCTACTATCGCCGCAAGGCGCTGCGCGAGGCCTACTTCGACAGCAAGGTGAAGAGTTCGATCAGCGAGGCGGCGGCCAAGACGTTCTACGACGATCAGGTCAAGGCGCTGAAGCCGGAGGAGGAGGTCAAGGCCCGCCACATCCTGGTGAAGACCGAGGCCGAGGCGCGCGAGATCAAGGAGAAGATCGTCCACGGCGGCGACTTCGAGGCCCTTGCCAAGGCGCACTCGCAGGACCCCGGCACGAAGGACAACGGCGGCATGCTCGGCTTCTTCTCGAAGGGCCAGATGGTACCGCAGTTCGAGGAGGCCGCCTTCGCGCTGCAGCCCGGCGACGTGTCCCAGCCCGTGGAGAGCCAGTTCGGCTGGCACCTGATCAAGGTCGAGGAGCGGCGCACGAAGCCGCTGCCGACCTTCGAGGAGGTCAAGGAGCGCATCCTCAACGCCATGATCCACCGCAAGGCCCAGTCCGTCGCCCAGGCGCTGCGCAAGGACGCCAAGATCGACTACGTCGACGCCGGCATCAAGAAGCAGGTCGAGGACGAGGAGAAGCAGGCCGGCGAGCAGCAGCGCATGATCGAGGAGCAGATCAAGAAGATGCAGGAAGGTGGCCAGGCCCCGCCCAAGGCGCAGTAGTCACCGGCTCGGCGCCCGACCGTGTCCTGTCACTGCGCTCTGCCCTACTCGATCACTGCCCACTGTCCTACTGCCCACCAACTGATGCGCGTTCCCGGCCGGAGCCGTGCGCGGGCACGGCGCAGAGCCAGGACCATGACCCGCCGCTGTGACGCGCCGCACACGCCGCCGCCCCCCACGCGGAAAAGCGCATCGGCCCGTGCTGGCGGGGACGGTCCCGGATGGCCGCGCCAGCGCGGCCTCCGGGAAAACGCAGCATTGAGCTGGCCTTGGGTCAGCGCTTGCCCACTCCCCACTCCCCACTCCAAGCACTGGACGCATCGACAAGGGCCGCTTGCCATCGAGCGGCCCTCGCTGTTTGAGTATCGCGCGGCGACGGCCGCTCAGCATGGCGTTCGTTTCACGTCCCGGAGCCCACCATGGGAAAGCCCGCCCCGCCCTCACCGTTCGCCCCGGCTTCTCTGCCGCTCTTGCCGCCTGTCGACGGCGTGCGCTTTGCGACCGCCGAGGCCGGCATCCGCTACTCTGGACGCACCGACCTGCTGCTGGCCGCCCTCGACCCCGGCACGCTCGCCGCCGGCGTCATGACGCGCTCGCGCACGGCTTCCGCTTCGGTCGAGTGGTGCCGCGCAGCGCTGTCGGCTGGCGGGGCCGCGCGCGCCCTCGTCGTCAATTCGGGTAACGCCAACGCCTTCACCGGCAAGCGCGGCCGTGATGCCGTCGCAGCGACCGTCGCCGCCGCCGCTCAGGCAGCGGGCGCCAAGATGACACAGGTCTACGTCTCCTCGACGGGCGTCATCGGTGAGCCGCTCGATGCCAGCCGCATCACGCGCCACCTCGGCGCCCTGCACGCCGCCGCCGCACCCGACCGCTTCGAGCTGGCCGCGCGTGCGATCATGACGACCGACACCTACCCCAAGCTCGCGACCCGCACGGCCGCGATCGGCGGCGTACCGGTGACGCTCAACGGCATCGCCAAGGGTGCCGGCATGATCGCGCCCGACATGGCGACGATGCTCTGCTACCTGTTCACCGACGCGGCCATCGACCAGCCCGTGCTGCAGCGCCTTCTCGCCCGCCATGTCGAGACGACGTTCAACTGCATGACGGTCGACGGCGACACCTCGACGAGCGACACGCTTCTCCTGTTCGCCACTGGCAAAGCCACCGAGCGCGGTCAGACTCCCGTGCGCGATGCCGCCGATCCGCGCCTCGGCCCGTTCGACGATGCCCTGCACGATCTGATGCGCGAACTCGCCATCATGATCGCCAAGGATGGCGAGGGCCTGACGAAGTTCGTAACCTTCACGGTCACCGGAGCGGAAAGTTTCACAGCCGCGCGCGCCATCGCGCGCGCTTGCGCCAACTCGCCGATCCTGAAAACCGCTATCGCGGGCGAGGATCCGAATTGGGGTCGCGTCGTCATGGCAGTCGGAAAATCCGGCGAGAAGGCCGATCGCGACGCGCTGTCGATCTGGTTCGGCCCCTACTGCGTCGCACGCCAGGGCGAGCGCGCGGCAGAGTACGACGAGCCTACGCTGGCCGCCTACATGCACGACAACAGCGAGATCGACATCCGTATCGACGTCGGCGTCGGCGCCAGCACCGCGACCGTGTGGACTTGCGACCTGACGCACGGCTACGTCTCGATCAACGCCGATTACCGCAGTTGAACCGACTTCGATCGGCCGCCCCGTCCGTATCCGAAGCTAGTGTGATGACCACGAAGTCCGCTACAACGACTGCGGCGGGATCGTGCGGCGGACTTCTCGGTCTGAATCAGACTAGATCATTGATTTTTCTAGTGTCGTTCAGATCGCGAAATTTGTTCCTGGCGTGCTGCAGACCGAGTCGAATTTCGCGATCACGACACTAGAGGCTGAACCCATGGAACCTGCCTTCTGGCACGAGCGCTGGCTGAAGGGCGACATCGGCTTCCACCAGAGCCGCCACCATCCTGCCCTCGAGCGCTTCTGGGCCCTTACCGGCGCGCAGCCGGGAGCGCGCGTATTCGTGCCGTTGTGCGGCAAATCGCTCGACATGCACTGGCTCGGCGCGGCAGGTCACGCCATCGTCGGTGTCGAGCTCAGCGCCATCGCGATCCGAGATTTCTTCACCGAGGCCCGCCTGCCGGCGCGCGTCGATACGCTGGAACCGTTCGATATCGCCATCGCCGGACCCTACGAGATCTGGTGCGGCGACCTGTTCGAATTGCCGAGCCGTGCACTCGCCGGCATCGCCGCGGTCTATGATCGTGCAAGCCTCATCGCCCTGCCGCCGGACATGCGGGCACGCTATGCGCGGTGGCTTGCCGATCATCTCGCGCCAGCAACCCGCGTGCTCCTCGTGACGCTCGATTACGACCAGCGCGAGATGTCCGGCCCGCCGTTCTCCGTGCCCCCGGCCGAGGTCGCAGCCCTGTTCGGCGCGGCATTCCATATCGAGGAACTCGTCCGCCAGGACGCTCTCGGCCCGGCCGACGGCCTGCGCAAGCGCGGGCTCACGGCGGCAACCGAGACGGTATCCCTGCTGACGCGCTTGGGAGCAGACCCGTGACGCCCGCCGCACCGAAGCAGGCCAGGCCCATCCTCATGGTCGTCGCCGCCGCCCTCGTCGACGCCGACAACCGCGTGCTCATCGCCAAGCGCCCCGAGGGCAAGAGCCTCGCTGGCCTGTGGGAGTTCCCGGGTGGCAAACTGGAGCAGGGCGAGACGCCGGAGGCCGCTCTGCGCCGCGAGCTCGCCGAGGAACTCGCCATCGACGTTTGCGAGAGCTGCCTTGCCCCATTCACCTTCGCGAGCCACACCTACGAGAAGTTCCACCTCCTGATGCCGCTCTTTCTGTGCCGCAAGTGGGAGGGCGACATCACGGCGCGTGAGCACACCGAGATCGCCTGGGTGCGCGCAAGCCGCCTCGGCAAATACCCGATGCCACCCGCCGACCTGCCGCTCCTGCCGATGCTGCGGGATCTGTTGGGTTGAACTCGGCAGGGTCGCCGGCCGCGTCACAAATTCCTCGCCTTCGCGGCCCACCCCTTCCGCGCCGCGACACGTCGCCCGGGACCCTGCCTGGGTCGGCGTCCTGGGATAAGGTCGCAGGGAACGGGGGAGCGGCAGCATGGAGCACGTTTCGGTGATCATCGCGCGGACGGAGCGCATTTCCCGCTCCCACATCATTGCCGCACTCGCGGTTCTGTGGCTCGCCGCCCTTGCCTCTGCACTCCTCGCCGCCCCCGCCCGCGCCGCCGTCGATGAAGCGGAGGCAGCGACCGGCCCGCCGGTCTATATCGCGCTGTTTGCCGGCTCCCGCTCCGACCAGTGCTTCGACCCCGGCAACTTCGCCGCGATCCGGCGCATGGCGACGCTGGCCGCTGACGAGGTCAACGCACAGGGCGGCATCCACGGCCGCCGCGTCGTCACGCGCCTGCTCGACGACCTGCGCGATGACCGGCAGGCCATCGCCAACATGGAGGAAGCGCTGGCCGAGCCCGATCTCATCGGCATGGTGGGCCTTGGCAATTCCAATCGCGCCAAGGCCGTCTTCACGGCTCTCGGCGAGCGCATCGGCAAGTCGGGTGTGCCATTCCTCTCGCACATCTCCGTGACGGACCTCTTCGCCAAGCACGCCAATGTGTTCAGCTCGCAGTTGTCCCAGGACGACGATCGCGTGCCTGTCATGGCCCGCTTCACGCGCGAGCTCGGCTTCGACCGGCCAGCCTTCGTCGGAACGAAAGGCACCGTGTTCAGCGAAGCGCTCGGCGATGGCCTGCGGGAGACCCTCGGCGACGGCAAGCTCGTGGCCGACCACCGCCTGACGCTCGTCGAGGAAAAGCTCGATACCGCCTCCGTCGATGCGATGACGGCCGATCTCGTCGCCAAGCGGCCCGACCTCGTCTACCTCACCGTCGGCACCGACCGCACCGCCGACATCATGCGCGCCCTGTCTGCTGCTGGCATTACGCCCGCGCTGTTCGTCGCCGGCCGCATCGCCGCGCTACCGCCAGAGATCGTGGCAGCCTGGCCGAATGCTCTCTACCAGCTCACCGTCGACGAGATGCCCGAGGTCGACAACGCCCGCCTGCGCCGCCTCATCGCCGCCGACGAGCCCACGAACTGGATTTTCGAGGGCGCCCGCAATCGCGAGGCCGAGGGCTGGAAGACGGGCGCCTGCAAGGAGCGGCCGGAAACACTGGTTCCCACGCCCTACACGGCCGAGAACATGCGCGCGCTCGCCACCGGCGCCCGCTACGCCGACATGATCGCGCTGATCGCCGAGGCCGCCCGCCGCGCGCCGCCGGAGGCGAGCGTGTCGGGACTGCGCCGGGCCGTGGTGCGCGAACTCTCCGAGACGTATGTCGTCGGCCGCGGCGCCTTCAAGGGCCTGTTCGAGAACTGGTCGTTCAAGCCGAAGTCACGCACGGCGGCGCGGCCGACCCTTGTCGTCATCAAGCCGCAGGGCATCGAGCGCACGCAGCTCGCCCCCTTCCAGCTGTTGCGCGGCCGCGACGGCAAGCTGCGCCGCGTACCGACGCTCTACATCGACGTCGACCTCATCTCGACGAGCCGTGTCGACGACAACGCCAAGACGTTCTTCGCCGAGTTCTACCTCTCGATGAGCAACAGCCCGCAGGCCGACATCGGGCGCCTCGAGTTCGCCAATGCGTTCCTCGATCCGCGCACGGGCGGGCGCGAGATTTCGATCGAGACGATCCATGCCGGCGGGCCGAGCAACGCCTACCCGGAGACCATGAAGATCTACAAGGTCGCCGGCCGCTTCCTGTTCGACCCCGAGCTGTCGCGCTATCCCTTCGACCGGCAGCTCTTCACCATCGACGTCGTACCCAAGAGCGGCGACCAGCCGTTCCTCGTGCAGCCGCCGCCGGCGAACCTGCGGGACGATCGTGTCGAGACCGACGGCTGGACCGTCGATGGCAAGTACGTGGCGAGCGAGGAGGATTTCGTCCCCGTCGTCGACGCCTACACGCACGCCCCGAGCGTGGTGCCGTTCTATCGCGCGAGCTTCGGCTGGGTGATGCAGCGCCAGACGACCGACTATTATCTGCGCGTCGTCGTACCGCTCATCTTCATCCTGATCGTCGCCTACCTGTCGATCTTCATCCCCAAGTCACACTTCGAGGCGATCGTGACGATCCAGGTGACCGCGCTCCTGTCGGCGGTCGCGCTTTATCTCGCGATCCCGCAACTCGACAACGACACCGCGACCATCTCCGACCGCATCTTCCTGTTCGACTACATGATGGTGAGCCTGATGATCGTCATCTCGATCCTGAGGATCAACCGCTTCGTCGCCCCACGCCGCTGGCTCGTGCTCGGCCTCGACATCCTGCACATCGCCATCATCCCGCTCATGGTGCTCGTGGTGGGCTGGTCGGTATGGACGCTCGGACGCGCGTAAGCCGGCGATCATTGCCTACTCGCCGCGCTCCTCCTTCACGCCGAGCGCATCGGCGAGACGCATCTGCGCCGACCCGCGCGCGAGCGGCTTCTGCTGGCTCTCGTGCGGTGCCCAGGCGGTGAGCGTCAGGATTTCGATGCTGGCGGCGACACGCCCGTCGCCCATACCGAAGCGTGTTTCATAGATGGCTGCTGCCCGCGCCAGTACACCCCGCGTCACCGGCACGCGCCGGCGCTGGCTCAGCGCATTGCTGGCTCCCATCGCCTTGAGATCGACCATCAGCGCCAGCGCCGACGGATAAGTGAGCGTGATCGCGTCGCGGTCGACGACAGGCAGCGCGAAGCCCGCGCGCTGCGCCAGCCCGCCGAGATCGCGCACGTCGACGAACGGGGCAACGCGCGGCGAGGCCCCACCCGTCACCTCCTCCTCTGCCTCGATGAAGGCCTGGCGCAACTCCACGAGACTGCCGCCGCCGATGAGCGCGGCGAGCAGTAGACCGTCCGGCTTGAGCGCACGCCGGATCTGCGCCAGCACGCCGGGCAGGTCGTTGACCCACTGGAGGGCGAGCCCCGACACGACGAGGTCAATGGTCTCATCCGCGAACGGCAGTGCCTCCTCGTCGGCCACAATGCCTTCGCCCGGACACTGGGCGAGCATTTCGGCCACCCCATCGACGTGGATCATCCTGCCGACGTTGGTGAGGTCCGCAAGCTCGCCGAGTACGCCATGATGGGCGCCGAGATTGACCGCCAGATCGAATTGCCGCTGCACGATGGCAAGGCGCGCGGCGAAGTCCTCCGCCACGCGCCGCAGCAGGAAGTCGTGATTGCGGGCCCGCGCGGCCGCTCTCTGCCGGCGCCGCGCAAGCACCGCTCGGTCGAACGGGGCGTGCTGTTCGGCGAGCGGTTTTGCGCCTGTCATTCTCGATCAGCCTCTCTCGCCGTCCCGTCTCATGCCTTCCCGCATGGCCTTGGCGTGCCGTGGCCTCGTCCAATATGGTGACAGGAGTGAGGTCTGCATGCATCGACAGGTCGATCACTCTGCGCCAATAGGCAAGGCCCGCCGGGGCTCGCGCGTCTTGCAGATGGCAAGCGCCGTCGCGGGCCGCCTGCTCGACACCGCCCTGCCGCCCGCCTGCCTCGCCTGCCATGCTCCGACCGACAGAGCCGACAGCCTGTGCGCGCCGTGCTGGCGCGATGTGACATTCATCGTGCCCCCGCTGTGCGACCGCCTCGGCCTGCCCCTGCCCTACTCGACCGGCGACGGTGACATCATGGTCTCGGCGGCCGCCAGCCTGCGCGACCCCGCCTACGCGCGCGCCCGCGCGGTCGCCGTCTACGACGGCACGATGCGCCGCCTGATCCACGACTTCAAGTTCCGCGACCGGCTCGACGCGCGGCGCATGTTCGGCACGTGGCTGATACGCGCGGGCGAGACGCTGCTCGCTGATGCCGACGTCGTGGTTCCGGTCCCGCTGCACCCGTGGCGGCTGTGGGCGCGCCGCTACAATCAGGCAGCCCTGCTCGGCCGCGAGATCGCACGCCGCGCGGACCTGCCCTTCGCGCCACTGGCGCTGACGCGGACACGCGCCACGCGCAGTCAGGTCGGGCTCAGTGAAGCCCAGCGGCGCGACAATGTGGCCCGCGCCTTCGCCGTGAGGGGCGCCGCTCGGCACCTCGTCGCCGGCCGCCGCGTCCTGATCCTCGACGACGTGGTGACGACGGGCGCCACGGCCGATGCTGCCACCCGCGCGCTGCGGGCGGCAGGCGCGGATAACGTCGACGTCCTTGCGCTGGCCCTCGTCACCGATCCCACGCGAATGTCCACCTGATGCCACTGGCCCACTGGCCCACTGCCCAACTCCCCAACGACAACTGTCGCAGCCCCCGGCCATCGGCGGGCCTTCATCGCCGCCCTGAATTCCCATAACCTGAAGCACCGATCAGCGATGTTCTGGCGACGAGTGCGCAACCTCCAATGGCAACCGTAACGATCTACACCACCATGTGGTGCCCTTACTGTCATCAGGCCAAGGGCCTCCTGCGCAGGAAGGGCGTGACGTTCGACGAGATCGACGTGTCGGCCGATCCCAGCCGGCGCCGCGAGATGATCGATCGTTCGGCGGGCCGGCAGACGGTGCCGCAGATTTTCATCGGCGATCGCCATGTCGGCGGCTGCGACGACCTTCACGCGCTGGACCGCGCCGGCGGGCTCGATCCGCTCCTGGCACCGCCGGCGTGATGCTGCGCGCCCCTGCTCCGCGCCCATCCGCGTGCGCAACATCCGAGCGCCAACCGACGCGGCATGCCGCGCCAAACTCGAGGTCCTGCCCGACATGACCCCAGCGCCCCTCCCCGCAGAAGCCGCGCCGCTGCGCGTGGCGCTCGTCCAGATGCGATCCGGGCGCGACGTGGCGCGCAACACCGAGGCAGCCGAGACCCTGGTCCGCGAGGCCGCCGGCGCGGGCGCCCGCTACGTGCTGACGCCCGAGGTCACGACCCTGATGGAGCTCGACCGCGAGCGCCTGTTTGCCGCCGTCGTTCCCGAGGATGCCGCGACCGAGCTGGTCCGCTTCCGCGCGCTTGCCGCCGAGCTCGGCATCTGGCTGCACATCGGTTCGATGGCGGTGCGGGTGAGCGACAGCCACCTCGCCAACCGTTCGCTCCTCATTCGCCCCGACGGGACGGTTGCTGCCCGCTACGACAAGATCCACATGTTCGATGTGGCGCTCGCTAACGGCGAGACCTACTCGGAGAGCGCCAACTATGCGCCGGGCCGCGAGGCGGTCGTGGCGACGACGCCGTGGGGCGGCTTGGGGCTCACCATCTGCTACGACCTGCGCTTTCCCTACTTGTTCCGGGCGCTGGCCCACGCTGGCGCCCGCATGATCGCCGTGCCCGCCGCCTTCACGCGCCCGACCGGCGAAGCGCACTGGCACACGCTGTTGCGTGCCCGCGCCATCGAGACCCAGTGCTTCGTGTTCGCCGCCGCGCAAGGCGGCATGCACGAGCACGGCCGGCAGACCTACGGCCACAGCCTCGTCGTCTCGCCGTGGGGCGAAATCATCGCGGAAGGCGGCACCGAGCCGGCGGTCATCGTCGCCGACCTCGATCTCGCCGAGGTCGACCGCGTGCGCGATCGCGTGCCCTCGCTCCGTCACGACCGACCTTTCGATGTGAAGGTCGACGGGCAATGATCCGCTTTCGCCTGCGCTGCCCTGCCGGCCACGAGTTCGATGCGTGGTTCCAGAGCAATGCAGCCTTCGACAGTCAGGCCGCTGCCGCTCTTATCGTGTGCCCGCGCTGCGGGTCCTCGCACGTCGAAAAAGCCGTCATGGCGCCGAGCATCGTCACGTCGCGCCGCAGAGAGCGCGCCGGCTCGGGCGAAGCCAGGTCCGGGCCCATGGATGTCGCCGGCGAGGTCGCAGTGCCGGCCGATGCCGCCTATCGCGCCCGTCTCGGCGAGGCGATCCGCACGATCCGCCGCCATCTCGAAACCGAGGCCGAGAACGTCGGTGACCGCTTCGCCGAGGAAGCGCGCAAGATCCATTACGAGGAAGCCGAGGCGCGCCACATCTGGGGTAAGGCTACTCGCGACGAGGCGAAAGAGCTGCTCGAGGAAGGGATTTCGATCCTGCCCGTGCCTGACCTGCCCGACGAGCATTGAGCCCGGGCGATCGCGCCGCGCGCGATGCATCCGCCTCGGCCGCACCAGCCCGCCTTGCCGTTCAGGTCAGAAGCGGCTTCAGGAGCGCGACGAGTTCCGCCGTCTGCTGCGCTTCGAGCCGGACGCCCCCGGACGACGTTTCGTGGTAGCGGAACGTGCCGCCACTGCCGCTGCCACCCGCATCCGCCACCCAGCGGCAGATGCCGCGCACATGCTCGCGCCGGCTGACGATAAGTTCGCTCTCCGAAACGATGAGGCACGTGAACCCTTCGTCGCGAAACCATGCCGCCGTCGACAAGGCGCGGGCGAGATCCTGCAGGCGATCAACGGACATCGCGGCCTCCCAGCGGGAAGCAACGTGCACGGACCGGCTTGCCGTCGGCAGCGGGCAGATGATCATTCCAGCGGCGGGGCCACCGGATGGACGAGGGGCTCATGATCGGGACTTTCACTATCCGTCGTTGGCGACGGCACACTTGGGGGCGCCCGCAAGCGGGCCCCGTTGCAATACGAATTAACCGAAGCGATTTCCGGCTTCAAATACGACGCTGCTTTGTGATTTCAGACTGCTGACTGGATGGCAAGATCATTTGCTTCAAGTCACGCAATCAGAGTTAACTCCATCAATTCGCAAAAACGTAGGACATAAAGTTAAACTTCGATCGAAATCTCTGGGACAGGGCGCGCGGCCACGAAAAAGCCGCCCACCGGTGTTCGGCAGGCGGCTTTTTTCGGGGCACGGGCGAGCCCGCCTTTGTCGCCGCTCTCAGTCGATGCGGCCGGTCGTGGCCATCTCGTCGGCGGTCGGCTCGGGAAACACCGGATAGACGCCCGCGACGCGACCCATCTGCTTCGTCAGCGCCAGCACCGTGTCGATGGTCGGCGTGGCGACGTCGACGATGCGGCCCATCTCCTGCACGACGGTGAGGAGCGCGTCGAGTTCGATTTGCCGGCCCTTCTCGAGGTCCTGCAACATGCTGGTCCGGTGCGCACCGACGGAAGCCGCGCCGTTGATGCGCCGTTCGATATCGACGCGGAAATGCGCGCCGATGCGCCGCGCGATGATTTCGGCTTCCTCCATCATCTTGCGCGCCACCATGCGCGTGCCCGGATCGGTCGCGACGACGTCGAGCGTCGCGTGCGTCAGGGCCGAAATGGGATTGAAGCAGAGGTTGCCCCACAGCTTCAGCCAGATGTCGTTCCTGATCTCGGGATAGATCTTCGACTTGAGCCCGGCGGCCTCGAACGCCGCGGCGAGCTTGCGTACGCGATCGGTTTCCTGGCGCGTCGGCTCGCCGAGACCGTAGCGGTCACCGTAGATGTGCTGCACGACGCCGGGCGAAATGAGTTCGGCGGCCGGATAGACGGTACAGCCGATCGCGCGCTCCGGCCCGATGGCATTCCACTGCCGCCCGCCCGGATCGACGCTTTCGAGTTGCAGGTTCGCGTACTGACCCTCGAAACCGTAGAAATACCACCACGGAATGCCGTTCTGCGCGGTCACGACCGCCGTGTTGGGACCGAGCAGCGGCTTCAGGTGATCGGCTGCATCCCAGGCCTGGTGCGACTTCAAAGTGACGATGACGTAGTCCTGAGGCCCGAGATCCTCGGGGTCTTTCGTCGCCGGCATGCGGGCGACTTTTTCCTCGCCGTCGATGATGAGCTTGAGGCCGTTCTGCTTGATCGCCTCCAGATTGGCGCCACGCGCGACGAGCGACACGTCGATGCCTGCCAGCTTCATGAGGACGCCGATGTGCGCACCGATGGCGCCCGCCCCGTAGATGCAGATTTTCATGGGTTCCCTCCCAAGGATGTTCGTGGGCTGCGATAGCGTCAGCCGGACGCGGCCGCCGGTGCTGGCGGCCTGCTTTGGTCACTCGAATTGGCCACCACTGTTGGCATCCGATATGCCGGGCGCTCTGTTTAGTCCCGAGTTCAAGCACGTCGTCAAGGGCCGCTATCGACTTTGGTTCAATAGGGTGCGGGTGTCGAGCCTGACGGCAGGGCTCGGCGCCGGATGAGCGAACCTCAGAGGAGCGGCTCAGCGCGAGCGGGCGACGGCTGTCCGTGCGGCCTGCTCCATATCGTCGGCGATCACGAGGTCGAGCCCGCCTTGCTTGAGGCGGCCGATGCCGAACTCGGCGCTGTTGCCGGCCATGCGCACGACGATGGGAATACGCCGGCTCGCCCGCCCCGCCGCCATCAGCACGCCCTCGGCGATGGTATCGCAGCGCTGCATGCCGCCGCCGTGCACGTTGACAAGAATGGCCCGCACGCCCGGATCGCCGAGAAGCTGCTCGAGTCCGTAGGAGATATCGAGGCTCGTCGCGGTGGTCCGCACGTCCATGAAGTTGGCCGGCCGCCCGCCCGCCTCAACGATGAGATCAAGGCTCGCGAGCCCCAGCCCCGCGCCGTTCGCGACGAGGCCGATCTCGCCATCGAGACGCGTATAGTTGAGCTGGCGCTCATCGGCGGCAAGCTCCTCCGGGTTGCCGTCCTCGCGCTCGACGGCATCGCGGAAGGCGCTCAGAACGGGATGCCGGAACAGGGCGTTGTCGTCGAGGACGACCTTGCCGTCGAGCGCCACGAGGTCGCCCGCGACCGTCAGCGCCAGCGGGTTGATCTCGACTTGCGTCGCGTCGAGCTCGATGGCGAGTTTGGCCATGCGCGCGGCGATGTCGGCGACCGCTACGCTCGCCTCGTCGGCGAGACCCAACCCGCGCGCGACGGCCGCGAAGTCCGCGACGGCTGCTCCCGTGTCATCGATCAGAACCGCGAAACGAGACATCAGGCCGGGCTCGTTGGCGAGCCGATACTCGATACCCTCGCCACCGGCACGACTGGCCAGGAAGACGAAGCCGCCCGCGCCACGATCGAGCACCAGCGCGAGATAGAGCTGTCTGAGGATCGCGAAGGCCTGCTCGACCAGCACGAGCTTGACGGGCTCGGGGTGTGTGTTGAGCGAGCCGGGCCGTGCGGCAAGCGGCTGGCCGAGCATCAGCTCGGCGGTTGCCGCGACGCCATCTGGCGAGGCGGAGAAGCGCACGCCGCCGACCCCGCGCCGGTCGGTCGCGCGCACCTGCGCCTTGATCGCCCAGCGATCCCCGCCGAGCCGCTGCGCGGCCCGCTCGGCCTCCGCCACGCTGGCCGCGACCCGCCCGCGCGGAACTCGGATACCGAACCGCTCGAACAGCTCCTTGGCCTGGAACTCGTGCAGCAGCATGGGGCGATTTCGATGTTGGAGGTGGCGCCATCACGCGATCATCGATCGATACCCGGGTTCGCGCCCGATGGCGAGACGGCCCCGCCGCCGCGGATGCGAAACCCGGCAATGAAAAAAGGCCGACCCGCCGGGGCCGGCCTCGTCGATCGACGAGATGTGGGCTGCTCCGGCATCAGAAGCCGAGCATGGCCTCGAGCGGTCCCTTCGGCAGTGGCACCAGGAACCACTTCTCGAACATGAAGAAGAGCGCCAGCGGAACACCGACGCCGACGGCAATCGCCTTCAGGATCGGCTCTTTGCCGAACGCGACCATGAAGCCCATGATGAAGATGGCGCCGGCCACGTACATGCCGACATAGCCGATGGCGAGGATGAAGACGAACAGCGGCACGAGCACGAGAAGGATGCGCTTGAAGCCGGTGACGGAGACGAACGAACCGTTCTGCTCCTCGCTGGGAAAGAACACGGACTGCAAGAGCGAGTAGCCGCTGCCGATGCCGAGCAGCACGGCGACGATGAATGGGAAGAAGCCGGCCTGCGGGCCCGTCCCTTCCTCCCAGCCGAAGCCGAGCCGGACGCACTCGTAGATGACGATGGCCGAGACGGCGAGCAGACTGAGCGCCGTGCCGATCTCGATGGTGCGGACCGATACGAGGGAGGCCTCGTCGGTTGGTTCGTTGGACTGCATGGAGCCTCGCAGTGGCGCTTAGGGTTGTCTGGTGAACCTGGTCTCGTCGACCAGCGATGACTGCTGTGACTGTCCAGCCGGGCGACGGAGCATGCCCCCGCCCGGCTGGACCTGCCGCATTACTTCGCGAGGAAGCCGGCTTCCGCCATCAGATCCTTGTGGGTCTGCTCGGCCTTCGTCAGCCAGGCCTTGAACTCGTCACCCGACATGGTCGTCTGGTTGAAGGCGCCGTTCTTCATGAACTGCTGCCAGTCCTCGGTCGCCATCACCTTCTTGAACAGCTCGACGTAGTACTTGACCTGGTCGGGCGTCGCGTTCGGCGTCGTGAAGATGCCGCGCAACATCTGGTACTGCACGTCCACGCCGGCCTCCTTGCAGGTCGGGATGTCCGACCACGCCATGTCGGCCGTCACCTTGTCCGTGTAGGTGCTGCGGGCGGAGTCGAAGATGCACAGCGGGCGCAGCGAGCCCGATTTCCAGTGCGAGACGGCCTCGATGGGGTTGTTGACCGTCGAGTTGACGTGGCCGCCGACGAGCTGCGTCGCGACTTCGCCGCCACCCTTGTACGGTACGTAGGTGAACTTCTTCGGCGCCGTCTGCCGCTCGAGGGCAACCGTGATGATCTGATCTTCCTGCTTGGAGCCGGTGCCGCCCATCTTGAAGGTCTTGTCGTCGCCAGCCTTGACGGCTGCCACGTATTCGGCGGCTGTCTTGGAAGGTGCGGCTGCCTGCGTCCACAGGACGAACTGGTCCAGCGCCAGCATGGAGACCGGGGTCAGGTCCTTCCAGTTGAATGGCACGCCCGTGGCGAGCGGCGTTGTGAACAGGTTGGACAAGGTGATGATGACGTAGTGGGGGTCACCCGCGTTACCCTTGACTTCGAGGAAGCCTTCGGCACCCGCGCCACCGCCCTTGTTCACAACGACGAGGGGCTGCGTCATGAGGTTGTGCTTGGCGACGATGCCCTGGACGAAGCGGGCCATCTGGTCGGCGCCGCCGCCGGTGCCGGCGGGGATCACGAACGTGACGGGCTTCGTCGGCTCCCAGGCCGCCGCAGGCTGCGAGGCGGCGAACACGGCGACCGCCGTGATGCCGGCAGCGCCGGCAGCGCGAGCGGCCCTCTTCACGAGAGAAGTGACTTGCATGCGTTTCCTCCGTTGGCGGGAGACAGCGCTCCCGACTCCATGGCTGCGGTTTTCCAAGACCGGACCGCCGCAGATAACGGATACCGGCCGATTGTGGCGTGTCCTTGTGGTGCGCCACCGTTGGAGCAGGATCGGATCACCCCGATCTCACTCGAAAGTTTCATAACCCGCGCTGGCATCCCAGTTCAACGGCCGCTCGTGGCCGAGACGATCCGAGGGCGTTTGTTCCGGTTTTGCGGTGTGAGGACTGGCGCGGGCCAGAGACGGCCCGCGCCGTCATCGCTTCAGAGCTGCGACACGCCGCTAGCCTTGGGCGCCAGCTTGTCGCGGATCATGCTGAACAGAGGCCAGAAGCCGAGCACGAGTCCGAGTGTCATGATCGAGCCGACGAGCCAGTTCGAGAAGAAGATCGACAGATCGCCCTGGCTGCCGAGAAGGGCCTGACGGAAGCCTTCCTCCGCCTTGTCGCCGAGCACGATGGCAAGGACGAGTGGAGCGAGCGGATAGTCGAGCTTGTTGAAGATGTAGCCGATCACGCCGAAGATCAGCATCAACCACACGTCGAACATCGAGTTCTGCACGGTGTAGGCACCGATCGCGCAGATCACGAGAATGACGGGCGCGATGATCGAGAAGGGGATGCGCAGGATCGCGGCGAACAGCGGCACGCACGTCAGCACGATGATGAGGCCGACGAGGTTGCCGAGGTACATGGACGCGATCAGGCCCCACACGAAGTCCTTCTGCTCGACGAACAGCAGAGGTCCGGGCTGCAGGCCCCAGATCATCAGGCCGCCCAGCAACACGGCCGCCGTCGGCGAACCGGGGATGCCGAGCGTCAGCATGGGCAGGAGCGCGCTGGTGCCGGCCGCATGCGCCGCCGTCTCTGGCGCGACAACGCCCTCGATCTGGCCCTTGCCGAACTTGTCACCATCCTTGGAGAAGCGCGTGGCGAGGCCGTAGGCCATGAACGAGGCCGGCGTTGCGCCACCCGGCGTGACGCCCATCCAGCAGCCGACGATGCAGCTTCGGACCGACGTGCCCCAGTACTTGACGAGCTTGCCCCACGTCGTCAGCACCGCCGACAGGCGCAGCGTGGCGTGCGCACCCTGGAACTTCAGGCCGCCCTCGATCGAGCTCAGGATCTCGCCGATGCCGAACAGGCCGATGACGGCGATCAGGAAGTCGAAGCCGGCGAGCAGTTCGGTATGCCCGAACGTCAGGCGCAGCGTCCCCGTCATCTGATCGAGGCCGACCGCACCAAGGGCAAAGCCGAGGCACATCGCCGAGATGACCTTGAACGGCGAGCCGCGGCTCATGCCGATGAAGCTCGCGAAGGTCAGGAAGAAGACGGCGAAGAACTCCGCTGGACCGAATTGCAACGCGAACTTGGCGACGAGTGGCGCCAGGAACGTGATCATCAGGACCGCGACGAAGGCGCCGATGAACGAGGACGTGAACGCGGCGACGAGCGCCTCGTCGGCCCGGCCCTGGCGCGCCATGGGATGGCCGTCGAAAGTGGTGGCGACCGACCAGGGCTCACCTGGAATATTGAACAGGATCGACGTGATGGCGCCGCCGAACAAAGCGCCCCAGTAGATGCATGAGAGCAGGATGATCGCCGACGTCGGCGACATCGAGAAGGTCAGTGGCAACAGGATCGCCACGCCGTTGGCGCCGCCCAGGCCGGGCAGGACGCCGATGATGACACCCAGTAGGATGCCGACGACCATCACCAATAGGTTGAAGGGCGTCAGAACCACGGCGAAGCCGTGGAATAACAGGCCGATCTCTTCCAAGTTGCATCCCCGTTAGGTCGTTTCCCTAGCCCATTCGATTTTATGTCGAAGGCCATCCCGCAATGAGCTTGGCGGGTTGTTTCTCGCGGCGAGCCTAGGGTCCAGTGGGGACGCTCACAAGCCCTTATGGAGCGTCTGCTCCGTCGGGCCTGAAGTTTGTTGGTCCCGGCCTGGCGCCGATTGTGCGGCCGCCGAAGTCTGTCTGTCTTGACCTGCCAGCGACATCTTGCGGCTCGACCGGGTTGGGGCTGAGCCTGACTGTTGGCATCGCAAGAGAGCCTTCCCATGGAATACTGTATACCAGATGGACATAGTGACGCAATGCAGAATCTTTCAGATTGATGAATCTCGTGACCGTGCTTGCGGTTATTTGCCCTTTGCGAGACCGCGGCGGACCTGCGATGCTGGAAAAATCGGCGTCGGCACGGCACACGATCAGGCATCTTGCTTCATGAGCCGCCGTTGGTATACCGAACCCCACGCCATCGGTTGATGCGTGGATCGTCCAATGCCAACGTTCGCAGTATTGACAACCGAGTCGCGCCGCCCGGGTCGCACTCGGAAGCTCCTTGGACGTGGCGGCTGACTGACGAGTGCACGCGCCGATCAGAAAGGTGAGAACGACCGATGACCGCCACCCACATCACGATCGAGCCGATCGTCGAGAGCCAGAGCCTCAAGGCACGCGCCTACAGCGCGCTCAAGGCGGCGATCACGGGCATGAACATCTATGACGACAACGCTCAATTGAAGCTGGAGGAGCGCGATCTTTCGGCACGCTTCGGCATCAGCCGCACGCCGCTGCGCGAGGCGCTGGCCCAGTTGGATCAGGAGGGTCTCGTTCGCGTCGTGGCCCGCCGCGGCATCTTCATCGTGCGCAAGTCCAAGGCCGAGATCCTCGAGATGATCACGGTCTGGGCCGCGCTCGAGAGCATGTCGGCGCGCGAGGCTTGCGCTGTTGCCAGTGACGCCGAGATCGCTGGCCTGCACGACCTCGTCGACGCCTTCAAGCAGGACGAGGTGGCGCTGCGCATGGGCGAATACTCCGATGCCAACATCCGCTTCCATCAGGCCATCATCGCCCTGTCGCACAACGCCCTGCTCGAGCAGATCAGCGACAGTCTGTTCCTGCACGTGCGCGCGATCCGCAACCGCGCCATCTTCGAGAACGACCGCGTCAAGCGCTCGATCGCCGACCACAAGGAAATCATCGCCGCGCTGGAAACGCGCAATGCCGATCTCGCCGAGCGTCTGGTGCGCGAGCACACGTTGAAGCTGCGCGCCCACGTCGAGGCATTCGTCAGTCTGGATTGAGTGGCCGAGGCATTCGGCGGGCGTGCCCCAGCATGAGCCACTCGTCGGATCGACGGACAATTGACGTGGCGCCAAAGCCGCCGGGCAGCGCCGCGACCCAAGTCGGCGGTGGCGCCGTAGTAGACACCAGGAATAGCCTCGCTGCCGCGGCGAGGGAGGGAGAGCGTCGTGGTGGGTCGAGATACGTCTGACGGGCAGGCGGACAGAGGCGCTGACTCGTTGAGTGCGCCGCAGCAGGCAGCACCGCCATCCGGCCTCGGCCAACTCTTGACGAGCCTCTGGGCGGCTGCCTTCGGTGGGGCAAGCGCCACCGCACCATCACCCCATCAAGCGTCGACAGCATCTCCCGCCGGCGGCCCCTCCGAGGCTCCGCCGTCCGGGCAAGAAACTCAAGGGAGCAGAAACGCCATGAAGGCCCTCGAAGGCATCAAGGTTCTCGACTTTACGCACGTCCAGTCCGGACCGACCTGCACGCAGCTCCTCGCCTGGTTCGGCGCCGACGTCATCAAGGTGGAACGGCCGGGCGAGGGTGACGCGACGCGCAAGCAGCTCGTCGACGTTCCTGGCGCCGACAGCCTCTATTTCACGATGCTGAACCACAACAAGCGCTCGATCACGATCGACACCAAGAACCCGAAGGGCAAGGAGATCCTCGAGCGGCTGGTGCGGACGTGCGACGTGCTGGTCGAGAACTTCGCCCCCGGCGCACTCGACCGCATGGGCTTCTCCTGGGAGCGTATCCAAGAGCTCAACCCGCGCATGATCATGGCCTCCGTGAAGGGCTTTGGACCGGGCAAGTACGAGGACTGCAAGGTCTACGAGAACGTCGCACAGTGCGCCGGCGGCTCGGCCTCCACCACGGGCTTCCGAGACGGCCCGCCACTGGTGACCGGCGCGCAGATCGGCGACAGCGGCACGGGTCTCCACCTCGCGCTCGGCATCGTCACCGCGCTTTTCCAGCGCGAACGCTCGGGTCGCGGCCAGAAGGTGCTGGCCCCCATGCAGGACGGCGTCCTCAATTTGTGCCGTGTCAAGCTGCGTGACCAGCAGCGGCTCGGCAAAGGGCCGCTCAAGGAATACTCGCAGTTCGGCGAGGGCATTCCCTTCGGCGAGGCGGTTCCGCGCGCGGGCAACGATTCCGGTGGCGGTCAGCCCGGACGCATCCTGCGCTGCAAGGGCTGGGAGACCGATCCCAACGCCTACACCTACTTCATCACGCAGGCCGCCGCCTGGGACAAGGTGTGCGACGTCATCGGCGAGCCCGAGTGGAAGACGAAGCCCGGCTACGCCAAGCCGCACGAGCGCCTCGACAAGTTGAACGAGATCTTCGCGCGCGTCGAACAGTGGACCATGACCAAGACGAAGTTCGAGATCATGGACATCTGCAATCCGCTCGACATCCCCGTCGGCCCGATCCTTTCCATGAAGGAGATCGCCGAGGACGAGGGCCTGCGCGCCACCGGCACCATCGTCGAGGTCGATCATCCCGAGCGCGGCAAGTATCTGTCCGTCGGCTGCCCGATCAAGATGTCCGACAGCCCTGTCGAGGTGACCCGCTCCCCGCTCCTGGGCGAGCATACGGACGAGATCCTGACCACCGTTCTCGGCTATACTGCCGACGAGGCTGCGGCCATGCGGGCCGCCGGCGCAACGGCCCCGGTCAAGAAGGTCGCCGCAGAGTAGCGATGAGCGAGTAGCACGTACGACCCCGCCCGCTGGAGGAGAGCATGGGACAGGCGCTGCGCAACCCGAGATACTTCACCGTCGAGGAGTACCTGTCCTACGAGCAGCAGGTCGGCGAGCGGCAGGAGTACGTGAACGGCGTCATCTACGCGATGGTCGGCGGTTCGCGGCGGCACAATCGCATTTCAGGAAACGTCGCGTTTTCCCTGCGGCGCCTCGTCGGCCAGTCCTGCGAGGTTTACGAGCAGGGACAGAAACTCCGTGTTGAAACCGATCTGGGACCCGCATTCTACTACCCCGACGTGATGACCATTTGTGACGAGGAGGACCGTGACACCAATGTCGTCACGCGCCCCTGCGTCATCGTCGAGGTGCTGTCCCCGTCGACCGAATCCGACGATCGCCAGGGCAAATTCGCCCTCTACCGCACGATCCCCTCGCTCGAGCACTACATCCTGGTCGCCCAGGACGTCCCGCAGGTCGAAATTTTCGCGCGCGCGAAGGCCTGGAAGCCCGAGATCATCTTCCGCGGCGATGCCGTCGCCGTTTGCGCCGGCAAGGCGACTCTGACCGTCGAAGCCATTTACGAGGGCATCACGTTCTGACGCGGCTGTCCGACACCACGTCGCCGAAGCTCTCCCCTCCACGACCTCACTCAAGCACGAATGGAGCCCCCATGCGGATCGTCGTTCATGGACAGCAAGCCTTTGGTCGCGCCGTGCTCGAACGCCTGCTCGAACGCGGCGAGAACGTCGTCGCCGTCTGCTGCGCGCCGACCAAGGAGGGTAAGCCCGAGGACCCGCTGGCGGAACTGGCGCGCGAGAAGGGACTGCCGCTGCACCAGCCGACCTCCTGGAAAACACCGGAGGCGCTCGCCCTGATGCGATCCTTCGAGGCCGACGTGTGCATGATGGCCTACGTGCTGCTGTTCGTGCCCAAGGAGGTGCGGGATGCGCCACGCTTCGGAACGTTCCAGTATCATCCCTCTCTCTGCCCATGGCATCGCGGCCCCAGTTCGATCAACTGGCCCATCGCCATGGGCAAGACCCGCACGGGTCTGACCATCTTCTGGCCCGACGACGGGCTCGACGAGGGTCCGATCATGCTCCAGAAGACCTGCGACATCGGCCCCGACGAGACCATCGGCGACGTCTACTTCAACAAGCTCTTCCCGATGGGCGTGGACGCGATGCTGGAGGGCCTCGACCTCGTCAAGGCCGGCATCATCCTGAAGCACACCCAGGATCTCGCAGCCGGCTCGTACGAGAGCTGGTTCAAGAAGGACATCGCCCGCATCGATTGGGCCAAGCCCGTCGACGAGGTCTATAACCTCATCCGCGCCGCCAATCCCGCCCCGGGCGCCTGGACCGCCTTCGGCGGCACGAAGCTCGACATCTTCGACTCTCGCACGTCGATCGCGACTGGCACGCCGGGCACGGTTCTCGCCATCGGCGGTGACGGCGTGACCGTCGGCGCCGGCGGCGGCTCGATCCTCGTCATGCGCGTGCGCCCGGACGGCGGCAAGAAGATCGCAGCGGCCGACTGGGCCAAGTCGGCGGGCCTCCAGGTAGGCAGCGCCTTCGAAGCCGTGTAGTCAAACGAGGCGCACGGCACGAACAAGGGTCACGAACACCCGCAGGAGGAACGCAGTCACATGGTCAAGTCCGACATCGAGATTGCCCGCGAAGCCAAGATGAGGCCGATCGCGGAGGTCGCCGGCAAGGTCGGTGTGCCTTCCGAGGCCCTGCTCAATTACGGTCCGTACAAGGCAAAGATCAGCCAGGAGTTCATCGACAGCGTCGAGAAGAACCGCGACGGCAAGCTGATCCTCGTCACCGCCATCAACCCGACGCCGGCCGGCGAGGGCAAGACGACTACGACGGTGGGCCTGGGCGACGGCCTCAACCGCATCGGCAAGAAGGCCATGAGCTGCTTGCGCGAGCCCTCCCTCGGGCCCTGCTTTGGTGTCAAGGGTGGCGCGGCCGGCGGCGGTTACGCCCAGGTGGTGCCCATGGAGGACATCAACCTCCACTTCACCGGTGACTTCCACGCCATCACGTCGGCGAACAACCTGCTCGCCGCGATGATCGACAATCACATCTACTGGGGCAACGAACTCGGCATCGACGTCCGCCGCGTCGCCTGGCGCCGCGTGCTCGACATGAACGACCGCGCCCTGCGCTCGATCGTCAACTCCCTTGGCGGCGTTGCGAACGGCTATCCGCGCCAGGACGGCTTCGACATCACGGTCGCCTCCGAGGTCATGGCGATCCTGTGCCTTGCAACGAACCTCAAGGATCTGGAGCGCCGCCTCGGCAACATCGTCGTCGGCTACACGCGCGACAAGAAGCCGGTGCTGGCGCGCGACATCAAGGCCGATGGCGCCATGACCGTCCTGCTCAAGGACGCGCTGATGCCGAACCTCGTGCAGACCCTCGAGAATAACCCGGTCTTCATTCACGGCGGCCCGTTCGCCAACATCGCGCACGGCTGCAACTCCGTGCTCGCCACGCGCACCGCGCTCAAGATCTGCGATTACGTCGTCACCGAAGCCGGCTTCGGTGCCGATCTCGGCGCCGAGAAGTTCTTCGACATCAAGTGCCGCTTGGCCGGTCTGACGCCATCTGCGGTCGTCATCGTCGCCACCGTGCGCGCGCTCAAGATGCATGGCGGAGTGGCCAAGGACAATCTGAAGAACGAGGATGCCGGCGCGGTGGCGCGAGGCTGTGCCAACCTCACGCGGCACCTCGAGAACCTGCGCAAGTTCGGCGTGCCGCCGATCGTTGCCATCAACAAGTTCATCACCGACACCGAGGCCGAGATCGCCGAGGTGAAGAAGGCCGCCGAAGCCGCCGGCACCAAGGCGTTCCTGTGCTCGCACTGGGCCGATGGTGGTGCAGGAACCGAGGAGCTCGCCCGCCACGTCGTCTCGATCGCCGACGGCGCCAGCGCCAGCTTCAAGCCGCTCTATCCCAACGAGATGCCGCTGTGGGAAAAGATCCGCACGATCGCGACGGAAATCTATCGTGCCCGCGACATCTCAGGTGATGCCAGCGTCAAGGCGCAGCTGAAGGAGTTGCAGGACGCCGGCTATGGCCATCTGCCGATCTGCATGGCCAAGACGCAGTACTCGTTCTCGACCGACGCCAACGCCCGCGGCGCGCCGACCGATCATATCGTGCCGATCCGCGAGGTGATCCTGGCCGCCGGCGCCGAGTTCATCGTCGCGGTGGCCGGCGACATCATGCGCATGCCGGGCCTGCCGAAGAAGCCATCGGCCGAGTTCATCCGCTTGAACGACAACGGCCAGATCGAAGGCCTGTTCTGACCGCGCGAGCCGCTCGCCACGACGCGCGCCCGCGCGCCCGAAACCCGGCATGATCGCCCTCCTCGCGCCACGACGCGGGGAGGGCCCCTCCTCCCTACACCCTCCTCCCTACTCCCTGATTGCCCGCATCTATGGCATTCTCATCAGGCAATTGCCGTCGCACGCGGCACGGCCCTGAGGCCAGAACTCCACGCCCATCGGCCGAGCAACGTCGGCGACCGCGAATGTCATCGCCGGCCGTGGGGATTGCGCTATCGTTACAAAGACACAAATCTCTACCATCGTTCTCATGGCGCGAGAGAGGGGCGGAGGATGGCGTCGGGCGACGCCGCTGAACGAATTCCCCGAAGGGTAGAGCTGATCGCCGGACCACGTTCCGGGTCCTGGCATGACGCGTGCTCACCATCGGGCGTGGCAACCAGTCGGTTCGGGAGCAATGAGACCCATGGGCTTGTTTGAGACCTACGCGCAGAATTACGACGCGCGGCGCGAGACCGTGATGAGCCTCGAGCAGTACCTCAAGGGCTGCAAGACAGACCCCATGATGTATGCCGGCGCGCACGAGCGCCTGCTCGCCGCCATCGGCGATCCCGTCGTCGTCGATACGGCCAAGGACCCCGTCCTTGGCCGTGTTTTTATGAACCGCACGATCAAGACCTACCCGGCCTTCGCCGAGTTCTACGGCATGGAGGAGACGATCGAGCGCATCGTCGCCTTCCTCCGTCAGGCCGCCCAGGGCCTCGAGGAGAGGAAGCAGATCCTCTACCTTTTGGGCCCCGTCGGTGGCGGCAAGTCCTCGCTCGCTGAGCGCATCAAGGCGCTGATGGAGGTGCACCCCATCTACGTGCTCAAGGCCGGCGACGAGCTGTCGCCGATCTTCGAGAGCCCGCTCTGCCTGTTCGACCCCGAGGTGCTCGGCGCGTCGCTCGACCGCGACTACGGCATCCCGCGTCGGCGCCTCACCGGCCAGATGAGCCCGTGGTGCCTCAAGCGGCTCGAGGCGTTCGGCGGCGATATCACCAAATTCACCGTGGCGCGCCTGACCCCGTCGCGCCTGCGCCAGATCGCCATCGCCAAGACCGAGCCGGGCGACGAGAACAACCAGGACGTCTCTTCGCTGGTCGGCAAGGTCGACATCCGCAAGCTCGAGATGCACGCCCAGAACGACGCCGACGCCTACTCGTACTCGGGTGGCCTCAACCGCGCCAACCAGGGCGTTCTCGAGTTCGTCGAGATGTTCAAGGCGCCGATCAAGATGCTGCATCCGCTGCTGACGGCGACGCAGGAGGGCAACTACATCGGCTCCGAGAACATCGGCGCCATACCCTTCAGCGGCATCATCATGGCCCACTCCAACGAGGCCGAGTGGCGCTCCTTCAAGAACAACAAGACCAACGAAGCCTTCATCGACCGCATCTTCGTGATCAAGGTGCCCTACTGCCTTCGCGTGCAGCAGGAGGTGAAGATCTACGACAAGCTCGTGCGCAACTCCGAGCTGTCGAAGGCCCCGTGCGCTCCCGGCACGCTCGAGATGCTGGCCCGCTTTGCCGTGCTCTCGCGCCTGAAGGCGCACGAGAACTCCTCGCTCTACTCCAAGATGCGCGTCTACGACGGCGAGAGCCTGAAGGAGACCGATCCGAAGGCGCGCACCATGCAGGAGTACAAGGACGCCGCCGGCGTCGACGAGGGCATGGAGGGCATCTCCACCCGCTTCGCCTTCAAGACGCTGTCGGCGACGTTCAATCACGATACCGAGGAGGTCGCCGCCGACCCGGTCCACCTCATGTACGTGCTGGAGCAGTCGATCCGGCGCGAGCAGTTCCCCGACGATGTGCAGGCCAACTACATCGAGTTCATCAAGGCCGAACTCGCTCCGCGCTACGCCGAGTTCATCGGCAACGAGATCCAGAAAGCCTATCTGGAATCCTACCACGACTTCGGCCAGAACCTGTTCGAACGCTACGTCGACTATGCCGATGCGTGGATCGAGGACCAGGACTTCAAGGACCCCGACACCGGCCAGCTCCTGAACCGCGAACTCCTCAATCAGGAGTTGTCGAAGGTCGAGAAGCCGGCCGGCATTGCCAACCCGAAGGACTTCCGTAACGAGATCGTCAAATTCACGTTGCGCTCGCGTGCCCAGCACGGCGGCCGCAATCCGTCGTGGACGAGCTACGAGAAGATCCGCGAGGTCATCGAGCGGCGCATGTTCAGCCAGGTCGAGAACCTGCTGCCGGTGATCAGCTTCGGTTCCAAGCGCGACAGCGAGACCGAGCGCAAGCACGGCGAGTTTGTGGATAGAATGACGTCGCGGGGGTACACGGAGCGGCAGGTGCGCCGCCTCGTTGAGTGGTACATGCGGGTCAAGCAATCGAGCTGAGCCATTCGCGGCTGAGCAACATCGAGCCATAGCCACGTGCACATCATCGACAGGCGCCGCGACCCCAGCGGCAAAAGTCTCGCCAACCGGCAGCGGTTCATTCGCCGCTCCCGCGCCCTCGTGAAGCGGGCGGTCGAGGAGGCTTCACAGAAGAAGAGCATCAAGGAGATGGGCCAGGGCGGCGAGGTCTCCGTGCCGGCTGGCGGCGTCCACGAGCCCTACTTCCGGCACTCCGCCGAGGGCGGCGTGAAGGAGTACGTGCTGCCCGGCAACAAGACCTACGTCGAAGGTGACGAGATCCCCCGTCCCGAAGGCGGCGACGGCGGCCGCGGCTACGGCGGCGACGGTGAGGACGAGTTCCGCTTCGTGCTGACCGACGAGGAGTTCATGGACCTCTTCCTCGAGGACCTCGAACTGCCCGACCTCGCCAAGCGCCAGATCATGGGCGAGGAGAAGAGCGAGCCCAAGCGCGCCGGCTTCCGCACCTCCGGCCCGCCGGCGGCCATCTCGGTCGCCCGCACCATGCGCAACTCGCTGTCGCGGCGCATCGCGCTGCGCCGTCCGACGCCAGAGGAGGTTGCCGAATTGGAGGAGCGGCTGGCCGTCGCCGTGGCCAGCAACGCCGCTCCCGAGACGATCGCGGCCGCCCGCAGCGAATTGGAGCGCTTGCGCCGGCGCCTGACGACGATCCCCTTCATCGATCCGATCGACGTGCGCTACCGCCGCTTCGAGAGCGAGCCGACCCATGTCGCCAAGGCCGTCATCTTCTGCCTGATGGACGTCTCCGGCTCCATGGACGAGCACCGCAAGGACCTCGCCAAGCGCTTCTTCAGCCTGCTCTATCTGTTCCTGAGCCGCCGCTACAGTCGCGTCGAGGTCGTTTTCATCCGCCACACACACGAGGCCAAGGAGGTCGACGAGGAGACCTTCTTCCACAGCCCCGAGACCGGCGGCACCATCGTCTCGACCGCGCTCGACGCCATGGCCGGCATCGCCTCTGCCCGCTATCCGGTCAGCGAGTGGAACATCTACGCCGCGCAGGCGTCCGACGGCGACAACCTGCCGACCGACAACGCCACGACGCTGAGCCTCCTGCGCAACGTCATTCTGCCGATGTGCCAATACTACGCCTACGTCGAGGTCGGCAGCCCCGACGATCCGAGAAGCACGCGCCCAGGCGGCTCGACCTTGTGGCGCAACTACGAGCTTCTGACCGGACCCGACGTCCCGCTCGCCATGCGCCGTGTCGCCGACCGCTCCGACATCTATCCCGTCTTCCGCGAGCTGTTCGAGAAGAAGAGCCCCGGCGCGGGCGTCAAGGCTTGAGGAAGGGATAGAGATCATGGCGACGTCGACCGCCGTTCCCGCAGGCCAGCTGATCTATCGCGGCTCGGACTGGTCGTTCGATACGCTCGATCGCATCTACGAAGCGGTCGAGACGATCGGGCTGAAGGAGCTCGGTCTCGATATCTACCGCAATCAGATCGAGATCATCACGTCCGAGCAGATGCTCGACGCCTACGCCTCGACGGGCATGCCGCTGTTCTACCGCCACTGGTCCTTCGGCAAGCAGTTCGCCCGCAACGAGATGCTCTACCGCAAGGGCTACCAGGGCCTTGCCTACGAGATCGTCATCAACTCCGACCCGTGCGTCGTCTACATCATGGAGGAGAACTCCGCGACGATGCAGACGCTCGTTCTGGCTCACGCCGGGCTGGGCCACAACCATTTCTTCAAGAACAACTACGTCTTCCGCCAGTGGACCGACGCCGCCGGCATCCTCGACTACCTCGCCTTCGCCAAGGCCTACGTGGCACGCTGCGAGGAGCGCTACGGCATCGCCGAGGTCGAGCGGCTGCTGGATGCGGCGCACGCGTTGATGAGCCAGGGCGTCCACCGCTATCCCGGCAAGCGCACGCTCGACCTTCGCTCCGAGCAGCGTCGCGAGCAGGAACGCCGCGCCCACGACGAGCGCATGTTCAACGACCTGTGGCGCACCGTTCCCGCCGGCCCTGCCCGCAACAAGAGGCGCACCGACGACGACCGCCGCCGTCAGCTTCTCGGCCTGCCGGAGGAGAACCTCCTCTACTTCATCGAGAAGACCGCGCCGCGCCTGAAGCCGTGGCAGCGCGAGATCATCCGCATCGTGCGCATCATCGCGCAGTACTTCTACCCGCAGCGCCAGACCAAGCTGATGAACGAAGGCTGCGCCACCTACACGCACTACCAGATCATGACGCGGCTGCACGAAACGGGCCGCATCGACGATGCCGCCTTCATCGAGTTCATCCACTCGCACACGAACGTCGTCACCCAGCCCGCCTTCGACGATCGGCGCTATGGTGGCATCAACCCCTACGCGCTCGGCTTCGCCATGATGCAGGACATCGCCCGCATCACGACGGCGCCGACCGCCGAGGACCGCCACTGGTTTCCCGACATCGCCGGCCGCGGCGATGCTCAGAACGTGCTGCGCGACATCTGGGCCAACTATCGCGACGAAAGCTTCCTGTCGCAGTACCTCTCCCCGGCGCTCATCCGCGCGCTCGGCCTGTTTCTCGTCGTCGACGACGAGGACGAGGATGAACTGCTTGTCGCCGCTATCCACGACGAGCGCGGCTACCAGCGCGTGCGCCGGGCGCTCTCCGCCCTCTACGACGTTGCCCGGCAGGATCCCGACCTGCAGATCGTCGACGTCGACCTCGAGGGCGACCGCTGCCTCGAGGTGCGCCACGCGGTCTCCAAGGGCCGCCATCTCGAGGAGCGCGACGCCGAGCGCGTGCTCGAGCATGTCGCCAACCTGTGGGGATATCCCGTCCGCCTCGTCGAGACCGACGACGAGGGCGACGAACTGCATGCCTTCCACGCCGACCCGCGCCACCCGTTCCTGTAAGCGCGCGACCGGTTTGCCCGATGCGGCGACAGGTGCCGGCAGCCCCATGGACTCACGCCGAAATTCGCCGTCCAATGAGGTCGCGCATGGCCGAGGGCGTCATGCCGTAGTGCTGGCGGAAGACGCGGTTGAAGTGGGAGACGTCCGCGAACCCGGCGGCCATGGCGATGTCGAGGATCGGGCGGGGAGCCTGCTTCGTCGCCTCGAACAGACGCACCACCTCGGCGAGCCGCAACGCCAAGACATGCGCCGTAAAGCGAATGCCCACGCGTTCCAGGAGATCGTGCAGGTACCGCGTCGAGATGCCCTGCTGCGACGCCACCCTGTCGAGTGACAGGTCCGGATCGCGGAAGCCCTGCTCGATGCAGTCGAGCGCGACCCTTGTGCGTGCGTCGCGGATGCCATGTCCTGCGGGTGCTTCGCGCAGGTCACCCAGCGCGAGCTGCTCACGAAGCGCGAGGCGGGCGAGTTCCGTCAGATGGCGGCTCGAGACGTCTGCGAGCGCGGGCGAAGGGGACGGCTCGCGGCACAGGAGTGCCATGTAGCGCCGCAAGAGCCTGAGCGACGCGGTCGGCCGAAACGCTCGCGCCGCCAGGATGCTGCTCTCGGCCGTGGAGAGGCCAGCGTTCGCCGCCGAGAGCACGATCGAGCGGAAATGCAAGCGCTGGCCAGCGCCGATTTCACCCGTCGCAGCATTGACGAGCAGCATTGTTCCGCCCTTCTTCAAGCGCCCTTCCCGGCCGCAATGCCGGAAGTCGATGGCCGCGTTTTGCGCAAGCACGATCGCAATCGACGCATCCTGGTCCTTCACCAGCTCATCATCTCGAAACGTCATCCCCGGCGTGTGCCGCATGTCGACAGCGCGCACGCCATCGTTCATGACGATCGGTGTCATGGTGATCGCGACCGGATCATCGCCGATCGGCCGGAAATCGAGGTTGAGAAGCGATCGGCCGACGTGCTCGCGCCAGTATTTGAGAGTTGCGCCCACGACTATCTCCGGCACTCGATGAACCGCTTCGCACGCTGATCATCAGCCTAGGCGACGCATCCGACTTTGTAAAATCGGAACACGCAGCGGCGGTTGCGGTTCAGCCCATGCCAAGACGGCAAAGCCGGCTGCGCCTAACGTGACGGCCAATAGATACAATCTTCGATCATCCCGGCTGCACGTCACGTCATCCTTCGCCGGCAATACGCACGAGCGGGCACGCGCACTGTGAAAGCTCGCCAAGGTCCCTCCATCGAACGGGAGTACGCCTATGGCGACCAGACGCGGCACCAACCTTCGCGACAGCCTGAACGGCACCAACGCCGCCGACCGCATCTTCGGGCTCGGCAACAACGACACGCTGACGGGCCTCGGCGGCAACGACATCCTCGACGGCGGCACGGGCGCGGACCGCATGATCGGCGGGCTCGGCAACGACACCTATTTCGTCGACAACACTGGCGACCGAGTCGTCGAAAGCGCCAACCAGGGCATCGACCTCGTCAAGTCGCGCATCTCGTTCACCCTCCCCGCCAACTTCGAGCAGGTCCAGTTGATCGGCACCGCCGAAATCGACGCGACCGGCAACGGCCTCGACAACGTTCTGACCGGCAACGGTGGGGAAAACGTCCTCCTCGGTCTCGACGGCAACGACGTCCTCGTCGGCGGCGGCGGCTCGGATATTCTCAATGGCGGCGAGGGCAATGACACGCTGATCCCAGGGCCTGGCAACGGCGTCGCCGACACCATCCTCGGTGGCAACGGCTTCGACACGGTCGACTATCGCGATGCGGCTGGCCCCGTTCAGGTCTGGCTCGCGCAGAACGTGTTCGCACTGCATGCGGCGAACGACTTCGTCAGCCTCGTCGAAAGCGTGACAGGCTCCCGCTTCAACGACAGCCTGATCGCCTCGACAACCGACTTCTCGAACGCCTTCGGCGGCGGCGGCAACGACCGCATCGTCGGTTCGTCTGCAACCTACGATCGCCTGCGCGGCGATGACGGCAACGACACCCTCGTCGGCGCGACGGGCGAGGAGGATTTCTGGCTGCAGTACGACCGCGGCTTCGACTTCGTCATCAATTACCGCCAGAACGGCCAGGACCACGTCTTCATCGTCGGCAGCGAGTTCGGTCTCGGCACCAACCCAGGCAATTTCATCTCCACGGCCGAGTTCGGCAGCAGCGACCCGCAGGGCGTGCCGACGTTCTCTGGCATTCAAAAGCTGTTCTACGTCACCTCCACCGGCCAGTTGTGGGGCGACAAGGACGGCGTTGGCGCCAGTTTCGAGCCCGTCCTCATCGCCGTCTTCGCGCAGGGCTCGGCCGCTCCGACGGCCGCCGACATCTTCGTCGTCTGAACCGAAGGCGCGGGCAAGCCGGGGGCCTGTCGACCGGCCCTCTGCGGGGCCCCGCACTTCTTGCAGCTAACGGAGCAATAATGCCGTAGTTTGCCAGTCGGGACTGCGGGAGGGAGGTGTCTGCATGAGCCCTGAATGGAGGACCTTATGGCACTTCGACGTGGTACCCCGCTTCGCGACAGCCTGAACGGTACGAATGCCGCCGACCGCAACTTCGGGCTCGGCAGCAACGACACCCTCATCGGCCTCGGCGGTAACGACATTCTCGACGGCGGCACCGGCGTCGACCTCATGCGAGGCGGCCTCGGCAGCGACACCTACGTCGTCGACAACGCCGCCGACCGCGTCATCGAATTGCCCGGCCAGGGCAACGACATCATCAAGTCGCGGGTTTCACTCACGATCGCAGCCCACGTCGAGAAGGTCCAGTTGATCGGCTCGGCCAGTATCAACGCGACCGGCAGCAACGGCAACGACGTGCTGACCGGCAACGCCGGCGCCAACATCCTCAGCGCTTTGGGCGGCAACGACGTCTTGTCGGGCGGTGGCGGCAGCGACCAGCTTTTCGGCGGCAGTGGCAACGACACGCTGATCCCGGGCGCGGGCAACGGCGTTGCCGACTTTATCGACGGCGGCCCGGATTACGATACGGTCGACTATCG
>JANRIT010000002.1:0-6421 GCA_033764645.1 Hyphomicrobiaceae bacterium
AGCCCCGCGAGGCCCGCTGCCCCGCGGCTCCCCAGTACGTAACGGCGCACCGCCTGGGCGACGATCACCGGCATGACGATGTAGAGCACGACCGACAATACGAGTGTTTCCCACGGCACCGAGATCGCCGATAGCCCGAGCAGCAGCGCGACGATGGGGGCAAAGGCGAAGATCATGATGACGTCGTTGAGTGCCACCTGACTGAGAGTAAAATGCGGTTCGCCGTCGCTGAGATTGCTCCAGACGAAGACCATCGCGGTGCAGGGTGCCGCCGCCAGCAGGATCAGCCCGGCGATGTAGCTGTTGATCTGGTCTGCCGGAAGCAGATCGCGAAACAGCCAGCCGATGAACAGCCAGCCGAGCAGGGCCATCGAGAACGGCTTCACCGCCCAGTTGATGAACAGCGTCACGCCGATGCCGCGCCAGTGCTCGCGCACGCCCGCCAGCGCCTTGAAATCGATACGGAGCAGCATCGGAATGATCATCAGCCAGATCAACAGCGCGACCGGCAGATTGACCTTGGCGACCTCGGCAGAACCGATCGCCTGAAATGCCCCCGGCAGGGCGTGGCCGAGCGCGATGCCGGCGACGATACAAAGCCCGACCCACAGGGTGAGATACCGCTCGAACACATTCATTCTCGTCGTCCTGTCTCTGCTCGACCGGCCACACTATTAGGCTCGAGGCGGATCGCCGCCCCACCACCGCAACGCTTCACGTCACCTGCCGTCGCCACTCAGCCGCGCGCGGGGAGCTCTGCGGACCCGCGGCTTCCCATCTCGTCGAGCCGCTTCTGCAGTGTCAGGCGATCGAGGGAGGCGATCGGTAGGTTCACGAAGATCGAGATGCGCTGATGCAGCATCCTGTGCGTCTCCGTGAAGGCGGCGCGCTTCTCGGCCTCACTGCCGGTCACGGCAGACGGATCGGGCAGGCCCCAGTGCGCGGTCATCGGCTGACCGGGCCAGTGGGGGCAGGTCTCTCCCGCCGCGTCGTCGCAGACCGTGAACACGAAGTCGAGTGGCGGTGCGCCGGGCGCGGCGAACTCGTCCCACGACTTCGAGCGGAGCCGGCTCGTATCGTAATTCAATCGCTCGAGCATCTCGAGCGCATAGGGATTGACCGCGCCGCGCGGATGGCTGCCGGCCGAGTAGCCGCGGAAGCGGCCCTTCCCCAGAGCGTTGATGATGCACTCGCCGATCACCGAGCGGGCCGAGTTGTGGGTGCAGAGAAACAGCACGTTGTAGACGCGATCGGTCATGACGCTCGTCACTCCTTGGGCGGTTGAGCATTCGGATGCGAAGGCCCGGGCGCGCAGCACTCCGGCCCGGCGCCAACGAGCGCGCCGCAGAGCTCGGGCCGCCCCTGGCAGCAGTCCTCGATGAGAAAGCCGAACAGCCGGCGCACGCTCTCGACCTCGACGGCGGAGCGGATCGAGCGGCCGACGCGCCAGGAGCGGATCAGGCCGGCATGATCGAGTTCCTTCATGTGGAATGACAGCGTCGTCGCGCCAACGCCGACGGCCTCTGCGATCTCGCCCGCCGCCAGGCCGGAAGGCCCGGCTTGGATCAAGGTGCGAAAGATCGCGAGGCGATGAGCATTGGCTAACGCAGCCAGCGAGCGAACGGCGATTGTTTCGTCCATGCCGCTTGATCCTATATTTCGATAATTATCGCAATATAAATTGCACGAGAACATCGGGAAAACCTCCCGTGAACACGAGTGCGTGAACGAGGGCTGATTGCGCTTGAACGCTATGTTACAACATACCAATATTTTAAATGTTACACCGTACCAGCTCAGCCCCGCGCGAAGGGCTCGGCCACGCCACCGTCTCGCGGCGGCCCCTGATGAGGAAACGGACGATGCGCATCTCTCTCGCCAAGGCGATCCCGTTCGGCGCACTGGCCGCACTCGGCGCTGTTGCGGCAAGCTCACCGGCCTTGGCCCGCAGTGCCGCCCCCGCAGTGCCGGATGGGGTGCCGGATGGACTCGGCGCCTGCCTGCACGCGGTGAGCCGCATCGGCGCGCAGATGGGGCACGAGGTGACGCAGGCTGCACAAGGACACGAGATCTATGTCTTCACGGTCCGCAGCGACGGCGGACAGTACCGCGTGCCGTGCGATGGCAAGACTGCCACCCTTGGCCTTGTCGAGCGCGTGGCCGACGCGGTCGGCAGCTCTGCGGAGAGGTGAGCGCGAAACACGACTTCCAACGCGGACGCCGGGAACAGCGTCCGTGGACGACGGGGCAGCTTCGCTGCCGATTCTTGCTGTTTCGGCCCGACACGCACTGCGCCGGCTCCCTCCTCCTCGAGCCGACGTCAACGGTCCCGAAGCAGCGAATTGAGCCTCGGCACGCCGGGGTCACGTGGTGGCGCCAAGACCCGCGTGGCTCGCCGAGGCTCCACGTGGCGCGGCCGCGAGTGGCTGCCGGTGTGACGGGGTCAGACCTTCCCCTCACGACTTGCCCAGCTCGCGGCCGCGTGCCGCGGCCGCCGCGACCGCCCGACCCAGCAAGTCCTCGAGCCCGCCGTCCGCCATCAGCACCGACAACGCCGCCGCCGTCGTGCCGCCGGGTGACGTCACATTCCTGCGCAACTCCGCCGCATCGAGCTCCGAGAGCCGCATCAGCTCCCCCGATCCGGCGACGGTCGCGCGCGCGAGCCGCCGCGCCAGCGGTTGGGCCAGTCCCTCCGCGACGGCGGCCTTCTCCAACGCCTCGGCCATCAGGAAGACGTAGGCAGGTCCCGACCCCGAGACCGCCGTGACCGCGTCCATGAGGCGCTCGTCATCGATCCAGCCGACCTCGCCGACCGCTGCCAAGAGCTCCTCGCAGATCGTGCGCTGAGCCGCCGTGACGCGCGCGTTGGGACAGCAAACGGTGATGCCACGCCCCACCGCGGCGGGCGTGTTGGGCATCGCCCGAACCACCGCCACCCCCGGCGCCAGGTGCCGCTCGAAGCTCGCGATCGGCTTTCCCGCCGCGATCGACAGCACGAGAGTTTCGGGGCCGGCCAGCTTCGCGACAGGCGGAAAGACAGCGTCCATCGCCTGCGGCTTGACGGCAACGACGAAGACCGCCGGCGGCGCGGGCAACGACGTCACCGCCGCCTCGGCGGCGATCCCATGCTTGGAAAGGAGCGCGGCGATCTCCGGCGGCGGGGCCGGCTCCTGGACGCGGATCAACCGCGGATCCAGTCCGCGCGCCAGCCATCCCGCCAGCATGGCGCCGCCCATCTTGCCGCAGCCGACGAGGACCAGCGGCCCACCGATTTCGATTGTCATCGCCGTCCACCCCATCGCGCGCCGCCGTGGCCGGCCGTGCGACCGTCCGGTAGCGGCTAGGCTTGGCCCTCGGTCTCGAACATGGTCGACACCAGCGCCTCGCGGCTTTCCTTACCGGCCCACACCACGAACTGGAAGGCCTGATAGTAGCGCTCGCAGGCTTCGAGGGCGGCCTTCAGCATCGCCTCGCACTGCTGCGGCGTGGCGACGGCGCCGTTGAGCAGCAGCGCGTGGCGGAACATGACCAGCCCTTCCTGCGTCCAGAGGTCGAAGTGGCCGAGCCACAGCTGCTCGTTGATCTGGGCGACCAGACGATACATCTCCTGGAGCCGCGCATCCGGCACGCGGAAGTCGAAGGCGCACGCGAGGTGCAAGGCCTCGAGGTCGCCGCGCCAGTTGAGTGAAACGTGGTAGTCGGTCCAGGAGCCCGCGACGACCAGCGTCATCTCGTCGTCACCCGGGCGATCGCAAGCCCAATCGTGCGCCTGCGCGAGGAGCTCGACGAGGTCGATGGGGTTTGTCACGCGGTCGTAACCCTGCTCAGCCGATGCCATTCTCGCTCCTCGCGTCGCTCGATCACCCGGTGCGGATCTGGACATTCGAACCATCTGAATGCCCGGCCACCCGGCGTGAGGGCACGAAAACAGAGGGGGGCACGAGTCGCAAGCGCACGACCCTCTTGTCCACGGCCATTGCGACTGGAGCGTGCAAAGCGGCGCGAAAATGCGGCGCCTGGCCAATGCGTGTTGAAAACCTGGGGCTAATCTGTGGACGTGGCGCGCCTGCACTCGACGGCAGATACGATTGCTGCCGGGGCCCGATTCACCCGCGCGTCAGATGTCGAAGCGTGTCACGCGTTCGGTGATGCAATCCCGAGCCGCGCCTCGAGAGCAGCGATCCGCTCGGCGAGCCGCTCGTTCTCCACCCGCGCCTTCTCGGCCATCGTCCGCACCGCCTCGAACTCCTCGCGCGAGACGACGTCCATCGACGACAGCATCTTCTCGCCCTGCGCCTTTATCAGCGTCTCCACCTCGCGCTTCACGCCCTGTGCGGCGCCGGCGGCATCCGTCATCAGCTTGGCGAACTCGTCGAGGAAGCGGTTT
Source organism: Hyphomicrobiaceae bacterium (assembly GCA_033764645.1). Classification (GTDB taxonomy): domain Bacteria; phylum Pseudomonadota; class Alphaproteobacteria; order Rhizobiales; family Hyphomicrobiaceae; genus Filomicrobium. Next base: position 4,388 of record JANRIT010000002.1, read on the forward strand.
GTCGTCTGTGTCATCGTGCTGTCCTTACGCTGGTCCATGGAATATGGGCGGCTTGGCAGCGCCCGGCAAGCCGCGAGACGCGGGGACGCCTTGACAGGACGGCTGAGCTGCCGAAAACGTCCGACCGCGCAGATCGGCCGATAGGGCCCGGAGCGCCGCGGAACAGGGAACGGCCGAAAGCCGGACGAACGCCACATGAGCCTGCTCGCCATTCCCTTCCCCGGCCTCGACCCGGTGGCCTTCTCGATCGGACCGGTCGCCGTCAAGTGGTACGGTCTCGCCTACATGGCCGGGCTTCTGCTCGGCTGGCTCTATATCCGCCGCCTGCTCGCGACGCCGCGCATCTGGCCGCAGGACAAGCCGCCGTTCGGCGTCGAGCGGGTCGACGACCTCCTTCTCTACATGACACTCGGTGTCATCGTCGGCGGGCGACTGGGTTTCGTCCTCTTCTACGAGCCGGGCTACTACCTGACCCACCCGCTCGAGATCCCGGCGGTGTGGAAGGGCGGCATGGCATTCCACGGCGCGCTTCTCGGTTGCGGCGCCGCCATCTGGCTCTACGCGCGCCATGCCAGGGTCAGCCCGTTCTCGACCATGGATCTCTGCGCCGCCGCCGTGCCGCTCGGCCTCCTCTTCGGCCGCCTCGCCAACTTCATCAACGGCGAGTTGTGGGGCAGGCCGACGAGCGTACCGTGGGCGATGGTGTTCCCCGAGGCCAAGCTCTACTTCCCGAACTCCGAGCCGCAGCCGCGCCATCCGAGCCAGCTCTACGAAGCCGCCCTCGAAGGCTTGGCGCTCTTCCTCGTCCTGCGCGTCATGACCCATCGACTGGGCGCACTCGAGCGGCCGGGCCTCGTCACCGGCAGCTTCCTCGTCGGCTACGGCATCTTCCGCTCGTTCGTCGAGCTTCTCTACCGTCAGCCCGATCCGCTGCACCCGCTGACCAACTTCGGGCTGACGCCCGGAACCGTGTATTCGATCCCGATGATCGCCGGCGGGCTATGGCTCGTCGCGCGCGCCCGGCGTCGGCCTGTCGCGGCATGAGACGATGAGCGGACGTCGTCCCGATCCGTTGCCCTACGATCCCGAGGCCCGGCGCGACACACCGCTCGCCTTGAAGCTCAAGGAGCGCATCCGTCGCGAGGGGACGCTGAGCCTGCCGCAATACATGGCCGCCTGCCTCGGCGACCGCGAGCACGGCTACTACAGCACCCGGCAGCCCATCGGCACGGCGGGAGATTTCGTCACCGCGCCGGAGATCAGCCAGACGTTCGGCGAGCTCCTCGGCCTCTGGTGCGCGGTCGTCTGGCAGCAGTTGGGCGCGCCGTCCCGCTTCCGGCTGATCGAGCTCGGCCCCGGCCGTGGCACCTTGCTCCGGGACGCTCTGCGCGCCGCCCGCCTCGTTCCCGGCTTTCTCGACGCCGCCCAGCTGTCGCTCGTCGAGATCGGCTCCGGGATGCGAGCCGCGCAGCAGGCGGCTCTCGAGGAGGCGCCTCTCGCGCGGCCGCCGCAGTGGTACGACAGCGTGACGTCGATCTACTTCGAGGATCCCGCCCCGCTCGACGAGCCGGCCATCGTCATCGGCAACGAGTTCCTCGACACCGCCCCCGTGTTCCAGTTCCTGCGCCATGAGGACGGCTGGGTCTCGCGGCGCATTGGACTGGACAGCGGCGGTCGCCTCACCTTCACCGACACGCCGTCCGCTGTCGCGCCGCGGCCGCTGCGGCCACGGCCCGACGCTAGCCTCGATGCCTTGTTCCCTTCCGCCCGGCCGGGCGAGATCGTCACCCGCGCCCATTACGAGCTGCTCGACACCGACGTCGTGCCGTTCCGCCGGGTTGCCGCGCTGTTCATCGACTACGGCCACGATGCGCCGGTGCCCGGCGACACGTTGCAGGCCGTACGGGCGCACGCTCCCGAGCATCCCCTGACCTCGCCTGGCGAGGCGGATCTCACCGCTCAAGTCGACTTCTCCGCGATTGGGCGGCGCATCGCGGGACACGGCGCCGGCATCGCGGTCGATGGCCCTGTGAC
>JANRIT010000018.1:0-4786 GCA_033764645.1 Hyphomicrobiaceae bacterium
GCCGTCGTGCAGCTCAACCCGCTGGAGTTCTTCTCCAAGATCATGATCCCGGCGGCGGCGCCCTACATCTTCACGGGTCTTCGCATCGGCATCGGCCTGTCGTGGCTGGCGATCGTTGCGGCCGAAATGCTGATCGGCGGCGTCGGCATCGGCTTCTTCATCTGGGACGCCTGGAACTCCTCGCACATCAGCGAAATCATCCTGGCGCTGTTCTATGTCGGCATCATCGGCTTCGTGCTCGACCGCCTGATCGCGGGGCTGGGCAAGATCGTCACCCACGGCACGTCCGTGAGCTGAAGGGGAATGTCATGCAGAGCTATCTGAAACTCGACCATATCGACAAGACGTTCGCCCGCGGCAACGTCACCACCGAGGTGCTGAAGGACATCAACCTGACGATCGAGAAGGGCGAGTACGTCTCGATCATCGGCCATTCCGGCTGCGGCAAGTCCACGCTGCTCAACATCGTCGCCGGCCTCACCGACTGCACGACCGGCTGCGTGCTGCTGGAGAACCGCGAGGTCAACTCGCCGGGGCCGGACCGCGCGGTGGTGTTCCAGAACCACAGCCTGCTGCCGTGGCTGACCGTGTACGAGAACGTCAAGCTCGGCGTCGACAAGGTGTTTTCGTCCACCAAGAACCGTGCGGAACGCGACGCCTGGGTGATGCACAATCTCAACCTGGTGCAGATGGCGCACGCCAAGGACAAGCGTCCCAACGAGATCTCCGGCGGCATGAAGCAGCGCGTCGGCATCGCCCGCGCGCTGGCGATGGAGCCGAAGGTGCTGCTGCTCGACGAGCCGTTCGGCGCGCTCGATGCGCTGACCCGTGCGCACCTGCAGGATTCGGTGATGGCGCTGCACCAGAAACTCGGCAACACCATCCTGATGATTACCCACGACGTCGACGAGGCCGTGCTGCTGTCGGACCGCATCGTGATGATGACCAACGGCCCGTCGGCGACGATCGGTGAGATCCTCGCCGTCGACATCCCGCGTCCGCGCAAGCGGCTGGAGCTCGTCGAAGACCCGGCTTACCTGGCCGCCCGCGCCGCCGTGCTCGAGTTCCTCTACGCGCGACACACCAACCCGGCGCTCATCGCGGCGGAGTGACGGGGCGCAGCCGCGGCGGGCCGTCGCCAGCGACGGTCGCTGCCCGCCACGGCCAGCGCTCAATCAGCACACAACGCAACCACCGGGCCCGGCTCCAATGCAGGGGTGGCTCTTTCACAACTCGCGCGCCCGACGCCGCGAGGAAGGGAAAAGCATGCCGCACGATCTTTCGCAGACCCATTCGCACTCGCCCGAGCAGGACGCCGCGCAGGCCACCGGCACGGCCACGGCGGCAGCCGATGGCAACCGACCGGCGGCCGCCAAGCTCGTCGTCATCGGCAACGGCATGGCGCCGGGGCGCGCGCTCGAGAAGCTTTTCGAGCTGGCACCCGGGGCCTACGACGTCACCATCTTCAACGCCGAGCCGCGCGTGAACTACGACCGCATCATGCTGTCGCCGGTGCTGTCGGGCGAGAAGAGCTACGAGGACATCATCATCCACGGTGACGGCTGGTACATCGAGCACGGCGTCACACTCTACAAGGGCCATAAAGTCGTCGCCATCGACCGGACGGCGAAGACCGTCACGACGGCAGAGGGACTGACCGAGCCCTACGACAAGCTCATCATCGCGACCGGCTCGAACCCCGTCGTCATCCCGGTGCCGGGCCATCAGCTCGCCGGCGTGCTCACCTACCGCGATCTCGACGATGTCGATGCCATGCTGCTCGCCGCACAGTCGGGCGGGCGCGCGGTGGTCATCGGCGGCGGTCTCCTCGGGCTCGAAGCCGCCGCCGGCCTGCGCGAGCGCGGCATGGAGGTGACCGTCATTCACCTGATGCCAACGCTGATGGAGCGGCAGCTCGACCCGGCGGCCGGCTACCTTCTGCAGAAGGCCGTCGAGGCGCGCGGCATCGAGGTGCGAACCAAGGCCAATACGAAAGCCATCATCGGCACCGATCCGGCGCTCGGCCCTGCACGCGTCCGGGCGGTGCAACTCGAGGACGGCAGCGAGATCGAGGCCAGCCTCGTGGTCATGGCCGTCGGCATCCGCCCGAGCGCTGCCATCGCCAAGGAGGCGGGGCTCGCCGTCAACCGGGGCATCGTCGTAGGGCCGGACATGCGCACGAGCGATCCGGACATCTTCGCCGTCGGGGAATGCGTTGAAGTCGATGGACAATGCTTCGGTCTCGTCGCGCCACTCTACGAGCAGGCCGGGGTGCTCGCCGCCACGCTGGCGGGTGAAGCAGAAGCCGTGTTCCGGCCGGCGGCGACGGCGACGAAGCTCAAGGTCACCGGCATCAATCTGTTCTCGGCCGGAGACTTCGGCGACGGCCCAGGGCGCGAGGAGATCGTGCTCAGGGATGCGGCGCGCAGCGTCTACAAGCGGCTCGTCATCGAGGACGACCGTGTCATCGGCGTCGTCCTCTACGGCGACACGACCGATGGCGCGTGGTTCTTCGATCTGTTGAAGAAGGGCACCGACGTCGGGGAGATGCGCGAGACGCTGATCTTCGGCCAGGGCTACGCGGGAGGGTCGCCGCTCGACCCTACGGCGGCCGTTGCAGCGCTGCGGGATGATGCGGAAATCTGCGGCTGCAACGGCGTATGCAAAGGCAAGATCGTCGCGACGATCGGGGCGAAGGGGCTGACGAGCCTCGATGACGTGCGCGCGCATACGAAGGCGTCGGCCTCGTGCGGGTCGTGCACGGGACTCGTCGAGCAACTGCTGAAGGTGACGCTCGGGGATGCCTACAATCCATCGGCGGTGCAGCCCATGTGCGGGTGCACGACGCACGGTCACGACGACGTGCGGCGGCTGATCGTCGCCAAGGAACTCAAGAGCATCCCGGCCGTGATGCAGGCGCTGGAGTGGTCGACGTCCGGGGGCTGCCACAAGTGCCGGCCGGCGCTCAACTACTACCTCGTCGCCACGTGGCCCGGCGTCTACGAGGACGACAGCCAGTCGCGCTTCATCAACGAGCGCGTGCACGCCAACATCCAGAAGGACGGCACCTTCTCGGTCGTGCCGCGCATGTGGGGCGGGCTGACGACCTCGGCCGAGCTGCGCGCCATCGCCGATGTCGCCGACAAGTTCGCCATTCCCACGGTCAAGGTCACGGGCGGTCAGCGCATCGACCTACTCGGCGTGAAGAAGGAGGACCTGCCCGCCGTGTGGGCCGACCTCAACGCCGCCGGCATGGTCTCGGGGGCGGCTTATGCCAAGGGCCTCAGGACCGTGAAGACGTGCGTGGGATCGGAATGGTGCCGCTTCGGCACGCAGGACTCGACCGGGCTCGGCGTCAGGATCGAGAAGTACATGTGGGGCTCCTGGACACCGGCCAAGGTGAAGATGGGCGTCTCGGGCTGCCCGCGCAATTGCGCGGAGGCCACCTGCAAGGACGTCGGTGTCATCTGCGTCGACAGCGGCTACGAGATCCACTTTGCGGGCGCTGCCGGCCTCGACATCAAGGGCACCGAGATCCTCGGCCACGTTCCCACACAGGACGAAGCCGTCGCCGTCATCGCCGCACTGGTGCAGCTCTATCGCGAGCAGGGCCGCTATCTCGAACGCATCTACAAGTGGGCGAAGCGCGTCGGCATCGCGTCCATCAAGGCCGCCGTGATCGAAGACCTCGATCGCCGGCATGCGCTCGTCGAACGCTTCGAGTACTCGCAGCGCTTCGCGCAGATCGATCCATGGGCGGAACGGGCAGCCGGCAAGGAAGCCCATGAGTTCGCCCCGCTTGCCGATCTCACGCGCCTGGAGGCTGCCGAATGAGCATGATGGACAAGGCCTGGGTCGACGTCGGCGGGCTCGCCGACATTCCCCGCCAGAGCGCGCGGGTGGTCAGGACCGCGCATGGGTGCCTGGCGGTGTTCCGGACGGCGGACGACGAGGTGTTCGCGCTCGAGGATCGCTGCCCGCACAAGAATGGTCCGCTCAGCCAGGGCATCGTGCACGGCCGGGCCGTGACCTGCCCGCTGCACAACATGGTGATCAGCCTCGAGACCGGCACGGCGCTTGGCGCCGATACGGGGCACGTGAGGACCTTCGCCGCGAAGGTCGAGGGTGGGCGTATCCTGGTGGCCGCCGACGATCTGCACCGACGTGGGTCCGGAACGTGAGGCGGCTCGCATAGTTCAGGCGTTCCCTCTCCCGGGACGGGAGAGGTGACCGGCAGGCCGGTGAGGGACTTGAGGCGAGCACAGCGGTACGGCTGGCGCACCTTGACGAGGAGACCCCTCATCCGGCCCTTCGGGCCACCTTCTCCCGACAGGAGAAGGAGGTGCAGCGCGGTGATGGGAAATCGGGCCCGAGGTGCGGCAGACGTGGATGGTTTGGGACAGGACTTCACAAGCGGTCCGTCACCCGCGGTCAGGACGACCTGTCCCTACTGCGGCGTCGGCTGCGGCGTGCTGGCGCGCGCACGTGCAGACGGTGCTGCCGACATCGCCGGCGATCCGGATCATCCCGCGAACCTCGGGCGCCTATGCTCCAAAGGCGCGGCACTGGGCGAGACGCTGGCGCTCGACGACCGCCTGCTCCATCCAGAAATCGGCGGGCAGCGCGCCACGTGGGAGGCTGCACTCGACGCGGTCGCGAGCGCGTTTCGGGCGAGCATCCGCGAGCATGGCCCCGACAGCGTCGCCATGTACGTGTCGGGCCAGCTTCTGACCGAAGACTACTATGCCGCCAACAAGCTGATGAAGGGCTTCATCGGCTCGGCCAA
>JANRIT010000022.1:0-2603 GCA_033764645.1 Hyphomicrobiaceae bacterium
TCGGGGCGCTTCGGTACGGGGCGTAATCTCGTCGATGACGGTGCGAATGGAGCTGCGAAATTGGCGGGGATCGCCAGTCTTGCATTTCTCCGTCTGCCTGCTTTCCGAGGCCGACTTATCTTCGACCTCGTTCGGGTCCCAATTGCGCTCCGGCCACAATGACAGGTGCCAGACCAGTGTCGGGGCCCCGATCTCTGGAGTGGGGCGTGTGTGGCCCACGCGCTTGATGACCTTGTAGCTTCTCGAGTAGTAGTCGTGCCGGGGGTACTGGGGCGACGGGGGCGAAGCAAGTGATGACGCGAACTTCACCTCTTTTTCGCGACCGCCGCGGCTTCCCCACAATTTACCCATGCCAAACATCGTGCCGCTCCCAATAAAGTCAGCCGGCTGCGCCAGCAAGGAACCTAATTCTGCGAAACGTCGCTATAAATGCCGTTTATTCCTAACGGCACCGCGTTGATTTCCCAGGGCTAAACGACGTTGCAGCATCGTTTAGGCAATAAAGTGCTCAAGATCTGGGCTGCAGTCGATTGCATTCAGCAACCCTCTTATTACACACAAAATGCCTATAGGAGTTTGGCCGAATTGTGAGCATTACGGAACAAAAGCCTGCCTCACGCACCCCGTCTCGCTGCGGCAGCCGCATAGAGCGCGATCGCGGCGGCGTTCGATACGTTGAGGCTCGTCAGCGCGCCGGCGGCCTCGATGCGCACGACATGCGCGCAAGCCTCCCGGCTCGACTGGCGCAGCCCCTTGCCCTCAGCGCCGAGGACGAGCGCGATCGCGCCACTAAGTGGCGCTTCGCCGAGCGACGTTTCAGCCGTACCGTCGAGACCGACCGTCAGGATGCCGGCCTCCGCCAGCGCCGCCAGGGCGCGGCCGAGGTTCTGCGTCAGGTGCACGGGTACGAGTTCGAGCGCGCCGGAGGCCGACTTCGCCAGCGTGCCGTTGAGCGGCGGGCTGTGCCGGCGCGTCATGATGAGCCCGCCACAGCCGAACACGGCGGCCGAACGCAGTATGGCGCCGACGTTGTGCGGGTCCGTGACCTGGTCAAGAACGATCAGGGGGTGCCCGTCGTGCGCGGACTCGGCAAGCGCCTCGAAGGGTGGCTCGGGGAGCGGAGCGGCCACCAGAAGGGCGCCCTGGTGCACGGTGTCCGCGCCAAGGCGCCGGTCGAGGTCGCGTGGGCTGACGCGCTCGGTGACAATGGCGCGCGCTCCGATCGCCTCCGCCAGACGCCGCTCGGCGTTCTCGGTGACGTACATCTCCAGCACGCGCCGCTCGCTGTTGCCGAGCGCGGCGGCAACCGCATGCAGTCCGTACAACTCGACCGTATCGGAACTGGCCGTGCGGGGCGCCCCCGGGCTCCTGCCGCCCTGGTTGTCGCGGCGCTTCCGCCGGTCCGCGTGACCGCGGGGCCGCGATCCTGACGCCTCGTCGTTGTGCATGATGGCTGATGCGGCTCCTGCCGAAAGCTGCTGCAAGGGTGGCGAGGCGGTGCCGGCGAGCAGGCAGGCGTGCGCTTGCAGTACCGGCCGAACGGCCGCCAGACCTGCCCACATTCCGGACCATTCCATGCGCCGGAGCTTCCCACAGGAATGGAATTGACAGAAGCCCTGGCCGAACCCTAAGAGAGCGCGGGCCCCGCACTCGCTACGCGGGGCGCTTGCGTTTCGTGGCATGTACGGTTCGTGGGGAGGGTGCGGTGATCTCCCACGAAGCGTCAGTGAGCAACGAGGCCCCGGCGGGTACCCTGCCCGCCACCCTTGGAGGGGTGCCCGAGTGGCTAAAGGGGACGGACTGTAAATCCGTTGGCTTCGCCTACGTTGGTTCGAATCCAACCCCCTCCACCATCCTCGTTCGCCGCGTCGATCCTCGCCGCCGGCACATCGACGACCTGCCTAAAGGGCCTCGCGGACGGGTGTTGGGACCAAGGACGTCCCGCGGCGAAGGGCGTGCCTGATGAGCGGCGGCCCTCCGTCGCTGGGGCAATCCGCCGATGCCAACCTCAGACGATGGTGACGCTCATGTCGTCGTCGACGGCAATGGTGCCGAGCAGCGCCGCGCCGTCGAGGAAATTATAGACGTCGTAGGTGTTGGCGCCGATCGTCGTCGAACCGGCGAGCGTCCACGCGCCGCCTTCGCCGACATCACCTGCGCCGGAGGCCGCGAGATCGACCGCGTCACCCGCGAGCCCCATCACGACCAGCGAGTTGTGCGACAGGTCACCGACGAAACCGCTGGCGGCGAGCGCCGCGTTGGGCGAGCCGTCGAGGTCGAGGAGGTCGCTGATCGACAGCGTGAGCGTGTTGTTGCCGACACCGGCCATATTGATGGTCTCCATGTCCTTCAGCGCGAGGTTCGAGATTGCCGTCAGGTCGAGGTCGAAGCCGGCGACCAGAAGAGTGTCCTGCCCGTTGCCCGCATCGATCCTGAAGAACGTTGCGTCCCCGATCGTGATCAGATCGTCACCGGCGCCGCCGCGGATCACGTCAGCCCCGCCGCCACCGGAGAGCGTGTCGTTACCCGCCCCGCCGACGATGTTCTCGCCCGTGCCGTTGCCGGTGAAAGTCGCCGGGGTCGCGCTGCCGCCGAACAGACCA
>JANRIT010000025.1:0-5114 GCA_033764645.1 Hyphomicrobiaceae bacterium
GCCGTCGGCGTGGCGCCAGGTGATGCGGTTGTCCGGCGCGATGCCGACCCAGACGCACTTCGTCTTGTTCTCGAACCAGACCTGCCAGCGCTTGCACAGCTTGTCGCCGGCAATCCACCAGCGGCCGACATCGCGGCTCGAGCCGAGCAGGAACGACAGGGTGCCCGCTTCGCTCGTCATGGTGCCGTCGTGGGCGAAAACGATGGGCAGCGCGATGCCGATGGGGCTGTCGAGCGCGAGCGTGGCGCCCGCAACCGCGACTTTCAGCTCGGGTCCGCGCAACTCGCCGGCGCAGAGGGGCGCGGAAGCCCACACCGCTAGACCGGCAACGCACGCGCGCAGAACGGATCCGGAGAGACGCATTACGACCACTGACCGATGCAACGGCACCCGAGCCTTATGCCAATGCCCCCAGCGAGCTGGGCCCCCGGCATACTGAAACGGGCACGATTGGTTTGTGACCGTCGAGTGTGGCAGGAAGACGGTAAATATCCGTTACCGTTGACCGGTTTTTCACTTTCCTCGCAAAGCATTAGAATCCGGGCAGCGGGCGATGCGAACAGGCGCCCCGTCGGCCGAAGGGGGGATCGTCAGGCAGGCGCCGCCGCGCGGGCAGAGGCGCCAGGGAGCCGTTGCCGCCGAGGCCGCCAGCACGAGCTCGGCCTGGGGTGGCAGCTTCGGGCGATAGTGCCAGGCGCCGCCCGACAGTACGGCGCCGACCGGTGGCTCCATCCCGGCGCCGGTACCTGCGACGCGGGCGTCGACGAGCACGAGGCCGGTTTCCGTCAGCCGCCAATCCTCCTCCCACAGCGTCCTTTCGACGGAGTGTGACCAAACCAGCGTGAACGCGCTGGCCCCGAGCGCGGTCAGCGTACCCCCCGCCAGCAGGCAGAGCGTCACGACGAAGGGTCCTCTGGACGGGTTGACGTGCCCACCTGCGCCCCCGGGCCCGCAACGCTCGCCCGCGTCCGCCACCAGTGCAGCGCGAAGACGACCGCGGAAAGCACGAAGCCGACCTCGTCGGTCCACGGGATGGCCGCCACGAGGGTGAAGGCCGCCGCCGCCGCCAGCACCCGCTCCGTCAACGTCATGGTCGCGTTGAGGTAGCCCACCACGGCCGCCCCCCACAGCACGATGGCGAGCACCGCCTTGCCGACGATGTAGACGACCTCGACGGGATAGCCGTACGCCTGCGCGATGGCTCCGCCGTCCTGCAGCATGAGGGCTGGCGTGTAAACGGCCATGAACGGGATGACGAAGCCGGCCATCGCGATCTTCATCGCCTCGATCGAGATCCTGAAGCCGCTCTCGCGTGCAATCGGCGCGGCGGCGAAACAGGCGAGCGCCACGGGCGGCGTCAGATCGGCGAGGATGCCGAAGTAGAACACGAACATGTGCGAGACGATGAGCGGCACGCCAAGCTCGAGCAGCGCCGGGCCGGCGAGCGAGGCCGTGATGATGTAGTTCGGGATGGTCGGGATGCCCATGCCGAGCACGAGGCAGGTGATCATCGTGAGAATGAGCGACAGGAACAGGCTCTCCTCGCCGACCGACACGACGAAGGCGCCGAACGTGGTGGCGGCGCCGGTCAGCGTCATGGTGCCGATGACGATGCCGACGACGGCGCAGGCGATGCCGACCGACAGCGATGTCTTGGCGCCCTCGGCGAGCCCCTCAACGAGATCGGCGAGCATGGCGCGGCCGGCCGTCCGCCAGAGATTGACGAGGGCGAGGCCCACCAGGAGCACGCCGATCGTCCACACGTCGTGTTGCACGCAGTACGCGGCCGCAAGGCCGAGGCCGATCCAGAACACGAGGCGGACGACACCTTCCGGCAGGCCTACGGCGGTCGCCGCCCCCATGATCAGCAGGATCGTCAGCAACAGGCCGACGGAACCCGCGTACATGGGCGTGTAACCGGAGAACAGGAAGTAGATGAGCACGCCGAGCGGCAGCATCAGATACCAGCCGTCGCGCACCGCCTGCCACGCAGAGGGCACTTCGGACGCCGACAGCCCGAGGAGCTGGCGCTTGCCGGCCTCCAGATGGACCATCCAATAGGCCGAGTAGAAATAGAGGATGGCGGGGATCGCCGCCGCCGTGGCGATCTCCGAATAGGGCACGTCGATCGTCTCGGCCATGATGAAGGCAACCGCACCCATCACCGGCGGCATGATCTGACCGCCCATGGAGGCGGTCGACTCGACGCCGCCGGCGAATGCCGGCGTGTAGCCGAAACGCTTCATGAGCGGGATGGTGAATTGGCCGGTCGTCACGACGTTGGCAACGCCCGAGCCGGAGATCGTTCCCATCAGTGCCGACGAGAAGACCGCCACCTTGGCCGGGCCGCCGCGCGCCTGCCCGAACAGGCCGAGAGATACGTCGGTGAACAACTTGATCATGCCGGCGCGCTCGAGGAAGGCGCCGAACAGGATGAACAGGAAGATGTAGGTCGAGGAGACGAACGTCGGGATGCCGTAGATGCCCTCGGTGCCGAAGGACATGTGCTCGATCACCTGGTAGAGGTCGTAACCGCGGTGGTCGAGCGGGTAAGGCAGGTAGTTGCCGATCAGGCAATACAGCAGGAACAGGCCGGACAGGATCGGCAGCGCCGAGCCCATGACGAGCCACGTCGCCAGGAACAAGAGGCCAAGCGAGCCGATGCCGACGGCGATGTCGAGATGCGTCGGGTCGCCCGCACGCACGAGCAGGGGCTCGTACTCGACCCACTGGTAGAGGGCGACCGCGAAGCTTGCGGTACCGAGCGCCCAGGCGAGCGTCTTCATGGGGACGCTCCAGCTCCGCGCCATGGCGAGGAACGGGAACGCGAGCAGCAGCAGGAAGCCGACATGCACGGCCCGCACCACCTGGCTCGGCAGGTCGATGAGGTGCGCCGCTGTGGCGAGCTGGAACGAGGAGAACGCGACCGCGATCCCGAACAGGACCCGTCCTTCCAACGTCTGGGGAAAGGCACGCGTGAGCGCGTCGTGTCCCGCCATCTCGGCGGAGACCTCGACGCGCTCGCTGCTACCCGCGGTGGGGGCGGTCGACATGCTGGCAATCCTAGCCGAAGTGGCCTGCTACTTGAGGATGCCCTTCTCGCGGTAGTACTTCTCGGCGCCCGGATGCAGCGGAATAGGAAGGCCCGTCGGGCCGGCTTCGAGCTTGATGGCGGTCGCTGCCTTGTGCGCTGCCACCATGTCGGGGAGGTTCTCGAAGAGCTGCTTCGTCATTTGATAGACGATCTCGTCGCTGACGCCGGAATGGGTGACGAGGATGTTCGTCACGGCGAGCGTCGGCACGGCGGCCGTCTGGCCGTCGTAGGTGCCAGCCGGGATCTCGACCGGCACATAGGGCGAGCCGAGCTTGTCGGCGACCGACTTCGGAATGGCGACGATCTCGATCGGCAGCGAGGCGGCGAGGTCGCGGATGGCCGCGACGCCGAGGCCGGCCGACAAGAGCGTCGCGTCGAGCTGGCGGTTCTTGATGAGCTCGACGGATTCGGCGAACGGCAGGTACTCGGTCTTGCCGAGGTCGCCGTAGGTCATGCCGGCCTTGGCGAAGATGGCCCGCGCATTGAGCTCGGTGCCGGACTTGGCCGCGCCGACCGACAGGCTCTTGCCCTTCAAGGCTTCGAGACTTGCGATGCCGGCGGCCTTGGCGGCGACGATCTGGATGTAGTTGGGATAGATGCTGCCGATGGCGCGCAGCTTGTCGAGCTTCGTCTTGAAGCCTGCCTCTTCGTTGCCTTCCCAGGCGAGCTGCACCGAATCGCCGAGCGAGAAGCCGACCTCGCCCTTGCCCTGCTGCAATAGATTGAGGTTCTCGACGGAGGCCTTGGTCGCCTGCACCTGCGTGCGCACGCCGGGGACCTTCTCGCCGTAGATCTTCGACAGCGCGACGCCGAGCGGGTAGTAGACGCCGCTCGTGCCGCCGGTCAGCACATTGATGAACGTCTCGGCGCGGGCGGGCAGCGCGGCGCCGACGCCGGCCACCATCACGCCCGCGAGCACGAGTGCTCTTGGACCCTTGTTGACGAACATTTTGTTTCCTTCCCTGAGGTGATTTTGGTCAGCGCTTTTTTGTGGGGGCCGGTCGTATGCCAAAACCCAGTGCGAGTTTGCCCGGTTGGAACTAAATTGCAAACCTAACCGAAGGGATCGGTCGACAGGCACGCAACTGCCGGGAGGGTGGAGATGGCTGGCGCGGATGGACAGAGCATCGTTTCGGAGAACCACGCTGCGACGACCGGAGCTTCATCACTGCCTTCGCAGCGCTTCGATTGGGCCGATCCCCTCCTGATCGCCGACGCGCTGACATCCGACGAGCGGGCCATCGCGGACACCGCACGCGCCTTCGCCACGGATCGGCTTTTGCCGCGCGTCGTTCGCGACGCGCGCGACGAAGGCTTCGACCGCTCGATCATGACCGACATGGGCGCTATGGGCTTCCTCGGTCCGACGCTGCCGGAAGCCTATGGCGGGGCGGGCGTCTCCAGCGTTGCCTACGGGCTTGTCGCCCGCGAGATCGAGCGCGTCGATTCCGGCTATCGCTCGGCCATGAGCGTGCAGTCCTCGCTCGTGATGCACCCGATCTTCGCCTACGGCAGCGAGGCGCAGCGGCGCACCTACTTGCCGCGGCTCGCGACGGGCGAGCTCATCGGCTGCTTCGGCCTGACTGAACCAGATGCCGGCTCCGATCCGGCGAGTCTGCGGACGACGGCGCGGCGCGTCGACGGGGGCTATCGCGTCAACGGGCGCAAGACCTGGATCACTAATGCGCCCATCGCCGACCTCATGATCGTGTGGTCGAAAGACGAGGCAGGGGTCCTGCGCGGGCTCATCCTGGAGCGCGGCATGGCCGGGCTATCGACGCCCAAAATCGCGGGCAAGCTGGCGTTGCGTGCGTCCGTCACGGGTGAGATCGTCATGGATGACGTGCTCGTGCCCGAGGCCAATCTCCTGCCCGGCGTATCAGGCTTCAAAGGCCCCTTCGGCTGCCTCAACAACGCCCGCTACGGCATCGCCTGGGGCGCGCTGGGCGCGGCTGAGTTCTGCTGGCAGGCGGCGCGGCAGTACAGCCTTGACCGCGTTCAGTTCGGCCGGCCGCTGGCG
>JANRIT010000029.1:0-14264 GCA_033764645.1 Hyphomicrobiaceae bacterium
ATGCAGAACGTGCAGCGGTTGTTGCAGCCCTCCGAGATCTTCAGATAGGCGTAGTGGCGCGGGGTCAGCCGCAGACCCTGCGGCGGCACGAGGTCGATGAACGGATCGGGGCGCGGCGGCACCGCCTCGTTCACGGCCGCCACAACGGCTTCGTACTGGTGGGGGCCCGTGACGGCCAGCACGCCGGGATGGGCCGAACGAATGCGCTCCTCCTCGACGCCGAGGCAGCCCGTCACGATAACGCGGCCGTTCTCGGCGATCGCCTCGCCGATCGCCTCCAGGCTTTCGGCCTTGGCGCTGTCGAGAAAGCCGCACGTGTTGACGACGACGGCGTCCGCGCCGGCGTAATCGGATGCTATGGCGTAGCCTTGCGCGCGCAGCTTGGTGATGATGCGCTCGGAATCGACGAGTGCCTTGGGGCAGCCGAGCGACACGAAGCCGATGCGCGGGGCGCTGCCGGAGCGAGGCTCTGACGGGTCGCCATCGCCACGCGGGATCGCGGCGGCCACGCTGTCGTCTGTCTGCATCACTTGGTCCTCGGCCGGGTTGCTGCGACGCAACGATCTGGTCGGCGCCGGCAGCGGATCGACGTTCTGCTATCATGATCGACGCAGCATGGCGACGGCCTGCGGCAGTCGTGCCGTTCACCCTGAACGGTTCACGCGGCTGTGATCGGCACCGGCGTTGTGTTGCGGTGCAAAACGACTATGTCCCCGATGCCCTGACGATCCGAACCCGGGAAGCTCGTGCACGGCGCTCACCGAGTCTCCCGATTCCGATGCGCATCATCCATCTGCCTGGAGAAACCTGCCGATGATCACTGCCCTTCGCGCGGCTGCAATGGGTCTCGCCCTCGTGGCTGCCGTTCCTGCCGCCTCGGCCGCCGAGGTCGATATACCGGCTGGCACCTACAAGCTCGACCCGACGCACGCGAGCCTGACGTGGAAGGTCAGCCATCTCGGCCTGTCGAACTATACCGCCCGGTTTGCGAAGTTCGACGCGACGCTGGCGTTCGATCCGAAGAAGCCCGCCGAGGCCAAGCTGTCGGTCAGCGTCGATCCGGCGTCGATCCGCACCGACTATCCGTTCCCCGAGCAGGAGAATTTCGACAAGAAGCTCGCCGAAGGCGAGGACTGGCTCAACGCCAAGGCGCACCCGGCAATCACGTTCACCTCGACCAAGGTCGAGATGACCGGCGACAAGGCGGCCAAGGTGACGGGCGACCTCACGTTTCTCGGGGTGACGAAGCCGGTGACGCTCGACGTCACTCTGTTCGGCGCGACGAAGGAGCACCCATTCACCAAGAAGGCGGCGGTCGGCTTTTCGGCGAAGGGCAGCCTCAAGCGCTCGGAGTTCGGCATGGCGAAGTACGTTCCGATGATCGGCGACGAGGTGGCCCTGCAGATCGAAGCCGAGTTCGGAGCGCAGTGACGTGAGAGGCGCAGACGGGACGGGCGCGAACACGATGGGCGTGCGCACCACGATCGAGCGCTACAACGGCGTGGCCATGGCCCTGCACTGGGCCATCGCCGCTGCCGTGATGGGGCTTGCCGCTTCTGGGCTATGGATGGTCACTGCGATCAAGGAGCCCGCCACCCAGGCGCAGGCGTTCGCCGTCTATCAATGGCACAAGTCGCTCGGCCTGACGGTGCTTGTCCTGATGGTGGCTCGGCTGATCTGGCGGCTTGCCAAGCCGCCGCCAGCGTTGCCCGCAAGCCTGCCCGCGCACGAGAAGGCGATGGCGCACGCCGCCCACTGGTCGCTCTATGTCCTGCTGATCGCGGTGCCGATCTTGGGCTGGGCGATGGTTTCGGCCAGTGTCTACGGCTTGCCGACGATCCGGTTCGGCCTGTTCGAGTGGCCGCACCTGCCGGTCCTGCCGGGACTTGCCGACAAGAAGCCGGTCGAGGACGCACTGCGCTGGCTGCACGGAACGGCGGCTTACGCGGTGATCGCCATCGTCGGCGTGCACATTCTCGCGGTCCTCAAGCACGAGGTGATGGACGCCGATGGAGGCGTCGTGACGCGCATGCTGCCGGGTGGCGACAGCAAAAAAGGTGAGAAAGCATGACGCGAGCGGCGAGTGGGTTGCGTCGATGCGGATCGCTCGTGTTGCTCGCCGCATCGATGTGCGCGGCAGTGCTGGTGGCGGTGGCGGTTCCCGCAGCGGCCGAGCCGGCGCGCTGGGCGGTGCGGGCCGCCGATAGCGAGATCGGCTTTTCGGGAACGCATGCCGGCAGGCCGTTCACCGGCCGCTTTGGCAACTGGCGGGCAGACATCACGTTCGACCCGGCCGACCTTGCGGGATCGAAGGCGGTGGTGACGGTCGACCTTGCGTCCGCCAGCACGGGCGATGCGACCTACGACAAGACGCTGCCGACCTCGGACTGGCTCGACACGGGCAGGTTCGGTGCCGGCGTGTTCACGACGTCGGGGTTCGTGGCGACGGGGCAGGATGCCTACACGGCGCAAGGGGAGCTCGAGCTCAGAGGGGTGAAGGTGCCCGTCGCGCTCGACTTCACGTTCCAGGCCGAGGGCGACGTGGCCCGGCTCGAGGGCAAGACCCGGCTACAGCGGCTCGCGTTCGGAATCGGTAAGGGCTCGGATGCAACGGGGGCATGGGTGTCGCTCGATGTTCCGGTGACGGTGAAGGTCGCGCTCGAGCGCATGCGTTGAGGCTGCGCGCGTGACCGAGTAGCGGCCGGTTTCAGCCGAACACGTCACGCAATGCCCTGTATGTCCCGAGATAGCCCGCGACTGTGACGTCGATCGGCTCGGCGTAACCGCCGCCGATGACTATGGCGACAGGGATATCGCGCGCGGCGCAGAACGAAAATACCCGACGATCGCGTTCGGCGAGCCCGGCGAGCGTCAGGGCGAGACGGCCGAGGCGGTCATCGGCCAGCGGATCGGCGCCGGAGATGTAGAGCAGGAGGTCCGGCCGCACCTCGCTGATCGCCGCCAGCGCCGTGGCAAGCGCCGCAAGGTAGTCCGCGTCACCCGTATCCTCGGCTAGCGCGATGTCGAGGTTGGAGGTTGCCTTGGCGAAGGGGTAGTTGGCGGCGCCATGCAGGCTCACCGTGTAGACGCGCGGCTCGTCGGCGAGCAGGCTCGCCGTGCCGTCGCCCTGGTGGACGTCGCAGTCGAGGATCGCGACGCGGCCGGCGCGCCCTTCGTCCAGTAGTGTGACGGCGGTGGTCGCCACGTCGTTGAACAGGCAGAAGCCGGCGCCGTGAGCGTAATGGGCGTGGTGGGTGCCGCCGGCAAGCTGGCCGCCGTGCCCGTCACGAAGCGCGGCGCGGGCAGCGGCCAGTGTTCCGCCGACGGTCGCCCGGGCGCGCAGCACGAAGGCTTCGCTCCAGGGAATGCCGATGTCGCGCACCTCGTGCGCCGCGAGGCGGCCGTCGAGCACACGGTCGACGTAGGCCTCGTCGTGGACGCGCACGAGCAGGTCGCGCGCTGCGATTGGCGAGGGGGCCATCAGCGATGCGGGCAGAATGGCCTCGCGCTGCACGGCATCGAGCAGGCGGCGGTACTTCATGGCCGGAAAACGATGGCCGGCCGGCACCGGAATATCGACCGTGTCGGGATAGAAATACAGGGCCGGCGCGGACGTGGCGGACGGGCTCATCGCGACCTTCAGAAGCGGATGACGCGGAGCCAGCGCGCGATGTTGATGAGGCTCATGGCGGCGGCAGCGACGTAGGTGAAGGCGGCAGCCCGCAACAGCTCGCGCGCCTTGGGCACATCCTCGGGCGGGATGAACTCGCCGGCCTCGAGCAGCGGCAGGGCCCGCTTGAAGCTCGCATCGAACTCGACGGGCAGGGTGACGGCATGCATCAGGATCGTGAAGGAGAGGATGAGCAGGCCGGCGAAAATCTGCACGGCCATCAGCGCGGGCGCCTTCAGCAGAAGCACCATCAGCGGGGACGCCAGCATCACGACGGTGCCGATCAGCTCGACGCGCTGGGCCTGGCGGGCGAGTTTCGTGCGGGCGGCGAGCGGCGCGTAGCCCGATGCGTCCTGCATCGCATGGCCGACCTCGTGGGCGGCGATGACGACGGCGGAGAGAGAGCGGCCGTGCATGTGCTGTGGCAGCAGCCGGACGGTCTTGGCGTCGGGGTCGTAGTGGTCGCCGAGGGTCGTCTCCTCGACCCTGACGCCATGGAGCTTCATGCCGTCGAGAAGGTGGCGGGCGAGTTCTCCGCCCGTGCCGGGAAAGTCCGAGCGCGGGGCGGCGTGCCTGGCGATCACCGAGCGCACCCAGAGCTGCGGGAGCACGGCGAGGCCGAGGATGACAACGAGCGCGATGATGGCGAAGAGCATGTGTCGGTTCCGCGAACCTCTCGACCCGTCGTGCGGGATGTGACGGCTACTTCTGACGTATCGGCCTGATGTCTCGGAATGCCCCGTGCCGCGACAGGCCGGCACGGCACCCGTTTCGTTTAACAAAACTTTACGCCCGGGACATCGGCACGCAACGGCGGCGCATCAAGGTCTGTCTCGACGGGGCACGGCGGATGCCGACAACCCCGCCTCTACGAAGAAGGACAGCACCTCCATGAGCGAGACCAACTCTCCCCGTCCCATGACGCCGCAGCGCGGTCCGCGCCGGCTCGTCAAGCTCGCGGCCGTCGCCCTCGGCGGCCTTCTCGTCGGCGGCTTCGCCGGCACCGCATTCAGCCATGGTCCGTTCGGCCCGGGCTTCGGACCGCATTTCGGTGGCTTCCATAAAGTCGGCTTCTTCGGGCCGCGCTCGATCGAGGATGCGCAGAGCCGCGCGGAGCGCATGGCCAAGCATCTCGCCGTCGAAGTGGACGCCAACGCGCAGCAGACCGAGAAGCTCGTCAGCATCGCCAAGGCGCTCGCCGCCGATGTCTATCCGATGCGCGAGACGATGCAGGAGGCGCGCAAGCGCGGCATCGATCTCGTGACAGCGCCGAGCCTCGACCGGGCCGCCATCGAGGCGCTGCGCGCCGAGCAGATGGGCAAGGCCGACGCGCTGACCAAGCGGCTCACAACGGCGCTCGCGGATGCCGCCGAGGTGCTGACGCCCGACCAGCGCAAGGTGCTCGCCGAGCGGGTCGCGGAGTTCCGCGGCCGCTGGGGCGGGCCGCACAAGCCGCTCGACTGAGGCCGCCCGGCTGGGCCGGCGACATCAGAGCCACGCAATCAAGGTGATGCGGCCGGCCGTCACCGGCCCCGTCACCCACCCCTTGGCGGACGACCGTCCCGCCAAGCCGTGAGGGTGCCTGCCCCGCCAATACCCCACCCTCACGCAAAGGTCCGGCCTGCGAAGCAACGGCGCAGGCCGGACCGCCTTTTCTGGGATAACCTCCGGCGGAGTAGCGGCACGGCAACGAACGGGCGGCAGTGGTGAAGCGGCTGTTGATGATCGAGGACGACGAGCGGTTGGGCGGGCTCGTGCGCGACTATCTGGAGAAGGCTGGCTTCCGCGTCAGCCTCGAGGGGAGCGGCGCGGCGGGCCTCGCTGCCATTCAGCGCGACAGCTTCGATGCCCTGATCCTCGATCTGATGCTGCCCGATACCGACGGCCTCGACGTGTGCCGGCAGATCCGGGCCGTCTCCGCACTCCCCATCCTCATGCTGACGGCACGCGGAGATGCCATGGACCGCATCGTCGGTCTCGAACTCGGCGCTGACGACTATCTGCCCAAGCCGTTCGAGCCGCGCGAATTGCTCGCCCGGCTGAAGGCCATTCTGCGCCGCACGGGCGCGAGTGGAGCTGACGGTGGCAAGGTCCTGTCGTTCGGCCGCCTCGACATCGACCAGGGCGCGCGCGAAGTGCGGCTCGACGGAGCGAGCGTCGCCCTGACCTCCTACCAGTACGATCTCCTCGTCGCGCTGGCCGAGCACGCCGGGCGTGTGCTATCGCGCGAACAGATCATGGACCTCGTCAAGGGCGAGGCGCTCGAGGCTTTCGACCGGTCGATCGACGTGCACATCTCGCGTATCCGGCAGGCGATCGAAGACGACCCCAAGGAACCGCGCCGCATCATCACCGTGCGCGGGGCAGGCTACGTATTCGCGCGGGCGCAGGACTGATGCGGCACTCGCATCCGCCTCTCCTGATGCGCGGGGGTTGGGATCAGCCGCCATGCTGCGCCTGAAGCGCCTTTCGACGCAGATCTACCTGACGATGCTGGCCGCCCTCATCGCTTTCGTGGCGGTGACGGCGATCACGTGGAAGCGTGCGCTCGAAGGTCCGCCCGTTCGCGAAGCGCTGGAAATCAGCGGAGAGCTTCTTGCCGCAGCGCTGCCGCCGGCGACCGCGCCCGATGCCGTGCAGGCCGAGGCGGCACAGAAGCTGGCGCAGCGTCTCGGCGTCGATCTTGCCCTGCACGCCGCCGACCGGCATCTCATCACGCGCGTCGGCGAGGCGCTGCCGCCACCGCCGGAGGACGACCGCGACGGCGGCTTCATGGGCGGGCGCTTCGGGCCGGCGTGGGCGGTGCCGCTGCCCGACGGGCGCTGGCTCATCGCGCGGCTGCGCCGCATCGGTCCCCCGCGTCCAGCGCTGCGCGTGTTGCTTTTCCTCGGCGGCATCGCGCTCATCATCGGGCTCACGGCATTCCCCATCGTGCGCGGCCTGACGCGGCGACTGGAAGCGCTGAACGACGGCGTCGAGCGGCTGGGCCAGGGCGACCTCGGCGCTCGCGTCGATGTCGCCGGCCGCGACGAGGTGGCGCGTCTGGCGGCGAGCTTCAACCGCTCGGCGGCGCGTGTCGAGGAACTCGTGTCGGCGCACAAGATGCTGCTCGCCAACGCCAGCCACGAGCTGCGCACGCCGCTCGCCCGCATCCGGCTCGGGCTCGAACTCGTCGCCAACGGTGGGGCGGTCGAGCCGCAGCGCTGGGCAGCGCTCAAGTCGGATATCGCGGAGCTCGACGGGCTCATCGAGGAATTGCTGCTGCTGTCGCGGCTCGATGCCATCGAGCGGCTCGACCAGGTCGTCGATGTCGATCTGCTCGGGCTGGCGGCGGAGGAGGCGGCGCGCTATCCGCGCACGGACGTCAGTGGCGCCGCCGTGGTGGTGAAGGGCGATCCGCGCCTGTTGCGGCACATGCTGCGCAATCTCATCGACAATGCGGTGAAGCATGGCGTTCCTCCGATCACGGTGCGGATCGCGTCGGCGGGCGGCGAGGCCGTGCTCACCGTCGGCGACGGGGGAGGCGGGGTCGAAGCGGAGTTGGCGGACAGTCTGTTCGAGCCGTTCCAGCGTGGCGCGCACAGCCGCGGCCGGGTCAAGGGCAGCGGGCTCGGGCTCGCCATCGTCCGCCAGATCGCGCGACGGCACGGCGGAACGGCCCGCTTCGTCGCGGGCGCGGGCGGGCGGCTGAATGCTATCGAGGTGCGCCTTCGGCGTAACGCCAACTAAGTGCGCCTTCGGCTCAGCGTTATCTGGGTGCGCCCGCCGCAGATTCAGGCGCGAGGGCGCTGCGGAGCGGCGGTGCGCTCGGCATCGGCGGCCTCCCACACCTCCCAGGCCGCACCGGCATTGAGCGCGGCGATGGCGAGGCCGACAATGAAGTCGGGCCAGGGTGAGAGCGTTGCTGCCGTCAGCAGGCCTGTCGCGATGAGGGCCGCGTTGGCGATGACGTCGTTGCGCGCCGAAAGAAAGGCTGCCTTCGACAGGCTGCCGCCAGCGTTGCGGTGGCGGGCGAGCAGCAGCGCGCACGTGAAGTTGACCGCGAGCGCACCGCCGCCGACCAGCGTGAGGACGACCGGATCGGGTGCGACGGGCGCGTTGAACTTCTCCCAGGCCATCCATAGTGTGGCGAGGCTCGGGATCAGGATGATGCCCGCGAGAAGGCTGCCGGTGCGTGCGCGGGCGATCGCCGACCAGCCGAGTGCGATGGCGATGAGCAGGTTGACCGAGGCGTCCTCCAGAAAGTCGACGCTGTCGGCGAACAGGGCAACGGAGCCGATGGCGAGCGCGGCAGCGAACTCGACGCCGAAGTAGGCGAGGTTGAGGGCGGCGACGATGCCGACGGTGCGGCGCAGGCCGGCGTCGGGGCGTTGGGCGGCGGCGGTGATGTCGTGATCGTGCATGGGCAAGTGGGTCCCGGCGGATCGGTCGGCTCGTCCGACGTCGCTCGCAGGTCGCGCTCGCTTCGTCAAGCAAGGGTGCGGGGACCGGCAGCGCAGGCCTGCGGCAGCACGTAGGGCTCGCCGCCCGGCGGCGGGCGATTGGCGCACACCGTGCAGGCGAAGGCGCCGCTCAGTCTGGCATCATCGAGGATGGCGGCCGGCCGCGCGATGGCCAGGAGGCGACCGCAGGCCATCAGCGCGATGCGGTCGGCAAAGGTCGCCGCCAGGTTGAGGTCGTGCAGGATGGCGAGTACGGCGATGCCGGTGCGCGCCTCCTCGCGCGCTGCCTCCAGGATCATGAGCTGGTGTGAGATGTCGAGGCTCGCCGTCGGCTCGTCGAGGAGGAGCGCCCGCGTTCCCTCCGCGTGTGGGGCGAGCGCGAGCTGGCACAGGGCGCGCGCGAGGTGGACGCGCTGACGCTCGCCGCCCGACAGGGTCGGGTAGAGGCGACCGGCGAGATGACCCACATCGGCGCGCGCCATGGCTCGTGTGATCGCGGCTCGCTGGCGCGCATCCGGCGTCGACAGGCCAGGGACGGTGGCTGCGAGTGCGACGACCTCGGCGACGGTGAAGGGAAAGTGCAGGACGCTTGCTTGCGGGACGACGGCGCGGCGCAGGGCCAGCGCGGCGGCGGACTGCGACGACACGGGCACGCCGTCGAGGGTGACGCTACCGGAGCTTGGCCGCAGCTCGCCCGACAGGCAGCGCAGGAGCGTCGATTTGCCCGCGCCGTTGGGGCCAGCGACGACGACGATCTCGCCGGGGGCGACGCGGAGTGTCACATCGGCGATGAGATGCCGGCCGGTGACGGCGACGGCGAGCGCGCTGGCGGCGAGGCCGGTGTCGGTGCGTCGTGGTGCTGGCGTCACGAGCCGGAGCCTCGGCGCAGAACAAGGTGGAGAAAAACCGGCGCACCGATCAGCGCCATGAGGATGCCGATGGGCAATTCCGCCGGAGCAACAACGGTGCGCGCGAGGATGTCGGCGAGCAGCAGCAGGCTCGCGCCGATGAGCGCGCTGGCGGGCAGCAGCACGGCATGAGCCGGCCCAGCGAGCAGGCGGACGAGGTGCGGCACCACGATGCCGACGAAGCCGATGACGCCGGCGACGGCCACGGACGATCCAACCGCGAGCGCGGTCAGCGCGACGATGAGATACTTGGCGCGGGTGACGTCGATGCCGAGATGGAAGGCTTCCGCCTCGCCGAGCAGAAGCCCGTCGAGCGCGCGGACGGCTGCCGGAAGCCCGATTGCGAGGGCGGCGGCGAAGGGCACGAGGGCCGCCACCTTTTCCCAGGATGCGCCAGTGAGGCTGCCCATCGACCACAAGGTCAGATCGCGCAATTCCTGATCGTTGCTGGCGTAGGCAATGAGCCCGCTTCCGGCCCCGGCCAGGGCGGCGAAGGCGATGCCGGCCAGAAGCAGCGTGCCGGCTGCGATCTCACCGCGCCGCGCGGCGACGGCGACGAGGAGCGCTGTTGTGGCGAGGCCACCTGCGAAGGCCGAGACGGGCAGCGCGTAGCGGCCGAGCAGGGACTGCCAGTGAACGAGGAGGCTGTCGCCCAGAGCAATGGTAGCGACGGCGGCAAGCGCTGCGCCGGACGAGACGCCGACGAGGCCCGGATCGGCAAGGGGATTGCGGAACAGGCCCTGCATCATGGCACCGGAGACGGCGAGGGCGGCGCCGACGAAGGCGCCGATCAGCGTGCGCGGCAGGCGCAGGTCAAAGAGCACGAGCCGGTCGCGCACGGAGGCCGGGTCAGAGGCGTCGCCGATCCCACTGAAGAGGGCGCGTGGCAGGGCTTCGAGCGAGATGCCTGTCGGCCCGATGGCGAGCGAGGCCAGCATGACGACGATGAGCGCCGCCGCCGCGCCAGCGACGAGGCGACGACCCGTGCGCCGCCGATCGCTGTCAGCGTGTTGCGGATGCCCGGCGGCCGCCGCGAGCACGACGGTGTCGCTCACGATTTTCCTGCCTTGGCCGGCTCCGGATAAAGCCAGGTCATCAGGTCGCCGACGACCGCCGGCGTGCGCGGGCCGAAGCTGAGAAGCGCGCTGCCATCGACACCCGTCACACGCGGCTCGGCACCTGAGCCGGCCGGCGTCGAGCGCACCCAGGCGGCCCGAGCGATCTCGTCGGGACCTGCGCCCTCGCGACCGCCCTGCATGACGATGACGGCATCGGGTGCCATGGCGATGAGGCCCTCGTCGGTGACGGGCTTGTAGCCCTCGAGCCTAGAAGCGGCGTTGCTGGCGCCGGCGAGCGCGAGAGCGGCGTCGGCACTCGTGCCATGGCCGCCGACGATGGTGCGGCCGCCGCTGGCGTTCAGGATGAACAGGACGCGGCGCGGAGCAGCGATGCCGCGCCGGCGCTCGTCGAGCCGGTCGTAGGCTTCAGTGATCGAGCGGGCGAGCGCCTCGGCCTCGGTGATGCGGCCGGTGGCGTTACCGATGACGGCGATCTTGGCGAGCGTGCCGAGGGCGGTCGGCTCGCTCGGAACCTCGACGAAGGCGATGGAGGCCGCCTTGAGGGCGCGCACGGCTTCGGCCGGCCCGGCGCCGGCCGAGGCGATGATGTGCGTCGGCGCCAGAGCGAGCACACCTTCGGCCGACAGCGCGCGCATGTAGCCGACATCGGGCTTGCCGCGCACGACGTCGGGCGGGACCCTGCTCGTCGTGTCGACGGCGACGATGCGGTCGCCGGCGCCGAGTGCGGCGAGGAACTCGGTGACGTCGCTGCCGATCGAGACGATGCGCTGGGCCTGTAGCAGTGGCGATGGCTGCGGCGACGGCCCGGTGGCGTGGCAGGGGGCGATCAGGGCGAGGTTCGTGAGCGGGACGCTGGCGACGTGCATCATCGTCAGTACAGAGAGGGTAAGCGTGAGGGTTCGGAGCATGGCCAGCCTCGGTCTTGGATCGGGTATCGGATTGAGGGGACGGCGCGCTTGCGCGGGGCTTACTTCGTCAGGATGAGGCGCCCCTTGGAGGTGATGCGCAGGCGGTAGTCGGCGCCGTTGTGGACGAGGATCGCCTCCTGCGCTCCGGCCAGAAGCTCGGCGACCAGAATGCGTTTCGGGCTCGAAGCATCCAGCGGACTGCGGCTGCGGTCGTCGTGCGCGGTGCTGTCGAGGGTGGACACGTGTGAGGCTCTCCTGTCGCGTGCGTAACTGCGGTTGCTGTCGCGGGCCGTGGCGGCGGGCCGCGCCGGTGCGGTGACGTTCTGTCGGGCGCTTGGCCGTGGGGTTTCCGCGAACTGTGGCCCGTGCGCCGCGGCGTGCATCACATCGCGCGGCGCAATTTCATTACTATAAAAATCTACATTGACAGCGTGCGCAAGCATATTGTTGATAACGATCGTCGACTTAGTCGGCGAAAGCGCGTTGCAAGCCAGCCCGGGAACCTCGGTTCTCCCCGCCCGCCACGAACGCCGTTGCGTCAGCGCACCGTGTGCGGAGGGGGTCACAAGTGATTTCAATTGAACTGAAGGGGAGGCTCGTCGTGGGAACGGCGAGCGCGGTGCTGAGCCTGTTCGTGGCGGGCGAGCGTGCCGTGGCGCAGGACATCGCGCTCGACGGCATCGTCGTCACCTCGACCAAGACAGGCGAGGCAGCCATCGACGCCATGTCGGGGACGAGCATCGTCGGGGCGGAACAGCTCGAGCAGCAGTTCGCGCCGGAGAGCGTGTCGGAGGTTCTGCGCACCATGCCGGGCGTGACGACGCAAACGACCGGACGGGACACCGGCGTTGCCGTCAACATCCGCGGTCTGCAGGACTTCGGCCGCGTCAACGTGCTCATCGACGGGGTGCGCCAGAACTTCCAGCGCTCGGGCCACAGTGCGAACGGCGTCGTCTACGTCGAGCCGGAGATGCTGAGCGGCATCGAGGTGACCAAGGGGCCGAGCGCGACGATCTACGGCTCGGGCGCGATCGGCGGTGTCGCCCAGTTCAAGCTGATCGACGCCGACGACATCCTGCGGCCCGGGGAATCGCAGGCCGCGCAGGTGACGACGCGCTGGGGCTCGAACGGTCCGCAGCGGCTCGCCAGCGCCACGGGCGCCATCAAGGTCGGGAACTTCGACATCGTCGGCCAGGTCAACGGCCGCTGGAACGACAACTACGAGGATGGCGACGGCAACGAGATCCTCAACTCGAACGACGAGACGGACTCGCGCCTCGTCAAGGCGCGCTTGCGGCCAGCGCCGGGCCACGAGATCACCGGCACGTTCATCGACTTCGATTCGAGCTTCACCGATCGCGTCGAGCCCGACCAGGGAACGCGGCGCGACTCGAATGTCGACAACAAGCAGTTCTCGCTCGGCTACACGTTCAAGAGCAGCGAGACCGACCTCATCGACCTCGATGCGAAGGTCTACTCGAACCGCACGCGGCTCGACCAGGAGCGGCTCGATTCATCGACCGACGTGCGCTACTCGCTGACCGGCAGCAAAGCCTTCGTGCGTGTATTCGACGGCGCGGTGGTCGGCCCTCCGTTCGCGCCCATCGTTTTGCCGCCGGTCATCCTTCCACTCGGCGACGTCATCCCCGGGCTCGACCTCGACGAGGCGACGGCGGAGACGGTGTTCGTGCCAGCCGGCGCGTCGCGCTCGGTCGAGGTGCAGACGCGCGGCTTCGATGTCTTCAACACCTCGCGCTTCGCGTTTGGCGACGCTAAGGTCGCACTCACCTACGGAGCCGACGGCTTCGTCGACCGGGTCGAGAGCGTCGACATCTTCGACAACCAGGACGAGTTCACGCCGGGCGGCGAGCGGCGCCTCAACGGCGGCTTCCTGCAGAGCCAGCTCACGCTGTTCGGCCTCGTCGATGTGATCGGCGCGCTGCGCTACGACAGCTATGAGCTCGCCGGAAACGGCGTCTCGGCCTCCGACGATCGCGTGTCGCCCAAAATCACCGTCGGCGTCACGCCGGTGCCGGGCATCACGTTGTTCTCGACGTTCGCCGAGGGCTTCCGCGCGCCGTCGGTTTCGGAGACGCTGACGAGCGGCCTGCATCCGCCGCCCGCCGACTTCCTGCTCATCCCGAACGCCAACCTGCGACCGGAGGTGGCCGAGAACATCGAGGCCGGCATCAACTTCAAGGCGGACGGCATCTTCACCGCGAACGACGCCTTCCGCATGAAGGTCGTCGGCTTCCGCAGCGAGATCGAGGACTACATCGAGGGCGTCTCGCTCGGCAACGTCGGCATCGCCATCCTCGGGCCGGCGAGCTTCGACAATCCGATTCCGGTCGCCGACCTCGGCGACAGGCTCAACGGCATCGTGCCGATCTTCGCCAGCCAGTTCTATCAGTACCAGAACCTGGCGAGCGTGCTGATCGAGGGTGTCGAAGTGGAGGCGGCCTACGATGCACGCGCGTGGTTCGCGAGCCTCGGGGCGGCGCACCTGCGCGGCATCAACCAGGAGACGGGCGAGGGTCTGCGCTCGGTGCCTGCCGATCAGGTGACGCTGACGACCGGCATCCGCGCCTTCGACGAGAAGCTCGTCGCGGGCACACGGACGCGCTTCGTCGCCAACCAGGAACGGTTCACCGAATCGAGTGACCTCGGAGCGTTCCGGCGCGCCGACGGGTACGTCGTCGTCGACCTGTTCAGCCACTACGTGGTCAGCGACAACCTCGCCGTCACGCTCAACATCGACAACGTGTTCGACAAGCAATACCGCCAGCATCTCGACCAGGATGCCAGCGCGGGCCTCAACGCGCGCCTCGGCATGACGATGCGGCTCGGCGCGCCATGAGGGTGCAGCGCCTCGAGGGGGCGGTTGCGGCGTGTCCGTATCGCTGAAAGAGGTGCTCATGGGGGGCGTCGGGGGCGCGGCCTTGGCCGTGCTCCCGACGGCTTATTCAGCGATCGGTGACGGGGCCGCCGATGGCAGCGTCAGGCAAGTGAAGAAGGAAGGAATAACGCATGTACATCGCCATGAACCGCTTCAAGGTCGCCAAGGACCGCGCCGCCGACTTCGAGGCCCTGTGGAACGAGCGCGACAGCTATCTCCACGAGCTCGACGGTTTCCTCGGCTTCCACCTGCTGCGCGGACCCGAGAAGGACGACCATATCCTCTACGCCTCCCATACGGTCTGGCGCGGCCACGGCGAGTTCCTCGCCTGGACCAAATCCGAGCAGTTCCGCAAGGCGCA
>JANRIT010000056.1:0-11175 GCA_033764645.1 Hyphomicrobiaceae bacterium
AATGCGCTCCGGCGTTCCGACGGCGATCATTCGGTCCTTGAAGCTGTGCCGAAGCGAGTAGACCGAGTGGGCCCGTGTCGGGCGAAGCCCTGCCGTGTCGAGGCACTTATTGGCGATAGCCGAGAAGCTGTCTGCCGACGCGCGATAGCGCGGGAACCCATCAGAATACATCCGCATGATCGCAAGGGCCTGCCCGACAAGCGGCATGTCACGCTCGCTGGCGCCTGTCTTGAGTTGGCGGGCATCGGGGCGGATCTGGAGGTGTGGGATCGGATCGTCTATTCGGATGCGCCGCGCTTCCAGCGCGACGATCTCGCTCGGGCGCATGCCGGTCAGGGCGACCATGCGTACGATGTCGGCAGCTTCCGCATTGAGGCCGCCGATCTTGGGTGCTGCCAAGAAGTGCTGACGGACGAAGTCGGGGTCATAGGCTTGCCGCCGTGTGTATTTGGCGCCGGCAATGCGGACGCCCTTGAACGGCAAGGAGAGATTGAGGCGGAAGGCGTCGTCAACAGTGCGCATCATGCCGGCGAGGGCGCCGAAGTTCTTGTTGGCCGAGTTGCGCGTGTAGCCCTCGTTCTTGATCCGGCCGATCCACCAATCGCGGAAGTCGAGGGCATCGCCTCGAGTGATTTCGGCGAGCGGCTTGTCGCCGATGCGTCTGATCAGTGTGTCGACTGCGCGCTGATGTTTGGCCTTCCATTGCTTCAGCTGCTTCTCGCTCTTGCCGATGGTCTGGTCGGAGGCAAGCTTCTGGTAGGCTTCGACGAGGCTTGAGAGCGTGAACTCGGGCTTTCTGGCACCGCCTAGGACAGCAGTGACGATGGCTGGTGCCGGAGCGAGGGGAGGTGCGACGGCGGGGGCCAAAATTGTGCCAGCGATCGCTGCCTGCGCTGCACGTGTACTGCCTGCGAGTTTGCCCAGGGGCTGCTCTAGTCGCTCGACGCGCGCGAGCAGGTCTTCCAAACGTCCGGCGGCTATTTCGGCGACAGGGCGGTAGGTCACGCCCAAGGCTTCGGCCGTGGTAACTGCCTCCTGGAAATCGGTACAGACGCTGGAGTCGGGATCGGCGCCGACGAGCTTCAACCACTTCAGCTCGAGAGCAGCGCTGATCTGGGCGGCGGCGCGCATCGCTTCAGTTCGGTCACGTGCCCCAGTCGAGACACGAACCTCGGTTGTTCTGAGGTGTTCGACAAGTCGTTTGGGAACCCTGCGGCGATACTGCCAAACGCCTCCACGGCGCACGAGGTAGGTGGCGGTCTGATAGCCGAACGCAGGTTTGGCAGGTCGGAGGAAGGGCTGCATCGACGGCATGTCCTGACGCTGGTCGGACCGTCGTGCCTCAACGTCGAATGTGGCACAGCAATGTGTCACACCAATGTGGCACAGCGGCCCGGATGGATCGGGCTCAAGCGTGCGGCAACATTGGAGATTTTCAGCGATATCAACGAGCTGGCAGGTTTAAGTCCTTGACGGACTTGGTGGAGCCGAGGGGAATCGAACCCCTGACCTCCTGGGTGCGATCCAGGCGCTCTCCCATCTGAGCTACGGCCCCGCCGCGCCGGCAGCACTCAGTGCCGGCAAACGTCGCAGCGGTGTACGCCCTGCCGCCGTCGGCCGTCAATGACCCTGATCGGACCCGGCACGCCCGAGCGGGAGGACCCGCTCCACCCGCACTGCGCAGCCGTATCAGAAGCGTATGCGGCTGCCGCCGAACACCACGTCCGCGTCCTCGATCGGCGCGTTGATCCGGCGGCCGGACGCCTCCAGGCCGGACACCTCGGCGGCGAAGCGGTGATAGGACAGGAACACATCGAGGCCCGAGTTGCCGATCTCCTGCACGATGCCGGCGCCCCAGATTTCCATCACCGAACTCTCGACGAAGTCGAGGTCCCCGCCGCGCGCTGAAGCAACCGACACGTTGAGCCCGCTGATCGCATCCTCCGAGCGGCCGTACTCGCCGTAGATCGACGTCACGCCGAAGCCGAACAGATCGCGGCGCAGGCCGAAAGCAGCCCACACGTAGTCGAAATCCGGCCGGTTCGAGCAGCCGATGCCGGCGGCACGTATGGCCGCAGCGTCGGCAGAATTGAAGCAGGCGAACGTCAGCGTGCCGCGATCCCCGCCGCTGTAGTCCCGGTGCAGATAGGCGGCCGCCGCGAACAGGCCCGTCGGCTCGTGCATGAGGCTCATCGACGCCTTCATGTCACGCAGGATGGTGTTGCCGCTGCGGCCCGTCGGATCGCTGTCGCCGCCCTGCGGCCAGCCGAAGGTAAAGGCCAGCTCCTCCCGGTCCTCCAGATAGCCGGCGCCGGCGGCGATGCGCAGGTCGCCGAAGTCGCGGGCGAAGCGGACCGCGACGTCCCAGCGGTCGTCCTCGCCCCACGACGCGGAGGCCGTGAAGCCGTGCAGGACGGGACTGTCGTAGCGCACGAGGTTGCCGATCGGCGTATCGAGCTGGGGCAGGAACCGCCGCCAGCGCAGCGACATGGTGTTGCCCGACGAGCGGTCGTTGAGGCCGTCCGCTCCGGCCACCGTGCTGTCGCGCGTGAACAGGTTCGAGCCGACCAGCGAGGTATCCGCCGAGCCGCCGAGCGACATGCGGCCGAAGTTGTAGCCGATGATGTCGTCGGAGGAGGGCGCGGTAAGGCCGACCGAAACGCCGCCGAAGGACTTCGAGCGCAGATACCAGAGCGACTGGCGCGGCCTCAGCGCGCCCGCGCCGTCGTCACTGTCCTGATCGACGCTCGCCGATTGCGGCGAGCCGAGGCTGAACTCCATGTAGAAGCCGGTGAACACGTCCGGCGACAGCCGGCTGCGTCCATCGAAGCGCAGGCGGTCGTTGGAGTGCGAGTTCGCCACCTGATAGACGTTGGTCTCCGCCCCGTCGTGCCACACGAGCAGGCCCTGGCTGACCTGGCCGGAGATCTCCAGCGAGACCTTGCGATTGCCCTTGCGCGCCGTCGTCGCCTCGAGCTCGGCGACGCGCTCCTCGATATCGGCACAGCAGTCCCCGCCGAGATCGGCGGCGGTGGCGCCTGCGCTTGCCATCAGCAGGACGGCCACGCTGAGCGCCGCCGTGCCGAGGTAACGACGCATGGTGAGACGGCAGTCCGTGCCATACCGCGCACGGTTGGGGATCGCGATCATGGGCACACCCCCGTGGCTTGCAGAAGCCCCCAGCCGAAGGCCGCGTCACGCCCGGGGCGCCCCAGATCGGTCGCCTGGGCGGACAGGGCCTGGGCCGCCCCCCTCGGCGTCTGCCCGGGAGCCTTGGCCGTTGCAGCGGCGATGGCGGCCGTGACGAACGGCGCAGCGAACGACGTTCCCGATTCGAAACGTGCCGTACCGGGCGCGCCGACGACCGCGATATCGACGCCAGGCGCTGCGACGTCGATGTAGCTGCCGCGATTGGCCTGCCGGTAGACGCGCAGGTCGCCGCCGATGGCGGTCGCGGCAAGTGTGGGGTCGTAGGCGGCGGGATAGACCGGCGGGCTCGCCGGACCGAGGTTGCCGGCGGCGGCGACGAGCAGCGTGCCGCGCTCAGCCGAGATGCGCACCGCTTCGCGCAGGATATCGTTGTCCGGTCCCGTGAAGCTCAGGTTGATGAGGTTGACGCCGCGCGCCTGGATCGTGTCGAGCGCGCGCACGATATCGAAGCTGTCGGCGATGTCGTCGCCGGCGCCCGTTTTGTGGAACGCCTCGACGGCGACGATCTCGGCGCGCGGCAGGAGACCCGGCACGGGCCCGTCCGACCGGCCGCCGATAAGCGCCACGACCGCCGTGCCGTGCGCCGCTGATGCACGCGCGCGGCCTGCGGTCAGTCCATCGATCACCGTGATGGCCTGTCCGGCCAGCGCCGGGTGGGCCTTGTCGACCGCGGTATCGATCACGCCGACACGGCCGCGCGCCTCGCACACGTGAGGCGCCTGCGGCCAGCCGACCAGCGGGCGCTTGAGGCAGGCCGGCGTCGAGCAGTCCGCAACTGGTCCCAGAGCCTGTCCGGCCGGGTAGATGTGATTGAAGTCGGCGATGGCACCAGGCGCGATCTGCCGGGCGAGAGCGAGGCCACCCGCCGTCGTCGTGTCGCCGGGAACGCGCAGCCGCACGTAGAGGCCGCCGAACAGCGTCTGGTCGACGCGGGCGAGCACTACGAAGCCGCGTGCAACGAGCGCATCGAGCTCGGCCTGCGTCACCCGCAGCATGGCGATCTCGCGCGGCAGCGCGTCGGCCGGCTCGGCCTCGGCCGCCGCCGGACCAGCCTCGCCGCCATCTGCGCCGGGTGCACGAAGCTGCGGTCTCGGGCGGGCGACGGCGCGCGGCGTCACGCGGCGCGGGCGGTCACAGTCCCTGAGCCACGATGGCTGCAGGAGGCCTTCGCCGAAACAGTCGTCGGGTGTCTGGACGTTCTCGCCGTCACCGGGCTCGAACGGCTCGTCGTCGCCGTCGGGGCTAGGGCCAGGACCGGGTCCAGGACCGGGTCCGGGTCCCGGTCCGGGACCGGGCCCAGGTCCGGGACCACCGCCGTCGTCATCGTCGTCGCTGCCCGCACCGTCATCGTCGTCATCATCGCCGTCGTCATCGTCATCGTCCGCATCCTGCGCGACGGCGAAGCCAGCACCATCGACGGCATAGGGAAGGCGCGGCGCCGTGAGCGCCGCACCGGCCGCGAGCAGTGCGACCATCAGAATACGGATGACCTGACTATCGAGCATGAAGGCGATCGTTCGTTCCCCGGGCAGCGGCGCCAGACGAATCGGCATGTTGAACGCACTGTCGAGAAGCTTGGCCCTGCTCTCCACTCCCGTCGTGATCATTGCACGACTTATTGCGCGCCACCGTATCGGGCGAGCAACATCTGCACTGTGTTCAGCGCCCGGAAGCGCCAATCATGACGCGTTGATGAACAGCTTGGCCTGTTGCCCGCCTCGCGGAGGCAAAGCGACGCGCCTGGAATAAACAGCGTGCCTCGGCGTTGTCGCTCAGACCCGGATGGCCACATATGCGTGTCTCTCTGCGGGAGGTGCGATGACCAGGGCCGAGGCTCGGCCCCGGACGCTGGCAGGTTGGAAATCATGGTCGAGACGGCGGCAGGCGCGGACCGAACAAGCCCTGGTAGTGGTAGCGCCGACGGCGAGCATCGCCGAGCCTCCTCATCTGCCTTTGCCGCGCGACACGCCTCAGTCGGTGACAGGAGCCGGCCATGAGCCTCGAGGTCCGCCGCGAGCTGGTGAGCCTGCTGCCGCGTCTGAGGCGTTTTGCCTATTCACTGACGGGATCGCTCGACGATGCTGACGATGTCGTGCAGACCGCCTGCCTGCGCGCCCTGACGCGCCTCGATCAGTTCACGCCCGGCACGCGGCTCGATAGCTGGATGTTCCGCATCGTGCAGACGGTGACGATCGACCGGGCGCGCAGCGTGCGCCGTGCCGGCATCGTCGGCGAGCCCGAGGACCTCGAGCAGATCGGCTACGATCAGCGCATCCACGAATCGACAGAGGCGCGCATCGACCTTGCCATCGTGCGCAAGGCGATGGTGGAGGACCTGCCGGAGGAGCAGCGTGCCGTCCTCGCTCTCGTGTGCGTCGACGGCATGTCCTACCAGGACGCCGCCGACACGCTTGCTATTCCTGTCGGCACGGTCATGAGCCGGCTGGCCCGCGCGCGGCGCAAG
The DNA here is from genome assembly GCA_033764645.1 of Hyphomicrobiaceae bacterium. Taxonomy (GTDB): domain Bacteria; phylum Pseudomonadota; class Alphaproteobacteria; order Rhizobiales; family Hyphomicrobiaceae; genus Filomicrobium. The sequence goes on from JANRIT010000056.1 coordinate 5,675, forward strand.
CTCGCCGCCGTGCTCGAGGCGCAGTCGCCGGGCGCGATGCCGCGACCGGAACAGACGGGAGGCGGGCACTGACATGACGCGCGCACCCTCCGACATCGACTTGATGGCCTACGCCGACGGCTTCGCCGATCCGCCGCTGCGCCGCTCGATCCAGCAGGCCTGGATCGCCGATGCCGAGGCGCGTCGCACCATCGAGGCCTACCGGCAGACGTCAGGGCTCGTCGCCGACGCTTTCGCGGATGGCGCGCGGCTGCCCGCGTCGAACGACCTTGTCGCTTTCATCATGACATTCGCGAACGAGCCGGCACGGCGGCAATCGTCAGCCCGCACCTGGCTTGCCGCTGCCATGGCCGGCCTTGCGCTGGTGGTGGTGCCGGCCGGCGCGTTCGTGCATTTCGGCGACGAGTTGCGCGCCGGGCTCACGCACGCGGTGCCACTGGTGACGGCAGGCGACCTCGATCGCGATGCGCCGCTGGCGCTCGTCCTCGAGCGTCTGGTCGCGGGGGATGCCGCCGACGGGGCTCAGCCGTCCGTCCGGCTCGCCGGTCCACTCGAGCCGGGATTCACACTGGCGTGCTGGCACTTCGAGCACGGGGGCGTCGCCGGCCAGACATCACCGGCAACACTTTTCATCGCCTGCCGGAATGACGAGCGGTATTGGCGCGTTGTAACCACGCTGACGATCGCGCCCTTTGCAACGGCTTCGTCACGCTTCACCATCGACGGGCCACGCGCTGCGCGGGACGCACTCACACGTGCGTTCGCCGAGAGCCTTGGCGCATCGCCGAGCCACGACGACCTTGGCATCGAGGCAGCCGGACACGCTGCCGCGACGGGCAACGAGACGAACGCGAGATGACACGGCCGAGCGACGAAATCCTGATGGCTTACGCGGACGGCGAACTGTCCTCCGACGAAGCAGCGCGCGTCGCCGCCATCATCGACGGCGATGCCGAGGCCCGCGCCATCGTCGCAAGCTACCGCGCGACGCGATCGCTGGCGGCGGCCGCCATGTCAGAGCCGGGCGAGAGCGCGCGCCTCGCCGAGATCGCCCGCTCGCTCCTCGCCGACACCACCACGCCTGGCGGCTCCACCAGGACGGCCGGCGCCAGTTCCGACACCATCGTCCCTCTGCGGCGGCCGGCACGCACATCGGGCGCACGGCCGGCGCGCAGCTTTGGTCCTTATGCTGCCCTTGCCGCCTCGCTGGTGGCGCTGGTCGGCGGCATGGTCGGCTATCAGCTCCTGACCGATCAGCGGCCCGGGGCGCCCGCCGCACCGATCATCGCTCTCGGCCCTGTCGATCCGGCAAGCCCCCTCGCCGCGGTGCTGGAGCAGCGTGCCAGCGGTGAAGCGCAAGCCCTGCCGCCGCAGGCGGGCGCGCAGAGAGCACTGGAACTGGTCGCCGTCACCACCTTCCGCGATAAATCCGACCGCCCGTGCCGCGAGTTCGAGGCGGTCACCGCCGACGCCGACCAGCGCGTGCTGGCGATCGGGGTCGCCTGCCGGCGCAGCCAGGGATCGTGGACCGTCGAGGGTGCTGTGCACCTCGCCGCGTCGCAAGCGACCCAGTCAGATCGCATCGAGCCGGCCAGCGGCATCGCCGAAAGCGACGCCATCCCGGCACTGATGCGCCTGCTCGGGGCTTCGGCCGCACTGTCGGCGGAGGACGAGAAGGCGCTGCTCGCCAGGGGCTGGCGCTGAACGGCAGCAGCGACTGTGTGACGGTGCCGGCGCGCGAGAACAGAACAGGGCGGCTCATGGCAGGCTCGAACAGGATCGACAGCATGTTCGCCAACGTCTCACTGCCGGCGCTCAGCCGGCTCATGCCGCAGCAGATGGTGCCGCGCGTCGAGTTCATCTGCGAGCCCGGCGACCTCGGCGTGATCGCCGAGCCGGTTCCGGCCAAGACCGAGCTGCCCGACTGGTTCCGCCGCATTCCGGCGGTGACCAAGTCGGAGCTGTCGACGTCCAACAACGCGCTGACGGTCAAGCGCTGCATGCCTTTCCTAGACGCCATGACGACGGGCTTCATTCTGCCGCTCGCCGCCACCGTTCGCCTCGACATCCGTGACGGCGGCCGCACGGTCGACGCCGGCTGGGAGTTCGACAAGGTCATGGTCTCGAACCACACGATGCATCAGGTCGCCGGCAACCCCTACGAGCCGCGCCCGCCCTGCAAGTTTCACAACTACTGGACCATCGTGACGCCGCCGGGCTGGAGCTGCCTGTTCGTGCCGCCGCTCAATCGGCCCGATCCCGTCGTCGAGGTGCTCGCCGGCATCGTCGATACCGATACCTATCGCAGCCTCATCCATTTCCCCTTCATCGCCACGGCCGCCGACGGTCTCCATACGCTCGAGAAGGGCACGCCGCTCGTACAGGTCATCCCGTTCAAGAGGCAGACGACGCACATCGAAGCGACCGTCCGCGCAGAGCGGCCCGGCGAGGCGGAGACACGCGACAAGATCATGCGCAACACCAAGGCTGGTGAAGGCTGGTACCGCAAGGTCGCCCGCGCCAAGCGCTGAGCGTCAATGCGCGCGCGACCGTGCTGCAACCGTTTCCATGACGGATCCAGCTGTCGTCGGCGGTCCGCGCGGATATTTGCGTGACGTGTCTGCCGGACTGGACCAGCCCGCGCCCTCAGTGCTCCTCACATCCGTCGCGCGATCCACGACAAACGAAAAACGGCCGGCTCCCGCAGGATCCGGCCGCCCCCCAGGGACAGCGCGCCGGTATTGGCCGACGCGCTGTTGCTCGCATGCGCGTCAGGAGTTCGAGGACGAATTGCTGCTCGAATTCGAAGAGGAGTTCGAGGACGAATTGCTGCTCGAGTTCGACGAGGAGTTCGAAGACGAATTGCTGCTCGAGTTCGACGAGGAGTTCGAGGACGAGTTGCTGCTCGAGTTCGACGAGGAGTTCGACGACGAGTTGCTGCTCGAGTTCGACGAGGAGTTCGAGGACGAGTTGTTGCTCGAGTTCGACGAGGAGTTCGAGGACGAGTTGTTGCTCGAGTTCGACGAGGAGTTCGAGGACGAGTTGTTGCTCGAGTTCGATGAGGACCTTTTGAACCGGGCACGCGCCGCGGCACGGGCCCGTGCGCGGGCCGACGGCCGCGCGGCTGCTTCCTGCCAGCCCTCGGCCGTCGCGGCATCGACCTCCTTCGGCAGCTCCACCTTGTTGGTGAGGCTCTCGGAGATGATCGGCAGCCCTTCGGTCGCGAGCTTGTGCTCGAGCGAGTTCGCGCTCGCCGTGACGGCGCCGGCCATGGACACGACCGCAATCGCCGAGGTGATGGTGATGGATTTCTTCATGACAGTCTCCAGCTTCGGAAAACTTCGCCACTGAGCGCTGCGCTCCTGGCCCTCCGACAACGCTGGCGGCAACCAATTATTCCCCATACCGAAGAGTTCGAGGATTTCGGGAAGACTTCCCACCGTGCCTCATGACGCATCGCAATGGCGTCACGCGCTGCGCAGCGCGACGATCGGATCGAGACGGGCAGCCCGTTGCGCCGGCGCGTAGCCGAACACGATGCCGAGCCCGACCGACACCGAAAGCGCGACGAGGAGGATCGCCGGATCGATCACGACCGGCAGGCCGAGGGCAGGCGCCAGCATGGCCCCGGCGACGACGCCGACAAGGATGCCGATCACCCCGCCGGCGAGCGACAGCATCACCGCCTCCATGAGGAACTGACCCATCACGTGTCCGGGCAGTGCCCCGATGGCGAGGCGCACGCCGATCTCGCGTGTCCGCTCCGTCACCGAAACGAGCATGATGTTCATGATGCCGATGCCACCGACGAGAAGGCTCACCGCCGCGATGGCCCCGAGCAGTCCCGTCATCGTCGCCGTCGTCGCCTGCATCGCCGATGCCGCCTGACGCATGTCGATGAGGGCGAAGTCGTCGGGCAGCGACGGGCTAAGCCCGCGCCGCTCGCGCATGAGGCTTCGCACCTGCGCGCGCAGAGGCGCGCCGTCTGCCTTCGGCAACGTCTCGATGACGATGCTGCGGATGTCTGGTGAGCCCTGCACCCGCCGTGCGAATGCGCCGAACGGCATGGCGACCATGCGATCGTCGTCGCTGGCCGTCGCCCCGGCTCCACCGCGCCGCTCCAGCACGCCGACCACCGTGCACGGCGCACCGCCGACCCGGATCATTTCTGCAAGCCCGTCGCCTGATGGAAACAGCGCCTCGCGAGCACTCGCACCGAGGATGCAGACGGCCTTTTTCGCTTCGACCTCGAAGCCGTTGAACAGGCGCCCGGAGGCGATGCGCCAGGCCCGCGCCCGGAAATACTCGGGCTCGACGCCGGCCGCGAGCGCCAGCGTGTTGCGCGAGCCTGCGACGGCCCGCGCCTGCTGCGTCGACAGTGGCGTCACCGAGCGCAGGCCGCGAGCTTGCGACCGCAGCGCCTCGACGTCGGTCATGTCGAAGGGATCGGCCTCGCCGACCGCTCCGCCACCGGCCCGCAGCGTCTGGCCGACCTCGATGGTAAGCAGGTTGGCGCCGAGCCTCGCGATCTCGCCTTCTACGCGAACCGCCGCCCCCGTGCCGACGTTGACGAGGGCGATGACGGCGGCGACGCCGATGATGACGCCGAGCATCGTCAGTCCGGCACGCATCGGGTGCCGCAACAGGGCCTCGACGGCGAGTTTCAGGGTCTCAAGCAGCATCCGACACCGGCCCCGCTGGCTCGATCGCCGTTATGGCGCCATCGCTCATGACGATGCGCCGCCGGGCCTGCCGCGCCACCGTGCCATCGTGCGTGACGAGGACGACGGTGACCCCGAGGTCGTGATTGAGGCCGCTCATCAGCTTGAGGATGCCAGCCCCGGTCAGCGTATCGAGCGCGCCGGTCGGCTCATCGGCAATGAGCAGCCGCGGGCGTCCAACGAGCGCGCGGGCGATCGCGACGCGCTGCTGCTGGCCGCCGGAGAGCTGGTCGGCGCGTTGCGCGGCGAGCGAAGCGATGTCGAACTGCTCGAGCGCCGACATCGCCAGTGCCTTGTCCTGCTCGGGCCACATCTGCGATAGCGACCGCCAGGCCGCCATCGTGGCGAGGCGTCCCATCAGGACGTTGGTGCAGGTTATCTCCATCTCGAAGCTGGCCGCCAATGGTCCGGTGGCTTGCAGCCACGTTTGTCTTTGGAGTTTGACTATGCCGGCGGCGACAAGCCCAGCGGAAAGTTCACCCGCTTTGACACGCTGTATGGCATGCGGCGTGCGGAGCTTGCGCCGGCCGGGCTCTTCAATGCGGTGGGGCGCGCTAACATTGCCTCTCCCGGCCTGCGCCTCGAAGTCAGCCGCGCAAAAAAATTCGATGCCCAACTGGCCGCGCGAGGTCTATGGCTCGCCACGGCCGCTGACAGTTTTTCAACGACCGGCCTCAGGGATCCGCTCGGCGAATCCGGAAAGTTTGCCGGGTACCAACTCGATACGCGCCTGCGCTGGTGGCTTTCCCCCGACAAGGTAAGGGCAGAGTTCAACAGCGT
>JANRIT010000055.1:0-27712 GCA_033764645.1 Hyphomicrobiaceae bacterium
CATCCGCTCCGAGATGCTCTCGGTCATGGCCGAGATGGGCGTCGTCGTCGAGAAGCATCACCATGAGGTGGCGTCCGCCCAGCACGAACTCGGCATCAAGTTCGCGCCGATCGTCACCGTCGCCGACCACCTGCAGATCTACAAGTACGCGATCCACAATGTCGCCCAGGCCTACGGCAAAACCTGCACGTTCATGCCCAAGCCCATCTTCGGCGACAATGGCTCGGGCATGCACGTTCACCAGTCGATCTGGAAGGACGGCAAGCCGACCTTCGCCGGCGACAAGTACGCCGACCTGTCGGACACCTGCCTCTACTACATCGGCGGCATCCTCAAGCACGCCAAGGCGCTCAATGCTTTGACGAACCCGTCGACCAATTCGTACAAGCGCCTCGTGCCTGGCTACGAGGCCCCTGTGCTGCTCGCCTACTCGGCGCGCAACCGCTCGGCCTCCTGCCGCATCCCGCTCGCCTCCAACCCGAAGGCGAAGCGCATCGAGATCCGATTCCCCGACCCGGCGGCGAACCCCTACCTCGCCTTCGCGGCGATGCTGATGGCCGGCCTCGATGGCATCATAAACAAGATCCATCCGGGCGACCCCATGGACAAGAACCTCTACGACCTGCCGCCGGCCGAGCTCGCCCAGATCCCGACCGTCTGCGGCAGCCTGCGCGAGGCGCTCAAGAGCCTCGACGAGGACCGCGCGTTCCTCAAGATGGGCGGCGTGTTCGGCGACGACATGATCGACGCCTACATCGACCTGCGCATGGAGGAGAACATGCGCTACGAGATGACGCCGCACCCGGTCGAGTTCGACATGTACTACTCCGTCTGATCGGCGCACGAAGAAGCGTCATCGGCGATCTCGCGTCAGGGCCCGGAGGCACGCCTCCGGGCCCTTTTGCGTGCGCTTCACGCCTGTCGATCGCCGTTTCGGTTCGGTCGATGGCCCATGGCGCTTGTCGCAGCGCGCTGGCTTCTTCGATGCATTGCAATGACGAATGTGAATTGACAGCCGCGGCGATGAGGCGCACCCTTCAAATAACGCTGAAGTGGAGGTCTAAGAAAATGCTCCCGCCGGGTCAGTGCTGAGAGTTTGGAGCGTCGATACATTGTGTATTGAAACGGCCAAACTCGTAGTCCGACAATCAGACACTGTGTAACTGGTTTCAAAGCTCGAAGTTGTGCTGGATGAAGCTGGCCTGACAACGGAGATCAGCCGGTCTGCACTTGGCAATATGGCCGATAAGTGTGCCAGGCATAAGTTGAGCTTGGGAAGCAGATGAGCGAAAGCCGATCGAGCGGATCGGGCGACGAATAAGGGTCCATCACTCTGGACAACGCCTTTGGGGACTGACGCGGGATGCCGCGCACCCCACGCAATGGGCAACCCGTCCACGATATGGCCAAAACATCTGTCGCAATCGACCGCTGCGCGAGCCCGGGACCTCAGGGAACCGGGCTTTGCGCCGTCTGGCGACGGAAACGACGCCAAGTGATGCGCACTGCGGACCCGCCATAGCGCGACCCCATTGTCGCGTCAGTTTCGCACCATGATAGGCCATGCGATGGTACTCCTCGGAACTTGTCGCGCTCGGCGGAGCCGTGGTCTGGCCCGCGCTCGCCCGGCTCGCTTCGCGATCTTCTGTCTTTTGGCGCTCGCCAGCGGCACGCTGCCCGCCTCCAGCTCCCCCGAGGCCGCGCCCTCTGCACCCCACGCTTGGCTGCCGGCCGGCACGGCTGTCTCCGAGGACGATACTCTGGCCGCCCGCTTTGCCCCGCCCGCTGGCTTCGTCCGTGAGCCTACGGCCGCCGGCAGCTTTGCCGCGTGGCTGCGCGCCCTGCCCTTGAAGCCGGCAGGCAGCCCCGTTCTCCTTCACAGCGGCACCCCGAAGTGGAGTCAAACGGGTCACGCCGCTGTCGTCGACATCGATACCGGCGAGGAAAATCTCCAGCAGTGCGCCGATGCCATCATGCGCCTGCGCGCGGAGTGGCAGTGGGCGGCCGGCCGGCCGGACGCTATCGGGTTCCTTTACACGGGCGGCCGCCGCGTTGCATGGAGCCGTTGGGCACGCGGCGAGCGGCCCAACGACAAGGGCACGGCCTGGCGACGGGCGGGTGCGGCGGATGCGAGCTACACCGCGCTCCGCCGCTATCTGCGGCACGTCTATACCTACGCCGGCACCTACTCCCTCGAGCGCGAGCTCGTGCCATCCAAAGAGGCCGATCAGCCCGACATCGGCGATGTCATCGTGATGGGTGGCTTTCCCGGCCACGCCGTGCTGGTCGCCGACGTCGTGATCGAACCACTGACGAGCGCCCGTCGCTTCCTCCTCGTCCAGAGCTATATGCCCGCCCAGGACATCCACGTCCTCAAGGACCCGGCGAGCCCCGACGGCAGCCCGTGGTTCTCCGCTCCGATCGCCTGGCCGCTCGCCACGCCCGACTGGGTGTTTCCCGCAGGCAGCCTCAAGCGCTGGCCCTGAACCCGGTTAGCGCAGCGCCGCCAGCGCGTCGCCGAGCGCCATGGCGAACGCGTCGAGTTCCGCGTCGGGGCCCGCCGATACGCGAATGCAGCGATCGAGCGGCGCGACGCCGGGCTTGCGGATGAAGACGTCGCGCGCCAGCACCGCGTCGAGGATGGACTTCGCAAAGGCGGCATCCCGCCCGCAGTCGATCGTCACGAAGTTCGTCGCGGAGGCGAGCGCCTCGAGCCCTGCGTCGCGCGCTATCGCCCCGATCCTCTCCCGCGCGCGGGCGATGCGGGCGACGGCGTCGCGGAGATAGGCCTGGTCGGCGAGCGCGGCCAGCGCGCCGATCTGGCCGATCCGGTTGATGCCGTAGTGGTTGCGGACCTTCTCGAATGTGGCGATGAGGTGCTCCTCGCCGATGGCATAGCCGATGCGGGCGCCGGCCAGGCCATACGCCTTCGAAAACGTACGAAAGCGCAGCACGTTGGGTGTGCCGACGTCGATCGGCGGGCTCGTGCCGGCCGGTGCCGTATCGACGTAGGCCTCGTCGAGCAGCAGAAGCGTTGGCTCGGGCGCCGCGCCGATGAGCGCAGCGATGCGGTCGGCCGGCCACCAGGAGCCCATGGGATTGTCCGGGTTCGACACGTAGAGAACCCGCGCGTCCTCGCGCTGCGCCGCGTCGACGAGCGCGCCCAGATCCTCACGGTCGTCCCGGTAGGGCACCGTGACGAGGCGGCCCCCGTGCATCGCGACGTGAAAGTTGAACGTCGGATAGGCACCATCGGAGGTGACCACCGCGTCGCCCGGCGCAATCGCAAGCCGGATGGCATTGCCCAGGAGGCCGTCGATCCCCTCGCCGACGACGACACACTGCGGCTTCACGCCATGATGGCGCGCGATCGCCTCGCGCAGGTCATGGTTCTCCGGATCGGCGTACATCCACGTCTCGTCCACGGCAGCTCGCATTGCGGAGAGCGCCCGCGGGCTCGGTCCGAAGCCACTCTCGTTGGCGCCGAGACGTGCCTTGAACGGTCCGCCCCGACGGCGCGTCAGCGCCTCCGGGCCGACGAAGGGGACGGTGGCGGGCAGACCTGCGATGAGCGGCGTGACGTAGCGGGCCCAGGCTTCTGAGTTGGACATGGCTTTGGCCTGTTGCGGCATCGGGAGGTGGTACGAAAACGGCCGGCTCAGGTCTCCCTGGGCCGGCCGGATCATGATCGACGCGTCGCAAGCCGTCGAGATGGCAACGCCGGCGCGTCGCGCCCCCTCGACGACGCCTCAATGAGCGACGGGCGGGCGCCCTTCGTCGTTGGGGCCATCGGCGGTCGCAACCGCCTGCTGCGCGGCCTCGTCCCAGACGATCGGCTCGGGCACCCTCACGAGCGCTGCCCGCAGCACCTCGTCGAGACGCGACACCGGCACGATGTCGAGCTTGGCTTTGACCTCGTCCGAGATGTCGGCGAGATCCTTGACGTTCTCCTCCGGGATGAGGACCGTCTTGATGCCGCCGCGCAGGGCAGCCAGCAACTTCTCCTTGAGCCCACCGATCGGCAGCACGCGGCCGCGCAGGGTGATTTCGCCGGTCATGGCGACATCCTTGCGCACCGGGATCTGGGTCAGCACCGAGATGATGGCAGTGGCCATCGCGACGCCGGCCGACGGTCCATCCTTCGGCGTCGCGCCCTCGGGCACGTGCACGTGGATGTCGTTCTTCTCGAACGCCGTCGGCGCAATCCCGAAATCGACCGAGCGCGAGCGCACGTAGGCGTTGGCCGCCTGGATCGACTCCTTCATCACGTCGCGCAGGTTGCCCGTGACGCTCATCTTGCCCTTGCCGGGCATCTTGATGCCTTCGATGGTCAGAAGTTCGCCGCCCACCTCGGTCCACGCGAGGCCGGTGACGATGCCGATCTGATCCTCGAGCTCGGCCTCACCGAAGCGGTACTTCGGCACGCCGAGATAGTCGGCCACGTTCTCGCGCGTGACGACGACCGTCTTCGTCGAGGAGGTGAGGATCTCCTTCACCGCCTTGCGGGCGAGCTTGGCGAGTTCACGCTCGAGCGAGCGCACGCCGGCTTCCCGCGTGTAGCGGCGGATCACCTCGAGCAGCGCGTCGTCGCCGACCGCCCACTCGCCCTCCTCGAGCCCGTGCGCCTGACGCTGTTCCAGCAGAAGGTGGCGCTTGGCGATCTCGAGCTTCTCGTCCTCGGTGTAGCCGGCGATGCGGATGATCTCCATCCGGTCCATGAGGGCCGGCGGGATGTTGAGCGTGTTGGCCGTCGTTACGAACATCACGTTCGACAGGTCGTAATCGACCTCGAGATAGTGGTCGTTGAACGTGCCGTTCTGCTCCGGGTCGAGCACCTCGAGCAGGGCTGCCGCCGGATCGCCACGGAAGTCCTGGCCCATCTTGTCGATCTCATCGAGCAGGAAGAGCGGGTTCGTGCGCTTGGCCTTGCGCATGGACTGGATCACCTTGCCCGGCATCGAGCCGATGTAGGTGCGCCGGTGGCCGCGGATCTCCGCCTCGTCACGCACGCCGCCGAGCGACATGCGCACGAACTCGCGGCCCGTCGCGTTGGCGATCGACTTGCCGAGCGAGGTCTTGCCGACGCCGGGCGGGCCGACGAGGCACAGGATGGGCCCCTTGAGCTTGTTCGTGCGGTTCTGCACGGCGAGGTATTCGAGGATGCGCTCCTTGACCTTCTCGAGGCCATAGTGCTCGAGGTCGAGCACGGACTCGGCTTCCGCGAGGTCCTTCTTGACCTTGCCCTTGACGCCCCACGGGATCGACAGGAGCCAGTCGAGGTAATTGCGCACGACCGTCGCTTCCGCCGACATCGGGCTCATCTGCTTGAGCTTCTTCAGCTCGGCGAGAGCCTTGTCGCGGGCTTCCTTGGACAGCTTCGTCTGCTCGATCTTCTCCTCGAACTCGGCGACGTCGTCGCGCTCGTCGGTGTCGCCGAGCTCCTTCTGGATCGCCTTCATCTGCTCGTTGAGATAGTACTCGCGCTGCGTCTTCTCCATCTGCCGCTTGACGCGCGAGCGGATCTTCTTCTCGACCTGCAGGACCGAGATTTCGCTTTCCATGAGCGTGTAGACGCGCTCGAGCCGCGTCGAGATGACGGTCGTCTCGAGCACTTCCTGCTTGTCGCCAATCTTGACGGCGAGGTGGCTCGCGATGGTGTCGGCGAGCTTCGAGTAGTCCTCGATCTGCGCGATCGTGCCGAGCACTTCCGGGCTGATCTTCTTGTTGAGCTTCACATACTGCTCGAACTGCGTGACCGCCGAGCGGGCCAGCGCCTCGACCTCGTCCTCGGTGCCGATCTCCTCGGCGATGCGCTCGATCGCCGCCTCGTAGTAGTCCGGGTTGTCGGTGTAGCTCTTGACGCGCGCACGCGCCGTGCCCTCGACCAGCACCTTGACCGTGCCGTCGGGCAGCTTGAGCAATTGCAGGACCGAAGCGAGCGTGCCGACCTCGTAGATGCCGTCGGGCGCAGGATCGTCGTCGCTCGCCTGCTTCTGCGCGGCAAGCAGGATCTGCTTGTCGGCGCGCATCACTTCCTCGAGCGCGTTGATCGACTTCTCGCGGCCGACGAACAGCGGCACGATCATATAGGGGAAGACGACGATGTCGCGCAGCGGCAGGACGGGAAACAGTTCCGCGCTGCTCGCGCCTCGTGACGATTTCGTAGTGCTCATGCTCATCACCCGATCTGCTGGCGGGCCGTTCGGCGCATCGACGATCGACGGCTACGTCCACACCGCACTGCAAGACCTGACCGCGGGGCCTTCGATATGCCGCCGGCAACCCGTGTCGTGGGCTGCGGACGGCACGGCGACCGTGCTCGGCTTGCTGCTTCTCGGCGAGCCTCATGGCGCACGATGTTGCGCACGGCCCGGTTCGCCGACCTTCAACGCTTGCTCTGCGACACCGTTGCTTCGACGCCTGGTTCGTTCAGCAAGAATAACTGGAAATGGGAAGCGCGCCAGGGGCGTCAAGCCTCACCTTCAGTGAAACGGCACACCGCCCCCAGCGGCGTCGTCCGCGCGGCGAAGCTGCCTTGGCACGCAGGGACCGGAGACGGAGAGACGGGCGCGCCCGTGACGGTGCGTGCGGGACGCAGCGGCTGGCTGGTGCGATAGCCGCGACGGGCATCGTGGTGCGCGAAGAAGCGCCGTGCGGCACCGCACGCTGGCACGGAGCCAGCTTGGTCGTTGAGCCGCCATGGATGGCCCGGCCGCCCCGTCGCACGATATGGACGCTGGCGACACGCCAAGCCGGGCTGGGTGGCGGCGCCCCGATCAGGACGCCGTCGAGCCCTTCTCCTCGGCGCGGTCGGCGTAGATGCGCAACGGACGCGCGCCGCCTTCGACGACCTCCGGCCCGATCACGACCTCCTCGACGCCCTTGAGCGCCGGCAGGTCGAACATGGTGTCGAGCAGGATGCCTTCCATGATGGAGCGCAGGCCGCGCGCGCCGGTCTTGCGCTCGATCGCCTTGCGCGAGATGGCGCGCAGCGCGTCGTGCGTGATGGTGAGCTTGACGCCCTCCATCTCGAACAGCCGCTGGTACTGCTTGACGAGCGCGTTTTTGGGCTCCGACAGGATCTGAACGAGGGCCGCCTCGTCGAGATCCTCGAGCGTCGCGATGACCGGCAAGCGGCCGATGAATTCCGGGATCAGCCCGAACTTCAGAAGGTCCTCCGGCTCGACCTCGCGCAGCACCTCGCCCGTACGCCGCGCATCCGGACCGCGCACCTTGGCGCCGAAGCCGATGGACGTGCCCTTGCCGCGCGCCGAGATGATCTTCTCGAGCCCCGCGAACGCGCCACCGCAGATGAACAGGATATTGGTCGTATCGACCTGCAGGAACTCCTGCTGGGGATGCTTGCGCCCGCCCTGCGGCGGCACCGACGCAACGGTGCCTTCCATGATCTTGAGAAGAGCCTGCTGCACACCCTCGCCCGACACGTCGCGCGTGATAGACGGGTTGTCGGACTTGCGGCTGATCTTGTCGACCTCGTCGATGTAGACGATGCCGCGCTGCGCCCGCTCGACGTTGTAGTCGGCGTTCTGCAAGAGCTTGAGGATGATGTTCTCGACGTCCTCACCGACATAGCCGGCTTCCGTCAGCGTCGTCGCGTCCGCCATCGTGAAGGGGACATCGCGGATGCGCGCGAGCGTCTGCGCCAGCAGCGTCTTGCCGCAGCCGGTGGGGCCGACGAGCAGGATGTTCGACTTGGCGAGTTCCACGTCGTTCGACTTGGAGGCGTGGTTCAGGCGCTTGTAGTGATTGTGCACGGCGACCGACAGGACGCGCTTGGCGTGCATCTGGCCGATCACGTAGGAATCGAGGACCGCGCAGATTTCCTGGGGAGTCGGCACGCCATCGCGCGACTTCACCAGGTTGTTCTTGCTCTCCTCCTTGATGATGTCCATGCACAGCTCGACGCATTCATCGCAGATGAACACGGTCGGACCGGCGATCAGCTTGCGGACCTCATGCTGGCTCTTGCCGCAGAAGGAGCAGTAGAGGGTGTTCTTTTCGTTCGGCATTCCGCTCTCTCACGCGCTGTCGAGCCGGTTCTAGCGTTCGGCGCGACGTCCTCTGCCCCGGGCTGCGACGGCCCCTCGTCGGTGCTGCGGGATCGATGCTCGCTTGATCAGAGCATGCCCGCCTGCCGCAGATCAAGTTACCAGTGCTCCCGACCGGCGATCGACGCTCGCGCGGTGCAAGAAACGGCTTGCAACAACTTGCAAGAAGGTGCGCACCACGCTGGCTCCGCTGCACGGACACCCGGACCGTTCGCCACCAGCCGTGCAGCAAAGCCACACGACTGTGATCTTTTAATCGTATCCTATGTGATTTGCAGCGCTTTGAAACCCTCGATCCCGCGCTCCCCACATATGCGGATGCGCGGGCAGGTATTCAATCGGGGGTCACGCCGCGGGGTCCACATGGACCATGCCGAAGACCCCGAGGCAAAAGCGGGCGGCCGTGAACCTTAACCCGCGAGCCCGCCGGCCGCTCAGGCCAGCGGGCGGTCCGCTCGATCGGGCACGATCACTGCCCGCGGGGTCACTTCTTTTCGGCGATCTCGATCTCGAAATCGGCGCGCTTGGTCAGAACCTTGTCGATAAGGCCGAAATCACGGGCCTGCTCGGCGGTCATGAAGTAGTCGCGGTCGAGCGTGCGCTCGATCGTCTCATAGGGCTGGCCCGTGTGCGTCACGTAGGTCTCGTTGAGGCGCCGCTTCATCTTGATGATGTCCTCGGCGTGGCGCTCGATGTCCGACGCCTGGCCCTGGAAACCGCCCGAGGGCTGATGCACCATGATGCGCGCGTTCGGCAGCGCGTAGCGCATGCCCTTCGTGCCCGCGCACAGGAGAAGCGAGCCCATCGATGCTGCCTGCCCGATGCACAGCGTGGCGATCGGCGGCTTGATGAACTGCATGGTGTCGTAGATCGCCATGCCGGCCGTAACGACGCCGCCCGGCGAATTGATATACATGGAGATTTCTTTGTCGGGGTTCTCGCTCTCGCAGTACAGGAGCTGCATGCAGATCGACGCGGCCATGTGGTCCTCGACCGGGCCGGTGACGAAGATGATGCGCTCCTTGAGGAGCCGCGACGGCAGGTCGTAGCCGCGCTCGCCCCTATTGGTCTGCTCGACGACCATCGGCCAGAACGAGGCGCTCATGGGGTGGGGGGCAGGGTCGCGCATGGGGTTCTCCGATAGCCTCGAGTGCTTGGTTTCGCGGCCGGCGGCCGCTGCCGATCGTCGGGATGTGCGAACGAACGGTCCGACTTTGAAGGGGGCGATCGACGGACTGTGAGGTGCTGGGTGGACCTTACGCTTCTTCCGCGCCCTGCGCCGCCTTCATCAGATCGTCCTTCGACACCTCGCGCTCGCTGACCTTGGCGTTGGCCAGGATGAAGTCGACGACCTTCTCCTCGAAGATGGGCGCGCGCAATTCGGCGACCGCACCTGGCGTCTTCTCGAAGTACTCGTAGACCATCTTCTCCTGGCCGGGGAAGCGGCGCACCTGCTCGACGAGTGCGCGACGCAACTCGTCTTGCGTGACCTCGATCTTGTTCTTGTCGCCGATGTCGCCGATCACGAGGCCGAGACGCACGCGCCGGCCGGCGATGCGCCGGTACTCCTCACGCGTCTCCGCCTCGGACTTGCCCTCGTCCTCGAACGTCTTGCCGGATTGCTCGAGCCCGCGCGTCAGTTGCGCCCAGATCTGATCGAACTCGCGGTCGACGAGGGAAGCGGGCAATTCGAACGAGTGCGAGGCGTCCAGCGCGTCGAGCAGGTCGCGCTTGATCTTGAGGCGCGAGGCCTGCGCGAACTCCTGGCCGATGCGCTCCTTGAGCGCAGCCTTCAGCTTGTCGATGCTGTCGAGCCCCAGGCTCTCAGCGAACGCGTCGTCGGCCTCCGGCACGGCGGGAGCCGCGACGGCATGCACCTTGATGTCGAACGTCGCGTCCTTGCCGGCGAGGTGCGTCGCGCCGTACTCGGCGGGGAAGGTGACGGTGATGACGCGCTCCTCGCCAGCCGTGGCGCCGGTGAGCTGCTCTTCGAAGCCGGGGATGAACTGGCCGCGGCCGAGCACGAGTTCGACGCCCTCCGCGCTGCCGCCATCGAAGGGAACGCCGTCGATCTTGCCGACGAAGTCGATGCGCACCTGGTCGCCCGATTGCGCCGCGCGGCCGTTCTCGTCCTTGTAGACCACGTTGTTGGTGCGCAGGTTGGAGAGCGCCTCGTCGACCTCGGCATCGCTGACCGGCGTCACCAGCCGCTCGAGTTCGAGCTGGGTCAGGTCCGTGACATCGAACTTCGGCAGCACCTCGAATTGCATCGAGTAGGCGAGGTCCGCCTTGCCGTCGATGATGCGGGCGATCTCGTCCTGGTCCTCGGTCAGTGCGATCTTCGGGCTCGAGGCCGGCTTCTCGTTGCGCTCCTCGATGGCCTTGGCGCTCGTCTCCTTGACGGTCGCCTCCAGCACCTCGGCCATGACGGCCTTGCCGAACATCTTCCGGAGGTGCGCGACGGGCACCTTGCCCTTGCGGAAGCCCTTGAGCTGGACGCGGTCCTTCATTTCGTCGAGCCGGTCGGTGAAGCGCTGGCCGAGTTCGTCCGCGCCGACCACGACCTTGAGCTCGCGCTTCAGCCCGTCCGAAAGCGTTTCCATGACCTGCATAGCGACAGTCCAGTCCATTCAGAGTGTTGCATTCATCGGCCAGGCAGCCTCGGCTTCTGCAGCCTGGGCTCGCGCGCGGTCGCAACCAGTGCAGAAGCCGTGGTGCGGGCGGAGGGACTTGAACCCCCACGGCCAAGGCCACCAGAACCTAAATCTGGCGTGTCTACCAATTCCACCACGCCCGCGCCGAGCGGCTCACGCCCCACGGGCGACGGCCAGTGAGCCGATAGCACGATACCAGCCCTGGTGAAGCACCGTTGCCCCGGTCTGGTTGACGCAGAGCCGGGCAAGGCGCGCGATGGTGGGCGGCATCCGCCGGGCGGCAGCTATATCGGCACGGGGCGGCGAAGATCAACCGAAAAGCTGCCACCGGCGAGCCAGACACTGGAAACATACCACCCGAAGTTTGCATCCCTGGAATCCGGCACCTGCGTCGGCAGGTGGCGGATATCCCGGGCCTGCCCGTGGCGTGTGACGTGCCCAGCGTCGCGGCGCTTCGCCGGCTGCCGCTGTTACGACGGCGTCTCGTCCAAGGCCGGAAAGACCCCGGATAACCCGTCCGCGCTTCCGCGCCGACGGCTTTCCGGGAGCAGGACTTGTGGTGCGCGCGTCGCGCCACAGAAGAAAGGCCGGGCCATGGGGCCCGGCCTTCGAGACTTGTTTAGTGTCGAGCGATGCAGCCGCTTACTTCATCGGCGCGTAGTCGTGATGGCTGTCACGCGCGCCGAAATGGTAGCGCAGGCCGATCTTGAACTCGTGTGCGCCGAGGTCGTCGATCTTGACCGCCGGATTGATGAAGTAGGCGTCGTCGACGCGGCCCGACTGCGCCTCGCCGAGGTCGATGTAGCGATAACCGACGTCCAGGATGGCGCGCTCGGAGATCTGGTAGCCGACGCCCGTCATGACCGACCAGGCGAACGACAGCGTCTTGTCGCCCTCGATGGTGTTCACGAGGTAGGGATTCTCGGTGAAGTAGACGCTGTCGACGATGTTGTAGGCGACGCCCACGCCAGCGCCGACGTACGGCACGAAGCCGCGCCAGTTGCCGAGATCGTAGTAGGCATTGAACATCAGAGAGTAGCTCTGCACATTGGTGTGCAGCGGGTCATCGGTGATCGGCGGGTTGCCCGGGGGGCCGTTGTAGATCGGCGGCTCGCCGTCGATCTTGCGGTCGCCGCGGAAGGTGAACACCGCTTCGCCACGCAGGCCGCGCGAGCCCGAGCCGCAGCCGAGGCCCACGTCGGCGAGCCAGGTGTTCTCCATCTCGACGCCCGTGACCTCGTCGCCCTCGTAGATGTCGACGATGTGGTCGCCCTGATAGATGTGGTTGGTCACCGGCCAGCTCACGTCCGGATCGCGCGAGACCGAGCCGCCCACGTCGGCGCGGAAGTAGCAGGGGCCGGCGCTGACGGGGCGCATGGGCGCCACGTAGCCATCCTTGATGGAGCCGCCGAGATCGGCGGCAATAGCAGGCGTACCGAGCGCCGCAGCGACCGTGAGGGCCGCTGAGACGAGCCCAGCTTTGTGCATGGAGATCATGGATATACCCTCTCGATACAGGTGCAGTGCCCCGGCGACGCCGACGGCCACTCATGTGCAGGAGAGAGGCTAGAGGATCGGGGTTAATCGCCGGTAAAGCGGCGTCCCGAAATGGAACACGGAGTGAGAAGACCGGGGCGCCGCGATCAGTTCGCCACCCCACGACCGCCGTCCCGGACGGCGCGACAGCGGCGCTCAGGGACCCTTCCCGTCGCCCAGGGAAGGACCCCAGCTCCGCGCATACGTCTTGAAAGCAATTTCCGG
The DNA here is from genome assembly GCA_033764645.1 of Hyphomicrobiaceae bacterium. Classification (GTDB taxonomy): domain Bacteria; phylum Pseudomonadota; class Alphaproteobacteria; order Rhizobiales; family Hyphomicrobiaceae; genus Filomicrobium. The sequence goes on from JANRIT010000055.1 coordinate 12,485, forward strand.
GACCAGCGGCCCCCCAAATTGCGCGCTCCTCATCAATCTTGGGGATGCGCCCGCCCGCCGGAGACCGTAGCTCATGCGTCCTGACGCCCGATTGCTGGAGGACTGCCGATGCCATCGACCGCACCGATCCTGTCCGGGTCGCAAGTCGTCGTCTCTGCAGGAGCCGCGGGCACTCAGGACAGCCCGCACGTCTCGACGCTCGCCGACGGCCGCATCGTCCACGTCTGGCGCGACCTCGGCGCCTCCTCGAGCACCATCCGCTATCAGGTCCTCGACATCGACGGAACGGCGACCGGCATTTCCGGCTTCGTCAACGACACGCAACTCTCGGCGGGCACGGTCGGCATCGGCGGCGGCGGCGACTACCTGGCGGTCGCCGGCCTCGACAACGGCGGCTTTGCCGTCGCGTGGATGTACCGCGACGGCACCAGCCTGACCGACAAGAGCGACAACATCTACTTCAAGATCTACGACGGCACGGGCGCTGTCACGACGGCGACCACGCTGGCGCACGCATCGAGCGCAGATGCGACGGGCGCGCTCAACAACCAAACGTACCCTGACATCTTCGACAACGACGGCGACTTCTTCATCGGCTGGACCGACCCCGATCCCGACACGACCGCCACCGGCGGCGGCGTCTCGACGAGCACGGCAGTCGTCGAGCAGGGCTATCTCTACGACGGCGGCATCGGCGGCTACATCCCGTCCCAGCTCAGCGATGCTCACGGCGGCGACGGCCATACCGCTGGAGCCGCCGATCCGACGTCCGACGAGTTCCTGTTCGTCTGGCAGGACGATCTCGGCGACCCGCCGACGACCGGCGATGGCATCTATGCCTACGAGGGCGGCGGCGCTGGCGCCGGCTTTTTCCGCATCGACCGCGAGACGCCCGCGACCAACAACTCCTTCGCCCGCAACCCCGATGCCGCCTACGATCACGCCGGCAACGCGCTCGTCGTCTACATGGACCGGCCCGGCAGCGCCGACGAGATTTGGGCGACCCTCAACGGCAACGCCGCCAGCCGCTTCAAGGTCAACACGACGGCACCCGGCTTCAACGGCGATGCCTCGCCTGCCGTCGTCGGTCTCAGCGAGCTGTCCGCCCTCAACGGCGGTTTCATGGTGTTCTGGACCGACCAGGGCAGCGATGGTGTCGGCGGCACGGACTTCGACGTTGTCGGACAGCTCTATTCCGTGACGGCGGGAGTTGCCGAGGCGGTCGGCGGCGAGATCGTCCTCACCGATGCGGCCACCACCAACAACAATCTGTCGACCCTCGACGCGACCCTCATGCTCGATGGCCGCATCCTCGTCAGTTGGGAGGCTGGCGGGCCGACGACCAGCGGCACGGAAATCTACCAGCGCATCGTCGATCCGCGCCAGCAAGCGGTCTCATGGGCTGGGACCTCGGCCAACGAGCAATTCCAGGGCACGATCTTCGATGACGATCTCTCGGGGGGCTTGGGCAACGACAGGCTCGACGGCGGCCTCGGCGACGATTCGCTGGCCGGTAACGGCGGCAACGACACCTACATCGTCGATTCTGCCGGCGATACGGTGACGGAACTCGCGGGCGAGGGCACCGATATCGTCCGCTCGACCGTGACCTTCACCCTTGGCCCCGATGTCGAGCACCTGACGCTTCTCGGCAGCACCGGCATCGGCGGCACGGGCAACGGCGGCGCCAATACGCTGACCGGCAACGCAGTCGGCAACGTGCTGCGCGGCGGCGGCGGGAACGATACGATCCTCGGCGGGCTCGGCAACGACACCCTGTTCGGTGACGCCGGCAACGACGTCCTGACGGGCGGTGCCAACAAGGACACCATGACCGGCGGCGCCGGCCTCGACGACTTCGATTTCAACACGGTCGCTGAGATCGGCAGGGGTGGCACGCGCGACCGCATCATGGATTTCAGGCACAACCAGGACGACATCGACCTGAGGACGATCGACGCCAACGGCGCGGCGGCCGGCAATACCGCCTTCAAGTTCCTCGCCGCCAAGGGCGCTGCTTTCACGGGCGTGAAAGGGCAGATCCACTGGTTCCACCAGGCCGGCAAGACGATCATCGAGGGCGATATCGACGGCAACAGGGTCGCCGATTTCCAGATCGAGCTCGTCGGCCTGAAGACGCTCACGGCGGGTGATTTCCTGCTGTAGCGCGCTTTGGCCGGCGGGGGCCTTTTGCTCCAACCCTCGGGCATTCGATCAGGCGTTGAAGAAATAGTCGTCGTTCTCGCTGAGGCCGGTCACGCCCGTGACCGTCACCTGCGCGACGAGCGTCACGCCGTCGAACAGGAAGAACACGGTGTCGGGCCCGATTTCCGACCAGCTCCAGTCGTCGTTTGCGAGGTTCTCGAACAGATGGATCTCTTCGCCGACGGTGGCGATCGAGAAATTGTTGATCGTATCGAAGCCGCTGAAGGTGCCCGCACCCGAGTTACCGGTGAAGTAGAACCGGTCTGCGTTATTCTCGCCGTCTATGGTGTCATCGCCGGTGCCGCCGTCAATGTAGTCGGCGCCGTCCTGGCCGAATATGATGTCGTTGCCGGCGCCGCCGAGGAGCATATCGTTGCCCGAGCGGCCGAACAGAGTGTCGTCTCCTGCCAGCCCCGAGAGCGTCGTGTCGATGCCGTCGCCGGCGACGAGCGTGTCGCCGGGCCCCGTCGCGTTGCTGCCGGTGAGGCCCTCGATCGAGGCGTACGTGTCGCCGATGGCGATGCCGGTGTTGTCGAGGGGATTGAGGAGGGAAGCGACGAGGCTCGTCGCGGAATCCGTGTAGCTCGCGACGTCGAAGCCGCCGCCGCCGTTCAAGGTATCGCCACCCGCGCCGCCGATCAGCGTGTCGTTGCCGGTGCCGCCGGTGATCGTGTCGGCGCTGCCTCCCCCGGACAGCACGAGGTTCTGGGCTTGTGTGAGGTCCTTGAGGAAGACGTCGCTGAGGCCATTGCTGTCTCCGGCGACGAAATTCGTCGCTTCGCTCGACATGACGAGCCGGGTGCCATCGGCGGAAATGCCGGAGGCTAATGAATCATTGTTACCGATCGCACCGTTGCCCGCCGTCGAGAGGAGCGTGACGGCGCCGGTCGCGAGGTTTTTCAAGAATACGTCGCGGACGCCGTTGGTGTCGCCCTCGACGAGGTTTGTCGATCCGCTCAAGAAAATGACCGAGGTGCCGTCGGGCGTGAAGAACGGCGTCGAGAAGGAACTGCCATCGCCCTCGACGCCGACAGCGTTGGTCGAGACCCGCGTCACTTCGCCCGTCGTCAGGTCGTAGACGAAAATGTCGGCGAGGCCGTTCGTGTCGCCGGCCACGAGGTCGCTCGCCTCGCTCATGAAGACGACCTTCGTGCCGTCGGGCGAGAACCGTACGTTTCGGCTGTTTTCGTCGGCCTGACCGCCGAACCGGTCGCGCGAGACGAGCGTGAAGGTGCCGCTCGCAAGGTCTTTCACGAAGATGTCGTTGAAGCCCGCCACGTCGCGAGCCACGAGCCCGCTCGCGGAACTGATGAATGCGACCTTGGTGCCGTCGGGGGAGAAGACAGCTTCGACCGAGTGTCCGCCGACCGCCCCGTTCGTGACGAGCGTTACCGCGCCCGTCGACAAGTTCTTGATGAAGATGTCGTCGAAGCCATTCGTGTCACCGGCGACGAGGTTGGTGGCGCTGCTGTCGAAGAGGACCTGATTGCCGCTGGGTGCAACGCTGACGAACCCGCCGACCTGGCCGTTGGCCTCGACCCCTCCCGCTCCAGTCGAGACCTTGACGATGGCGCCCGTTGCCAGCGTCTTGATGAACACATCCCGACCGCTGGTATCTCCGGCGACGAGGTTCTGCGCCTCGCTGGAGAACACGACCTTCGTGCCGTCGGGCGTGAACACCGCCCGAAACGATTGATCGTCGCCCTCGACGCCCGCCGCCGAGGTCGAAATGCGCGTCGAGACACCGGTGACGAGGTCTTTGACGAACACGTCGGCGGCGCCATTGGTATCGCCCGCGACGAGATTGTCGGCATTGCTGATGAAGACGAGCTTTGTTCCGTCCGGTGACAGAGCGCCGTTGAACGACGTGCCGTTGCCTTCGGCCCCGGCCGTACTGGTCGAGCCGCGTACGACGCCGCCCGTACCGCTCACGCCTGACGCGTCGATGGTGTCGACTCCGGCCCCGCCCGTCACCGTGATCGCCGAGAGAAGCGACACGGCGCTGACATCGAGGTTGAGGTCGACCGTGTCGCCGCCGCTGCCGAGGAAGATGTCGAGGTCCTCGATTTCGTCGGCGTCGAAGAAGGCGCCGTCAGACAGTGAGATCTGAATATCATCGCGGTCGGTGGCGGGGTTGAGCAGGTCACCCGACGCCGGAATGTGATTGACGATGATCGTGCGCGCCGTCGCCGTTGGGTTGCGCACGTTGAGCACGTCGCCGGTGCCGCCCGTTTCCGTGCCACCGTCGATGCGGTCGGTGCCGTCGCCGATGGCGTCGTTCACCGTGTCGTTGCCGGTTCCGCCGAAGACCGTGTCGTTGCCCGTGCCGCCGGTAAGCACGTCGTTGCCTGTCCCGCCGGTCAGCGTGTCGACGCCCGCGCCACCGCTGAGCGTGTCGTTGCCGCCGTCGCCGAACAGGCGGTCGTTGCCGAGGCCGCCGTTCAGGATGTCGTTGCCGTTGCCACCACGCAGGGTGTCGTTGCCGCCGTCGCCGTTGAGCCGGTCGTTGCCGTTGCCGCCGTTGACGGTGTCGTTGCCGTTGCCACCGAAGATCTGATCGTTGCCGTTGCCGCCGTTGAGGAGGTCGTTGCCGTTCAATCCGAAAATGCGGTCGTTGGCGTTCGTGCCGGTCAGTCGGTCGCGCTTGGCGGTGCCGCGCAGGGTGGCCATGGACGAGGTCCTCGAGATGGAAATGAGTATGTTCGCCGTCACGATAGCGCGGCCCCGCGCGGGTCCGCCTCATCAGGATTGATGAGGCGGTGCGGAAAATATTGCTCCCCGGGCCGGAGTGCTGCGATTTGCACCGGTGGTTGCGTGCGGGCCGGGGCGCCTCTAATTTCCCGTTTCCGGTCGCCCCGCTCGGCGCCCGCGCGTGAGGACGATCGGCGCCGCCGAGGGAGACCCGAGTGACCATCAGGGCAAGCGTCGTCGATGCGGTGGGCCGCACGCCGCTGATCAAGCTGAAGCGGGCCTCCGAGGCGACGGGCTCGACGATCCTCGGCAAGGCCGAGTTCATGAACCCCGGCCAGTCGGTCAAGGACCGCGCCGCGCTCTATATCATCCGTGCTGCCGAGGCCGCCGGCACCCTGCGCCCAGGCGGCACCATCGTCGAGGGCACGGCCGGCAACACCGGCATCGGATTGACGGTGCTCGCCAACGCCATGGGCTACCGCTCGGTGATCGTCATTCCCGAGACCCAGTCGCAGGAAAAGAAGGATACACTCCGCCTGCTCGGCGCCCGCCTCGTCGAGGTACCTGCGGTGCCGTTCAAGAACCCCAACAATTACGTCAAGTATTCCGCCCGCTTGGCCGCCCGCCTCGCCGAGACCGAGCCCGCCGGCGCGGTGTGGGCCAACCAGTTCGACAACGTGGCCAACCGCCAGGCCCACATCGAGACGACGGCGGAGGAAATCTGGGCCGATACGGGTGGCCGCGTCGACGGCTTCTGTTGCGCCGTCGGCTCGGGCGGCACGCTGGGCGGGGTGTCGATGGGCCTCAAGGCCAAGCGCTCCGACATCGCCATCGGGCTGGCCGATCCGCCGGGCGCGGCGCTCTACAGCTTCTACACGACCGGCGAGTTGAAGGCCGAGGGGTCCTCGATCACCGAGGGCATCGGCCAGGGCCGCATCACCGCCAATCTGGCCGGCGTCGCGGTCGACCACGCCTTCCAGATCCCCGATGCCGAGGCTGTCGAGATCGTCTTTGATCTCCTCGCTCACGAGGGGCTCTGCCTGGGGGCCTCGTCCGGTGTCAACGTCGCCGGCGCCATGCGGCTCGCCCATGCGCTGGGTCCTGGCAAGACCATCGTCACCATCCTGTGCGACTTCGGCACGCGCTATCAGTCGAAGTTGTTCAACCCGGAGTTTCTGCGCTCGAAGAGCTTGCCCGTGCCTGCCTGGCTCGCTGGCGGCGACGCCGCCCTGCCTGCCGTTTTCGAGGCCTGAGCTGCCACGCTCGAAGTCTGCGTCGAGTGACCGTCACGCCTGCTTGAGAGGAGAATTCGCATGGTGAGCGCCACCAACGACTGGCTCGTCGAGACGGACTGGCTTGCCGCCCACCTCTCGGCGCCTGACGTCGTCGTCCTCGACGCGACGTGGTTCCTCCCCAACGTGGCGCGCGATGCCCGTGCGGAATACCTCGAGGCCCACATCCCCGGGGCCATCCATTTCGATATCGATGACGTTTCCGACCACGCGAGCGACCTGCCGCACATGCTGCCCACGCCCGTCAAGTTCGCGAGCCGCATGAAGCAGATGGGCATCGGCGATGGCCAGCGCGTCATCGTCTACGACCGCCTTGGCATCTTCGCCGCTGCCCGCGTCTGGTGGATGTTCCGCGTCTTCGGCCACGACGACGTGGCTGTCCTGAACGGCGGCTTCGGCAAATGGGTCGCCGAGGGGCGGCCGGTCGAGCAGGGTGCGCCGCCGCCGCGCGCGCCCCGCCATTTCACCGCGCGCGTTAACGCCGACCTCGTGCGCGATCTCGGCGACGTTACGGCGCTCGTCGCGGGCAAGGACGGCGCCCAGCTCCTCGACGCCCGTCCCGCCGCCCGCTTCGAGGGCCGCGAGCCGGAGCCGCGCCCGGGGCTGCGTCAGGGGCACATCCCTGGGGCGCGCAACCTCCCCTTCGCACAGGTGCTCAACCCCGACGGCACGCTCAAGCCCGCAGCCGAGCTCGCCGCCTTGTTCGAGGCTGCCGGCATCGACCTCGCCCGGCCCGTTGTGACGAGTTGCGGCTCGGGCGTGTCCGCCTCGATCCTCGCCCTCGCCCTGACGCGGCTCGGCCAGCCCAATGTCGCCGTCTACGACGGCAGCTGGGCGGAGTGGGGCAAGCCCGATGGACCAGCCATCGCGACGGGCAAGTCCTGACCGCCCTTACACGTCCCTGCTGCCGCAGCGCGGCCCTGCTCCTGCTCCGCGCCCCTGTTCCCACATCCCTGCCGAGGTCACATGCTCGAGACGACGCGCGCCCGGCGCGGCATGGTCGCAGCCCCCCATCACCTCGCCGCCGAGAGCGGCCTTGCCGTCCTGCGCGAAGGCGGCAATGCGATCGAGGCGATGGTCGCGGCGGCCGCCACCATCGCCGTCGTCTATCCGCATATGAACGGCCTGGGCGGCGACAACTTCTGGCTCGTCAGCGAGGCGGGCGGTGCGCCGGTCGGCATCGATGCGTGCGGGGCCGCCGCCGGGCTTGCCAGCCGCGACCACTACCGCGAACTCGGCCACGTCACCGCGATTCCCGGCCGGGGGGCGCACGCCGCCCTGACCATGGCCGGTGCCGTATCCGGCTGGCAGGCCGCACTCGAGCGGTCAGCGCGCTGGGGCGGACGCCTGCCGCTCGCCCGCCTCCTCGCCGATGCCATCGCCTATGCCCGCGACGGCTTCCCCGTCACGGCGACGCAGGTGAAGAACAACATCGGCAAGCGCGCCGAGTTGGAGACCGTTGCGGGCTTCGCTGAAACCTTCATGCCGCAGGCGACACACCCGGCCCTCGGCAGCCTGTTCCGCAATCCGCGCCTGGCGGCCACCCTCGAGCGTCTGGCCGCCGCCGGCCTCGATGACTTCTACCGGGGCGACCTTGCGCGCCAGATGGCCCGCGAGCTGGAGGCGGCCGGCAGCCCGCTGCGCCTTGCCGACTTCGAGCGCCACCACGCACTCGCCGTGAGTCCGCTCGCCGTACGCCTCACCCACGGCACCGCCTACGGCATGCCGCCGCCGACGCAGGGCCTCGCCTCGATGATGATCCTCGGACTTTACGAGCGTCTCGGCGTCGCCGAGGCCGAGGGCTTCGCACATGTCCACGGCCTCGTCGAGGCGACGAAGCAGGCCTTCATGATCCGTGACGCTCACGTCACCGACCCCGCCTACATGACCGTCGATCCCGCCGCCTATCTGGCGCCCGCAGCCCTCGACGCGCGGGCTTCCCGCATCGATCGCGCGCGCGCCCTGCCATGGCCGCAGACGGCCAAGCCCGGCGATACGGTCTGGCTCGGCGCCATCGACGGCGAGGGCCGTGCGGTCTCGTTCATCCAGTCGGTCTACTGGGAGTTCGGCTCCGGCCTCGTGCTGCCGGGATCGGGCATCACCTGGCAGAACCGCGGCACGAGTTTCAGTCTCGATCCCGCCAAGCAGAACGCACTCGAGCCCTTGCGCCGTCCGTTCCACACCATCCAGCCGGCCCTCGCCGTCCTCGACGACGGACGCGTCATGCCGTACGGCACCATGGGCGGAGAGGGCCAGCCGCAGACGCAAGCGGCGATCTATACCCGCCACGTCGTCTACGGTCAGGATCTGCAGGCTGCCATCGCAGCTCCACGCTGGCTGCTCGGCCGCACCTGGGGCAGCGAGGCGACCAACCTCAGGATCGAGAACCGCTTCGCGCCCGACGTCGTCGCGGCGCTGGCCGGGGCCGGTCACGACATCGAGGTGATCGGTCCGTTCGAAGAGGCCATGGGGCACGCCGGCGCCCTCGTCGCACATCGTTCGGGTGCGCGCGCCGGCACCATCGAGGGCGCCTCCGACCCGCGCAGCGACGGCCGCGCCGCGGGGTTCTGAACCATTGTCTCGTCCTGCTCGTGCCGCGTCCTGCTGCCCTCGCGCCGATCAGTCCGGCGGCGGCAGCGCCCAATTTTTGCTCATCGATCAAAATTTTTGCGTCGGCAGCGTGCAATGCGCCCGTTCCCGCGCCACCGCTGCAAGACTAAACAGCGTGAAATCAGAAAGTTAACCGTGTGGCATGCCACTTGCCAGCACCTGCGGGTCGCGTCGGGCACGGCGCGTCATGGCCAGCACAGGGAGAGTGACCATATGGAACGCCGCCGATTTCTGAAGGCCGGCCTCAAGGCCGGTCTCGCCACGACCGCCGTCGTCGCCGCCCCCGCGGTCGCCCGCGCGCAGACGACCTTCAACTGGAAGATGACGAACGCCTACGGTCCGGGCGCGCCCTTCTACGTCGAGGGTCCGGGCAGCCCCAAGTACTTCATCGATCTCGTCAAGAAGCTGTCGGGCGGGCGCCTCAACATCCAGCACTTCGCGGCCGGCGAGTTGATCCCGGCGCTCGAGGGCTTCGACGCGGTGTCGAAAGGCACCGTCGAGATGAACTGCGCCAACAGCTACTTCTGGTCGGGCAAGACGTTCGCCGCGCAGTATTTCACGGCCGTGCCGTTCGGCATGAACTTCCAGGGCATGAACGCGTGGATCTACCACGGCGGCGGCCTGAAGCTGTGGGAGGAGGTCTACGATCCCTTCAACCTCGTGCCCATGCCGATGGGCAACACCGGCATTCAGATGACGGGCTGGTTCAAGAAGCCGATCGAGAAGGTCGACGACTTCAAGGGCTTGAAGATGCGCATCCCCGGCTTGGCCGGCAAGGTCTATGCGACCCTCGGCGTCGACGTGAAGCTGCTGCCGGGTGGCGAGATCTTCCCCGCTCTCGAGCGTGGCGTCATCGACGCGGCCGAGTTCGTCGGACCGTTCCAGGACCGCCGCCTCGGCCTGCACAAGGCTGCCAAGTACTACTACACGACGGGCTGGCACGAGACCTCGACCGTCACCGAGCTGATCGTCAACAAGGCCGCCTGGGCGAGCCTGCCAGACGACCTCAAGGACGTCGTGCGCACGGCGGCTGCTGCCTGCAACGTGATCAGCCACACGTGGTGCGAGGCGACCAACTCGGAGGCCCTCGACGACCTCGTCAAGAACCACGGCGTGACGGCGGCACCGCTGCCCGCCGAGATCATCACCAAGTTGAAGGAGGCCACCGAAGCCGTGCTCGCCGACGCGACGGCCAAGGATCCGCTCGTCAAGAAGGTGCACGACAGCTTCATGGCCTTCAAGGCGACCCACGATAAGTGGGCCGGGATCAGCGAGGCCGTCTATCAGTCCCAGATCCGCGGCCAGATCGGCATCAAGGGTTGAGCGTTGATGAGGGGCGTTCATGCCGCCCCTCATCCGCCCCTCCGGGGCACCTTCTCCCATCGGGAGAATGGAGCGAAGCGGCGCGATCGGCGCGAGTGTTTCCTCTACCGGGACGGGAGAGGTGGCCGGCAGGCCGGTGAGGGACTTGGCAGCAGGTTGCAGCTCATGGATGGAATGGGGGGTACATGCCGGGCACGATGAAGCGCATCGCGACCGCGCTCGATACGTTCATCGACCGGATCGGCCGCGTCACCGGCTGGTGCGCCTTCGCACTCGTCTGCGTCATGGCCTACAACGTGCTGCTGCGGTACTTCTTCCGTACGGGCTCGGTCGCCATGCAGGAGCTCGAATGGCACCTGATGGCGCCGATTTGCCTGCTCGGCCTGTCCTACGCCCTGCTGCACGACGGTCACGTCAAGGTCGACATTCTCTACGGCAACTTTTCGCCGCGCCTGCAAAGGATCGTCGACCTCGTTTCGATGATCCTCGTTTCGGCCGTCGTCGCGCTGCTCATCTACCTCTCGATCCCCTACGTCGAGCAATCCTGGCGCATCGGCGAGCAATCGCCCGATCCCGGCGGGCTGACCAACCGCTGGATCGTGAAAGCCATGCTGCCGCTCGGCTTCGCACTCCTGCTCATCCAGAGCCTGGCAGCGACGCTGCACGCGCTCATCGCCGTCATCGATCCCGACGCTCCGGCTGCTGGCCCGAAGGCCGTCGAGGGAGGTCATTGACATGCCCTACGGCGAATTCCTCGCGATCCTCTCGATCGTCTCCTTCTTCGTTTTGCTAGCGATCGGCATGCCGGTCGCCCTCACGCTCGCGGTATCCGGCCTCGTGTTCGGGTTCCTGGGGTTCGGCGCCGGTCTGTTCGATCTCTTGCCGGCGCGCATTTTCGGCGTCACCGCCAACTACACGCTGATCGCCATTCCGCTGTTCGTGTTCATGGGCGTCATGCTCGAGAAGTCGAAGATCGCCGACGATCTGATGGACGTCATCGGCCATCTCGCCGGCGGGCTCAACGGCGGCATGGCGATCGGCATCGTGCTGTTCGGCGTGCTGATGGGCGCGACGACCGGCATCGTGGGCGCGACGATCGTCACGCTGGGCCTGATCACCCTGCCTGCCTTGATCCGGCGCAACTATCACCTGCCGACCGCCTGTGGCACCATCTGCGCCTCAGGCACGCTGGGCCAGATCATCCCGCCTTCGACGCTGCTGATCCTGCTCTCGGACATTCTCGGCCAGTCGGTCGGCACTCTGTTCGCGGCGGCCCTGCTGCCTGGCCTGATGCTGAGCGCGATTTTCGTGATCTATCTGCTCGTGCTCGGCCGTCTCCGCCCCGACCTCGTGCCGCCGGTCGATCTCGCCGAACGCGATGAAATGTCGAGGCGCGAGTTGTGGATCAAGGTCGCGCGCGTCGGCCTGCCCCCCTTCGCACTCGTGCTCGCAGTGCTGGGCTCGATCATGGGCGGCATCGCCGCGCCGACCGAAGCGGCATCCATGGGCGCGCTGGGCGCCATCGTCGTGGTCGCCCTGGGCGGCCGGTTCTCGTTCGCAGTCCTGCGCGAGACGACGCTCGCCACGACACGCATCACGGCCGGCATGATGTTCATCCTCATCTGCGCGCAGATCTTCGCCCTGTCCTTCCGTGGCCTCGGCGGCGAAGCGCTGGTGCACGACATGTTCGCCTTCGTGCCGGGCGGCATCGACGCCGACATCATCTTCATGCTGCTGATCATCTTCGTGCTCGGCTTCTTCATCGAGTGGATCGAGATCAGCTACATCGTCGTGCCACTGTTCCTGCCGATCCTGATGGCGGCCAATACCGACCTGGTCTGGGTCGCGGCGCTCATCGCACTCGTCATGCAGACGTCGTTCCTGACACCGCCGTTCGGCTGGGCGCTGTTCTACCTGCGCTCGGTGGCCCCGCCCTCGGTCGCAACCCTCGACATCTACAAGGGTGTGGTGCCGTTCATCGGGCTGCAGGTGCTGGCCGTCGCGATCCTGTTCTTGTTCCCCGGTATCGCCACCTGGCTGCCGCGCGCCATCGGCTGGTGAGGACGGTTCAATCCCAAGGATACGCCGGCCGCTTGTCGGCCGGCAGCGGCCGCAGCGCGGCCTCGTCGAGCCCTTTGGCCCACGGCGCCAGCCGGTGCACGTGGACATACATCTCATCGGTCAGCTTGCGCCGGTCGACCCTGTTGTCGAACTCCGCGTACGGGACGACGCGGCCGACCCGCGCCGTGTAGGCCATGTTGCGGAAATAGCGGAACTCCGAGACGAGCAGCGACAGCCGCAACGTCAAGCTCATGCGGCTGACGAGGTGGAACAGCGCGCTGTTCTGTCCGGCAAAGTAAACCGGCAGCACGGAGGCTTCCGAAAGCTGCACGAGGCGCGCCGTGAACGTTTTCCACGGCAACTCCTCCGCCCGTCCGAACGGATTGGCAGCCGTCGCCACGCCGCCCGCCGGGAACACGATGATGGTCACGCCCTCTTTGAGGAGCCGCCGCGCCTCCGCGCGTGAGGCGAGGTTCATCTCTTGCGCGGCCCGCGTTTCGGAAAAGTCGATGGGCAGCGAGTAGGGCCTGATCTCCGGCACCTTGAGCAGGTCGTTGTTGATGAGGACCCGGAACGGCCGCCCGAGTTCCTCGGCGATGGCGAGTGCGGAGATGCCGTCGGCGATGCCGAAGGGATGATTGGCGATCATCACGAGCGGCGTCTCGGCGGCGATCGGCGGCGGCCAGGGCCCCTCGCTCGCGATGGTGAGATCGACCCCGATTAGCTTCAGCGCCTGCGCGAATTTGGGGCCACCGTTCCCTCCCTCGGCGATCCAGCGCCGGTACAGCGGCAGATAGCGGCGCCGGCCCGACAGGTCCTCGATGGCGGCGATCGTCCAGCGTTTCCAGGCGGGATCGTTGGCCGAGACATAGCTGAGTTCGCGCATGCGCCGTGGGCTCGGGAGAAGCGGGTTCGCGCTGCGACTGTGCAACTGAACGAGCCCGGCCCGTCAAGCGACGCCGCGTCGCGGGCCTCGGCAGTGTGGCCAGGGCGCATCCCCTTGCGCGTCACTCCGGCAACGGAATGAACTCTTCGGCATCACCCGGCACCGTGTCGAAGCGCCCCGTCCGCCACTCGTGCTTGGCAAGCTCGATGCGCTCCTTCGAGGACGACACGAAGTTCCACCAGATGTGCCGCGGACCGTCCATGGGCTCGCCGCCGAGGACGACGAGCCGGCTCTGCGCCGTGGCGAGTACCGAGATGCGGTCGCCCGGCCTGAACACGAGCAGCCGGCCGGGCCCGAAGCGATCGCCAGCGATATCCACTTCACCGGCGACGATATAGATGGCCCGCTCGTCGTAGTCGGCATCGAGCGGCAGCACCGCACCGGCGGCCAGCACCGCCTCGACGTAGAGCGCCGGATGCGGAAACTCGGCCGGCGATCGCGCGCCGTAGGCTTCCCCCATCACGACCCTGAGCCGCTTGCCATCGCCTTCGATGCGCGGCAGGTCCTCAGCGGCGATGTGCGCGAATGTCGGGGCCTGCTCCTCGTGCGACTTGGGCAGCGCAGCCCACGCCTGAATGCCGTAGAGGCGCGAGCCTGTCGCGCGTGCTTCCCCCGTCGTGCGCTCCGAATGCACGATGCCGCGTCCCGCGCTCATCAGATTGAGCGCACCCGGCCGGATGGGCAGCGCCGTGCCGAGGCTGTCGCGATGCATGATCTCGCCGTCGAACAGGTAGGTGACCGTGGCGAGCCCGATGTGCGGATGCGGCCGGACGTCGATGCCTTCCCCGAGCAGGAACTCGGCCGGTCCCATCTGGTCGAAGAAGATGAATGGGCCGACCATCTGGCGCCCGGCGGCCGGCAGCGCACGGCGCACCGAGAAGCCGCCGAGGTCGCGCGCGCGCGGCACGATGACCTGCTCGATCGCAGCGCACGAGCGCGCATCGCCCGGTGTAGGATCGTCGCTCGGCTGCCAGCTCATCGGATCGTTCTCCTTGTTCCGCTGTCTCTCGTCGCAGTCGTGCCTCAGGTCCACAGTCACCCGTGAGGTCGCCCGCACGGCGCGTCAGGTCCAGGGTCGAGTGAGGCAACGTAACAGAGCGCCTGCACAATGGAGCCAAAATGCCAACGCGTCCCGTCATCGTTTGGTTTCGCCAGGACTTGCGTCTCGCCGACAACATGGCACTCCTGCGCGCCGCGGAGACAGGCGCGCCCGTGCTGCCGCTCTACGTCCTCGACGATGTCACGCCCGGCCCATGGCGCATGGGCGGGGCGAGCCGCTGGTGGCTGCACCACAGTCTCACCGCGCTCGCTGCCGACCTTGCAGCGATCGGCGCGCCGCTGACGATCCTCGCCGGGGCCGCTGAGGAGGTGTTGCCGCGCCTCGCCGCCGAGACAGGCGCCGACACGGTGACATGCTCACGCTCCTACGAGCCGTGGGCGCGCGCGCTCGAGCAACGGCTCCATGCGCGTCTGGAGGCAGCGGGCGTCAAGCTGCGCCGCTATGCCGGCACTCTACTGCGCGAGCCAGAGGAGGTCGCGACCGGCAGTGGCGGCCCCTACAAGGTCTATACCCCGTTCTGGAGGGCGATCGCCGCCAAGGGTCCGCCGCGTTCCCCGCTGGCCGCGCCGGCGCGCCTCACGCCGCCGCCGCACCTGCCGAAGGGCGTGTCACTCGCCGACCTGGCGCTGCTGCCCATGAAGCCCGACTGGGCCCGCGGCATGCGCGAAGCTTGGACGCCCGGTGAAGCCGGCGCGCGGGCGCGCCTCGCCGGCTTCCTCGCCTCAGCACTCGCCGGCTATCAGGAAAGCCGCAACCGCCCGGATAAGCCCGGCACGAGCCGCCTCTCGCCGCATCTGCACTTCGGCGAGGTGAGCCCGGCGACCGTGTGGCACGCGACGGAAGGAACCTCACCTGACGCTGCCCGCCTCGACGCCGACCGCGAGACCTTTCTGAAGGAACTCACCTGGCGCGAGTTTTCCGCCCATCTGCTGTTCCACTTCCCCGATCTCCCCGAGACCCCCTTCCGGGCCGAGTTCGGCCGCTTCCCGTGGCGGGAGGACGAGGCAGGCCTCGCCGCCTGGCAGAAAGGCCGGACAGGC
>JANRIT010000067.1:0-17367 GCA_033764645.1 Hyphomicrobiaceae bacterium
GCGGCGACGAAATAAGCCTGCGCCTCCGCCCGCTTGCCGATCGCCCGCGACGGAATGCCGAGCGCGATCGCCCCATAGGCCTTGCCGATGGCCACATCGCCGCGATGCAGGCTCGTGCCATCCTCGGCGACGAAGGCGCGCACCGCGCCGCGCGCGTCGAGCACGGCGATGGCGATGGGCTTGAAGGCGTGCGCGCGCGCATGGGCGAGCGCTGCGTCGAGGATCTGACGGGCGGTTTCGAGTTTCATGGGCGTGGCCTTCCGCTGCGTGGCTTGCTGCTGGGCGACACTTCTGGCACAGACCGGACAGGGCCGCATCCCGTGCCGGCTCTCCCGATAGCCGACGTCAGCGTGACCCCGGACCATGACCGACCCGACGCACCAGCCCGCCGACCACCCGAACGAGGACGCCAAGACCTCCTTCGGCTACCGCGAGGTTTCGCGCGCGGCCCGTCAGGGTCTCGTCAACGAAGTCTTCTCCTCTGTGGCCGGGCGCTACGACCTGATGAACGACCTGATGTCGGGGGGGCTGCACCGGCTGTGGAAGTCGGACCTGATCGGCTGGCTCGCGCCCCCGCGCACGGGCTCCGGCCGGCCCTACCGCCTGCTCGACGTCGCCGGCGGCACCGCCGATGTGGCGCTGCGCTTCGCCAATGCCACCGGCCCGGAGGCAACCGCCGTCGTTTGCGACATCTCGCCCGAGATGCTGGAGGTCGGCGCCCGCAAAGTCGCCGACGCGGGCCTCGCCGAGCGCATCACGCTCATCGAGGGCAACGCGGAGCGCCTGCCGTTCGATGATCGTTCCTTCGATGCCTATACGATCGCCTTCGGCATCCGCAACGTCACCGACGTACCCGCGGCGCTGCGCGAGGCCCACCGCGTGCTCAAGATCGGCGGCCGCTTCCTGTGCCTCGAGTTTTCGCATGTCCAGGTGCCGGTGCTCGACCGGCTCTATGACCTGCATTCCTTCGAGGTCATTCCGCGCCTGGGGGATGCCGTGGCCGGTGACGGCGACAGCTATCGCTATCTCGTCGAATCGATCCGCCGCTTCCCCGACCAGGAGGCCTTCGCCGCACTGGTGCGCGAGGCCGGCTTCGCGAACGTCAGCTACCGCAATCTGACCGGCGGCATAGCGGCGTTGCATTCCGGCTGGCGGGTATGAGGGGCTCCCGCTGTCTGCCCGGCTCCGGCCGTCATCCGACAGACCCATCCCGCCCGCTGTGGCCCGGGCGCCACGCCATCTCCGTCGCCGCCGCGATGGCAATCGAAACGTAATCCGGCGGCCGGACAGTTTGGTAAACAGGTGCAAGCCATCCCGCTCCTGGTCGCCAGCCGGAACGCCAACACATGCTGTCTCGTCATGCTCCACTCGCTGCTGCCCTCCTGCTGCTGATGCAGGCGCCACCGGCACTGGCCGATGGCTCCTTCGACATCGCCGTGGGTGGCATCGTCGTGGTCGCGCCGGAATATGAAGGCGCGAAGGACTACAAGGTGATGGGCGCGCCCATCGCGTTCCCGATCGGTGCCAGCTTCGGCGCCGACGGCATGGTTCAGTTCCGCGGCATCGACGATCTGCGCCTGCGCCTGCTCAATGCCTCGGGTTTCGAGGCCGGCCCTCTGGTCGGCTGGCGCTTCGACCGCGAGGAGGATGATGGCGACCGCCTGCTCGGCCTGGGTGATGTCGATGGCGGCCTCGTCGTCGGCGGTTACGCCGGCTACCGCTTCGGGGCGTTCATGCCGTTCGTGTCCTACCATCACCAGGTCACGGGCGACGACACCGGCGGCGTCCTGCGCTTCGGCGCCGAAGCCAAGACGACGCTCGCCTACGGCATCACCGCCACCGTGACGGGCGGCGCCACCTACGCCGACGACGAGTATATGGACGCCTATTTCTCGGTCTCTGGGGCCCAAAGCGCGCGCTCTGTCGCAGGTCTCGGCGTCTATGACGCGGAAGCCGGCATAAAGGACGTCTTCATCGGCTTCTCGGGCGACGTGCCGATCGATGACCGCTGGTCAGTCAAGGTTTCGGGCCGCTACGCCCATATCATCGGCGACGCCGCCGACAGCGCCATCGTCGAGCAGGAGAGCCAGTTCTCCGGTGGCCTGGGCCTGACGTACCGCTTCAGCGTTGGCCGCTGAGCGCCTTTCGCCCGCTTTCCCGCCGTTCGCCGCCCCGCTCGTCCCGGCCGCGATCGTATCGACCTATGCCGCGTTGACCGATCGGCGCGCGCGCCCTTGACGGGACGCCGCGATCGCCCATTGTGCGGCGAGCCCGCCGCCGATTTTCCCTGACCAGAGTGGAGCCCCGCAGACGCCCATGGCCGGCGCTCTCATCAATACCCTGCGCCTTGCGCGCGCCGGCATGGTCTTCGCCCAGCACGGGATCCGTTTCGTGCCGCCCGGCATGCGCGTGCCGCTCGCGCTGCGCATCGCCCACGCCGCGACGCTGCCGATCAGCATTCTCACCTGGCCGTTCCGCATGGGCCGCCCGAAAGCCAAGCGCATCTCGGATGCGCTGGCGTCGCTCGGGCCGTCCTACATCAAGCTCGGGCAGTTCCTCGCGACGCGCGGAGATGTCATCGGCCCCGCGCTCGCCCGCGACCTGTCGCACCTGCAGGACAGGCTTCCGCCGTTCGGCATGGACGAGGCCCGCCGCGCCGTCGAGGAGGCGCTCGGCGGCCGGCTGGAAGACCACTTCCTCGCGTTCGGCCCGCCGGTTGCAGCCGCCTCCATCGCCCAGGTTCACAAGGCGCGCGTACGCGCCGACGAAAGCTCGGAGCGCGACGTGGCCGTCAAAATCCTCCGGCCCGACGTCGAGCGCCGCTTCAAGGCCGATCTCGACAGCTATTTCTTCGCCGCGCGGCAGATCGAGCGCTTTCACCCGCCCTCGCGGCGCCTGCGGCCCGTAGCGGTCGTCAGCAATCTTGCCGAGACGACGGCCCTCGAGATGGACTTGCGCCTCGAGGCCGCCGCCATCTCGGAGATGGCCGACAATGTCGCCGGCGACGTGGGCTTCCGCGTGCCAGTGGTCGACTGGCGGCGGACATCGAAGCGCGTGCTGACTATGGAGTGGATCGACGGCATTCCGATCTCCGATCACGCCCGGCTGAAGGCGGCGGGCCTCGACCTCTCGGAGCTCGGCCTGCGCGTCATCCGCTCGTTCCTGCGCCACGCCATGCGCGACGGCTTCTTCCATGCCGACATGCACCAGGGCAACCTGTTCGTCGACGGCTCGGGCACGCTCGTCGCTGTCGACTTCGGCATCATGGGCCGGCTCTCGCGCATCGAGCAGCGCTTCCTTGCCGAGATCCTGTACGGCCTCATCACGCGCGATTACCGCCGCGCGGCCAAGATCCACTTCGAGGCGGGATACGTGCCGCCGCATCACAAGGTCGAGGTCTTCGCCCAGGCCATGCGCGCCATCGGCGAGCCGATCCACGGCCGCACGGCATCGGAGATTTCCATGGCCGACCTGCTCGGCCAGCTCTTCGCGTACACCGAGGTCTTCGACATGAAGACGCGAACGGAGCTGATCCTGCTGCAGAAGAGCATGGTCATCGTGGAGGGCGTGGCCCGCTCGCTCAACCCGTCTCTCAACATGTGGACCGCCGCCGAGCCCGTCGCCAAGGACTGGATCGACGCCAACCTCGGCGTCTCGGGCCGCATGCGTCAGGTCGGCGAAGGGGCCGGGCTCGTGGGCGAGTTCATGGGCGACTTGCCGGCCCTCCTGTCGCAGAGCAGGGACGCGATCGCCGCCGTCGGCAGCATGGCCCGCGATGGCGTCCACCTGGATGCCGAGACGGCTCAGCAGCTCGGCTCGCGCGGCGGCGGCCTCGGCTGGCTGACGCGGATCGCGATCTGGACCGGCGCGACGGCACTCGCGATCCTCGCCTGGACCGCGTTGAGCCAGTAGCTCGAGCATTTTCCGACGAAGTGGACACCGGTTCGTCGAAGAAAATGCGACAAAACAAAACACGAGATCGCTCTTCCGGCTCCATAGGAATGGAAAGCGCTCTCGCTCAGGCAAGAACGGCGCGCCCGACGATGGCGGCAAGCCCCACCATTTCTGCCAGATTGAGCACGACTGTCCCGCGATGCCAGGTGTCGAAGCGCGCTTTCGCGGCGCTGTCGCCGGCGAGCATTCCGTCGCGGGCCACGTTGATCACCGGCACGGCAACGAAGCGGCAGCCGAACAGCAGGATGGCGCAAATGCCCAGAATGCCGGCAGAGAATCCGTCGCCCGCTGCCAGTGCAACACCAGTTCCAGCGGCAGCCACTGCGCCGAGCACCACGTAGTAGAGCTTGAACTGCGCGCGCAGGAACCGGCTTGCGTCCTCCGCCGGCAGCACCTTGAACACGAGCGGCGCGATGACGCCGGCAAAGAACAGCATCGCGCCCAGAAGGCCCGAGGCGACGAGCGCTGCAGGCAGGCTGACCGCATCCATCATCGCTGGCACCGTCCGTCTCCGCTGCACGGTGCCGGGCCGCCAGCAAGACGCTGCAGGTAGGGGCG
The DNA here is from genome assembly GCA_033764645.1 of Hyphomicrobiaceae bacterium. Classification (GTDB taxonomy): domain Bacteria; phylum Pseudomonadota; class Alphaproteobacteria; order Rhizobiales; family Hyphomicrobiaceae; genus Filomicrobium. Next base: position 4,513 of record JANRIT010000067.1, read on the forward strand.
CACGGGCAGGAATGCGCGATAGGCAAGCTCCAGCACGCCCACCACGCCCGGCACTCGGCAGACCCTAGCGAGCCATTGAAAAGCTGGCAGGTGCTGCCAGACGAGGACGAAGGCCGCCGCTCCGCTGACGAGGCGGCCGTCGGGCGAGCGGGCGTGGAAGCGGGCGAGCGCGGCTTCCCGGTTCAGGTCGGGCGCAAGCGACACTCCTGCGGCACCGGCGGCGGCGACATCCACCCAGTCGATGGCATCAGCCCCGCGGCAGCGCCGATAGAATGCTATCTCGCGCTGACACAGTGGACAGGAGCCGTCGAAGTAGACTTGCGCGCGCGCGCTCATGGGCGTGACAGGATGGTGAGGGTTCGATTCGTACACCCGAGCATTGTACGCGGGACAGTACCGTGGCGATCGTCGCCGCGACGTTTCGCTCGTCCTCGCCACCCCACGCCGACCGCGAAGCGTTCAGCCCCGCCGCCCGAGGATCGACGAGGCAATGGCATGGAGCCCGCCGCCGCCGTTGAGGCTGTCGCCGAAGCGACGCTGATGGCGGCTCAAGATCTGGAACTGCCGCCGCTCCGGCTGCAAGCCTTGCCCCTGGTTCGTCAGGCGGCCGGTGTGATTGTAGAGCGTGCCGTCGTAGGTGCCGAAGATGCGCCCGGTGACGTTGGCGCGCATGGCATCGATCGAGTTGTCGGCGATGCCGACCCTGGCGAACAGCTCGCTCTGCACGAAGATGCCGTTGAACCGCGTGGCGCACACGAGTTCGTAGCCCTTCGACCGGCCGAGCTCGATCAGGGCCGCCAGCGATGAGCCCTGATTGACCCGCATGTCGCGGTCCTGGATGAACACCACGTCGTTGGGGATCATCGGATTGTACTCGACGCACACCACGCGCGGGCGGTAGTCGCGCATGGACTCCCAGATGTGATGGTCGTTGCCATCCACATCGATGCTGAGGAAATCGAAATCGGCCGGCAGACTGGCCCGGCTCAAATGTACATCGAGCGTATCGATGCCCTCGGTGAACCCGACGATCGAGTTCATCGCGACGACCTTGGGGTTGTCGGCGAAATTCGCCTTGAGCTCGTTCGCCTTCTCCGCATTGCCCTCGATCAGCAGGGCGTTCCAGCCCTTGTCGCGGATCAGGTGGCAGGTGTTGCTGAGGTGAATGCCGTCCCAGGCACCGAACTCCACGCACCATTTGTTTTCGCAGCCGACGAGTTCGAACAGGCGCTCGAGGATGCCGTCTTCGCCGGTCTGCGAATAGACATTGCGCGCCGATCGCAACAGGAACGTGCTTTCCGGCTTGGTGCGATCGAGATTGATGACCTTGAGTACCGCCATTTGCACGAAATCCTTCTTGCCCGCTCGGGGTCGAGTGTCATGAGCAACACCTCGAACAAGCAGGCGATTCGCGACCTCGGGCAATCAAGGGGACCGTTCTGTGCACAGCCTGGGCGCCTCGGCGGAGGTCGGTCAGGCGAACGCGCGCTCCATCTCCGAGCGGAAGGCGAAGGCACTGTCGTCTTGATCGAGACGCACGTCACTGCGCCTCAACGCTTCGCCGCGCGGCACGTCGCAGGTTACCCGCGCTCCGGCCGCGAGCCCCAGCGGCAGGAAGCCACCCTCGATGGAGGCGCGCGCCGGCATCTGCCGCCCCCACACGGTGAAGCCGCCTTCGCCGTCGAGCGTCTCGCCAGCCTTCAGGTCGCGCTTGGCGACGGCGACGACGTCGGCATTGAACGCGCGCGCGCATCCCGTCGGCTCGCCGCGCAGGACGACGCTACCGACCGAGATCCCGAGTTCGAGGCCGATCATGTGCGTCGGCCGGTAGAGTGCCGCGAAGTCCCCCGATCGATCGACGAGGCAGTTGTATTCGCGCAGGCACTGGCGCGCGTAGTCCGACGCGCTCCTGACCACGACGAAGGTGCCCATGGCCAGATGATGCGGGACCGCGCTGCCATCGCGCTGGAGCGATGAGGTCACCTCCGTCACGCCCGCCGCCTCCAGCCGGCCGCCGACCGTCTCGGGCTTCAGCACGTCCGCGAGTTCGAAGCGCGAGGCCGGCGGGAAGCGAAGGCCACCGCTCTGGGGCGCGAGATCGCAGGCGTTGCAGACAGCCGTCATCTCGATCGCCGACTTGGTACCGTCGAGGAAGGAGTTGAACATCTGCGGATTGACGTGGCTGCGGTCCTCGATGGGCAGGTATTGCGTGAGCACGTCCCACACCGTGTCGGGCGTCAATTCGTGGTAGCTGGGCAGATAGCGCGTGCCCTTGCCGGCGGCGATGACGTCGAAGCCGCAGGCTCGAGCCCAGTCGACCTGCTCGGCGATCAGCGCCGGCTGGTCGCCCCAGGCGAGCGAATAGACGACGCCTGCATCTGCCGCCCGGCGCGCCAGAAGCGGACCGGCGAGCGCATCGGCCTCGACGTTGACCATGATGACCGATACGCCCGCCGCGAAGGCGGCCGTCGCGTGTACGATCCCCGCTGCCGGATCGCCGGTTGCCTCGATCACGACGTCGAGCCCCGGCAGTGCGAGCGCGGCGGCAAGGTCGTCGGTGACGAGGATCGTCCCTGCCCGCGCGCCGTTGGCGGCAGCGTTCCGCGTCGCGATGGCTTCGCTCGGGAAGCCGGCAACCGCCAGTCGCTCGACTGCCCGCTGCGGCGACTTGTCGACCACGGCGGCGATGGCGACGCCCGGCGTCAGGCGGGCTTGCGTCAGGTACATGGTGCCGAACTTGCCGGCGCCGACCAGCGCCACGCGAATGGGCTTGCCTTCGGCGGCACGGGACTTCAGCATTGCGTGGAGATTCATCGCGCTCCCACCTCTTGGGGTCGTCCTGGACAGGGCGGCGAATGGACCACGGCTGCCGTGGCAGTGGCAAGCCGGACGGATGCGTGCCGGCGTCCGCAGTGGCGATCGCGAATGTGCGGGAGGGTGCTTGATGGAGCGTCGGTCGCTCGGCTTGTTCGGTCCGCGGATTGCGGCCGTCGGCCTCGGCTGCATGAGCATCGGCGGCACGTACGGGGCGACCACTGAGAGCGACGTCGCCCGCCTGTTCGATACAGCGCTCGATCTCGGCGTCGATCACTTCGATACCGCCGACATCTACGGCATGGGCGAGAGCGAGGAGTTGATCGGCCGCCTCATGCGCGAGCGCCGTCCGCGCCTGTCGATTGCCACCAAGGCCGGCATCCGCTTCGCCCGCACCACTGGCGAGCGCTATATCGACAACAGCCCGACCTACCTCCGACAGGCTCTGGAAAAATCGCTGACCCGCCTCGGCCGCGATCACGTCGACCTGTTCTATGTCCACCGCCGCGAGGCCGGCCGTCCGGTCGGCGAGGTCGTGGAGGCGCTCGCCGATCTGAAGCGCGAGGGCAAGGTCCGCGCCATCGGGCTGTCCGAGGTCTCCGCCGAGACGCTCGTTGCGGCCCATGCCGTGCACCGTATCGACGCGGTGCAGAACGAGTATTCGCTGTGGACCCGCGTCCCCGAGAAGGGAGTTCTGGCCGCCGCACGCCAGCGCGGTATCGCCTTCGTCGCCTTCAGTCCGCTCGGACGCGGCATGCTGTCTGGGGCCCCGCCCGTTCCCTCCGAATTCACACACCGCGATTTCCGCCGCGCGAACCCGCGCTTTTCCGGCGAGGCCTATGCCCGCAATGCCGAGGTCGCCGCGCGGCTTGCGTCACTCGCCCGCGATCTTGGCCGCACGCCGGCCGGCCTCGCGCTCGCCTGGGTGCTGTCACGCGATCCGTCGATCGTTGCGATCCCCGGCACGCGCAGCGCCGAGCACCTCGCCGAGAACGTGCACGGCGTCGAGCGGCCGCTCAGCGAGTCCGAGGTCCTGGCGGTTGCCGCCATCCTGCCGCCGGAGTTCCCGTGGGGGGCCCGCTACGCGCCGAGCCAGAGCCTCGGCGTCGAGGACGTCTGAGCTTTGCCCTGCTTGCCGCCCTGCGGCGATCGGGCCATGCGGTCTCCGATCATGAGCGCTGCGATCGCCAGGATCGGTGTTGCCATGAACCAGGGCTGCCACAGGCTGTAGCTGAAGCCGATCAGGCCCGCCGTCAGCGCGAAGGTTGCAAGGCCGAACGGCTGCGCGGCCGGGCTCAGGGCGCTGACGGCCCACAGCACCGCAAGGCCGGCGACGAGAAACAGCCCCGCGCCGACCACGCCGAGCTCGTACCAGACCTGTAGATAGACATTGTGGGCGTGATCGGCGTAGGCGGACTTGAAGTACCCGAGGTCTTCCCGCTCGCCTTCCTCGGTCGCGGCAACCTTCATCGCCTTGCGCGTTGCGTCCGCGCCGACCCCGATGAGCGGCGCCTCCATGATCTCCTCGGCTGCGAAGCCCCAGATGACGACCCGGTGCTTGGCGGAATGGAACAGCCACGGCGCCTCGTGCAGACGTGCCTTGAAGGCGACGTGCACCGCGGGCACGACGAGCAGCGTGGCTGCGATCCACAGCGCGGCGAGCCCGCGCCACGTCACCTCGGGCGCGAGCTTGGCGGCCGCGAAAACGAGCGCGCTGAGCGCGATCGCAAGCTGCGAGGATTGGTGGCTGCCCTCCGCGAGGATCACCAGCGCGCCGGCCGCGACGAGGCCGGTGACGATGCGCCCGCGCAGCCGGTTGCCATCATGCGCGGCGATCAGCAGGGCCGGCCACAGCATCCAGGCGATGACGGCGGTACGGCGGTTGAGGTTCGTCGCCGACAGCCGCTCGACGACACCGTCGACGACGCGCACATGTTTGGCGATATCCTCGCGCAGATCCGGGAAGGCCGTCAGCACGGCCCGGTTGATGGCCTGATCAGTCATGATCTCGATGCTGACCAGCACCGCCGCGACGGCCGCCGTCAGCGCGATCGCCTCGCCGAGAAATCCGATCTGGCGGTCCGACAGTCGCGCGATGGCCCCTGCCGCGTACCATGCCGCGAGTATCGCGATCGCGAGGTAGAGCGGCTTGAGGAGGCTCGCCACCGGCGTCGCCGACCACAGCGACGACAGCGCCGCCATACCGGCGAAGGCGAGCCACGCCGTCAGCGTCCTGTTCGAGAAGTCCGGCCAATCCGGCCGGCGGCCACGCAGGAACGGCTCGGCCAGCGCCACGATGAGCAGGCCCACGACGACGGTCGCGGCACCGCGCGGCGAGACATAAACGACGAGCAGGACGGCGAAGAGTGCCGCACCGCCGAGCCATTGCCGCCAACCGAGTTCCATCAGGATCTGTCATCTCGCGCGGGCGGGACGTGCGCCGCCTCGGTCGCGTTCGGCGGGGCGCCGATCGGCCGACTGGCGCCTGCGTGTTACGCCAGTCATGTCGCAGCAAGTCAAGAACCGGGTCGTTTCTCAGAGTCGACTGACCACTCGCATTCGTCATGGCCGCCTGCGCGGGCGCGACGACGGTGGACGTCCTTCAGCCCTGGCCGCCGGCACTACCGGAGGCGGTGCGCTTGGCGAGTTCACGCTCGATCGCCGCAATGAGGTCGCGGTGATCCGGGCTCACCGTCGTCGGGAAGCTCGTCACGCTGCGCCCGTCCGCGCTGATCAGATACTTGTGGAAGTTCCAGCCCGGCGGCGACTTGCCGCCGAGCGTGGCGTCGATCCAGCGATAGAGAGGATGCGCGTTGGAGCCGGTAACATGTGTCTTGGTGGTCAGCGGAAACGTCACACCGAAAGCACCCTGACAGAACGCGGCGATGTCCCCGTCACCCTTCGGTTCCTGCGAGAAGTCGTTCGAGGGTACGCCGATGACGACGAGGCCTGCCGCCTCGTAGCGTTCCCACAGCCGTTGCAGTCCCTCGTACTGGCGCGTGTAGCCACAGAAGGAGGCCGTGTTGACGACAAGCAGCACCTTGCCCGCGTAGGCCGACAGCGGCATCGCCTTGCCGTTGATCGACGTGAAGGAAAAATCGGTGGCGCGGCCATCCTGCGCATTCGCCGTCACGGCAGCACTGGACGACAGCAGCATGGAAAGCGCAGCCATCGCGAGCGACAATCGTTTCATGGGGTGAAGCCTTCCAGCGGTCCGACCGATCGCCCAGCATAACGCAGCGCGATCCCGGGCAGATTGCGGCAGACGGGTTGTCGAACGCGGCGCCGCCCCTTATTAGAATAATTCTAATTCTTACGCTCATCACGGGCCCTGGCGATGCCCGGCCCGATCCAATAAGCGAGGTAGCGCATGATCCCCGGCATGCTCGGCTGGCGCCGCAGCTTCAAGGACTTGTCCGAGCAGGAGGTTCTGGCGCTCGCCATCTCGAGCGAGGAGGACGACGCGCGCATCTACGCGCTCTATGCCGAGCGCCTGCGTGCCGAGTTTCCCGACACCGCAAAAGTCTTCGACGGCATGGCCGACGAGGAGAACCGCCACCGCACACGCCTGATCGAAATGCACAAGCGCCGCTTCGGCGAGGTCATTCCCCTCATCCGTCGCGAGCATGTCTCGGGCTTCTACAACCGCCGACCGGTCTGGCTCGTCGAGAACCTCGGCCTCGAGCGCATCCGCGAGGAGGCGTCCGCCATGGAGGCCGCCGCGCGCGACTTCTACCTGCGCGCGGCCCAGGCGACGACGGATGCCGATACGAGGAAGCTGCTCGGCGACCTCGCCGCCGCCGAGGCTGGCCACGAGCGCGCCGCCGAGCGCCTCGAGGAGCGCCACCTTCCCGACGCGGCGCGCAGTCGGGAGGACCAGGCCGCCCACCGGCAATTCGTACTGACGTGGGTGCAGCCCGGTCTTGCCGGACTGATGGACGGCTCGGTCTCGACGCTCGCGCCGATCTTCGCCACGGCCTTCGCCACGCAGGATACCTGGACGACGTTTCTCGTCGGCCTCGCCGCCTCGGTGGGCGCGGGCATCTCCATGGGCTTCACCGAGGCCGCGAGCGACGATGGTGAGCTGTCGGGCCGTGGCTCGCCTGTGAAGCGCGGGCTGGCCTCCGGCGTGATGACCACCCTCGGCGGTCTCGGCCACGCTCTGCCTTACCTAATCCCGCACTTCTGGACCGCGACCACGCTCGCCATTGCCATCGTCTTCGTCGAGCTGTGGGCCATCGCCTGGATCCAGAACCGCTACATGCAGACGCCGTTCGCCCGCGCCGCCTTGCAGGTCGTGCTCGGCGGCGCGCTCGTCCTCGCCGCCGGCATCTTCATCGGCAGTGCGTGAGGCCGATGGGCGGGTGCAGCGCAGTGCTCACGCCGGCGCGGGGTTGGCTGCCACGCCTTCCCCGGTCTGGTGGGGTTCGGATGGCCTTGCTCCGTCGATGTCGCCGGGCTTCGTCTCTTCCATGAACAGCGCGAACACGACGAGCGCGAGCGTCGCGACGCCGGCCAGGAACCAGAAGCCCGCCGTATAGCTGCCGGTCGCATCGACGACCATGCCAGCGAGCGTCTGGCTCAGGAAGAAGCCGACCATGTGCGCCGCGTTGATGATGCCGAGCACGAGGTTGTAGTGCCCCGTGCCGCGCGTCAGGTCGGCTGCCACGAGCACCCACATGACGCCGAAAATGCCCGCACCGATGCCATCGAGCGCCTGCACGGCGAGCAGATACCAGGGCTCGTCGGAGAAGCCGTAGAGAAAGCCGCGGATGGGCAGCGCGACGAGGCCGATGAGAAAGATCGGCCGCCGTCCCCAGCGGTCGGCGTGCGTGCCGGCGAAGTGCGAGACGGGGATCATCACGGCCTGCGCCAGGATGATGCAGGCGCTCATCCACAGCGCGGCACCCTGTCCGGCGGCGTTGGCGGCGAGCTCCTGTCCGACGAGCGGCAGCATGGCCGCGTTGCCGAAGTGGAACAGGAAGACGACGAGAGCGAAGACGAGGATGCGCCGGTCGGCCAGCACCTCCCAGGTATTGGCGAGTGCCACCTCGCCACCTTTGCTGCGCACCGCCCCGCGCGCCCGCACGTCGTCGATCTCCTGCGATCGGATCATCAGGATCGAGAAGACCGACAGCAGGCTCCACAGGCCGACGATCCAAAAGATGTACTCGCGCGCCACGAAATGTCCGATCAGGCCCGCCAGCACCGCCGAGACGATGTTGCCGGCATGGTTGAACACCTCGTTGCGGCCCGTGCGCTGGGCGAAATTGCGGTGCCCGACGAGGCCGAGCGTGATCGCTGCGGTGCCGGGCAGGATGAAGGCCGCCGCCGCGCCGATCGCGACCTGGCAGGCGAGCACCACCCAGAAGTTGGTCCACATCACCATCAGCGGGCAGGCCACCGCGACGACGCCGCACGCCGCGATCAGCAGCGACCGCTTGGAGCGCGCCGCATCCATCAGTTGTCCGGCTGGCACCTGCATGAGACCGGTGGCGACGCCCATGGCGCCCATCACGATGCCGATGTCGGTCGCCGACCAGTTGTGCGTGGCGAGCAGGTAGATGGCGAGATAGGGCCCCACGCCGTCGCGCACGTCGGCGAGGAAGAAGTTCATCCAGTCGAGGCCGCGGCGGCTTTGCGGGCTGATCTCGGTTGGCGCGGCTGGCGGCTGCATTGGGATGGCTCCAGTGCTTGCGACGAGTGGGTTGAAGGCCTTCGGATCGGGGTCGACTCAGGGATTCATCTGGCCAGTGGCGACGAGCCATGCGGCGGCGATCGCCATCGAAAGGAGAGCTGCCGGTATGCCGACGGCGGCGAACGAGAGGAAGCCGAGGCGGACGCCGTGCTGTCGCGCCGTCTCGACGACGATCAGGTTGACCACGCTGCCCGTCAGCAGAAGGTTGCCGGCGAGCGTCGAGAAGAGCGCGAGCCCGGCGAGCGTGCCTTGCGAAAGGCCGCGCTCGACCTCGAGCAGCAGCATCACGAACGGCACGTTGCCGATGACGTTCGAGCCGGCCGCGCTGGCGAGCGCGAGCGCTGCCGCGCTGTCGGCTGCAAAGCCGAGGCTGTCCATCAGCGCCGCCATGGGCGCGGCAAAACCGCTGTCGGCGAAGGCCTCGGTGATGATGAACAGGCCGATGAACAGGATGAGCAGGTTCCAGTTGACCCGGCCGATCATCTCCCCGCTCGCCCGGCGCCGGCTCGCCAGCACGAGGATGGCGATGATGAGCGCGCTGGCCGCCCGCGGCAGTGGCGTCGCGAACAGCACGAGCAGGGCAACGAGCGCGAGCCCCGCTTTCCATAGTGCGGCCCGGTCGATGGCGACGGCAGGCTCGGCGGCAGTCCCACCGCTGGCGTCGCTTTCCGCCGCCATCTGCACTTCCGGCGCTACCGCAGCCGGCACGCTGTCGGCCTTGACCGCACTGGTGCTCGAAAAACACCCGCGCCACATGAGCGCGATGACCGAGAACACGACGAGCAGGGCCGTTGCCGCTGGCGGCGTTGCGATGGCCGCGTACGTCCAGAAATCCAACTCTCCGGCCTGGCCGATGAGGATGTTTTGCGGATTGCCGATGAGGGTCGCTGCCGAGCCGGCATTGGCCGCGCCTGCGAGCGCCAGCAGGAGCGGGCGGGGATCGAGCCCGCGCGTGACCGCCGCGTTGATGAGGATCGGCGTCAGGGCGAGCACGACGATGTCGTTGACGAGTAGCGCCGACAGCACCCCGCCGAGCGCGACGGTGGCGGCGAGCAGGACGAGCGGACGGCTGCCGACCCTGGCGAGTCCGTCCGCGCAGCGCGCGTAGAAGCCGCTGATCTCGAACTGCGCCGACAGCACCATCAGCGCGAACAACAAGACGAGCGCACCCGTATCGATCGCCTCGGCCGCCCGATCGAGTGTGAGCGCGCCTGTCGCGATGAGCACGCTAGCCCCCGCCGCCGCCATCCAGGCGCGGTCGACCTGCAGGCCGGGCAGCCGCCCGACGGCCATGCCGAGGTACACGAGGCCGAACACCACCCCGACGATCATGTCCACCGAAAGCCCCCCGCACACGCCCTGATCAGGCCGTCTTATCGCATCGCACCGACTGCGCAACGCATTGCGCGCAATCTAGTTCCATCGATGCGAGGGGGGCGGGCGGATTGCCGGATTTTCACGACATTTCAGGAGGTTCCGGAAGTCTGGTATGGGCCGCATCGGGTCGCGGGCGGGCTCGGCGACCCAGGTGGTGTGCAGTGTCTTATTGTCATCTCACTGAGGTTTCCGGTGAGGCCTGCACACGCTGGACCGTGTCGGCAACAGCGTGCCGTTACGTGCCCCCTCGATGCCCGAAGCAGATACAGCGATCCTTCCCTTGTGCTGCGACCGGCAGTTCCTCTGGGAGAGGCGCGCCAAAGAACGCCAGACTCAGTAACTCGCAAGTGAATGCCCAGCGACTCGAGCGCGAGGCTGAGGTGGTCAAGTTAATGAACGTAGGCCAGAATCCGAACTTGAATTTGACAGCCTAAAGTGGGAGGCTCATGCAGCGCGGAAGCGGTAGCAGGTCGCGGAGTATCATGTTCCTGGACGACGAAAACATCTGTCAGCTTTGAATGCCTCGAGCGCGAGAGAACCAATTGTCTCTGTCACACTCATGCGAAGCAGGACAAAATCGCGAACACCCATTGAATTCATGAATTGGCAGTGCGGCGACATATGCGCAGTAGGATTACTACACCGATAGAACAATCGGGACGCAACCGTCCGAAAGCAAGCGTGCAGGCTGGACTACTCAAACAACCCAACACAAGCGGCGGCTCAGAGGATTATGTCGGATTTTCAGAACAATAATGATGATCGTATGTTGGGCTACCGGCCAATCGATGATCGCTGGGGCGCCCCTCGCAGGCAAGGCGGCGGCTCGGTGTTGCCCGCCGTCGCGCTTACAATTGTTGTTTTGGCGATCGCAGCCTTTGTTTTCAGGTCCAATATTTCGGACATGGCTGGGATTACTGCGTTCAGGCCTTCCGCCACCGCTGATACGCAATTTGCTGCCCTTTATTCAAGATATGAAATGGAACCTCTGGCGGCAAACATTGCAGCGCGAAGCAATGTTCAAAGCGTGCTCTCTCGGCTGCAGTCAGAGCCTTGTGACAAGCGTGTGGTGTATCAGGCTTCACTCGCCCTGGAGGGGATCCAGGCCACGCGTAGCGCAGCCCAACTCTTGGAGGGTTTCTCTGGCGCCTGCCCCGCAGCCAGCGGCGAGCATTACCGATCAGCTGAATTGTACTATCTACTCGGCGATTACGCTAAGGCGTCTGATATCGCTGGAAAACTGATCCGACAGCAACCGGACGCCCAGCTACCCTACTACCTACGGGCGCGCGCTGAGCAGGGTTTGGGGCGCTTCGAGGCGGCGCTGGACGACTTCGCAGCGTTCGTCCAGTTGATCCCCGACGGCAAGGCAATCAAGGCCGAGGTTTTCACGCGCATGTCCGAAAGCTATGAGAGTATCGGCCGGAATTGCGAGGCGATCGCACCATTGCTGACATATGTAGCCTTCGAGCCCAGCAAAAGAATGACGCCAGCTTTGGAGAAACGTGTTTTGCTGCTGAGCAGCAACGGAAATTGTGCGCAAAGTTTCGCTCAGGGCGAAGCTCGGTTTCCGCGAGCCGCCAATGGCGTCACTAAAGTCAAATTAAAGATCAATGGCGCCGAGGGCACGTTCATCGTCGATACGGGAGCCAGCTTCGTATCGGTTCCCCGGTCCTTCGCGAGTAAGGCCAATGCTCAGGTAGTCAAAGCCGACAAGGTGACGCTGTTGACCGCCAACGGACTGACGAGCGCATCTCTCGCCAGCGTGGATGTGCAATTGGCTGGACTTTCAGCCAAAGCGGTGCCTGCCGTCGTCATGGACAAGGATTTCGGACATGGCATCGACGGTCTTCTCGGTATGTCTTTCCTGAGCCGCTTCACCATGGTGATGGACAGCAGGGAGTTGCAGCTCAAGGCTAAGTCGTTGAGCCCAACGCTCGACCCCGGGAAATGACGCAGCCGGCAGAACGAAGCGGCGCTCAGAGCCAGCACATCGAAACAGTCTAGAATGGACGGGAGTCGAACGTTGGCGCTCGATGGTGCCGCCAAATTGTGTCGGCTGCTTTCCGTTTGCAGTTGCCCGGCGGGCCCCCGCCGAAGATCGCACGGCCCCCTCAATGTGCGCCGCCCCGCTTGCCCTTGGGCGGATCGCCGTAACGGTGCAGGTCCATGCCGGCGACCGCCAGCCAGTCCTTGGCCGCGTTCATGTCCGGCGCCGTCTTGGCCACCAGCGCCCAGAAGCGCGGCCCGTGGTTCATCTCGGCCAGATGCGCCACCTCGTGGGCGGCAACGTAATCGAGCACGTGCGGCGGCGCGAGGATCAGCCGCCACGAGAATGACAGCGCTCCCGTCGACGAGCACGACCCCCAGCGGCTCGTCTGGTCGCGCACGGTGATCCGCGTCGCCCTGAGTCCCAGGCGACGGGCGTGGATCATCACCGCCGCGTCGAGATCGCGCTTGGCCTCCGCAGTCAGGAACTGGACGAGGCGGCGCGCGGCTCCCTCCGCCGGACCTGATACCTCGATCACGGGAACATCTCCCCCCGTCGCCGCGATCACCCGCACCGGGCCGCTGCCGCGCTGCGCCGGTCGGAAGGCGATGCGATGCGGCACGCCGCGCAGGGGGACGATCGCTCCATCGATGAACGGTACGGGCGCGGGCAGGCTGTCGAGGCAGGCGCGGACCCAGTCGAGGTGCCGCTGCACGAACGATCCGGCGACATCCATGCCGCAGCGGTCGGGAACCGTGACGACGATCGCCCGCCGCGTCCGGCTCACACGCAGGGTCAGGCGCCGGGCCTTCGGGTGGCGGCGCACCTCGACGGGCGCATCGAGCCCCTCGATCACGGGGGCTGGCGCTGACGACGATGCTGTCCGACGGGGCCGCCGCTTCATGCCTGACCTTGGCTGACGATGTTGCATTGGGGAGACGCGACGGGTACGCGCTGGCCGGCTCGGTTCAACGCG
>JANRIT010000058.1:0-2943 GCA_033764645.1 Hyphomicrobiaceae bacterium
ACAGAGCGCAGGATCGCGGCGCAGCGCGGCGAGCTTCGGATCGACGAACCACTGTGCGGGCTGATCGAGCGTGAGCGGCGCGAACGGGCTCATCCGCTGCGGCACGACACCGAACCAGAACGCTGCGAAGACGGATGCCAACAGCAAGGCGACGAGCAGCAGCCGCGCCAACGTGCGGAAGAAGCGTCGCATCCGGCCTCCGGTCGTGATTGACCGGGATGTTGTAGCGCCCCGCAACGAGGGATGCGAGCGCCGGATACGATTCAATGCGCAGTGAGGGAATATTGCGACCATCCGGGTCGCGGGCCGCGAGACACCGGAAAGGAAAAGGAGCGCGCTTCGGACCGAGACGCGCTCCCATCATCGGCGGTCGATTGAACGGGGTGGACTCTCACTGTGTGAGACGCAGGCCCTTGAGGCTCTTGGCGATGTCGAGAAACACCTGGCTCAGCTGCGTTCCGTCCGCGGCCGAGTAGTAGTGCCGGTCGGGGCTGCTGGCGCATGCCTTGAGCGTGGCTTCGGAGGCCGGCGGTGCCTGGAAGCCGATGGCATAGACGACGACATCGTGCTTTGACGGGTCGGTTTCCGGGCCTTTCATCGCCGAGCACAGCGCGATGGCCTGGTCCGACGACTTGGCGTTGGCGAAGGCGGTGTTGAACGTGCCGTCGCTCATCAGGATGATCGCTTTGGTGGTCTTGTCGATGTCGGCCGGAGCGGGGGCCGAGGTGGCGGGCCAGAACGTCGCCCACTTCTCGGAAACGAGGTTCCATCCCCAGGCGGCGCCGAAGTGACCGGCCGTGCCGCCCTGTGCGCGGAGGCGGCTGATGGCGCCCGTCAGCGCGGCGATGTCGTCGGTCAGCGGCTGGATCACCGACGTCGGGCACTCGTAGGCATAGCGACCCTCCGTGGGATCGATGTCGACCGGCCGGCCACCGGCCAGGAAGTAGGCACCCACGCCGGGCTTGACGTCGGTATAGGCATTGGCGCCGGTGCGCTCGTAAACGCAGCCGTCGGTGCTGCGGTTGTTCGAGGCCGCCGCCGCGTACGGTCCGAGGTTCACCGCCGTCGAATACGGTGCGATGGCGATGCGCACCTTGCTGTTCTCACTCCGCTCGCGCAGCATATCCTCGACCAACTGGGTCGCGGCCGCCTTGAGATCCTCGATCTTCTGGCCGCGCATCGAGCCCGTAATGTCGAGCGCGAGGGCCAGCTCGATATCCTTCTGGTCGAAGCGGACAGCAGCCTGCCGCTCCATCCTGAAGCCGTTGAACCGTGCAATCTCGGTGATCGTCGAGGCGACGTTGGCGACGGTCCCGATGCGCACGGTGCTCGAGGCGCGATCGATGGTGACGTCGATGTCCGACAGATCGCCGAACCCGCCGCCGCTCGCACCCATGTTCTCCTTGATGAACTCGACCGCCTGCGCCCGGATCTCGTCGTCGGTCTTCCGGGCGTCGATGAGCGCGCGGCCAGCGGCGAGCGCCGCCGCATCCATGGCGGCAGTCAGCCGCTGATCGGCGTGGACGGCGCGGCCCGTATCGATGGCGAGCCCAATGACGAAGAACAGGGCCATGGCCATCAGGCCGAAAATCATGGCAACCGTTCCACGCTCGTCGGCAACGAACGATTTCGTCTTAAGAGTTGCCGAGGTCATCCGTGTCTCTCCCTGGAACACCGCGATTGCGATGATGGGAGTGATGCAAGCCGGGTGCCTCCAAGATCGGCGGCAGTGTGGGCCGGTTCTCTAGAGTATTGTATGGTATAGTGATTATTAAGTGAGAGATCTTCGCGGGGCTGAGGCAGTCGAGTTCGCACGCGGCAAACGTGGAGACGGTACGGCCGTGGCTCCGCGTTCGTTGCGGCGTCGTTAAGACACGGGGGCACGACATCGCGGCACGCGAAGAAACGTGTGCCATAGCGATACAACGGCTCACACAGCCGAGACGCTAGAAGTCGGAGACGATGCCGCCCTTCTCCCAGTCGCCGTAACGGGCCGGATCGGGGCCGTCGCGGCCGCCGATCTCGACTGGAGCGGCGGGCGCCGCCGCAGCGGCGCGGCGCCGCACCTCGGCCTCTGCCAACGCTCTGCGTGCGGCCGGCAGCAGGTCGCGGACCGCATCGCCGGCGGGCCCGATCTGGGTCGGCTCTGCTGGGTCGGCGACCTTGGCGGCGGGTGACTGGTTGTGTGTCATGCCACATACCATATAGCGTCTGAAGCCAGCCGGGAACAGGGGCGCATGGTTCGCGTTCCCCGACCGGCCGAGTGTGTCGCGAATCGGAGTCGGGTCAAGCACCTGAGAGTTGACCGGGGAGGTTGGAATGCCGATGAACTACGCGAAGACCGCCCTGCTTCTGGTCGTCATGACAGGCATCCTGGTGGCCATGGGAGCCGTGGTCGGCGGCCGCACCGGCATCGTCGTCGCGTTCCTCGCAGCGCTCGTGATGAACATCGTCAGCCTTTGGAGCGCCGATCGCATCGTGCTCAGGATGTTCAAGGCGCGCGAGGTCGACGAGCAGTCCGCACCACAGCTTCACGCCATGGTCCGCGAACTCGCGCAGCGCGCCGAGCTGCCGATGCCGCGCGTCTACGTCATCGATAATCCGCAGCCCAATGCCTTCGCCACCGGACGCAGCCCGACGCGCTCGGCCGTCGCGGCCTCGACGGGGCTCCTGGACATGCTAACGCCCGAAGAGGTGGCGGGTGTCATGGCGCACGAACTCGCCCACATCAAGAACCGGGACACACTGACGATGACCGTCGCCGCCACCATCGGCGGCGCCATCTCGATGCTTGCGCAGTACCTTCAGTTCGGCATGATTTTCGGCTCGGGCCGCGACAACAATAACGGCGGCGGGATCGGCTGGTTCGGCGCGCTGATCGCCATGATGGCAGCTCCGTTCGCTGCGACCCTCGTCCAGATGGCCATCAGCCGTTCACGCGAG
>JANRIT010000060.1:0-19520 GCA_033764645.1 Hyphomicrobiaceae bacterium
CTGCGGCGGTCGGTCATCGGCGCACTCCTCGGCCAAGGTGCCGACGTCATCGACATCGAGGATGATCATCCCGCCCGTGTCGCCGCAGCCCTCAGCGCGCGCCGCGCCGGGCGCGACTGGCCGCGGCTCGTTTGGGTCGACGATTGGCTCGGCGAGAATGCCGACAACGACTTCACCGAAGACGGCACGGCCCGGCCGCTGACCCGGCTCATCGCCCTGTTGCAAGCGGTCGCAAGCGTCGTCGGCAGCGATCCGATCGAGGTGTGGGCCGTCACAACGAGAGGGCTGTCGGTCGCCGGTGAAGCCAGCGATCCGCGCGCGGCGATGCTGGCCGCACCCGTCCTCGTCGCCTCGCAGGAAGTTCTGAATCTGGCTGTGCGCCTCGTCGACGTCGAGGACTTGGACACTCACGCCGATGCGCTCGCGCGAGAGGTGCTGGCGGTGACGCCTAGGCCCGACCGCGTGATCGGACTGCGCGGGCGGCACGCCTGGGCCGAGCGGTTCGAGCCCATGGAGCCGGGCGTGGGGGCGCGCGAGCGCGGCAGAAGGCGTCTCGTCGAAAGCGGTCCGCATCTGCTCATCGGCGGCAACGGACGCATCGGAGGCGCCATAGCCCGGCATTGTGCCGCGATCGGCGCAGAGGTCGTCGCTTGCGCGCGCAGCACCCCGCCCGACGGCGTCCCCTGGCGCGCCGTGCGCTGCGACGTGACGGACGAGGCTCGCCTCTACCAGGTCCTCGACGAGGCCGCCGGTGGCGGCCGGCTCGGCGTCGTATTCCATGCCGCCGGCCTTGCCGACCTCAAATACCTCGAGGCGATGACGCCCGCCTCCATCGCCGCCGAGCTCGATGCCAAGGTTGCCGGAACGCAGGCGTTGTCGCGGGCCTTGGACCGGCTCTACCGCACGCGCAGCGTGCGGCCGGAGGCCGTGGTGCTGTTCGGCTCGCTCGCGGGTCTCATCGGCGGCTACGGCATGGCAGCCTACGGTGCGGCCAACCGCTATCTCGATGCCATCGCGGAAGGTGCTTGCAACGGCCCTGTCCAGTGGATCGCCATCGACTGGGACGACTGGAATTTCGATTACGGCCGCGAGCAGACGCCGGTATGGGAGAGGCGGGCGCGGGCCTTCGCGCTGGGGCGGCAGGAGGGCGTAGCAGCACTGGAGACGATACTGGGCGAGCCCAGGCTTTCCCGAGTTGCCGTCGCCGGCAGTGATCTCGAACGCCGGCGGCGCGCGTGGTGTGTCAGGGGTGCGGGCGACCAGGGGCAGTTCGCCGCGCGGTCGATCAGCGCGGGGGCAGCACCCCCTTCGATCCATACGCACGCCCCGCCCATTCCAGACACGGTGGCTGATGAGGGCGAGCTGCTGCGCCACGTGCTCGAGGCTTACGCCGAAGTGCTAGGCGGAGACGGGCTTGCGGCCGACAGCGATTTCTTCGATCTGGGAGGCGACAGTCTGACGGCAGCCCGCCTCGCGCTCGCCTTGAAGCGACGGCTGGCGGAGGGGAGCGACGTGCGGCTGGCCCTGGTGCTCGAGCATGCCACGCCCGGCGCGCTCGCCAGTGCCCTTGCGGCGGCGACCTGAGCAAGTGATGGCTTCCGCCGGGGAGCATCGCCCATGACCAAAACGGGGGGAACTGACGATGACCAGCCGACTTTCGACTTTCGCGCTCGATGCGACGCTGCCGCCGCTGCCGGTGCCGCCGCTCGAGGAAACGGCGGCGCGCTACCTCGCCAGCGTCGAGCCGCTCGTCGATCAACAGACGTTCGCGGATGTGACAGCGGCGATGGGCGAGCTCATCGCGGCTGGTGGCGTCGGTCGGCGGCTCGACCAGAAGCTGCGCGAGCGGGCGGCGCGCATGGACAACTGGCTTTCCGGCTGGTGGGAGGACTGGGCCTATCTCAGCTTCCAGGAACCGCTCATCGTCAATTCGTCGATCGGCATCTCGACGGACGCGCGCGTCGCGCCGGGTGATCAGGCTGGCCGGGCGGCCAGCCTCACGGCGGGCGCGGCTCGCTTTTTCGTCGCCATCCGCGACGAGACGCTGCCACCTGAAGTGCAAAAGGACGGCTCCGGCTTCGACATGTCCCTGTTGAAGCGGTTCTACGCGACCAACCGCTATCCCGGCGTGGGTGCTGACCGCATCGCCACGTTCGGTGGGCCCGAAAGCCACCATATCGTCGCGATCCGCAACTGCCGCCTCTATGTGTTCGACGTGCTCGACGCCTCGGGGCGTGTCATCGCCGAGGACGTCCTGCGCGCGCAGTTCGACCGTGTCATCGCCGCTTCCGACAGCGCCGGCATGGCCGAGCCCGTCGCTGTCCTGACCGCCGACCACAGGGCGACGTGGGCCAAGGCGCGCGACCACCTGGCGCGCGATGCAGTCAACCGGCAGGTGCTCGACCGCATCGACCGGGCTCTGTTCCTCGTCGCGCTCGACGATGCGTCCTACGCGAGCTTCGCCGACCTCGCCCGCGCGGGACTTCACGGACCCAAGGGCGGGCGCTGGCATGACAAGAGCTTCCACCTCGTCATCGACGCGGATGGCCGCTTTACTCTGCATGGCGAGCATTCGCCGGTGGATGCGGGGGCGTGGGTGCCGCTGATCGAAGCCATCGGGGAGGCGCCCGAGGCCTATCCGCCGGCGGCCGACACTTCTATCCCCCACCCGCTCGAACTCACCTTCAACCTCGATGACGTCACGCGGGCGGCGATCGCAGCGGCTTCAGCCACGTACGAGCGGCTGACCGGCGATCTGGATCTCGTCGTCCTGCACTACGCCGATTTCGGCAAGGATCGCATCAAGACCTTCAAGACAGGTCCCGATCCCTTTGTGCAGATGTCCTTCATGCTCGCCTATCAGCGACTCTATGGGCGTCTGCCCAAGACCTACGAGGCAGCCTCCACGCGGGCGTTCCGTGGCGGGCGGACCGAGACCATCCGCACGGCCTCGAACGAGGCGAAGGCGTTCGTGCTGGCGATGGACGATGCGACGGCGAGTGCTCAGCGCAAGGCTGAACTGCTGCGGCTCGCCTTTGCCGAGCACGGCAAGCGGGGCAAGGACGCCTCGGCGGCGCACGGCTCAGACCGGCACCTCCTTGGCCTGCGCCTCATCGCCGGCGAGGCCGGTGTCGCGCCCGAGGACATGCCCCGTCTGTTCAGCCAGGAAATCTATACGCGCGGCTGGGAGCTTTCGACGGCGCAACTTCCAATGCAACTGGGCTTCGTCAACCACTTCGGCCCGGTCTGTCCGGACGGCTACGGCATCGGCTACATCATCAAGGGCGACCACATCAATCTCAATGTCACGAGCTTCCGTTCGAGCCCGCTGACCGACAGCGCGCGCTTTGCCGGAGCGATCGAGGCGGCCATGCGCGATATGCGCTCGGTCATCGAGGCGGCGGGCGCCTGATGGAGCCGGAGTGCGAGGGGCCGGAGTTCAAACACGCGGTAGCCGGGGGCGCAGCGGCGCCGGGCCGGCTGTGCGCAGGCATGGAACGGTTCATCACACTCGCCGCGGCCGCCGACGCGCGCTCGGCGCCGCTGCCCCTCGAAGCCGACAATCTTCCGGCGCTGCGGGTGGCCTACGAAAACGTCGCAGCGCTGTTCCGCCGGCCGCGACCATCCGGCCTCGATGTGTCGGACGAGACCTGTCCGGGCGTCGATGGCCCGATCGGGCTGCGCGTCTATCGCCCGGCGGAGACCGGACGCGGCAGCGCACCGGGTCTCGTTTACTATCACGGCGGCGGATTCGCGCTCGGCTCGCTCGACAGTCACGACTGTATCGTCGCGGAGCTTGCGGCGGCGACCGGGGCTGTCGCCGTTGCCGTCGACTACCGGCTGGCTCCCGAGCATCCGTTTCCGGCCGCCTTCGAGGATGCGGTGGCGGCGCTGTCCCACGTGATGGACCAGGGTGGGATCGGTGCCGTCGATGCGGGGCGTGTCGCTGTCGCCGGTGACAGCGCTGGGGCGGCGCTCGTGCTCGCCGCGAGCCTTGCGCGGCGCGATGCCGGCCTTCGCGTGCCGGCGGCACTCGCGCTCGTCTATCCCGTTTTGACGACGGCGGCCGACCTGCCGAGCTACGTCGAGAACGCCGAGGCGCCGATGCTGACCGCTGCGGTACTCGCCCAATACTGGCGGCTCTATACGCGCGGCGACGTCCACGCGCGTGACGCGCGGGCAGCGCCGCTTCTGGCCGGCGACCTGTCGGGTCTTGGGCCGACGCTGATCACGGTGGCCGGTCACGATCCCGCGCGCGACGATGGTGTCGAGCTTCATCGCAGACTCATCGAGGTCGGGGGGCTCTCTGAACTGCGCACTGCAGGCGACCTGGCGCATGGTCACGTGCGCGCGCGCGGCATGAGCCCATCGGCGGCCATCGAGTTTTCCGCACTCGCCGAATGGCTGGCGCAACGGCTTGCACACTGATGCGGGAACCGCCGGTTGGCTGGCCCGTTGTGCACCTGAACCGGTACGCGGCGGTTCGGCCATCGGGGCCACCCGCCGTTCAAGGGATTGGCACCAGGACCCGCCCGGCCTTTATGCGGGCGTCGGCTGGAGACCGCCGGTCAACAGGCAGCTATGGAGACGACGCATGCGCAATACACTGATGGCCATGACCCTGCTCGCCGCCGTCGCGGGCGCAACTCCAGTGCTCGCGGCACCGGGCGCGGGGGTGCTGAACGCGCTCGAGCACAGCACACCCGCCAGCGAGGTGATCCAGGTTCACGCCGGACACTGGGGCTGCGCGTGGGGGCCCGTGCCGCGCTGGGGCGGGGTCAGGGCCTACCACCGTCACGTCGGTCGCAATCGCACGCCGGTCGCCTGCGGCAAGCGCTGGCGCGGGCCCGGTCGGCCGACGCTGCGGGGCTGCTTCTCCATCGGGCCGGTCTGGTACTGCCCGTGATCGGCGCGCTTCGAACGACTGCCGCTGATGGGACGGTAAACACGTAGTCGGCCCCTGATCTGGGTGATCGAAACGCCGGGCGTTCTTGTCATCCGCCAGCAAATGTCTGGTATGCGGCCGACCAAATGTCAGCATCGATGTGAGAAAGCGCCCGCCAACGTGAGTTGGCTGGCGCTTTTCGCATTGCGACAAAGCCGTCGCTGATACCTTCGCCGTCCGCGCCGATCAGCCGAGGCCGACGCGATAGCTCGTGTGCTCGTTGAGCCAGCAGAAGCCGCTGCGCACGTGGATGGGCCGGTGGCCGGCGGCATACACGACGCGGCGCACGAACAACGCCGGCTCGCCCGGCTGGCGGCCGAGATCGTGCGCGGCCTCCACCGTGAGTGGCGATACGACGACCTGCTCGACGGCGTTCTCGAGAATGACGCCATGGCGCTGGGCGAGACTGCCCAGGTTGCGCGGCATGTCTTCGATCCGGCGCACACTCTTGAACAAAGAGGCGGGCATCGCGACGTGCTCACTCATGAACACATGTTCGTGATGAACGCGGATCTGGTGGATGTGGATGCAGTCCGTGTCGACCGGCAGCCGGAAGAGCTGGGCTTCCTCGGTCGAAGCAGGTTCGAGCGTCAGCGACTTCAGCTTGATGATGCCGGCGATGCGACGGCCATCCTTGTTGCAGAAGTTGCTGAAGCGCTCGCAGACGCGGTCGGCATCCTGGTCGACCACGAACGTGCCACGGCCCTGCCGCCGCTCGATCAGATGTCGGCCTTCAAGCTCGGCAAGTGCCTTGCGAACCGTGCCGATGCTGACGGAGAGCTCGGCGGCGAGTTCTTGCTCGCTCGGCAGCAGCGCGCCCGGCTTCCACACGCCGGACGAGATCCGCATGGCCAACTCGTCATACACCAATAAGTAGAGGCTTCGCGTCTGGAATATGCTTCTTTCTGGCATGCCCATGTTTCTCCTGCGCAGAAACAGTGTTGCATTATCTCACGGCATGAGGGTGGGTTGTGCGCCGCTTACTTGCAAGCATACGGTGATTTGCATGTTACCCGATTACATTGCCGAAGGATATGTTGCGGAAATCGTATCGATACCAGTATCCAATAGTCATCTATCTGACATATGACCAATGACAATTAAGGCAATATGCAAGGTGCTCTACGGTTGTGCTGAGTACATGTTTATCTGACTGCTGACGTTCGCCTGCCGTTTAGCCTACTATTGCCCAGAACTAATTCGAATTTTTGCATTCTTTTCTCGCGTACCACATGCTCTCGGGCAAGCGATCAGTGCAGCACCGAGGTGTGTATTATGGCAGACTTTCACAGACCTATCGTCGGCACAGGAAAAGACTTGACCTGCCTATATTTTGCACAGCCTACTGTTTGTGCAACTCAGGGTATAGCATCCCGCAGAGTGTGGCGACCGATTTCAAGTGTTGCCGGCCGGCTTCGGCCCCTTGGCCTAAACAGCCGTCCGGCGCCGGACAGACAGGGCCGCGCCGGACATGCGGGCGCCTTCCTGGGCCATCGCTCCGGCGCGGCCGCCGTCGAGTTCGCCGTCGTCGCCCCGGTCTTTCTGCTCATGCTGATCGCGATGCTCGCCTACGGCATCTATCTCGGCGCCGCCCATGGCACTGCCCAGCTTGCCGCCGACGCGGCGCGCGCTGCCGTCGCTGGCTTGAGTGACGCCGAGCGCGTGACGATCGCGGAGGACCATATCCGGCGCAATGCCGGCTCCTATCCGCTGCTCGATGCGTCGCGGGTGTCGGTCGTTGCGGGTCCGCTGCCGGGTGACGTGACGCAGTTCCGCGTCGCCGTCCGCTTCGATGCCACGAACCTGCCCATCTGGGGCTTCGCCAACCTCATTCCATTGCCCGAGTCCACCATCGAGCGCGTGGCCACCATCAAGCGCGGAGGATACTGAGATGCTGCGTTCCTTCTCTCCGATTTCTGCAACGGCCAGCACGGCCGATATGCCGATGGCAGGCCGCGGCCTCCTCAGCCGCTGGTGCGGCGACCGGCGCGGCAACATCGCCATCATGTTCGCGGCGAGCCTGCCCGTCCTGTTCGCGACCGCGGCGATCGCCGTCGACGGCGGCTATCTCTTCACCGAGCGGCGCACCGCGCAGGGCGCGGTCGATCTCGCGGCTCTGGCGGCTGCCGCCGACATGGCGAACGCCGAGGCGGCGGCGCGGGCGACGCTTCTCGCCAACGACGTCGGCGCGATCGAATCCCTGACCGTGACGCCGGGCCGCTATCTGCCCGATCCCAACGTGCACCACACCGATCGCTTCGAGCCCGGCATGAGCCCGCACGATGCCGTGGAGGTCGCCTTCACGACGCGGCGGCCGTACTTCTTCGCCCGCATCTTCATGGCCGACGACGCCGCCATCTCGGTCCGCTCAATCGCGGCGACGGCGGCGTCCGCCACCTTCTCGGTCGGCAGCCGGCTGCTCGCGGTGCGCGGCGGGCTTCCCAACCAGGTGCTCGGCGCGCTCACCGGCGGCTCGGTCAATCTGACGGTGATGGATTACAACGCGCTCGTCGATGCCGACATCTCACTTGGGGATCAATTGACGGCGCTGGCCGGTGAGATCGGCATCACGGCCGGCACCTACGACACCGTGCTCGCCTCCGACGTCACGCTCGGCGACTGGCTGCGCGCCATGGCGGCCGTGACTGCGGCGAACGGCGATACGACGGCGGCGGCGGCCATCACGTCCTTGCTGCTGACGTCGACGAACCTGGGGCTCGAATTGCCGCTCGAGCAGATGATCGCGCTCGGCGATCTCGGCGCGTTCGAGATCGGCAGCGTCGGGTCGGGGCTGGGCGCGACCTTCAACGCGATGGAATTCGCGACGTCGGCGGTGCAGATCGCCAACGGCGAACGTCAGGTCGAGATCGACCTCGGCGTCAGCATTCCCGGCCTCACCTCGCTCAAGCTGCAGATCGACGTGGGCGAGCGCCCGCAATACGGCTCCTGGGCGGCGGCCGGCGGCCCCAGCACCAGCGTCTACACGGCGCAGACGCGGCTGCGGCTCATCGCGCAGGTTGCAGGCGGCTCGCTCCTGCCCGGCGTCTCGCTGCGGCTGCCGATCGCCATCGACATGGCGCACGCCAGGGCGCGGCTCGCCAGCACGAGTTGCGAGAGCACGGTCGAAGGGGCTGCGGGCGCGGAGATCGCCGTCACGCCGGGCATCGTCACGGCGTGGATCGGCGAGACCGGCAACGACTGGTCCGATCTCGATGCGCCAGCCTACGTCCGACAGGCCAACATTCTGAGCCTGCCGCTGGTTCGCGTGAAGGGGTCGGCGCTGGTGGAGGCGACCAATACGACGGAAACCTCGCTCAGCTTCACGGCCGACGATATCGAGAACGGCGTCATCAAGCGTGCCGAGACGTCGGATGCGATCGAGACGCTGGTGACCTCGCTCGTGCGCAATCTCAATCTGTCGGTCGAAGTCGTCGGGCTCGGCATCGGCGTGCCTTCGGGACTTCGCACCACGGTCGCAACGCTGCTCGGGGGTGTCGCCGCGCCGCTCGACGCGGTCGTGCACGAACTTCTGCAGACGCTCGGCCTGCATCTGGGCGAAGCGGATGTGCGGGTGCACGGCGCCCAGTGCGGCGGGGCTAGGCTGGCGGGCTAAGCTTCGCGACGAGGGAAAAATCGACAGGGCGGCCGGGCGGTGTCCGGCCGCCTTCGCGTCGGTCGTGTCAAAGACCTCAACTCAGGGCTGGCGCGACACCGCGCAACTGATCGTCGAGCAGGGTCGTCAGCGCCTTTTGGGCGACATCGGCGACGCCCGGGTCCTTGGTGATCATGGCCGCCACGATGGCGCCGTCGATGAGCAGCGCGATTTCGTGGGTGAGGCGGTCGGGTTCGGCGACGCCCGCCTCGACGGCGACGTCGCGGATGAAGGCAAGGACCTGCAACTTGTGTCTCAGGGCAAGCTGGCGCAGCCGGTCGCTCGTCTTGTCGTGTTCGGCTACCGCATTGATGAACGGGCAGCCGTAGAAGCGCTTCTGGCGAAACCACTGGCGCAGCACCGGGAAGATCGCGAGCAACCGCGCGCGGGGACTATCGCCGGTTGCTCGGATCGCGCCGATGAACCAGTCGCGCCACGCCTCCCCCTGGCTGTCGAGAACGGCCTCGACGAGCTGCTCCTTCGAGCCGAACACCTTATAGAGCGTGGTCTTGGCGGTGCCTGCCAACTCGACGACGGCATCGACGCCCACCGCGTTGAAGCCGCGTTGGCAGAACAACTCCGTCGCTGCCTGGATCAGCCGGCCACGAGGACTGTCGTCAAGCTTTGCATGATGGGCGTCCGGCGGCATCGACGGGGCTCCTCGACGGTCTGCGACAAGCGCTCCAGTGCTGCATAGCACGAGCCGGCTGCGTTCCGCGACGAGGCGTGTGGACACTGCCCGAACGCGCGCCACCAGCTGAGAGATTTGCCGCACGATACGGCAGCCGAGCAGCGCGCGCTCTTCGCCTCACGAAAAAATCTAAGTCATGACAGCGGGTTATAAATTCGTAAACGACTGGCACGTCGCTTGCTCCTACAGAACGGTCTGTTTCTGTGCTGGTTTGCCGAAGGTGCCGCGCGCGGCCGGCGAACGCGATAAGAGGAGTGAACCCGATGACTGCCCACGCCAAGACAGTGGTGACCGGCTGCCTGACGCCAGAACCGCAGACGGCGCCAACCGGATGCCTCACGCCGATCGATCGCGAAGGTCTCGAGAAGCTGATCGCGGCCGGCAAGGCCAACCCCGACGTGATCAAGACGCTGAAGTGCCGGACTGTTGCGGAAGGCCGCTTCCGGCACCTGAACTTCATCCGCGAATTGCCCCCCTACATCGTCGACGAACCGCCGGGCCTGCTCGGCGACGACACGGCCCCGAACCCGTCGGAGGCCGTGCTGTCGGCCCTCGGCTCCTGTCTCGCCGTCGGCATCCACGCCAACGCGGTGGCGCGCGGCATAACCGTCTACAAGCTCGAGATCGAGCTCGAGGGCGACCTCAACATCACGGCTGTCTGGGGCACGGGCGATCTGTCCGAGAAGCCTGTCGGTTTCACCGACATCCGCGCCAAGGTGACGTTCGAAGCCGACCGCCCGCGCGAGGAACTCGAAGCGCTCATCGCCCACGCCAAGGTCTGGTCGCCCGTCGCCAACACCATGACCCGGCCCGTCAATCTCGAAGTCGCGATGAAGTGATCCTACAGCGCCGGGCGGCGAGCGCCACGCTCCCGGCCGGCTGACGGCTGGCTGTTCATCGGAGGTCTCATGTCCATTGCCGGTCGCTTCGCCAGCATTCTGCCGTTCGCATCGCGGCCGACCCCGTCGAGCGCGCCTGCGCTCGCGACCGGGCCAGACACCGGGCCAGACGACGTGCTCGACCGGGTGGCCCTCGTCGTCAAGTCCGACCTGGCGCCGCTCGTGCGTGCCATCGACGAGGACAACGTCTATCCCGGCGACGTCCTGCGCAAGCTCGGCGCGGCGGGTGCCTTCCGCTCACACATCCCGTCGGCCAACGACGGCGTGCTCGACCTCGGCGCGGCTATCCAGGCCATGGCGCTGGCGGGCCGGGAGTGCCTGTCGACGGCGTTCTGTGCGTGGTGCCAGGCGACGTTCGCCTGGTATGCGGAGAACACCGAAAATGCCGGCTTGCGCCAGCGCTTCGCCGGCGCGGCGGCCAGCGCCGACAAGCTCGGCGGGACGGGCTTGTCGAACCCGATGAAGTCCTTCTTCGGCATCGAGAAGTTTCGCCTGAGGGGGGTGCGGGTCGCCGGCGGCTATCAGGTCAAGGGCGCGCTGCCCTGGGTGTCGAACCTCGGGCCCGATCATGCCTTCGGCACGGTCTTCGAGATCGATGGACCCGCGCCGCGCCGGGTCATGGCGATGATCCCTTGCGATCATCCCGGCGTCGGCCTCGTCGAAGCCGGCGAGCATTTGGCGCTCGACGGGACCGGGACGTACGCGGTGCAGATCCGCGATGCCTTCATCGGCGACGAGTTGATCCTTGCCGATCCGGCCGAGCCGTTCGTCAAGCGGGTGCGGCAGGGCTTCATCCTGTTGCAGATGGGCATGGCCCTCGGCGTGGTGCGCGGCTGCATCGATATCCAGCGGCGCATGCACACGAGCCTCGGCCACGTCAATTGCTATCTCGAGGATCAGCCGGACGAACTCGAGGCGGAGTTGCATCGCATCGAGGCCGAGACGCTGGCGCTCGCCGCCGATCCCTACTCGGACGATCCGCGCGTCTGGCGGCGCGTGCTCGAGGTGCGCCTCGCTGGCAGTGCGCTCGCGCTGCGGGCCGCGCAGGCGGCCATGCTGTTCTCCGGCGCGCGCGGCTACGTGCGGGCCGGCGCCGCGCAACGGCGACTGCGCGAAGCCTACTTCGTCGCCATCGTCACCCCGGCAACCAAGCAACTGAAGAAGATGCTGGCCGACCTCGACGCGGCCGGAGCCTGAAAAAACATGCGGCCAACGAGCCGGAACAGGAAGCGCTCAGATTCGGAGACCTTCCGGTCACGTCATGGCGCTCAGCGCTCATCGTGGTCGGCGCGATATGCCCCAACCCTTCGACGAGGAACCGTCCCATGGCCGATACCGTCCTGATTTCGCCCGAACAGCTGTCGACGCTGATCTCCGTCGACAAGGTCGTCATCATCGACACCCGCGATCCGAAGAGCTACGCCGCCGGCCACATCCCCGGCGCCGTCAACATGCACGAGATCTTCACCTACCTGTCGACGTCGACGGCGGAGGGACTGGCCGAGCTTTACACCAAATTCGCCGAGGCGTTCGGGGCTGCCGGGCTGTCGGGTGCCGAAACGGCGGTCATCTACGAGCAGTCGATGGCCTCGGGCTTCGGCCAGTCCTGCCGTGGCTACTTCCTGCTGCAGGCGCTCGGCTACACCAAGGCGAAGGTCTTACACGGCGGGCTCGCCGCCTGGGCTGCTGCCGGCAAGCCGCTGTCGACGGCGGTGCCGAGCCCGGTTGCCAAGACCTTCCCGGTCGACACATCGGCTGCCGTGCTGATCGCCGACAAGGAGGCGATGAAGGCGGCGATCGACAACCCGACGATCGTCAAGCTCGACGTGCGCGACGTCGACGAGTGGACGGGCGAAAGCTCCTCGCCCTATGGCAAGGATTTCTGTCCGCGCAAGGGCCGGCTGCCGAACGCGCGCTGGCTCGAATGGTACCGGATGATGAAGCCGACCGCGTCGGGCCAGATGTTCAAATCGCGCGTCGAGATCCTCGCCGAATGCGCCACCGTCGGCATCACCGCCGACACGCCCGTGATCCTCTACTGCTTCAAGGGGGCGCGCGCCTCCAACACGTTCGTCGCCCTCAAGGAGGCCGGCATCAAGTCGGTCAGCATCTACTTCGGCTCGTGGAACGAGTGGTCGCGCGATCCGAGCCTGCCGATCGAGGAGGGCGCGCCGGTGCCGATGATGGCCGAATACAAGATGGCTGGCTGAGAGACGCATCGAGAGCGAGTTCGCGACCCGGTCGGCATGGTCGCCGACCGGGAGGGGGAATGCCATCCCGGCGATGGCCAGGGGGAACGATGGACCTGCAAACGATCGCCTATGCCGCCGACGGCGCCCACGGTCCGGGCCGGCAGAGAGTCTACACCTCGCCGCTCGACCTCGAGGCAACCGTCGCGGCACTCGAAGAAGCCGTCGCCGCCGAGGACCTGTGGGTCGTCGCCAAGCTCGATCCGCAGATGCTGCTGGCCAAGGGCGGATTTGCCATCCGGCCGGCGCGGCAGATCTTCTACTTCCATCCTCGTTTCATGTCGCGGCTGCTGCAAGCCAACCCGGCGGCGATCGTCGAGGCACCGTTGAAGGTCGTCGCGATGGCCGGACCCGATGGCAGCGTGAGCCTGCGCCACCCCGATGTCGCGGCGGCCTTCGCCAGCTATCCCGGCATGAGCGAAATCGCCGCCGAACTCGAAGCAATCACCCAACGCATCATCGCGCGGGTCGCTGGCTGATGGCTTGCGCTGCCACCTGCCCGCATCGTCCACGCATCGTCGCGGTCCGGCATTCTCGGATCGTTCAGGAGTAGCCCATGTCGACAACAGATGATCTCCGTGACACCCATGGCACCAATGGCACACGAGACGGCGTTCATGCCCGTCGCTGCCGCTGCGGCCGCCACGCCAGCGACGCCGAACACGATCTGTTGTCGGCGGCCGACGAGGAGGCCCGTCTGCGGCGCGTCGTCGAAGCCGGCCTGATGCGTGCCGTATTCCCCAACCCGGTGCAGCGGCGCGCCTTCCTGAAGGCGGTCGGGGCGACCACCGCAGCGGCGGCTCTTGCCCACATCTTCCCGCTCGCGACGGCGACAGACGTGCTCGCCGCGGGCGGTCCGCCCGAGAAGAAGGATCTGAAGGTCGGCTTCATTCCGATCACCTGCGCCACGCCGATCATCATGGCCCATCCGATGGGCTTCTATGCCAAGCAGGGCATCAACGTGGAGGTCGTGAAGACGGCGGGCTGGGCCGTCGTGCGCGACAAGACCCTCAACAAGGAATACGACGCCGCCCACATGCTCTCGCCGATGCCACTCGCTATCTCGCTCGGCCTCGGCTCGGCGCCCATCCCGTTCACGGTGCCGGCCATCGAGAATGTTAACGGGCAGGCGATCACGCTGTCGATCAAGCACAAGGACAAGCGCGATCCGAAGGACTGGAAGGGCTTCAAGTTCGCCATCCCCTTCGACTATTCGATGCACAACTATCTCTTGCGCTACTACCTCGCCGAGCACGGGCTCGACCCGGATACGGACGTGCAGCTGCGCTCGGTGCCACCGCCGGAGATGGTCGCCAACCTGCGCGCCGACAACATCGACGGCTTTCTCGCCCCCGACAACGTGTGCCAGCGCGCGATCTTCGACGGCGTCGGCTTCACGCACATCCTGTCCAAGGAGATCTGGGACGGCCATCCGTGCTGCGCCTTCGCGGCGAGCAAGGAGTTCGTGACGGGCTCGCCCAATTCCTACGGCGCGCTTTTGCGATCGATCATCGAGGCGGCAGCCTTCGCCTCCAAGTCCGAGAACCGCAAGCAGATCGCCGAAGCGATCGCGCCGGCCAATTACCTCAACGCGCCGGTCACCGTGCTGGAGCAGGTGCTGACCGGCACCTACGCCGATGGGCTCGGAAACATCAAGACCGACCCTGACCGTGTCACCTTCGACCCCTTCCCGTGGGAGAGCTTCGCCGTCTGGATGCTGACGCAGATGAAGCGCTGGGGGCAGCTCAAGGGCGACGTCGATTATCAGGCAGTGGCGCGCGAGGTGTTCCTGCAGACCGATGCCGTGCGCCTGATGAAGGAGGCGGGGCTGACCCCGCCGGAGGCGACGACAAAGACCTTCTCGGTGATGGGCAAGGTGTTCGATCCGGCCAAGCCCGAGGAATACGTCGCAAGCTTCGCCATCAAGCGGACATGAGGTGCCGTTCGCGCCGCCGCGCGTTCATCTCCGCGCCGGCGGCGGCATGAGCGGGGTCCGGGCCTGACCCGATGCTGGTCCGGCGGCGCTGCGCGATACGGCCACGGCCACCTGTGCGCGGCGCCAGCGTGCCTGCTGTGGATGGTTGCGCCGACGCAAATTCCGATGGACCCGCCGTTGCGCTAGGATGCGGCGGGCAGGGATCATCGGAGTGCTGTCATGTTGCGACAGTGGATCGGCGGGTTGCAGCAATGGCGCCAGCGTCAGCGCAGCGCTGCCAAGTTCCGACGGCGGCAGGCGTGGTCGCAAGGGCTCTCGGTCGCCGAGACGTTCGACAAAATCTATGCGGAAGGCAAGTGGGGCCGGGCCCGCAATGGCGCGCCGTTCTACTCCGGCGACGGCTCGTCGGCGGCCATGAGCCGTGGCTACGAGGATCGCGTCGTCGATCTCATCAGCGCCGATGCTTCGCTCGGCACTTGGGTCGATATAGGCTGTGGTGATTTCCAGGTCGCCTCTCGCATCCTGGCAAGGCTCGACCGCCCCATCGGGTACACGGGCGTCGACGTGGCCGGCAACGTGATCGGCTGGCACCGTGACGTGCACGCCCGGCCGGGCGTCGCATTCGCCCAGTGCAATGCGGTCGACGAGGATCCCCCGCGCGCCGATCTCGTCACCATCAGGCAGGTGCTCCAGCATCTGTCGAATGGGGAAATCGCGCGCATTCTCGAACGCGTTCGCCGTCTTTATCGGGTCGCTGTCATCACCGAGTCGCTGCCCGTCCGGTTCGTCGCCGCCAATCTCGACATCGCACACGGCATTGCGGTGCGCATCCCGCTCGGTTCGGGCGTCTACATCGACGAGCCGCCGTTCGGACTGAGCGTGGCGGTCGCCTTCGACAGCCCCTACTCCGAGAAGGAGTTCCTGAGAACGTCAGTCGTTCGGCTGGCAGCATGAGCGGCGCCTTGAGGCTCCGCGCTCCTCGGCGACAGCGGATGCGACAGCACGAAAAGGGCGATTGGTAGCGGAGGAGGGACTTGAACCCCCGACACGCGGATTATGATTCCGCTGCTCTAACCAGCTGAGCTACTCCGCCGCGCCGCCGGCACGGACCGTCGCCGGGAGCGGGTTCTATAGGTAGGCTGCCGTGCCGCGTCAAGCTGACGCCGCGCCGGCGGAGACTGAATTGGCCGACGTGGCGCTGATGACGCCGCCGCCGAGGATACGCGCGTCGGGGCTGCCGTCGGCGTAGAAAACGCATGCCTGGCCGGCTGCGATGCCGCCGGCCGCGTCAGCCAGCACGACGCTTCCCCGGCCGCTCTCCATGGCGAAAACAGTGGCTGGCTGCGGCGCCTGTGTCGAGCGGACGCGGGCATGAATCTCGAGGCCCTGGCGGGCTGCTTCCTCGAACGTGCCGTCGCCGATCCAATTGACCTGCCGCAGGGCGATGGTGCGGGTCTCGAGGCAGGAGCGCGGGCCGACGACCACGGCGTTGCGCTCGGCATCGAGGCGCACGACGAACAGGGGCTCGGGACCGGGGATGCCCAAGCCGCGGCGCTGGCCGATCGTATAGTTGATGATGCCCTTGTGGGTACCGAGCACGCGGCCATCGACATGGACGATGTCACCGGGAACGACGGCACCCGGCTTCAGCTTCTCGATCACCTCGGCGTAGCGCCCGGTCGGCACGAAGCAGATGTCCTGGCTGTCGGCCTTGTCGGCGACGGGCAGGGCGAGGTCGCGGGCCATGGAACGCACCTCGGCCTTGGGCAGGTCGCCGAGCGGGAACCACAGCCTGGCGAGCTGCGCGCGGGTCGTCGCGAAGAGGAAATAGCTCTGGTCGCGATCGGCATCGGCAGCGCGGGCAAGCTCGGGCCCGTTCGCACCCTCGCGCCGGCGGATGTAGTGACCTGTTGCCAGGGCATCGGCGCCAAGCTCGGCCGCGGTGTCGAGCAGGTCGGAGAACTTGATCTCGCTGTTGCATGTCACGCACGGGATCGGCGTCTCGCCGGACAGATAGCTGTCGGCGAAGTTGTCGATCACCGAGCGGGCGAAGCGCTCCTCGTAATCGAGCACGTAATGGGGGATGTCGAGGACCTCGGCGACGCGACGGGCATCATGGATGTCCTGGCCGGCGCAGCAGGCTCCCTTGCGCGCCGTTGCCTCGCCGTGATCGTAAAGCTGCAGCGTGATGCCGATGACCTCATGGCCGGCTTTCTTCATGAGAGCGGCGACGACGGAGGAATCCACCCCGCCGGACATGGCCACGACGACGCGGCGACGCGGCCCGCTTGCCGCGGCGGTGACGGTCCCGGCTTCACAAGTCGACAGCTTGCTGATATTCTCCATCAAGGTGACGTCCCAAGTCATTGTAACTGGTGCTGTAAGAGCAGTTTATGCTTCCGTTTCGCCGGCTTCATGCCGGACTGCCTGCACAGCTCCCGTGCGCATTTCAGAACGCTACGGCGCGACCTTTGCCGCGCCATGGCGCAGACTGTGTTCTAGCGAAACGACAGGCAGTGATCGAGCAATAATTTCAAAGTCTTCCGCCGATGGTGAGGCGCCGGTTAGCCGGCTGTTCATCGTCTTGCTTAGCCTCAATTTAATCGCGGTCCTTTATCACCATGTCAGGCGTCAAAAAGAGTGTGAAGCGTACCATGACCGACCCCAGCCTGCGCGCGCGTGCGCGCTATGTCATCGGGCCCGACGGCAGCCCGCTGACGGTGGCCGATCTGCCGCCCAAGGACACCCAGCGGTGGGTGATCCGCCGCAAGGCCGAAGTCGTCGCCGCCGTGCGTGGCGGGTTGCTCAGCATCGAGGAAGCCTGCGAGCGCTACAAGCTGACGGTCGACGAGTTCCTGTCCTGGCAGCGTTCGATCGACCGGCATGGCCTGCCCGGCCTCAGGGCAACGCAACTCCAGAAATACCGCGGCGGCTGAATGGGCCTCGTGGGCACCGATCCGGCCAGCCTCGGGTCGATGCTGCCGCACAGGTTCTCATCTGCCGGTCCGGGTCACGTTCGGCGTGCCTTGCGCGGGTGGCGCCTGCGGGCCCGTCTTCGCCTCCGCATCCCAGCCCACGGCGACCGCCTCGCGCAGGCAGGTCTCCTCCCCGCTCGCCCAGCGGGCGACATCGGCGCTGAGCTTGTCGGCATCGGGGCCGGGTAGATGCACGTTGGTCGCCGCGACGGTCGCGGTCTCGCCGACAGGCTCAATCAGCACGGTGTATGCAACGCGGCCGGGCTGGTTGGGTGAGCCGGCAATGCGTTCGTGGATGCGGATCTCGGATTTGCCGCCCTTGTGATCGGCGTCCGCGTCGGCCTGGAACAGATGCGTGCCCTTGAGGGGGCCGTAAGCGCCCATCCAGCACGTCAGGATGCCGCGGGCAACGCGTGTGTAGATCGCCGTCGGCGTGCCGACCGGCGGCTTGATGGTGTCGGCCAGGCTGGCCGCCGCCTTCGGCAGCGATGCCAGCGCGGTGCTCGCGCCTGCGGCGAGGTCTTCCGGCTTCAACTGGCCAGCGCAGCCCGGCGCGAAGACGCCCAGGAGCAGGGCGCCACTCACAAGGCCCGCGAGCGTCCGCGGCGGTGTCGCGGCTCGGGACATCGGTGTCGAAAGCTCCGCGGGCTGTTGCGTTTCGGTGCACTTTAGAATTTCGAGCGGGCGATGGTCGAGGCCGGCGCTGCGGCGCGTGCCGGATCGAGCGTCCGCACTGAAGCGCATGAGGCGCATGTGTGGCAAAAGCGCGACGAGGTCAGGCAACACTCCGGCCGCCCGGCGGAGCGCTCCTCGGCATTGGGCTCCCGAATGGAGCGGACACAGTCACGCGCGTTGGTCACGAAAAAGGGCGGCGCCGGAGCCCGCCCTTCGCTGGCGCCCGAACGGCGCCCGTCTCGACTTGTCCGGCCGGACGTCGCCCGCCGTCACCGCTCAGCCGAACTGCAGCGGCCGTGAGCGATCGTTGCGGCGCGTGGTGCTGGTGCGCGTCGTCTCCTCCTGCTCGACGACGCCGGCGCGGCTCAACTGCTCCATCGCATCGTCGCGCTCACGCTCGGCTGCTTCCAGTTTGTCGCGCAATTCGGCGACGGAGGAAACGAGGTTGTCGCGGCGCTGCGAGGCGGCCTTGGCGTAGGTCGAATAGGAGAAATGGGCGCGATCGCGGACGCCGGTGCGATCCTCTTCGGCGGCGATCTGGCGGTCGAGGTCGCGGGCCATGATCTCGAACTCGTGGATCATGTGCTGGAGGTCGGCGACCTTGCGCGCCTTCTCCTCGGCCTCGAAGCGCTTCAAGCGGAGTGCAGTCTCTCGTGACTTCATGGCTCGTTACCCTACCAAACACCGCGATCCTGCGTACCCGGACCTTAATCAAGTTCCGTGCCAGAGCATGAGGATCGCCCGGCCATACCTGTGAGAGGACCCCTCCGTCCTATGGTCCGCGCCGGCGCCGGTCAATCCGCGCCTGTCACTCGCACCACAATGCCGCATCGTATTATGTACGACTTAACGTGTCCCTAAAGCCACTCCTTTACCGGTTGTAGAATTATCGCTTGTTCAAGCCTCTTTCGCATGGGTGCCGACTCTAGGGTCCCTGCGCGAATAATGTTAAGTGTGGGTTTGCCGGCGCGGGGGCTTGCCGAGGCGGGGGAATCGACGGGCGCGCGAGCGGTGGCAACACCGCATGAGCCGGGCGATAGCCTTCGCGGGCCCGCAGTCGCCGGCGCGTCGCGTTCCCTCCAAGCAGGCTTCCCGCCTTCGCACGAACTCCACCGGTGACGCAGCATCCGCGCCGCCGCGCGAGTGTGTGCGCCGTCCGGTCCTGTCCGATGGTGGCAGTGAAGAGCGTTCAAGCAGGTTGATGCGTCGTTGACGGCATATCTGTCACAGTCCAAGCATGGCTCAAGACAAAATTAAGAATTGTTAAACCCTTGTGGGTTAACGTTCAGAACATCAGTGAGCCGGCGAAGGTTGTTTGCGTTCTCTTCACCATCGGGGCAGCGAGCCTGGCCGGAAAGGGCCAGGGGAGAGAGGAATTCGGGATGCGGGTCCTACTTATCGAAGACGACAGCGCAACCGCGCAGAGCATCGAGCTGATGCTGCAGTCGGAAGGTTTCAACGTCTACACCACCGATCTCGGCGAGGACGGCGCCGATCT
>JANRIT010000011.1:0-20635 GCA_033764645.1 Hyphomicrobiaceae bacterium
GGCGTGACCTTCACGGCGCTGCCGCGAGCGTACTCGAAGATCTTCGACGCGGCCGGGCCGGCACCGGTGATCGAGCACTTCCAGGCCAGCCGGGGGCAGTTCAAGCTCGGCCGGCTCGTGCGGCGCAGCCGCCGGCTCGGCATGGTTGCCATCTCGGCCGCCGCCGTTCTCACGGTCGGCATCATGATCGGCCGGCTCATGTCCTGAGCCGCGGACAGCCGCTCCTTCCACCCTGCCGGACTCATCGCCGTGCTCCCGCGCGCTTCGCCGCGGCCCGTTGTCCGCGCGACGAGGGCGTGGAAAGCTCATCCCCGGGTAAGATCGAATTTCGGCGCTTCAGCGCTGACGGCGGGGGATTGACAGAATGCGGCTCATCGAGCGCGGCGATATCGACGGCTTCTTCGGGCTGGCGCTCGACAATCTCATCCAGCTTCTCGTCATTGTCGCGTTGTGCCGGGGCGTGCTCGGCTTTCCCGACGAGCTCGTGTTCGGCACCATCCTGCCGGGCGCCGCCGTGTCGCTGGTCGTCGGCAACCTCTACTACGCCTGGCAGGCGATGGAGCTCGCCCGCAGCACTGGCCGCTCCGACGTCTGCGCGCTGCCCTACGGCATCAA
Organism: Hyphomicrobiaceae bacterium; assembly: GCA_033764645.1. GTDB lineage: Bacteria > Pseudomonadota > Alphaproteobacteria > Rhizobiales > Hyphomicrobiaceae > Filomicrobium. The sequence goes on from JANRIT010000011.1 coordinate 616, forward strand.
TACGGTGTCGCTGTTCGCCTTCGTGTTTCTCGTCATGCTGCCGGCGAAACTCGCCGCCGAGGCGCGTGGCCTTGATGCAGCCGCCGCCGCCGCGGTCGCCTGGAAGACGGGTCTCGTCGCCTGCTTTGCGGCCGGCGTCATAGAACTCGTCGGCGCGGCCGTCGCCGAGCGAATCCGCAAGGCCTCGCCGAGGGCTGCGCTTCTGTCCACGCTGGCGGGCATCGCGCTCGGCTTCATCTCGTTCTCGTTCCTGTTTCGCACATACGCGAGCCCCATCGTCGGGCTCGCGACCCTCGGCATCGTTCTCCTCGTCTACTTCGGCCGCGTGCGCTTTCGCGGCGGACTGCCGGGCGGGCTCGTGGCCGTCGGCATCGGCGTGATCCTATCGTGGGTCACGGGGCTGACGACGTCAGCTCCTGCCGCCGTGCCGATCGGTTTCTATCCGCCCGTACCGGTCATCGGCCCGCTCATCGCGGGGCTGACGACGGACGACCTCATTACCTACATGACCGTCATCGTGCCGATGGGCATCTTCAGCGTGCTCGGCTCGCTGCAGAACATCGAATCGGCCGAGGCTGCCGGCGACAGCTACCCGACGGGGCCGTCGCTCGCGGTGAACGGCCTCGGCACCATGGCCGCCGCGCTGTTCGGTTCGTGCTTCCCGACGACGATCTACATCGGCCATCCGGGCTGGAAGGCACTCGGCGCGCGCGCGGGCTATTCGGTGCTCAACGCTCTCTTCTTCACCGTGCTCTGCTTCTCCGGCACGCTCGCCCTCGTCGCCTGGCTCGTGCCGATCGAGGCTGGCATGGCGATCGTGCTGTGGATCGGCATCATCATGACGGCGCAGGCCTTCGATGCGACGCCGCGCGCACATACGCCGGCCGTCGTCATCGGCCTTCTGCCGGGTCTCGGCGCCTGGGGCGTGCTGATGGCCAAGGACGGCCTGCGCGCGGGCGGCGTGACGTTTTCGCCCGAGATTGCCGCCAAGTTCGAGGCCGGCGGCAGCTTTATCAGTGGCGGCTTTGCGCTGGAGCAGGGTTTCATCTTCACCGCCATGATCCTGTCGGCGGCGACCGTGCATCTGATCGAGCGGCGCTTCGAGCAGGCTGCGGTGTGGTGCCTCGTCGGGGCGGGCCTGTCGGCGGTCGGCCTTATGCACAGCTATGCCTTCACGCCCGTCGACGCGGTCGGCGCCTTTGGTGTGCCGGCCTGGACCTGGGCGATCGGCTATGGCGCGATGGCCGCGACGTTTCTGGCCGCGCGATGGCTCACGTTGCCCGATGAGGGCGGGAGTGGGGGGAAGTGAGTAGGGACTAGGGAATAGGGAATAGGGAATAGTGCGCAGGACGTCGGGACTTGTGAGTAGATACTCCCAGCTTGGGCGGCTGGATGCTATCGTCGAGCGTGGTTAGTAGTGACCGGAACCAAGACGCGCAAGGCGAGCCCATGACCGCCGCCCCTGACAGCCGATCGCCTACTTCCTGGACAGCGGGCCCGAGCGCGGCCGGCAGCCGGATCACGCGCACGTCCACGCCAGCCGAGCCAGCGCCTGCTTCTGGGGGCAGCCGGCTGACCATCAAGGTGCAGATCGACCTGCCGTCCGGGGCCCGCATCGGACCGGGCAAGATCCGCTTGCTGGAACTCGTCGAGACCGAGGGTTCGCTGTCGCGGGCCGCCGAGGCGATGGGCATCTCCTACCGCCGCGCTTGGCTCTTCGTGCAGCAGGTCAATGCCGCCTTCGATGTGCCCGCCGTGGCGACACCCGAGCACGGGCAGGGCGGCGCAGCGGCCCGATTGACCGATTTCGGCCGCGACCTCATCGTCCGCTACCGCGCCATCGAGGCGCTGACCAGCGAAGCGGGGGCTGCAGATATCGCGTGGCTGGATCGCCATGGGGTGAGGCGGTAGGGGCTGCAATTCGTGACGTAGCGAGCTACGCATGCTGGTTTGGACGGCTACAGAGTAATCCAAGTGGCATCGATAGCGCCCGAGCCACGCACTTCGATCGCCATTTCAGACTCGGCATCGGTGTCCAGGTTTAGAACGACGTACCGGGACCCGGCGTTGAACACATAGCCCACCTGTCCTGACTGAGGATCGACCGTAAACGGCGTTGCCGCGGATGACAGAAGACCCAGCCACGTGAAAGGCTGGTCTCCTGTCGCCACTGGATCGGCGTCGATAGCGGAAATGTCGATCCGGTCGCCAGCGGAGCCTTGAAGGTCCGTAATCTCGTCGGTCGCGCCTACGGCGCTTGGTCCGCTTTCGGAGACCGATGCATAGGCGAAGATGTCCGCGCCTAGACCGCCAGTCAGCAGATCATTGCCACCGCCACCCGCGATAACATTCGTCCCATCGTTGCCAGTGATGGTGTTGTCCAACACATTTCCCGAAGCGTCGATGTCCTCGGCGCCAGAAAGTGTCAGCCTTTCGACGTTGGCACTCAAGGTGTAGCTGATGACGCTGAATACAATGTCGTTTCCAGCGGAAGTGCCGGAACTCTCGACGACGTCGTCGCCGACGTCGTCGACATAATAAGTGTCATCCTCGGATCCGCCGGCCATATAATCCCGCCCAGCCCCTCCATTCAGTGTATCCAAACCTTCGCTTCCGAATAGGGCATCGTCTCCCTCGCCACCATCGAGGAGATCGGGCGCGATGTCTCCTCGCAAAAGATCGTTTCCGCCTTCACCGAACAGCTCTACACGCCAAACGACCTGGAAAAAACCGGTGCGATCTTGGAAACCGTTGAGATTATTGTTTCCATCATTGCCTGTGTACGACCCGGGCTGATCAATTCTTGAAACGCGAAGGTTCTCAATGCCGGAGGGCAAAGTGAATTGCAATATTCGGTCGGCTTGGACTGTGTCGTTGCCTTGCACGTCAACGATGTTCACGGGTCCATCAACTGCCAACAGATAGAAATCGTTTCCCCGACCACCATCGATCACGATTTGATTGGCGTTGTAGATCAGCAGTCGATCATTGCCGTCTTGACCTCGCGCGATCGTTCCTGGATTACGCATCAGTAACTCATCCGTACCATCGCCACCGAACAATCGGTCGCGACCTGCTCCCCCTTGCAAGCGATCATTGCCTCCACCTCCGAACAACGTGTCGTTGCCAGCGCCTCCCTGCAAAAGGTCTACTCTGTTGCTGCCACGGAGAATGTCGTCACCACCCTTGCCTTGTATCTGCCGCACTTTGGGGCCACCGATGAGCAGGTCTCCGCCATTAGTACCGACCAGCTGGCCGAAAGGATTCACATCCTTGGCTGTAAAAACTCTTCGTTTTGCCATTGTAACGGCTCCAGTAATCCACCTGCATGTTTGAGAGGACGCTAAAAGCCCAGCGTCGGACCAGCAACCCTAAACGCTAACGTGACAGAAACGACCAGAGCGGTGTACCCTAGCTACCATAGGGTTCACCACACGCCGCAAAATGAAACCTGCTTCGCGCGAAGGCCGCAGGTCACGGCGCCTTTCCAAGGCCTCGTCAACAGCTCAGGCGCACGGGCATCTTCGCCAGTCGCTCTAGGCCGGTGCCGAAGCAGGTCGAAAGCCGCATGCCGGTCTCGGCTCGGCGGACGCCGGCGACGTAGTCGTCGAGGTACGGCCAATGGCCATTCGCATAAGGGGCAAATAGGCGGTCGACCAATTGCGGGTCGCACAGGCTCGCCTCGATGCACGCATCGACCACGTCGAAGAACTCGACGAAGGCAAAACGGTCGTTGACGTCGGAAGGCCCAGCCACCGCGTCGAACGTGGTATTGCAACCCGCCGACCGCAGGATATCAGCGTAGACGCGCTTTCTGATGGAAAACAGCGGCTCGGAATTGAACTGCTCGTGCAGGCGGAAAACCTGCACCTTGCGCTCGTCGACCTGCTTGCCGACGCTGTCGATATACGTCGTCAGGGCAAAATAGGCCGCCACGCCGCCGACCACGGCCGAGCCCAGCGACCCGATAGCCTGCACCCAGTTCGCGAACGCCGACGACATGGGCCGACCTCCCAGTTCACCTGTCGATCTCGCCGAACACGATGTCGAGCGAACCCAGGATCGCCGACACGTCAGCGAGCATATGGCCACGGTTCATGAAATCCATGGCGGCCAGATGCGGGAAGCCGGGCGCGCGGATCTTGCACCGGTAGGGCTTGTTCGATCCGTCGGCGACGAGGTAGACGCCGAACTCGCCCTTGGGGGCCTCGACGCAGGCATAGACCTCGCCCGCGGGCACGTGGAAGCCTTCGGTGTAGAGCTTGAAGTGGTGGATGAGTGCTTCCATCGAGCGCTTCATCTCGGCCCGCTTGGGCGGCACGACCTTGTTGTTGCCGGCGACGTGGGGACCGCTGCCTGACGGCGAGCGCAGCTTCTCGCAGGCCTGCTTCATGATCTTCACGCTCTCGCGCATCTCGGCCATGCGGATCAAGTAGCGGTCATAGCAGTCGCCGTTCTTGCCGATCGGGATGTCGAAGTCGAACTCCTCGTAGCGCTCGTAGGGCTGCACTTTGCGCAGGTCCCACGCCGCGCCCGAGCCGCGCACCATGACGCCCGAGAAGCCGAGGTCGAAGCCCTCCTCCAGGCTGACGACGCCGATGTCGACGTTCCTCTGTTTGAAAATGCGGTTGTGGGTGAGCAGCCCCTCGATATCGTCGCACACCTTCAGGAACGGATCGCACCAGTCATAGATATCTTCGATGAGCTTCTCCGGCAGGTCCTGATGCACGCCGCCGATGCGGAAGTACTTGGCGTGCATGCGCGAGCCCGACGCGCGCTCGTAGAACACCATCAGCTTCTCGCGCTCCTCGAAGCCCCACAGAGGCGGGGTCAGCGCGCCGACGTCCATGGCCTGCGTCGTCACGTTGAGGAGGTGGGAGAGGATGCGGCCGATCTCGGAGTAGAGCACGCGGATATAGCTCGCGCGCGCCGGCACCTCGAGGCCGATGAGCCGCTCGGCGGCCATGCAGAAGGCGTGCTCCTGGTTCATTGGCGCCACGTAATCGAGCCGGTCGAAGTAGCCGATGGCTTGCAGGTAGGTCTTGTGCTCGATCAGCTTTTCGGTGCCGCGGTGCAGGAGGCCGATGTGGGGATCGACGCGCTCGACGACCTCGCCGTCGAGTTCCAACACGAGGCGCAGCACGCCGTGCGCGGCGGGATGCTGCGGGCCGAAGTTGATGTTGAACTGGCGGATGTCGGTCTCGGGCATGTGGGCGTCACTCTTTCGCTGGCGTTCCTGCCATCATCGCGAGGAACTCGGCTTCGGTCAGCCGGCGCGTGGGGTTGGCAAAGTCGTAATAGGCGGGTTTGCAGTCGACGAAGATCTCGGTCGTAAGACGCAGGCTCGCGGTCTGGTCCACGACACCCGCACTGACGCCAACGTATCCGTGCTCGGGGGCGGCGTAGAAGAGGTGTGTACCGCACGTGCTGCAAAAACGGCGCTCGCCCCATGCGGACGACTGGTAGACGCTGAGGCTCTCGCGACCCTCGACGGCAGGCTCGGCAACGAGGTGGATCGAGAGCGCCGGGCCGCCAGCCCAGCGCCGGCACATGGAGCAGTGGCAGGCATCGATGGCGATGTCCTCGCCGGCCTCGATTTTCGCCGCGCCCTTGAACGACACGGCCCCGCACAGGCATCGCCCGCTGATCTCAACCGTCGATGCGTCGCTCATGAAACGCCGCCTCACTCATGGCCCAGCGGCGCCACGCCTGCCGCATGCGCCTTCTGATTGACCTTAGCGCGGAAGCGATCCCAGGGCACGACCATGCGCTGGTGGGTGCCTTCGCCGATCGTGTCGATGCCGTCGTGCGCCTTGACGCGATAGCTGATGCGGCGGCCGTCGACCGCGGTCACCTCGGCTTCGACGGTGATGGTCTGGCCAGGCAGCGTCGCGGCGGTGTGGGAGACGTCGATGTGGACGCCGAGCGAGCCTTCGCCGTCGTCGAGGTGCGGGGCGAGCGCCAGGATCGCCGCCCACTCCATCAAGCCGACGTGAAAGCCGGTGGCGAACACAGCCGGCATGGCGAGGAACTCGGGCGCCTCGGGGTAGAGGGAGGGCACCGTCTTGGCGCTCGACACCGTGAAGGTGTGAACGGCACGCACGCCCGGTTGCAGCGTCGCCTTCATCCATTCCCCCTGTACCGATTGCATCGGCCGGCGACGCGCCCTCAGGCGCGGCCGGCCTTCTCGTCGCCCGGCAGCACGTAGTTGGGGCCTTCCCACGGACTTTCGAAGTCGAAGTCGCGGAACTCCTGGGTGAGCTTGACCGGCTCATAGACGACGCGCTTCTTCTCGTCGTCGTAGCGGACTTCGACGTGCCCGGTCAGGGGGAAGTCCTTGCGCAGGGGATAGCCCTTGAAGCCGTAGTCGGTGAGCAGGCGGCGCAGGTCCGGGTGGCCCGAGAAAAGAATGCCATACATGTCGTAGGCCTCGCGCTCGTACCAATTGGCGGCGCCGTAGACGTCGACGAGGCTCGGCACGGGCGTCGTCTCGTCGGTCTCCAGCTTGACGCGCAGGCGCTGATTGAGGCGCGGCGACAGCAGGTGATAGACGACGTCGAAGCGGCGCTCGCGCGCGGGCCAGTCGACGCCGCAGATGTCGATCAGCACCTCGAACTGGCAGGACAGATCATCGCGCAGGAACTTGAAGGCCGGCACGACGTGCTCGCGGGCGATCCTGATCGTCAACTCCCCGTAGGCTTCCGAGCCGCCGAGATAGGCGGTCGCCATCCTCGTCGACAGATGATTGAGGAGGTCTTGCTGGGTCTGGTCCATGGTGGCAGGGCCTAGCATCGATTGAACTTTGCGCGACCGGCGCTCACCGCGCGATCGTGCCGGTGCGGCGGATCTTGCGCTGCAGGAGGAGCACGCCGTAGAGCAGGGCCTCGGCGGTCGGCGGGCAGCCGGGAACGTAGACGTCGACGGGCACGATACGGTCGCAACCGCGCACGACGGCGTAGGAGTAGTGGTAGTAGCCGCCGCCGTTGGCGCAGCTTCCCATGGAGATGACGTAACGCGGCTCGGGCATCTGGTCGTAGACCTTGCGCAGCGCCGGCGCCATCTTGTTGGTCAGGGTTCCGGCGACGATCATCACGTCGGACTGGCGCGGGGAGGCGCGCGGCGCGAAGCCGAAGCGCTCGAGGTCGTAGCGCGGCATGGACGCCTGCATCATCTCGACGGCGCAGCATGCAAGACCGAACGTCATCCACATCAGCGAGCCGGTACGAGCCCAATTGATCAGGTCGTCGGTCGTCGTGACGAGGAAGCCTTTGTCGGCGAGCTCGTTGTTGATGTCGGCCAAGAAGGGGTCGGCGGCCGCAGTCGCACCTGCGCGCGGGGCGGGCGAGCCTTCGCGCGGGCTGTCGAACGTCAGAGCCGGCGGGATGATCAATCCCATTCGAGCGCTCCCTTCTTCCACTCGTAGATGAAACCGATGGTGAGCACGGCGAGGAACACCATCATGGACCAGAAGCCGAACAGCCCGATGTCGCGGAAGGCGGCGGCCCACGGGAACAGGAAGGCGATCTCGAGGTCGAAGATGATGAACAACAGGCAGACGAGATAAAAGCGCACGTCGAACTTCATGCGCGCGTCGTCGAAGGCGTTGAAGCCGCACTCGTAAGCCGAGACCTTCTCGGGGTCTGGATTGCGGATGGCGACGATGAATGGCGCCACCAGAAGGGCTGCCGCGATGACGAGCGCCACGCCGATGAACACGGCGATCGGCAGGTAGTCGATCAGAAGCTGTGGCATGAGACCTTGGCCAGATGACCTGTGTCGAGGAGCCTGTGTCTGGAATCCGAGCGGCGAGCAAAAACTCACGGCACCCTCAGCGGTGTTAGCGCAGCCACAGCAGTGCCGCAACCAGCCGCGATCCACATAGAAGCGCAAAGCGATGCGCTGCGGGCAGCAGGGCGCAGACGGAGAGCGCGGGCCGCAAGGGACCGAACGGCGCGATGGTGAGGTCGTGGAGTATCGAGAGGCCACCCCGTCGGGAGTGGCGCGAGCGACGGGACTTGAACCCGCGGCCTCCGGCGTGACAGGCCGGCGCTCTAACCAACTGAGCTACGCCCGCATTCTAGAGCGGGGCCGGAAGTGCGCGGCCCCCGTGTCACAGAGCGCGTGGTCTACGTGGTGTCGCAGGCCAAGTCAAGCGAGTGGTAGGGTCCCGGCGGGGGCGCCCGCGTGGTGATCAAGGGAAGGGTGAAGAGGCGATGGCCGATTGGGACGCGAAGTATGCAGCAGCCCCCGAAGGCTTGTTCGGCACCGCGCCGAACGAGTACCTGCGCGGCGTCGTGGCGCGGTCGGATTTCGGGCCGAGGAGCGCGTTGTGTCTCGCCGACGGCGACGGGCGCAACAGCCGCTTTCTGGCGTCACGCGGACTTGCCGTCACGGCCGTCGACATCTCGCGGGTCGGAACGGAGAATGCTCAGCGTCTCGATCACGGGGCCGGGGTCGTCGTGGAGCGCATCGTCGCCGATCTCGAGCACTGGGAGCCGCAATCGGCGAGCTCCTGGGACGCCGTCTTCCTGTTCTACCTCCAGGCGCCGTGGCCGACACGAAGAGCCGCGCTCGACACCGGCTGGCGGGTGCTCGGCGCTGGAGGCTGGCTCGTCTTCGAAGGCTTTGGCGTCGGCGATGCCGGCGAGGAGGGGGTGCTCGGACCGCAACCGGAGGACTTGCGCTATCGGCTGGCGGAGTGTCTCGACCGGCTCTCCGGCGCGGTCATCGTGGAGGCGCTCGAAGGGCAGATCGGTCTCGCTGAAGGCTCGCGCCACAAGGGGTTGGCGAAGGTCATGCGGCTCGCGGTGCGCAAGCCTTGATGAAGTGGCTCGATCTCGGGTTGATTTTGGTGGGCGGTGAGAGGGTCGAACTCCCGACATCCTCGGTGTAAACGAGGCGCTCTACCACTGAGCTAACCGCCCGCGGCCAAAGGCCGGCAGAGGCGGGACCCTAACGCCATAATCGTGAGAAGAAAAGAACGCGTGACACGGTCGACGGGCGCGCCGGACCACCCCCGCACGGGCGAACGGGTCCGGCGCGCTCCAAACTCACTTCTTCTTCGCCGCGGGCTTCTTGGCCGGGGCCTTGGCAGCGGGCTTCTTTGCTGCGGGCTTGGCGGCAGGGGCCTTGGCGGCCGGCTTGGCTTTCGTTTCGGTCTTGGCCATTTGAATGTGTCCACAGTCGTTGCGATTGGGAACGCACGCCAACTGACAACACCGCATCATCTGCGTGAGCCCAGTGGAAGATCGGGGGCCGAGTCGCGTCAACGGCACGTCAGGCCGGCCCGCAAGTTACCCACAGTGTGAAGCGGCAAAGGCCGCTTCGGCCGTGTGCTGAGGCCCGGCGCGACGACTGGAAGATGGGGGAAAGAGAAAAGGGGATGGCGAGCCATCCCCTTCGACGTATCGCTATCGGTGAGGTTTATCCGACGGGGCCTAGCCCAAGCAGGCGGCACCATGCGTGCCCGTCATGCCGCTCAGGGGAGCGACGCGATCGCCCGCCCGTCGGCAGCCTCAGTTCAGGAGATCCTTCAGGCCCTTCGAGGGCGTGAACTTCGCGACTTTCGACGCCTTGATCTTGATCGTTTCGCCGGTCAGCGGGTTGCGGCCCTCGCGGGCGGCGCGCTTCGTCACCTTGAAGGTCCCGAAATCGGGGATGCGAACTTCCTCGCCCTTCTTCATGGACGTCTTGATGTGCGCGAGCATCGCATCGACGGCATTGCCCGCCTTCTCCTTGGTGATCTCGCACTCCTTGGCGACGGCGTCGATCAGATCTTTCTTGCTCATTGTGGTCCTATCCCTAGCTTGCCGAAGTCCGGCCCCGTGCGGATCCACGCAGACCGACTGTTCGACGCCGCGCGGCGCCAAGGCCACGCGCTACAGAGTGCGCAGGAGAACCTTCAAAAATCCGGGCCGTCAAGTGGTCGAAGCCTCCGAAAACGCCCAAAACACCGGGAAAAGCGGGGGGTCGAGGACCATTTGCGGCCAGCCTTTACGACAAATCGTCGCGACCGGCGCGACGGCGGCCGCACATGGCATCGGACCGCACACATGGCGGCGGGGCGGCGATTTGCAGTTTCGCGGCGCGCGCTCCCACTCTACGTTCACGATCGATGTGCCCGAGAGAGGAGACGAGCCATGGCGGAGACACGGGTTGCCCTGGTGACGGGGGCCAACCGCGGCATCGGGCTCGAGATTGCTCGCCAGCTCGCACGGCTCGGCATCATCACCGTCATCGGCGCACGCGACCGCGCCAAAGGCGAAGCGGCAGCCGAGGCCATGCGCAGCGAGGGTCTCGAGCCCGTCGTCGTGACCCTCGATGTCGCCGAAGCGCACAGCATCGCAACGGCGGTGGCCGAAACCTACGACCTGCTCGGGCGCATCGACATCCTGGTCAACAACGCCGGCATCCTGCTCGAACGCTCATCGCAAGGCACCGAAGGCTCTGCCCTGACCGTTGCCGCCGACGACGTGCGCCATACCTTCGAGGTCAACACCATCGGACCGCTGCGGCTCATGCAGGCGATCGTGCCGGAAATGCAGGCGCAGGGCTACGGGCGCGTCGTCAATCTGTCGTCGGGCATGGGGCAGCTCTCGGACATGGGCGGCGGACATACGGCCTACCGCCTGTCGAAGACGGCGCTCAACGCGCTGACGCGAACGGCGGCGGCCGACGTCGGCGCCGGCAACGTCAAGATCAACGCCATGTGCCCGGGCTGGGTGAAGACCGACATGGGCGGGCCGGGGGCGACACGGACGGTGGCGGAGGGCGCCGATACGGCCCTTTGGCTCGCCACGCTCGGCGATGATGGCCCGAGCGGAGGCTTCTTCCGCGACCGCAAGCCGATCGCGTGGTGAAAGTGCCCTCTCACGTGCGTGCCGAGAGGCTCTCAGCATGACGGCACTCCTGCAACTCTATGCCGGCACGCGACTGTCGCTGGCAGCCTACGTGCAGCCCATCGTCGGCGGACGGCTGTTCGCGCCGCGCTGGCCGGAGGCAAGCCCGAACCGCGCCAGCGGCATCGTGCTGCTGCCGTCGACGGAAGCCCTGCAGGACCGGCTGCACGCCATCAATGGCACCGGAGAGTGGCTCGACGGGGCGGTCGAACTCACGACAACGGATGCGGCGTTCGCGCTGCGCGCTTCGCGCAGCGGGCCGATCGCCTATCTCGAGATGGTCAGGGACGAGGAGGGAGCAGCCGACCTGCCTGCCCTGCAATCGGCCATCCTGTGGGCCGACGGGCTGTTGCGCTTCGGCCCCGCGCAGTTGGAGATCGGCCAGGCCCGCCATCGCCAGCGCACGATGTGGCCGATGAATGCCGCCCTGCGCGCCATCGGCGTCACGGCCGGCGATGCATTGGACGAAGCGACCGCGCTAGGTCTCTATGAAGCGGGCGAGACGTCGAGCCTGATGGCGTTCGCACGGCCGATCAGGGATGGCTGAAGCCGCGCCATGTGTGCCGCGCCGGCACGGGAGTGCGAGGCACTGACGCCGGAGACGCGCGCCGAAGTGCGCATCGCGCCATCACAGGCCGCGCACCAGATTGCCGACCATCAACACGAGGTAGGCCGTGATGGCGAGCCAGTATTCCTGGTGGGGAATGTATTTCGGCACCGCGACGACGCCGATCTTGGCGATCAGCGCCGTGACGGCGATGACGAGCGAGATCAGGAAGATCACCAGTGTCGGCGGATTGAGACGCATGCGCGACCCCCATTCGGCGGCCCGGCCGGACAGCATGGGCGGCCTGCTTCACATGGTGCGGCCGTAGCACATCCCGCGCTTGCGCGCACGCGCCAGTGCGGCATGGAAGGCGCGCGGATGAGAGATGGTGTGGATCAGAGCACGTGGGGCGACTTGGCAGCGGGTACGTCGAGTGTTGTGCCGGCGGGGCTCTCGACCACGAAGTGCATGGCCCGTCCGGTCTCGACCTCGCGGCAGGTGACGAGCACGAGACGGGTGGCCGGGCCGTCAGCATCGCCGTCGGCGACCGGACCGAGATCGGCGAGTGCCGCCACCTCGAGCGTGCGCCGGCCCGTAGCCCCATCGAGCGTCATGCGGTCGCCCATGGCGAGCGGCCTGACCAGCGAGACGGGGGTCAGGCCCGACTTGCGCGCTTCGCCGAGCCAGTAGGCCTCGGTGCCAGCGACCGGCGCGGCGGAGGGGGCGACAGATACGGCCGAAGCCACAGGCCCCGTGGCGACCGGCACGGCGACAGCCGCGCCAGCCGACCCTGCGGTCGTTGCACGGTCGATAGCCAGGCTGAACTGCGTGCGCAGCAGTGATTCGCTCGTCGACAGCAAGACGGCAACGGCCGTCACAGCGCCGAAAAGAAGTGTGGCCAGCACAACGGTGTAACCGGCAGAGGCACGCCGGCGCTCGGCGGGTCCGGCGCGCCGGCCCGGCACATCGGCGGTTGCGACGGCATGCTCGATGGCCATTTACGTCACTCCTTCGACCTCGTCGGCGACATCAATACAAACGATATACGCCGAGGCGGGGCTTTTGGAGGCCCCGCATGCGATTTGGTTGTTCACTTCCAACGGAGCGTCCCGCCTCGGTTTCGTCGACGCGAACGCACGGAGACGGGCACGTAGGTGTTGCGCAGCCGCCTCCAGAGCGCTGCATTGGCGGCGAACGACGCGGCGAAAGCCAGCGCAATCAACCACATAGCCGAAGTCTGGCCGGTCAACTGGAAGACCGATCTGGTGGTCGAGAGCGGGGCTGGGACGACCGCCTTCACGGCCGCAGCCAGATCGGCGGCAACGGCGTCGAGGCTCTGCTTGTCGGCTGAGGTGCCAATCTCGGATGCCATTGAAACGATGTCGGTGAAGACGGGCGGTGCGGCGCGGGCGTCTCCGCCGGTCACGAGGCCGGCGAGGAGTGCGAACAGCGCAAGTCCGACGGCCATATCGCCCACGGCCTGCCGAGCGCCGCGCGGGGCGAGCGCCTTCCACCAGTGGCGCGTGCGCGCAGGGCGAGGCACTGCGTGTTCTTGATCGCGATCGACGGTGTGCATGCCTGTGACCTGGGCTCCAGTGTACGCTCGCCGCAAGTAGAGCGGCGGCCTGTGGCGCTGGCGGGCCGACAATGTGGCGGCCGTGGACGCGCAGGACAGGTGTGATCGAGGGAGCACACGACACCCTCGCGCGCCGCCGACGCCAAGGAGAGCCCCCGACGCACGGCGACTTGCAGCGCTCGTGGCATGCCATTAGGGTCCGCGCGCCGCCGGTCCCCGCTCGACCGCCGCCAGGAGGTCATCCGCACCGCCGCCCGCCATCCGCACGCACCTGAAAGGCCACGCCATGGGCTTCATCGCCGACAGTCTCGATCGCATTCAGCCCTCGGCCACGATCGCCGTCTCGACCAAGGCCCGCCAGCTCAAGGCCGAGGGACGCGACATCATCTCGCTGTCGGCCGGCGAGCCCGACTTCGATACGCCCGACAACATCAAGGCCGCCGCCAAGAAGGCCCTCGACGAGGGCAAGACGAAGTACACCGACGTCGACGGCATCCCGGAGCTGAAGGCGGCCATCTGCGCCAAGTTCAAGCGCGACAACGGCCTCGACTACAAGCCGGCGCAGGTCTCGGTCGGCACCGGCGGCAAGCAGGTCCTGTACAATGCGCTGCTCGCCACGCTGAACCCCGGCGACGAGGTCATCATCCCGGCGCCGTGCTGGGTGTCGTATGCCGACATCGTGATCCTCGGCGGCGGAAAGCCCGTGTTCGTCGCGACGACGATGGAGGAGGGCTTCCGCATGCAGCCCGCAGCCTTCGAGGCGGCCATCACGCCGAAGACTAAGTGGGTGATCCTCAACTCGCCGTCGAACCCGACGGGCGCAGCCTATTCGGCCGCCGACATCAAGAGGCTGACCGACGTCCTCGTGCGCCACCCGCACGTCTGGGTGCTGACCGACGACATGTACGAGCACCTCATCTACGACGGCCATCGCTTCGCGACCCCCGCCGAGGTCGAGCCCTCGCTCTACGACCGCACGCTGACCATGAACGGACTGTCGAAGGCCTATTGCATGACCGGCTGGCGGCTCGGCTACGCGGCCGGTCCTGTCGCGCTCATCAACGCCATGCGCAAGCTGCAATCCCAGTCGACGTCGAACCCCTGCTCGATCACGCAGTGGGCCGCGGTCGAGGCGCTGAACGGGCCGCAGGACTTCATCGCCAGGAACAACGCCGTGTTCGTCGAACGGCGCGACCTCGTCGTGTCGATGCTCAACCAGGCGAGCGGGATCGTCTGCCCGAAGCCGGAAGGCGCGTTCTACGTCTATCCGTCGTGCGCGGGCGCCATCGGCAAGACGTCGGCGAAGGGGCACAAGATCGCCAACGACGAGGACTTCGTGACGGCGCTGCTCGAGGAGGAGGGCGTCGCCTGCGTGCACGGCGCGGCTTTCGAAGGTTCGCCCGCGTTCCGCATCTCCTACGCCACCGCCACCTCGGCGCTGGAGGATGCCTGCGCCCGCATCCAGAGGTTCTGCGCCGGCCTCAGCTGAGGCGCCACGCGACCAGCGATATCCAACTCCTCCGGTGGCGCGCCAGACCTTCAACCGCAGAGTGAATGCAGGCTGGAGTCGTGATCGCGGCAACGAACTGTTATGGACCGCCGACGTACTAACCAACGGCGTGGGCGCCCGTTGCCGGCCGGTAACCGACCGCCTATCAGAGCGTCACGGTAACTTTCAGGAAGCGAGACGAACATGCGGCGGGCGGCCGAGTGTGGAGTCCGGTGCGCGGCGGGGTCGACGCCCCATACGCTTAATGTCAGCATGCGCTGGGCGACGGCAGCGGTCGCGCTGGCGCTCGGCCTCGGTGCGCCGATGGCGAACGCCATGTCGCCGTGGGTGCCGCTGCCGGCGCAGAAGAACGATGTGCTCAATCCACGTCCGCACGACGCCGATCCGGCGCGCGGCGCGCAGCTTTTCAAGGGCTGCGCGGCCTGCCACGACGTTGGCCGCGCAGGTCACCACGTCGTCGGGCCCTCGCTTGCCGGTATCGTGGACCGGCCGGCGGCTGCGTTTCCCGATTATGCCTACTCCGAAGCGCTCGCCACCGCCGGGCGCGAAGGCCTCGTGTGGACGGCCGACTTCCTGAGCGACTACATCCGCAAGCCGCACGGCATGCTGCCGGGCACCAAGAAGGCGTATGTCGGGGTCGACGACGCTGCCGACCGGCGCCACCTGATCGCCTTTCTCGCGAGCCTGCCAGCACCCGCTGCGGCGGCCTGGATCGAGGCAGAGGCCGGTCCCGAACCGCCGCAGCCGGTCGAGCGGCCGAAGCCGGCCAACTGACGCCTTCGCACCCGGGTCACAAAGGGGCTCGGGGAGCGGGGTCGGGGACCGGGGGGTACCCGCGGCTAAGGCGCATCCTTGTGGACGCGGCGGCGCACGCGGGCGACCAGCCACCAAACCCCAGCGATGGCGAAGGGCACCGACAGCGCGGTCAGCACCGACGGATCGATGCTCGCCGGCAGCGCTTTCGCGTCCTTCATGCCCTTGGCGAGATAGCCGACGAGGCCGACCACGTAATAGCTGATGGCGGCCACCGACAGACCTTCGACGGTCTGCTGCAGGCGCAGTTGCATGCGCGCCCGCCGGTCCATCGAGCGCAAGAGGTCGCGATTCTGCTCCTCGAGGTCGAACTGAATGCCGGTGCGCAACAGGTCGGCGGTGCGGGCCTGCTGGGCGGCGAGCCGGTTCTGGCGCACCTCGACGGCGTTGCAGGTCTCGATGGCCGGGTCGAGGCGTCGGCGGAAGAAGGCGGTGACCGTCACGTATTCGCCGACGGGTTTCTCGGCGATCAGATCGAGGCGGCTCTTGACGAGCGTGTGGTAGGCCCGGGTCGCGCTGAAGCGGAAGGCCGTATCGGCGCTCTGGGCCTCCAGCTCGGCGGCCAGACGACCAAGACGGCCGAGCAATTGCTGGTTGCGCTCGGCGTCGGGACGGGCGGCGATCTCGCGGATGATGGCGGAGAGCTCGGTCTCCATCCGTTGCAGGTGCGGACCGGTGCGGCGCGCGAGCGGCAGGCCGAGCAGCGCCAGCGTGCGGTATGTCTCGAGCTCGAGCACCCGCTGGGCGAGGCGGCCGGAACGCATTTCCGTCATGCCCCGCGATTCGACCAGGATGCGCGTGAACCCGTTCGCGTCGGCCAGGAAATCGGTCGCCACGACCGCCGCCTCGTCGGCGGCCTCGATGACGCACAGGCCCTGGCGCTGGAAATGGCGGCCGTAATCGCGCGGCTGCGGGCCCATGTCGAGCAGCGACAGATGGGCGGCGACGATGAGGTCGCCCGGCGCGGTGAAGGCGAATTCGCCCGCGGCGAGAGGGTTGGGACGGGCGAACGGCTCGCTCGCCTCGCGCGCCGTCGTCCAGGTGTAGGTCGTGAACTCGGTGTGCTGCTCCCAGCGCAATTCCCAGTCGCCGAAGTCGAAGCGGTGGAACTTGGCGTCGGACGCGGGCGGCGGCACACCCCGCTGACGCGCGAGCGATACGACGGTGTCGCGGTCGGCGCGCGCCTCCTCGGGGCTCGTCATGAAGGCGAAGTGGTAAACGCGGCGCGGCGGCGCGAGCGGCAGCAGCGGACGGGCGTGCAACTCGCCGAGCACGTCGGGCCGGTCGGCGTGCTCGCGGAACCCGAGCGGGCTGCGGGCCGGCGGCGCCGGCTCCGTGTCCGCGAGGCTCACCTCGTTCCTGTCACCATTCATGGCACCCGTCGCCTCGCCGCGGCCGACCTCGACACGGAACCAAGCCTACTCTGAGCGGCGCGGAATGCCATGGGTCGGCTGGCCGCAAGGGCGACGCTCGGCCGATTGCCGCCGCCCGGCGACCTCATTAGGGTCGCGCGCAATGAGCCACGGATGATCACCCATGCCCGATACGAAAGTTCCCCGTCCACGCGCCGGCCTGTTCGTCACCTGCCTCGTCGACGTGGTGCGCCCGTCGATCGGATTCGCGGCGGCCAAGCTCATCGAGCAGGCGGGCTGTGATGTCGTCGTGCCGGCCGGCCAGACCTGCTGCGGACAGCCCGGCTACAACTCCGGCGACCGGGCGACCGCCACGGCGCTCGCCCGCCAGACCGTCGCTGCCTACACCGACTGCGACTATGTCGTGGCGCCGTCGGGATCGTGCGCAGGGATGCTGAAGGCGCACTATCCGCGCCTCTTTCCCGATGCCGGGCCGGAGCGGGAGGCCGCGCTGGCCTTCGCCGCCAAATCGCACGAGCTCGTCTCGTTCCTCGTCAACGAGCGCGGGATGACCTCAGTCGCTTCCACATTTCGCGGCCGCGTCACGTATCACGACAGTTGCTCGGGCCTGCGCGAACTCGGCATCAAGGGCGAGCCGCGCCAGCTCCTTGCCTCCGTGCCGGGCCTCGAACTCGTCGAGATGGAGGACAGCGAGATCTGCTGCGGCTTCGGCGGGACGTTCGCGGTGAAGTTTCCCGACATTTCCAATGCGATGGTGGAGAAGAAAATCGCCAATGCGGGCGCCAGCGGGGCGGGCACGCTGCTCGCCGGCGATCTCGGTTGCCTGATGAACATGGCCGGCAAGGCACGCCGCCAAGGTCGCGACGTCGCCTGCCGGCACGTCGCCGAGGTGCTCGCCGATGAACTCGCCGACCCGCCGATCGGCATGAAGGCCTGACCGGGATTTCGTTCACGATTGCCTGAGATGCTGCGGTGCAGCTCGAATTGTAGCGTCCCAGCCAGCCCACGGCGGGCGCGGGAAATGCTGCGCGCTGCGCAAAGCCGGCGGACACGCCGTCGTTTCGCCGCTACGGTCGGTAAGCTGATGGCGATTGCGTTGCGTGAACGGTGCGCGCTGAAAGGCAGGAACAGGTCGACCCGATGTTCAAGGACTTGATGTCATCGCGAAGGTTCGCGCCGCTGTTCTGGTGCCAGTTCCTCGCCGCGCTCAACGACAACTTCGTCAAGAGCGCCCTCGTCATCCTGGTGCTTTACAAAATCGGCGCCGAGCAGGGCGCGGCGCTCGTGACGCTGGCGGGTGCGGTCCTCGTCATGCCGGCGTTCCTGCTGTCGGCGCTCGGCGGCGAACTCGCCGACAAGTACGACAAGGCGCATGTCGCCTTCTGGATCAGGGTCGGGGAGCTGCCGGTCGCCCTGCTGGCCGCCGCCGGCTTCCTGATGAGCGGGTCGTCCGACCCGGCTATCGCGCAGGCATCCGTGCCTGTCCTGTTCGCGGCCCTGTTCGGGTTTGGCTGCTGGGCGGCGATCTTCGGCCCGATGAAGTACGGCATCCTGCCCGACCACCTCACCGTCGCCGAGTTGCCGGCCGGCAATGCGCTCGTCGAAGGCGCGACGTTCCTCGCCATCCTGCTCGGCACCATCGCCGGCGGCTTTGCCATGGCGACGACGGCAAGCGGAGAGCCGGCCATCCCCGAATGGGCTATCGCCGTAATCATCCTCGCCTTTGCGGGCCTCTGCCTGCTGTCGGCGCGCCTCATCAAGGAGACTGGGCCGGGCGATCCCAACCTGCCGATCACGCGCAACATCTTCGCGTCCACGTTCCGGCTCGTCGGCGAACTCTACAGCGACCGGCGCTTGTGGGTCGGCGGGCTTATCACGAGCTGGTTCTGGATGGCCGGCATCGTGGCGCTCTCGCTGCTACCGACGCTGGTCAAGGACGTGCTCGGCGGCAACGAGCAGGTCGCCACGTTGTCGCTCGTCACCTTCACCGTCGGCATCGCCATCGGCTCCTATCTCGCCGCGCGGGCGAGCCGGACGCGGCCGAACCTCGCGCTCGTGCCGATCGGCGCGCTGCTGATGGCGCTGTTCGCCCTCGACATCGCATGGACGGTTTCGACAGTGCCGGCGGCAACGGGCCGGCTCGGACCCATGGAAATCCTGAGCCAGGCATGGGGCCTGCGCCTCGCCCTCGACCTTACGGGCTTCGCGGCGGCCGGCGGGCTCTACATCGTGCCCTCGTTCGCCGCCCTGCAATCGTGGGCCAAGGCCGACCACCGGGCCCGCGTCATCGCCGGCGTCAACATCATCAACGCGGCCGCCATGACGACCGGCACGCTGACGGTGACGGCGTTGCAGTTGAACGGGGTGGGCGTGCCGGCGCTGTTCGCGGGGCTCGGCTTCCTCAACCTCGTCGTGATGGCTCTCGTGTTATACGCCTGGGGCCGGGAGGGGCTCCAGGACCTCGGTCGGTTTCTCTTTCGGCAGCTCCTCGGACTCGAAGTAAAAGGCCTCGAAAACCTCCCCAAGGCGGGCACGCGGGCCGTCATCGCGCCCAACCACGTCTCGCTGCTCGACGCGCCCATCCTGTTCTCGATCCTGCCCGGCCATGCGGGCTACGCAATCGACACGCAGATGGCGCAGAAGTGGTGGATCCGTCCGTTCCTCAAGCTCGCCAAGGCGTGGACCATCGATCCGACGCGGCCGCTCGGCGCGCGCAGCCTCATCAACCACGTCAAGGACGGCGAGACGCTCGTCATCTTTCCGGAGGGCCGGCTCACGGTGACGGGCGGACTGATGAAGGTCTACGACGGCACCGCCATGATCGCCGACAAGGCCGACGCGGTCGTCGTGCCGGTCAGGATCGACGGTCTCGAACGCTCGCCGTTCGGCTACATGAACCGCATGCAGACGAAAAAGGCGTGGCTGCCGAAGACCACGGTGACGATCCTGCCGCCCGTCAAGCTCGACGTGCCGGCCGGGCTCAAGGGCCGGGCGCGGCGTCAGGCGGCGGGTGCGCGGCTCCAGGACATCATGGTCGACGCGGCGGTTGCCACGGCCGACATCGATCAGACCCTGTTCTCCGCCCTCGCCGCGGCTTCGCGCACGCGCGACACGGGCCGGCCGATCGTCGAGGACCCGCTCGGGACGACGCTCACCTATGGCCGCATGATCACGGCTGCCCAGGTGCTCGGACGCAAGCTGATGCCGCTCGCCGGGCCGGGCGAAGCCGTGGGCGTCATGCTGCCGAACTCGGCCGGCGTCGCGGTCACGTTCTTTGCTCTACAGACGATCGGCCGCGTGCCG
>JANRIT010000031.1:0-28092 GCA_033764645.1 Hyphomicrobiaceae bacterium
CCTGGGGGCGGTGTCAAAGCTCTCGCCGTTCCTGTTCGAGCCGGCCGCCGCCGTTCCCGACGAAGGCGGCTTCGCCGGCGATCACGTCGGCCGCAAGGAGAGCGCGCGCGACAACAAGGCCTACATCTCGTTCCACTACGATCTGTCGAACGACTTCTACGCGCTCTTCCTGTGCGATGAGATGGTCTACACCTGCGCCTATTACCACCACTGGGAGCAGAGCCTCGCCGAAGCCCAGGTCAACAAGCTCGATATGGTGTGCCGCAAGCTGCGGCTTACTCCGGGCGACCGCTTCCTCGACATCGGCTCGGGCTGGGGCGCGCTCGTCTGCCATGCCGCGCGCGTGTACGGCGTCAAGGCGCACGGCATCACGCTCTCCGAGGAGCAGCTCGCCTACGCCCGCGACAAGGTCCGCCGCCTCGGTCTCGAGGGGCAGGTCACCTTCGAACTCGTCGACTACATCAACTGCACGGGCACGTTCGACAAGATCGCCTCCGTCGGCATGTACGAGGCGATCGGGCTGGCCAACATCCCGCGCTACATGACGAAGGTGCGCTCGCTCCTCAGCGAGGACGGCCTGTTCCTGAACCACGCCATCTCGCGCCGGGCGAAGCGGCCGGGCGGCATCCTTCCCGAGCGGTTGCGGCCCGAGCAGCGCGCGCTCGCCAAGTACATCTTTCCCGGCGGTGCTCTCGACGACATCGGCAACACCGTGCAGGCCATGGAGCGGGCAGGCTTCGAGGTGCACGACGTGGAGGGCTGGCGCATGCACTACGCGCGCACCTGCCGGCTGTGGCACGACCGTCTCGTGGCCCGCCGCGAGGAAGCGATCGGGCTCGTCGGCGAAGCCAAGTATCGCATCTATGTCGCTTATCTCGCCGGTTGCGCGATCTCGTTCGAGCGCGGCACGGCGCGACTGTTCCAGGTGCTGTGCTCGAAGACCGCCAAGCGCCCGCCCAACCTGCCACCGACGCGCGCCGACCTCTACCGCTGACCGGGGCGATCCGATCGCTGGTTCGTTGCGGTCATTCCGCGCGCAGTGGCGCCGGTGTCCATAGCCCGGCGCGCGCCGGCGCGGTGCTGAGCCGTCCCAGGCTTGCCGCGCTCACCGCATCGCCAGCCGCCAGCGCCATATGCGACAACTTCTCGCGTCGGGTCGTCATGGCCCGCTGCTCCCACGCGCCAGCTCCCGCCGCCCGCACCTTGGCGCCGATAGCGCGATAAATCCGCCGGGCCGCCGCGATGGCGAGCGCAGAGCGCACGGGCAGTGCGGAAAGTCCGTAGGCGGCACTGTCGTAGTAGCGGTCGGCGACGTCGAGCAGGCGGGCCGTGACGGTGAAGACGCCGGCCTTGTGGCCCGGGACAAGCACGGCAACGGGCCTTGCTTCGACGCCCGCCTCGGCAAGCCAGTCGGCCGGCAGATAGAGCCGGCCGGCGGCGGCATCGGCCATCACGTCGCGCGCGATGTTGGTGAGTTGGAACGCGATCCCGAGATCGCCCGCCCGGCGCAGTGTCGCCGTCTCGCGCACGCCCATGACGTAGGCCATCATCACGCCGACGGCACCGGCGACGTGGTAGCAGTAGACGAGCGTGTCCTCGAGGCTCGCGTAATGGCGGCCCTCCGCGTCCATGGCGAACCCGTCGATCAGATCGAGCGCGTACGTCACCGGCACGCCGTGGCGCGCGACGACGTCGCGGAGCGCCCGGAACGGCACGTCGTCGGGCTCCGGCCCGGCGATATCACAGGCCGCCAGCGTCGCGGCCCGCAGCGCCCTGACGCGCTGATCGAGTTCTCCGGGAGAAGGGCCCTGCTGCTCGGCTGGCCGGAAGCCGAGGACCTGATCGTCGACCACGTCGTCGCAGTGCCGGCACCAGGCATAGAGCAACGTCACGCTGTCGCGTGTCTCCGGCGCGAAGAGTTCGGTCGCCTTGGCGAAGCTCTTCGAGCCGGCAGCCAGCCGTTCGCGGCACGCCGCGATGAGCCCGGCTCGCGACGCTGTGGGCACGGCGACGTCCATCAGCGTGCCGCCATCGAGTGCGGCTCGGAGCGGGCCCGCCCGGCGAAGGCCTGTGCCTCGGAGAGTTGCCCGATGGCCCGGCCGATAGGCAGCGGCGGCCGTCCCATGAGAATGCGCAGCTTGTCGGCCTGCGTCAGGCGCCCGGCGTAGAAGCGTTCGATCAGGCTTTCGGGAAGCGTGTAGAAGCGCTCGAGCACGTCGCGGCGCTCGGCCCCCTGCGCCGCGATCATCAGCATGCGGTTCAACAGGCGGAAGAAGCTGCGCTCCCGCCACACCCGCCGTGACTGGGCAGCGACGAGGCCGGCAACGGCCGACGTCGTCAGGCGCGGCGCGCGCGCGATGGCGACCGCCAGATGCGCTGCGTCAGGCAGCGAATAGCCCGTGGTAGGATGGAACAGGCCGGCGCGCATGCCTGAGCGTGCGACGTTGGCCTGACCCTGCGCCAGGAAAGCCTCGATATCGCCGGCCAGCGTGATGGGCAGGACGCCCTGCTCCTCGCGCTCGACGCGGGTGATCGTCCAGCCTTTGGCGGCGGCATAGGCGCGGCAGCGCTCGGCCAGTGTCGCCACTTCGAGGTCGGGCGTGTCGCTGTAGTAGGTGTCCTCGACGAGGATGCGCGTCGGCGAGAAGGGCAGGGTGTAGACGAAGCGATAGCCGTCGATCTGCTCGACGGTGGCGTCCATGATGATCGGCGTCGAGCGGCCATGCGGCGCGGAGACCTCGACCTCCAGGCCGACGAACTTCTGGTAGCCGAGGCGGAGAGCGTCGCCCTTGACGGCGCCGCGGCCATCGATGATCGCGCGCCCGCTGAACGTCCGCCCGTCGGCGAGGCGCACGGCGTCCGGGCCGAGTTCGACGACGTCGGCGCCAGTGACGATGGCCTCAGCCGGCAGTGCCTTCGTCACCGCTGCCGCCATGCGTTCGGACGTCACGGAGTTGTAGCCCGTCCGCAAGTGGCGGCGATGGGCCGGGAACCAGACCTCCTGGCTCGGCCAGCGCGCGACTGTCAGTGGGCCGATGAACTCGTGCTCCTCGGCGGTGATGTCGCTCGAATGGAACGACCACGTGTGGTTGCCGCCGAGACGCGGAGCCCGCTCGATGAGGCGCACCGAAGCGTCCGGCCGCCACCGCCGCAGAGCCAGCGCGATGAGGGCGTTGGCGAGGCCCGCGCCGACCAGCACGACGTCGGCATGGGATTGAGCGTCGGCATCGCCGGCCGCGGGTCCGACACGATCGGTCATCACCTTCGCCTTTCTCGGCAGCGATCCAATGGCCCCAGTCCCGTGATCGCATCGCGCCGCGCTCGTCACCGGCGCGATACGCGCCCGCCATGCCGGGCGCTAGTTACTCCTACCGTAACGCTCGGGGAGCGCAATGAGATCTCCGCCATGGTCGACCCGGCGCCCGTCCGCCGCTGCCGCCCGGCATCGAGTTGTCATTCCACATGGACGTAAACTTGACTTTACACAATTGCGCGTCGGCGATTTAATCAGGTCAGCCGCCGCGCCGTGCCAACGCGCCAGCGGCGGACGAGCGCCGGATCGGTCGCGCGGCATTCCGCCTCCGTGGTCCCGAGGCCGGCGCCAATCGCCGGCCGGCGCTTCGAGAGGGCGACGAGTACGGCACCGGAGGACATCGGCCATGGCCCCATCAGACATTCCCGAGCCCGTCGTCGTCGACGCCGCAACGCGCCTTGCGGCTGCGCCGGCTGCTGGCCTGCGCGCCGGTCGCCTCGTGACCGCGGCGGAAGCCCGCATCCTCTACGACGGCATCGACGAGCCCGCCGCTCTGCGCGCACTTCCCGTCGATGTGCTGCCGGGCATCTGCGCGTGCCTGCGCGCTGATCTGATCGAAACGGTCGCCCAGACAGGCGGCCACCTCGGCTCCGGCCTCGGCGTCGTCGAACTGACGGTCGCCCTGCATTACGTCCTCGATACGCCCGACGACATCCTCGTCTGGGACGTTTCGCATCAGTGCTACCCCCACAAGATGCTGACGGGACGGCGCGCGGCCATGGGCGCGCTCAGGACCGGCGGCGGCCCGGCCGGCTTCACCTGCCGCAGCGAGAGCATCTACGATCCGTTCGGGGCCGCCCATTCCTCCACCGCGATCTCCGCCGCGCTGGGTTTCGCGGCCGCGCGCGATCTGTCGGGAGGAGACAAGGCAGTCGTCGCCGTGGTCGGTGATGGCGCGCTATCGGGCGGCATGGCCTTCGAAGGGCTCAATAACGCGGGCGCCCAGCGCCGGCGCCTCGTCATCGTGCTGAACGACAACAACATGTCGATCGCCCCGCCGTCTGGCGCGCTCGCCGAATGCCTGTCGGGCTTGCGCTCGCGCCTGCCCGACAAGGCCGCGCGCGATGCCGCGCTGGCTGAGAGCACGGGATCGCTGCCCTCGTTCGCCGGCGCACGGACGCTGTTCGACGATCTCGG
Source organism: Hyphomicrobiaceae bacterium (assembly GCA_033764645.1). Lineage (GTDB taxonomy): Bacteria > Pseudomonadota > Alphaproteobacteria > Rhizobiales > Hyphomicrobiaceae > Filomicrobium. Next base: position 4,451 of record JANRIT010000031.1, read on the forward strand.
CATCACCTACGCGGGACCCTTCGACGGTCACGACGTCGTCGAGATGGTCGAGGTGCTGCGCCGTGCCATCACCACGGGCGACGGTCCGATCCTCGTTCATGCGGTGACACGCAAAGGCAAGGGCTACGCGCCCGCCGAGGCCTCTTCCGACTGCTACCACGGCGTCGTCAAGTTCGACGTCGGCAGCGGCAAGCAGCACAAGACGGCCGGCGCGCCAGCAAGCTACACGACCGTGTTCGCCGACGCGCTGATCGCGCAGGCCCGCCTCGATGAGCGCATCGTCGCGGTCACGGCGGCCATGCCGTCGGGCACCGGTGTCGACCGCTTCGCCAAGGCGTTCCCCAAGCGCGCCTTCGACGTCGGCATCGCCGAGCAGCATGCGGTGACGTTCTGCGCCGGGCTCGCCTGCGAGGGCTACAAGCCGTTCGCGGCCATCTACTCGACCTTCCTGCAGCGCGCCTACGATCAGATCGTCCACGACGTCGTCATCCAGAAGCTGCCGGTGCGCTTTGCCATCGATCGGGCCGGCTTCGTCGGCGCTGACGGCATCACGCACCAGGGCTTCTACGACGTCGCCTATCTCGGCTGCCTGCCGGACTTCGTGCTGATGGCCGCAGCCGACGCGCGCGAACTCGTCGACATGGTCGCCACCGCGGTTGCCATCGACGACCGGCCGAGCGCGCTGCGCTACCCGCGCGGCGACAGCGATGGAGCCCCCCTGCCCGAGCTCGGGACGCCCCTGACGATCGGCCGCGGCCGTGTCGTGCGGGAGGGCACCACGGTCGCCATCCTGACATACGGAGCCGCGCTGGAGGCGGCCATGAAGGCAGCCGACCTGCTCGACGTCTTCGGCGTCTCCGCAACCGTGGCGGACGCCCGGTTCGCCAAGCCCGTCGACGATCGCCTCGTTATGCGTCTCCTTGCCGAGCACCAGGCTCTCGTCACGGTCGAGCACGGCAGCATCGGCGGGTTCGCCACGCAGGTCTTCGACAGCCTCGTCCGGCAGGGGCTCGAGGAGCACATGAATCAGCTCATGCCGATGTACCTGCCGCCGCGTCTCATCCACCACGATACGCCGGCCCGCCAGGCGCAGCACGCAGGTCTCGACGCCAACTCCATCGTCGCTCGCGTGCTCGAAGGGCTGTGTATCAATACGCGCATGGCCGACGTCATCCGCCTCGGCCAGGCACCGAACGCCTGAGCCCGAACGGTTGAGCCCTACCGCCGGCGGTGCCAGGAGAGTGACGCCAACGGATGCGCGTCACCGCCGTCGGGCGTAGCGCAGCACGACGTCGGCGATGTGTGCGGCGAACGAGACGAGGAGAAAGCCCGCGACCTCGGTCCACGGCGCCCCGATCAGGGCTGCGCGCAGGCTGAGCACGAGGCCCGCGCCGGAGGCGAGGTTGGCTGCGATCAGCGCCGCCTCGCGACGCCACGACGCCATATCCCGCCGTCGTGCCCACGCGACGAGCAGGACGGCCTCGACGACCATGACGGCGAGCACCACGACGGCGATCGCCCCGCTGCGGAACAAAGCTTCCAACTCGGCCATTGCCCGATCGACACCCTCAATCGATACCGTCACGGCTCAAGCTGAGGCCATCATCGGCCCAGTGCCGTCCGCCCGGTTCTGACGACTGCTGCCGCGTCAAAGGCCCAGCGTGTCACGGGCCCAGCGCACCCCGGGCCCAGCGTGTCACGGGCCCAGTACGTCACAGGCCAGACGCCTCACCCCCGGCACTCGCGCCGATCGTTACCTCACGGTCGAACGAGGCCGAACAGGTGCGACAGATCCTTGAGGAAGACGCGAACGTGCGCCGTAGGCTGGCGCTTGACCAGTTCCTTGTTCATGTAGGAGTCCCACGTCAGGCGCTGCACGTCCTTGTCGCGGCACATGCTGACGAAGCGCTCGCGGCGCTTGTCATTGCGATACCAGAAGTGCTGGAGCAGGCCGAGCACCCAGAAGACGCGGCCATGGTCGGCCATGAACCATTTGCGGGCGAGCGCCAGGCGCTTGGCATCCCCCGTCGCGAGGAACTGCGATGCGGCGCGGGCCGCGAGCCGTCCGCCGAGCATGGCGTAATAGATGCCCTCGCCCGAAGCAGGCGCCACGACGCCGGCCGCATCGCCGGCGAGCACAACGTCGCGCCCATTGTCCCAGCGCTTGAGTGGCTTCAGCGGAATGGGCGCGCCTTCCTTGCGCACCGTCTTGCACTGGGCCATGCCCGATGTCGCCCGAAGGTCCTTGACCGCTCCCTTGAGCGAGAAGCCTTTGTTGGCGCTGCCGACGCCGACGCTGGTCGTCGCCCCGTGCGGGAACACCCAGGCGTAGAAGTCCGGCGACAGCTTGCCCTGATAGTAGACCTCGCAGCGCTGGCCGTCGAACGCAGCACCGCTCTCTGCCTCGGGCGAGGCAATGATCTCGTGATAGGCGAACACATAAGGCAGTTTGTCGGCGCCCGGCACGCACTGGCGGCCGACCTTTGACAGGGCGCCATCCGCGCCGATCACGCACAGCGCGCGGATGCGCCGCTCAGGCCCGTCGGCGGCCTCCTCTGCGCTGCTGTCCTCGTCGCCGGCGGCGGAGGACTGGGCTGCGCGCGGCTGGTACACGACGACCGCGACGCCATCATCGTCGCGCTCGATGCGCCGGAAGGTGCCTGCGATGCGGGTCGCGCCTGCCAGTGCCGCGCGCGCGCGCAGCCACTCGTCGAAGTGCTCCCGGTCGACCATGCCCACATAGCCGCCGTCGATCGGCATATCGACGCTCTTTTCGGACGGCGCGATCATGCGGGCCGACTTGATCCGCGCAACGATCATCTCGTCGGGGATGTGGAAATCCTTGACCAGGCGAGGCGGAATTGCGCCGCCACACGGCTTGATGCGGCCGGCCCGGTCGAGCATGGCGACATCGACACCCGATAGAGCAAGGTCATGCGCGGCCGTGGCCCCGCTCGGGCCGCCGCCGACGACGACGACATCATGGGTCTCGATGGGGGTCATGGTCGTGATGTCCTTTCTCGTCGTCACATCGCTCCGTCGCCGGAGCGCTCAACTGATGGTCCGCCGCGCTCTTCAGCGGGCGAGCATGTTTTCAGCCACCGCATCGACACGAGGCCGCGCTGCGCCACCGCCGACTGCCTCGACGGGGGCTATGCGCAGCGCGATGAGGGCCGCGGCAAGGAACAGGAGGGCTTCGCCGCAGAAGACGAGCCCGTAAGCATCCGCGTCGCTCGCGGTGACGAGGCCAGCCAGATCGACCAGCACGGCTCCGGTCAGGCCGCCGGCACCGAAAGCGATGGCCTGGGCGGCACCCCACAGCCCCATGCGCACGCCCTCGCGTGACGAGGCGCCGCGGCCCGCGCGCGCCATCATCGAGCCGATCGCCGCGACCGCGAAGGCGCCGTTCGCGAGGCCGAGGAGGAACACGCTCGACGACAGCGGCCAGTCCGGTCCGATCTGGCCAGCGGCCGCAAGGCTCGCAAGCGCAGCCGCCGAGGCGAGGCACCCGACGACGGTCCACAGCCGCAGCGAGGCGAGGATCGTGCCCTTGGCGAGCGTGGCGATGGCAGCGACGCCGATCATGCCGGCGAGCACGCCGCCGTGCTGCGTACCGGCGAGCTGCGTCGACTGGCCTGGCGTGAAGGCGAACACGGCTCCGGCGTAGGGCTCGAGGATGAGATCCTGGGCGCTGTAGGCGAGCATGGACACGAACACGAAGATGGTGAAGCGGCGCGCCTCGTCCTCGCGCCAGACCTCGCGCAGGGCTGCCATGAACGGTGTCTTGTGCTGCGCTTCGGCCGTGTCGCGCATGCTGGTGGCTGCCTGCGCCACCGCCGTGCGCGCGCCGCCGTTCGCGCCAACGCCTGCCGCACCAACGCTCCCCTCGACACCAGCCACCGCGATCATGGCGACCAGCATGGCGATGAGCGAGACGACGCCGGACACCAGGACGAGCCGGCCGGTCGTGAACGGATCGAGATAGTGCCCTGCCGTCGCTGCCGTGACGATGAACCCGAAGATCATCATGACCCAGACGATGGTGGCGGCCGCCGCGCGCCGCTCGGGCGCGACGCGCTTGGCGAGCAGCACGAGCAGTGACGTACCCGCCGCCCCGACGCCGACACCGATCATCAGGAAAGCGACGACAGCGAGCACCAAGCCGGCGGCGAGACTGGTCTCCATCACCGCCGTAGCCACGGCGGCGAGAAAGCCGCCCGTCGTCAGCACAGCCATGCCGCCGAGGATCCACGGCGTGCGTCGGCCGCCGACATCCGAGCCATGCCCCCAGCGCGGGCGCAGAAGTTGAATCGCGTAATGCATGCCGACGAGCAGGCCCGGTATCGCCGCAGCGAGCCCGAGTTCCACCACCATGACGCGGTTGATGGTCGACGTCGTCAGCACGACGATGGCCCCGAGCGCGGTCTGTACGAGGCCGAGGCGCACGATGCCGACCCAGCCCAGCGCCGGCAGGCCTCCGGCATGGCCCGTCCCTTCGCCGAATTGGCCTGTCCCTTTGCCCGCTGGGCCCGTCTCAGTGAATGTCGCGGTTCGGCTCACAGCGGCACCTCCACGATGCTTCTCAGCGCGATGGCGCTCGCCAGCATGCCGAGCACGTAGAGCGACGTGCCGGTCGCGTTGTACCAGGGGGCAAGGCGTGCCGGCTCGGCCAAAAGGCGCCGCATCAGCGCGAGTTGCACGATGAGCAGGCCCGCAACGACGAGCGCGGCGACGGGCGCGCCCCAGGCGGCCAGCAGCACCACGACGACGGCCTGCGGCACGGCCATGACGAGACAGGCGACGCGGGCGGCCCGCTCGACGCCGAGCACGACTGGCAGCGACTTCAGCCCCGTTCGCCGGTCGCCCTCGACCGCCTTGAAATCGTTGAGCGTCATGATGCCCTGCGCGCCGGCCGAATAGAGCGCGGCGATGAGGATGATGCGCCAGTCTGGTACTGCGGCTGCCATGATGGCAGCGCCCGTGAACCAGGGCAGCCCCTCGTAACAGGCAGCGACCGCAGTCGTGCCGCGCCAGCCCTCCTGCTTCAGGCGGATGGGCGGCGCGCTGTAGGCCCAAGCGAGCACAAGCCCGACCACGGAGGCGGCGAGTACCACGGGGCCCAGCGCGGCTGCGACGAGAAGCGAGAGTGCTGTCCACAGAACGCCGATCGCCAGTCCCCACGAGCCCGGCACGCGCCCGGAAGGAATGGGCCGGTCCGGCTCGTTGATGGCATCGACATGCCGGTCGTACCAATCGTTGACCGCCTGGCTGGTGCCGCACACGAGCGGGCCGCACAGGATGATGCCGGCGACGATTTCCGGCAGTCGCGCCGCGATATCGACGCCCGACGAGACGATCCCGCAGCCGAACGCCCACATGGGCGCAAACCACGTGATGGGTTTGAGCAGTTCGAGCACCGCGCCAGGTTGCGGGCGCTGCGCCAGGAGTTGGGATGCGATGGGGAGCGCCATGGCGACTGTCCTCGGCGGGGAAGGCCCTGGCTGGAGCAGGGCGGCGGGCTCTGCACCTTCGGCCGAGCCGGCATGACCCGTGCGCGGCAGAGCCGGCATGACCCATGCGCCAAGGGTAAAAGTTACAGACCAAAGCGTCAATCTAAGTTTACAGCATGCCGATCTGGACAGTGATGCGCGCCGGCACGCTCTGGGCTGATGCAAGGTCAGGAATTGTCAGTGTTAAAAACGCATTGTTCGCGAAATCCTGAAGGCCGCTCGCCCGCTGAATTGAGCAGCGCGATATGCCTTCAATTCTAGGGCCATTTCACAAGTATCCCATGGCCGCGACCTCCCCGGAGAAAGTGGAAGGGCGATGTCGAACTTTCTGGCTCGGCGCGGCTCGCAATATTGGACGGCTGGACTTTCGCCGGGCCTCACGCGTCTTCGGAATGGAGCCCCAAGTTCATCCCGGCCGCATATGTTCAGGACGAGTACGCTCAGGCCGAATACGAGGCGAGGCGCGCGACAAGCGCTGCGCGAGGCTCGCCGGGCAACAGCCGGCTCGTCTGCCTACTCGGTATCCTCTTCGCCGAGGTCGCCAAGGCCGTAGCGGCGCAGCTTGACGTAGAACGACTGCCGGCTGAGGCCGAGCATCTCGGCAGCCGACGCGCGGTTGTCCTTGGTCAATTCGAGCGCGGCCTCGATGCACAACCGCTCAACGATGTCGGTCGTCTCGCGCACGAGGTCCTTGAGCGGCACGCGGCCGACGAGTTCGGTGAACTGCTCGACCGATTTCGGCAGTTGCCGCGGCTGCGGGGCGCCCGTCTCCGTGCGGCGCTGCTCGATCTTGCGCACCGTGAGACCGATGTAGGGCGTCTGCTGATCGGGCACGTGCACGCCGGAGATCTCGACCTCGTCGCGGCCGCCGAACTCGCCACGCACGATGGTGGCGAAGCGGCGGATCGAGCCGTGCTCGCGCAGGTGCGCGACGAGAACGTCGATGTCGACGCCGACGCGGCCGAGCCAGCGCTCCAGCGGCTGGCCCTTGACCTGCGCCTCGCGGGCGAGTTCGCACAGGTCGAGGAAGGCGGTATTGGCGGTCAGGATCCGCCGGTCCTTGTCTGCGACGACGAAGCCGTCCGGCAGGTCCTCGACCAGCTTCAGGACCTGCGTCTTTTCCTTCAGAATGGCTTCATCCGCCTCCGGCGTGCGCGCGCGGAGGCGCACGAGGTAATAGGAGGAGCTCTCCTGGCGGAACAGCGCTGCCGAGACATAAAGCTCGCGCCCTCCGTGCGAGACGACGGGGACACTGTCGGTGCGCGGCAGGACCTGGGCGGCGGACAGCAACTCGAGTGCCGTCGGCGCGCTGTCGCCGGTGAACAACTCGCCGAACGAGCGGCCGATCGTACGCTTGGAGCCGTTGGCCAGAAGCTGGCTCGCCGCAGGGTTCGACTCCGTCACGCGCAGCGTCATGGCATCGACGATGAGCACCGCTTCCGACGAGACCTGGAAAAGCGCGCGATAGCGCGTCTCGACCTGGCGCAGGCGGGCGTAATCGCGCTCCAGCGCGGACTGTGCCTCGATCAGCCGCTGCTGCATGCCGGCCTGCGCGCGCAGGTCCTGGCCGATGGCGATCATCCGCCCGCCTTGGCCGATGGGCAACGCCGCATAGCGGATCGGCAGGTCGCGGCCCTCGCGCATGGGGTGATTGACCTGCCGCCAGCGCGACGGCGTCGGCGAGGCCGGCGGGTTCAGCAGTTCTTCGACCTTGGGCCGGCTCTCGATCGTCACGGTGTCGACGAAGGGGCGGCCAAGCCAGTCCTTCTCGGCTGTGCTGACGAGATCGTTACCGCCGATCATCAGATCCCGGATGATCCCTTTGCGGTCGAGCACGAGCGCCACGTCCACGGCCGCGGCAATCAGCTGGGCGGTCGCGTCCGCGTCCAGCGTGCCGAGCGATTTCTGAGGTGAATCAAACGGTTTCACGGCTGAGATGCGGCAGACGCCAGCTCCGGTGTCAGGGTGACGATCAAGGGTGGACGTTACGCTGTCCCCCCCAGGATGCGTTGCAGTCGGGCCTCGGCGTGGCGAACGGCTTCGTGAGCATCGTTGGCCGTGGCGTCAGCCCCGACTTGATGCACGGCTTCCGGATCGTCGGTGAAAACACGCCCGCCCACGAGCACGATCGGCTGGGCGGGGTGGGCAGCGTCCCTGAGGCGCTGGATAAATGAACCGAGCCCATCGAGCAACCGGTCACTGCTCAACGACAAACCTATGGCGTCGAAGTGTTGTTCCTCGACCAGTTCGGCGACCTCGTCGGGCGTGATTGCGATGCCGCCCCACACGGCCCAGCCAGCGCGCCGGAACGCCTCCTCGACCAGCATCAGCCCGAACCCGTGCTGTTCGCCGGGGCCGAGTGAGAGCAGGATGCGATAGCCGTTGTGGTTGACGGGATGCAGCCGCTGGCCAGGAGGTGACAGACGCCGTACGATCTGCTGCATCCGCGACAGCCCGATCGTCACATCGACGAAATCAAGGTCGTCGCTCTCCCAGAGTTCGCCCAGGCGTCGCGCGGCGGGCGCCAGCACGTCGAGGAAAACACGGTCGATCGGCATGCCGCGCTCGACGAGCGTGCGGATGATCCCTTCCGCCGAGTCGACGTCGTTCTGCACGGCAACACGCGCAATCCGCTCGGCGGCCTCCTCGAGAGGCGTAAACGTCGTATCGGCCATGGCCACACCATCACTGAAACCAGCGGCGTGCGCCAGAAGCAGGCGCGGAATGATCTCGCCCTCGATAACGCACTTTAGTTCTTGATCACTTTTTTGGCTGCCACCGGAGGTGCCGGGCGACTTGCTGCGGTCGCGCCGGTCACGGCCCGATGGCGCTGCGAGGAGCCCCCGCCCACGCGGCCCAGCCCGCGTATTCTGCTGCCTGCCGCCTTGATGCATGTGTAGACGCGCGCCTGGCATCGGCTCGGCTCCGTCTGTCGCGTTTCCCCACGGCCATGATTTGTCTTGCTGATCGCGAAAGCGGCGGCCGCCCTGCAAGTGTGTTTCGCGAACTTTTTGGCGCGGAGCGAGAAGTGCCGATCCGGCACTCGGACTAAAACACGAGGTCTCGGCACGTGCCAGCGATTTCCAAGGGGTGAGGATCCTCCTCGACAGCATCCGACATAATAGGCGCAGCAGCCACATCTCTGTAAAGTATTTTTTACGTCTAGTTTGGTTGACACTTCTGTGAGGCCCGCCATAGACTGCCCAAAAGGTCGCACCGGATCGGAAGCGGCCATTGGTGGAGGGGTGGAATGCGAGGCGGCTCGGCGAACGCGCGGAATACCGGCCAACGACCCGCGAGCGCGGCCTCGTCCAGCGTCACCGCCGGCCTGTACACGCCCGACGAGAGGGCCCGCCGCGACGGCACGGTGTGGACGCTCGTGCAAGGCATCCTGGCCCCCGTCCAGTTCCTCGTCTTCCTCATCAGTCTCGGCCTCGTCCTCGCCTACATGGCGACCGGCGAGGGCTACTGGGCGGCGACCGTCTCCATCGTCGTCAAGACGCTGGTCCTCTACGCCATCATGATCACCGGCTCGATCTGGGAGAAGGTCGTGTTCGGCCAGTATCTGTTTGCACGGCCCTTCTTCTGGGAGGACGTGTTCAGCATGCTGGTTCTCGCTCTGCACACGGGCTATCTCGCTGCGCTGGCATCAGGCCTAGTCGCGCCCGAAACCCTGATGTGGATCGCGCTCGCCGCTTACGCGACCTACGTGATCAACGCCGGACAGTTCGTCTGGAAGCTGCGCCTCGCGCGCCTGCAGGGCGCGCAGTCGGGCACGCCGAGAGGTCCGTCGATGACGCCCGCCGCGCGTCTTCCTGCCGGTGCGGGGGCGGCATCATGAGCGCCACCATCCTCATCGACCGAAGCGCCGAAGCCTCCAGGCCCGCCACGACGGCTGACGGATGCGCCACCGCGCCCGTGCTGCGTGAGCGCGGCCAGCGGGAAGTGTTCTGCGGGCTGACCGGCATCGTCTGGCTGCACCGCAAGATCCAGGATGCCTTCTTCCTCATCGTCGGCTCGCGCACCTGCGCCCACCTGATGCAGTCGGCGGCCGGCGTCATGATCTTCGCCGAGCCGCGCTTTGCCACCGCCATCATCGACGAGCGCGATCTCGCCGGGCTTGCCGATTGCAACGAGGAGCTCGACCGTGTCGTCGCCAAGCTCCTGGCGCGCCGACCCGAGATCAAGCTCCTGTTCCTCGTCGGCTCATGCCCGTCTGAAGTGATCAAGCTCGACCTGAAGCGCGCCGCGCAGCGCCTGTCGTCCGTGCACAGTCCGGCGGTGCGGGTGCTCAACTATTCGGGCAGCGGCATCGAGACGACGTTTACCCAGGGCGAGGACGCCTGCCTCGCAGCCCTCGTGCCGGAGTTGCCGGCGTCCCCCGCTGATGCCGCGCCCGAGCTGATGATCGTCGGTGCCTTGGCCGACATCGTCGAGGACCAGATGCGCCGCCTCATCGGCGAAATCGGCATCGGGCGCGTCGCGTTCCTCCCCGCGCGCCGCGCGGGCGACATGCCGGCGGTCGGTCCGGCGACCCGCTTCCTGCTCGCCCAGCCGTTCCTCACCGATACCGCTCGTGCGCTGGAAGCGCGCGGCGCACGGCTATTGACGGCGCCATTCCCGTTCGGCGTCGAGGGCACGAGCCTGTGGCTCGCAGCCGCAGCAGCAGCGTTCGCAATTCCACCTGAGCGCGTCGAGGCCGTCACCGCACGGGCGAGGGCCCGCGCGACGAGCGCTCTCGAGCCCTACCGCCGCGAACTCGGCGGACGCAGCATTTTCTTCTTCCCCGACAGCCAGCTCGAGCCGCCGCTCGCCCGCTTCCTGGCCCGTGAGCTCGGCATGCGTCTCGTCGAGGTCGGCACCCCCTACCTCAACCGCCAGCATCTGGCCGCCGATCTCGCCCTCCTGCCCGAAGGCACGATGCTGAGCGAGGGCCAGGACGTCGACCGCCAGCTCGACCGCGCGCGTGCCGCGCGGCCCGATCTCACCGTCTGCGGGCTTGGCCTCGCCAATCCGCTGGAAGCCGAGGGACTCGCGACGAAGTGGTCGATCGAACTCGTCTTCTCACCCGTGCACGGCTACGAGCAGGCCGCCGACCTCGCCGAGCTGTTCGCCCGTCCGCTGCGCCGCCGCGCGCGCCTGGAGGTGTGAGATGCAGCTCACGGTCTGGACCTACGAAGGCCCGCCCCACGTCGGCGCCATGCGCATCGCCACCGCCATGAAGGGCGTGCACTACCTGCTGCATGCCCCGCAGGGCGATACGTACGCTGATCTGCTCTTCACGATGATCGAGCGTCGCGCCGCTCGCCCCCCGGTGACGTACACGACGTTCCAGGCGCGCGATCTCGGGGGCGACACGGCCGACCTGTTCCAGCGCGCCGCGCGCGATGCCTACGAGCGCTTCCGCCCCGAGCTGATGATCGTCGGCGCGTCCTGCACGGCCGAGCTGATCCAGGACGACCCGGGTGGACTGGCCCGCGCCCTCGACCTGCCGATACCGGTCGTCCCGCTCGAGCTGCCGTCCTACCAGAAGAAGGAGAACTGGGGCGCGGGCGAGACCTTCTACCAGATCGTGCGCGCCTGCTGCGGCGCCATCGCCAAGCCGGCGGGCGGTGCGCCTGCCGGCCAGCGCTCGGGCCCCGTCTCGTGCAACATCCTCGGGCCGACAGCACTCGGCTTCCGCCATCGCGACGACGTCACCGAGATCGTCCGCCTCGTCGAGAGCCTCGGCCTTGCGGTCAACGTCATCGCCCCCATGGGCGCGCGCCCGGCCGACCTCGCACGTCTGCCCGACGCCGACATCAACATCGTGCTCTATCCAGAGATTGCCCTTCCCGCGGCTCAGTGGCTGAAGCGCACCTTCGGCCAGCCGTCGACGACGATCGTTCCGATCGGCGTCGGCGCCACGCGGGATTTCGTGGCGGAACTCGTCCGGCTCGCCGACGCCGCAAGGCCAGGCTCGATGCCGCACTCCGCTGCCGCAGAGCGCGAGTCCGGAGAGGCATCCTCCCGCCTGCCCTGGTACTCGCGCTCCGTCGATTCGAACTACCTGACCGGCAAGCGGGTGTTCGTCTTCGCTGATGGCACGCATGCCGTCGCCGCCGCCCGCGTCGCCGCCAGCGAATTGGCCTTCAAGGTTGTCGGCCTCGGCACCTATTCGCGCGAGCAGGCCCGCGAGGTGCGCGAAGCCGCCAGGCTCTACGGTGTCGAGCCGCTGATCACCGACGATTACCTCGAGGTCGAGGCGGCGATCGCGGAAGCCCAGCCCGAGCTGGTGCTCGGCACGCAGATGGAACGCCACATCGCCAAGCGGCTCGGCATTCCCTGCGCGGTCGTCTCCGCGCCGGTCCACGTCCAGGACTTCCCCGCCCGCTACAGCCCGCAGATGGGCTTCGAGGGTGCCAACGTGCTGTTCGATACGTGGGTTCATCCATTGATGATGGGCCTTGAAGAACATCTCATCGGCATGTTCTCGGAGGATTTCGAGTTCCATGGCGATGCCGCCCCGTCCCATCTCGGCGGCAAGGCGCGCGTACGGCCAGCCGACAGCGCCGATCCGCCGGCCAACGACACCGGGCCCGTGGCCCCTCCCCAGGCGCCGCATGCCGTTGCAGTCCCGGTTGCGGCCGCTTCAAACGCCGAGCCCGCTGCCGCCGATCCGACGTGGGCGGCGGAGGCCGAGCGCGAGCTGAAAAAGATCCCCTTCTTCGTACGCGGCAAGGCACGCCGCAACACCGAGAGCTTCGCCCGGGCGAGCGGTGTCGGCGTGATCACCGTGGAGACATTGTATGATGCCAAAGCCCACTTCGGCCGCTGAGCGCGCGCCCCGTGGGGGCGTACCGTTGCGCGTCGTCATCGTCACGCTCGACAGTCATCTGGCGAGCGCGGCCGATCGCGCCTGCCGGACGCTCACGCATGAGGTGCCGGGCCTCGAGATCACACTCCACGCTGCCGCCACCTGGGCCTCCGAGCCCGCCCGGCTCGAGGCCTGCAAGCGCGATATCGCAACGGGCGACATCATCATCGCCAACATGCTGTTCATGGAAGACCACATCCAGGCCGTCCTGCCCGCGCTGAAGGCGCGCCAGGAAGACTGCGATGCAATGGTCTGCTGTCTGTCGGCGGGCGAGGTCGTGCGCCTGACACGCCTCGGTCGCTTCCGCATGGATGGCCCGCAGAGTGGTATCGCGGCACTCCTCAAGCGGCTGCGCGGCAGCTCCAACAAGACGAAGTCGGACGGCGCCCAGCAGATGGCGATGCTGCGCCGCCTGCCGAAGATCCTGCGCTTCATCCCCGGCACGGCGCAGGACGTGCGGGCCTACTTCCTGACGCTGCAGTACTGGCTCGCCGGCTCCGACGACAACATCGCCAACATGATCCGGCTGCTCGTCGGACGTTATGCCGACGGCGGCCGCAAGGCGCTGCGTGGCCGGATCGCGTCGCAGCCGCCGGAGGAGTATCCGGACGTCGGCCTCTATCATCCGCGGCTGGCGAGTCGCCGCGCCCACCCCATCGGCGAGCGCCTGGCGGAACTGCCAGGACTGGCGCGCGGCGTCACGGCGAAAGGCCGCGTCGGCCTCATCGTCATGCGCTCCTACGTGCTTGCGGGCAACACACGCCACTACGAGGCGGTCATCGCCGCGCTCGAAGCCAAGGGGCTCGAGGTCGTGCCGGCCTTCGCCTCCGGTCTCGACGCTCGGCCCGCGATCGAGCGGTACTTCCTCGACGCGCACGGACGCTCGACCATCGACGCGCTGCTTTCGTTGACCGGCTTCTCGCTTGTCGGCGGACCGGCCTACAACAATTCCTCGGCTGCCGCTGACATTCTCGGCAAGCTCGATGTGCCGTACCTCGCGGCGCACGCCGTCGAGTTCCAGACGATCGAGCAATGGGAGGGGTCGGAGCGCGGCCTGTCGCCCATCGAGGCGACCATGATGATCGCCATCCCGGAGCTCGACGGCGCCAGCGGCCCCACGATCTTCGGCGGTCGCAGCGATCGCGGCGAGGTAGGCGCCTCGCGCGACATGCAGCCGATCGGCGAGCGCGTCGAGCGGCTCGCTGGACGGGTCGCTCAGCTCGTCAGCCTGCGTCGCAAGGCGCGGGCCGAGCGCAAGCTCGCGATCGTGCTGTTCAACTTCCCGCCCAACTCCGGCGCGACCGGTACGGCCGCTTTCCTGGCCGTCTATGCGTCGCTGCTCAACACGCTAAAGGCTTTGAAGGCGTCCGGCTACACCGTCGATGTGCCAGCCAGCGAGGATGCACTGCGTACAGCTATCCTCGAGGGTAACGCATCCCGCTTCGGTGCCGGCGCCAATGTCGTTCACCGCGTGAAGACGGACGATCACGTGCGTGCAGAACGCTGGCTGTCCGAGATCGAGGCGCAATGGGGCCCTGCACCTGGCCGCCACCAGACCGATGGAGCCACTATCCACGTTCTGGGCGCGCGTTTCGGCAACGTTCTGGTCGGTATCCAGCCTGCCTTCGGCTACGAGGGCGACCCCATGCGGCTCCTGTTCGAGAAGGGGTTCGCGCCGACACACGCCTTCACCGCCTTCTATACCTATCTGCGCCAGACATTCGGCGCGGATGCCATCCTGCATTTCGGCACGCACGGCGCGCTCGAGTTCATGCCAGGAAAGCAGACCGCGCTCTCGGAAGCATGCTGGCCCGACCGCCTGATCGGCGACGTGCCGAACGTCTATCTCTACGCCGCCAACAATCCCTCCGAGGGCGCCATCGCCAAGCGCCGCGCGGCAGCAACCCTCGTCAGCTACCTCACGCCCCCCGTCGCCCAGGCCGGACTTTATCGTGGGCTGGTCGAGCTCAAGGCGTCGCTCGAGCGCTGGCGCGGTCAGGCCCCCGAGATGGCGGGCGAGCGGGCCGCACTGGCCCGCCTGATCCAGGCGCAGGCTGCAACCGTCGATCTCGCTGAAGCCGATCCGGCATGGGCCGGCGACGCGCACGAGCACATCGACCGGCTGTGGACGGATATCCTCGAACTCGAGTACGCCCTCATCCCGCAGGGTCTGCACATCGTCGGTGCGACGCCGACGGCCGCCGAGCGAACGGATTTGATCGCGGCCATGGACGACGCGATGCCGGGCGATGCCCTCGGTCGCGCCGGCATCGAAGCGATCGTCGCAGCCGGTGCACCCGTCGCCGAGGCTAGCGCATCACCCGCCGTTCGTGAGCGTGCCGCCGAGATCGCGCGCATCGATGGACTGCTCAGGCAAGAAACCGAACTCGATGGCCTCGTGCGTGCGCTCGATGCCCGCTTCGTCCAGCCGAGCCCCTCGGGCGATCTGGTACGGACCCCTGACATCCTGCCGACAGGGCGCAACCTGCACGGTTTCGACCCGTTCCGCATGCCGAGCGCCTTCGCCATGGCTGACGGCATGAGCCAGGCCGAGCGGCTGATCGGCCGCCACGTCGCCGACGGCAATCCGCTGCCGCGGACCGTCGCCATCGTCCTGTGGGGCACCGACAACCTGAAGTCCGAAGGCGGGCCCATCGGCCAGGCCCTCGCGCTCATGGGCGCCGCGCCGCGCTTCGACAGTTACGGCCGGCTGTGCGGAGCCCGCCTGCTGCCGCTCGAGACGCTTGGTCGGCCGCGCATCGACGTCGTGATCACGCTGTCGGGCATCTTCCGCGATCTCCTGCCGCTGCAGACGCGCATGCTCGCAGAAGCTGCCTACCTCGCCGCGACGGCCGATGAGCCGCCGCATCAGAACTTCGTGCGTGCCCATGCCCTGGAGCAGGCCGCCCGCCATGGCACCGACCTCGAGACAGCGGCACTGCGCGTCTTCTCGAACGCTGACGGCGCCTACGGCTCGAACATCAACCACCTGATCGACAGCGGCTGCTGGCAGGACGAGGACGAACTCGCCGACGCCTACACCCGCCGCAAGGGCTTCGCCTACCACCGCAGCGGTGCGGTCTCGCAGAAGCCCGAGCTTCTGGAGAGTGTTCTGTCGGGCGTCTCGCTCGCCTACCAAAACCTCGAATCCGTGGAGCTCGGCATCACCACGATCGACCACTACTTCGATACGCTCGGCGGCATCAGCCGGGCCGTGAAGAAGTCCGGTGGCGCGCCCGTCCCGGTCTACATCGGCGACCAGACGCGCGGCGCCGGCACGGTGCGCACACTCAGCGAGCAGATCGCGCTCGAGACCCGCACCCGCACCCTCAATCCCAAGTGGTACGAGGGGATGCTCAAGCACGGCTACGAGGGCGTCCGCCAGATCGAGGCGTCGGTGACCAACACCGTCGGCTGGTCGGCGACGACGGGTCAGGTCGCCCCCTGGGTGTACCGCGAGATCACCGAGACCTATGTGCTCGACCCGGCCATGCGGGCCCGTCTCGCCGCCCTCAACCCGATGGCCTCCGCGCGCGTCGCCAACCGGCTCATCGAGGCGCACGAACGTAACTACTGGACGCCCGACGACGCGACGCTGTCGGCGCTGCGGGCCGCTGGCGAAGAACTCGAAGATCGCATCGAAGGCATTGGCGTAGGAGCTGCCGCATGAACATCATGCTGAAATCGGGCTGTGGGTCGTGCGCGAGCGCCGAAACGGCGACGCTGACCAAACGCCCGGACGGTGAGGGCAGCGTGCAGGTGCACCTCGACCCCAAACTGAAGATCGGCACCGCGAAGGTCTTCGCTGTTTACGGTAAGGGCGGCATCGGCAAGTCGACGACGTCCTCGAACCTGTCGGCCGCCTTCTCGAAACTCGGCAAGCGCGTGCTGCAGATCGGCTGCGACCCCAAGCACGATTCGACTTTCACGCTGACCAAGCGCCTCGTACCGACGGTGATCGACATCCTCGAGGGCGTCGACTTCCACTCCGAGGAACTGCGCCCCGAGGACTTCGTGTTCGAGGGCTATAACGGCGTCATGTGCGTGGAAGCCGGCGGCCCGCCGGCCGGCACCGGCTGCGGCGGCTATGTCGTCGGCCAGACCGTCAAGCTCCTCAAGGAACACCACCTCCTCGAGGACACAGACGTCGTCATCTTCGACGTTCTGGGCGACGTCGTGTGCGGCGGTTTCGCCGCCCCTCTCCAGCATGCCAACCGCGCCCTCATCGTCACGGCGAACGATTTCGACTCCATCTTCGCCATGAACCGCATCATCGCGGCCATCGGCGCGAAGTCGAAGAACTACGAGGTCCGCCTCGGCGGCGTCATCGCCAACCGCAGCGAGAAGACCGACGAGATCGACCGCTTCAACAAAGCCGTTGGTCTCGAAACGCTCGCGCATTTTCCCAACCTCGACGCCATCCGCCTGTCGCGCCTCAAGAAGGCGGTTCTGTTCGAGATGGACCCGACGCCGGAGATCCTCGCCGTGCAGCAGGAATACCTGCGGCTCGCCGCCCGGCTGTGGGCCGGCACCGATCCAGCCCCTGCCAATCCCATGAAAGATCGCGAGATCTTCGACTTCCTCGGCTTCGAGTGAGAGGGAGAGCGACGATGACGTCGAACGCCTACCGTCAGCGCCTCGACGAGATCGAGGTCTACTTCGACGATACCGCCGTCGAGGCGTGGAAGCGGCTGACCTCGACGGAGCCGGTCAGCGGCATCCGCGCCACCGTCCGCGCCGGTCGCGACCGCATGCGCGCGCTCATCGCCCAGTGTCTGCCGGACGATCTCGGCGGCCGCCGCATCCTCGATGCCGGCTGCGGCACGGGCGCCATGGCGGTCGAACTCGCGCGTCGCGGCGCGGACGTGGTGGCGATCGACATCGCGAAGAACCTCGTCGACATGGCCCGCGAGCGCACCCCCGCCGACCTCGGCGCCGGGCGCATCGAGTTCCGCGTCGGCGACATGCTGGGTGCCGCGCGCGAGGGCTTCGACCACGTCGTCGCCATGGACAGCCTCATCCACTATGCCGCCCCCGACATGGTCGCCATGGTCGAGGCGCTGGCTGAGCCGACGCGCGGCTCGCTGCTCTTCACCTATCCCCCGCGCACGACCGCGACCGCCCTCATGCACATGACGGGACGTCTCTTCCCGCGTGCCGACCGTGCGCCCTCCATCGAGCCGATCGGCCCGGCCGACCTGGGCCGGCGGCTCGCCCGTTCGCCGCAGCTCGGCACGTGGCGGGCCGGCCGCTGCGAGCGCGTGGTCAGCGGCTTTTATCTCTCCGAGATGCTGGAGCTCGTTCGGCGATGAGCGACATGCTGCGCATCATCCGCGCGACGGTGGCCGAGCTCGGGCCTCGCTACATGCCGTTCGCGGACGTGGCGACCAAAGAGCTGCCGCTGTCGCGGATCCTGCGCCTGTCGCTGTTCCAGGTTTCGGTCGGCATGGCGATCGTGCTGCTCAACGGCACGCTCAATCGCGTCATGATCGTCGAGCTCGGCATGTCCGCCTGGCTCGTCTCCCTGATGATCGCCCTGCCGCTCGTCTTCGCGCCCTTCCGCGCCCTGATCGGCCACCGCTCCGACTGGCACCGCTCGGCCTTCGGCGTGCGCCGTGTGCCCTACATTTGGTTCGGCTCGATGATGCAGTTCGGCGGCTTTGCCATCATGCCGTTCGCGCTGCTCGTTCTCACCATGGACGATCCGACCAAGGCCACGATCGGCTACATCGCCGCCGCGATCGCCTTCCTGCTCGTCGGCATCGGCATGCACACGACGCAGACCGCGGGCCTCGCGCTCGCCAACGACATAGCCCCCGAAGACGCGCGCCCGCGCGTCATCGCTCTGCTCTACGTCACGCTGCTCGCCGGGATGGTCGTCTCCGCGCTGGTGTTCGGCTGGCTTCTATCGGACTTCAGCCACACGCGGCTCGTTCAGGTCATCCAGGGCGCAGCCGTCGTCACGGCGGCCCTCAATCTCGTCGCCCTGTGGAAGCAGGAGCCACTCGACGCCGCGCGCGCCGCCGACAAGACGCCACGTCCGCCGTTCAGCGAGAGCTGGCAGGCCTTCATGTCGGGCGGGCGCGCGAGCCGGCTGCTCGTCGTCGTCGCGCTCGGCACGGCCGGCTTCTCCATGCAGGACATCCTGCTCGAACCCTACGGCGGACAGATCCTCGGCCTGTCGGTCGGTGCCACGACGACGCTGACCGCCATGATGGCCGCCGGCACGCTCGCGGGCTTCGCCCTCTCCGCACATTCGCTCGGCACGGGCGGTGACCCGTGCCGGCTCGCGGCGACCGGCGCGCTCGTCGGCCTGCCGGCGCTGTCTGCCGTCATCTTCGCCGCCCCGCTCGAATCCGCGCTGCTGTTCCGCATCGGCGCCACCGCGATCGGCTTCGGCGCCGGCCTGTTCGCCGTCGGCACCCTTGCTGCCGCCATGTCGCTCGCCCGCGACGGCCAGAGCGGGCTCGCACTCGGCGCCTGGGGCGGCGTTCAAGCCACCGCCGCCGGCGTCGCGATCGCGCTCGGTGGCGGCATCCGTGATGTCGTCTCCTCGCTCGCCACCCACGGCGATCTGGGCCCGGTGCTCGCCGACGCCTCGGTCGGTTACAGCGTCGTCTACCACATCGAGATTGCTCTGCTGTTTGCCACCATCGTTGCCATCGGGCCCCTGGTCCGCCCGCTGGGCGCGCCACGACCCACGACGACAACCCGCTTCGGCCTCGCGGAAATGCCCGGCTGACCGCTCAACGCACAAGGAGGTGCCAACATGAGCGCTGAAATCACGAGCCACATCGACGTCGCACAGGTGGTTCTCTACGCCTTCTGGCTGTTCTTCTTCGGCCTCATCCTCTACCTGCGCCGCGAGGACCGCCGCGAGGGCTATCCGCTCGAGACGGAGGTCACCGGCAAGGTGCACTGGGACAGCGGCATCTGGACGCCGAAGCCGAAGTTCTGGAAGCTGCCCGGCGGTGGCACGGCGCAGGCACCGCGCGCCAGCAACAACGAGCCGCCGATGCACGGCAAGCGCACCTCGCGCCTCGACGGCGCCCCCTACGTGCCGACCGGCAATCCGCTCACCGAGGCCTTCGGTCCCGCCTCCTACGCACTGCGCGACGACGTACCCGACAAGACCGGCTACGGCGACGACAAGATCGTGCCGATGCGCATCCTCTCCGACATGCGCGTCCTCGAAGGTGACAGCGATCCGCGCGGCATGCCCGTGTACGCCGGCTGTGGCGCCAAGGTCGGCACCATCAGCGACCTGTGGGTCGACCGCTCCGAGAGCCTGATCCGTTACTACGAGATCGAACTCAGCGGAACGAGCGGCGAAGGCGGACCGGCCCGCATTCTCGTGCCGATGCAACTCGCCACCGTCGTCACCTGGCACTGGCTCGACAAGCTCGACAATCCCTACGTGCGCGTCCGCGCCCTGAAGGGACCGCAGTTCGCCGCCGTGCCGAAGACGAAGAGCACGATCCGTGTCACGAGGCTCGAAGAAGATATGATCTCCGCCTACTATGCGGGCGGCGAGTTCTTCAACCATCGCCTCGGGCCGGCAGGTTCGCTGTAACGCGTCAGGAACACCCGTGATGTCCGACCACGACGACTTCGCCTTCGAGCCCATCCCCGGCCTGCCGCAGCGCCCGCCGGCCGGGGAGACGATCCTCTGGCAGGGGGCGCCGCGCTGGCGCGCGCTCGCCTGGCGCGGGTTCTTCGTGCGTACCGTGCTCGCCTATTTCGCCGTGCTGATGGCGTGGCGGATGGCCGAAGCTCTGTCGGCAGGCGCCTCGCCGTTGGCCGCCTTCGCCTACGCCGCCGATCTGGCGCCCTTCGCGCTTGCAGCGATCGCAGTGCTGGCGGGGCTCGCCTGGGCCTATGCCGGCTCGACGATCTACACCGTGACGAGCCGCCGCGTCGTCATCCGTTCTGGCGTCGCTCTACCCATCACCGTCAATATTCCCTTTAGCCTGATCGAGAGTGCCGGCCAGCGCCTGCACGCCGACGGCACGGGCGATATCTCCCTGCGCCTTGCCACCAAGTCCAACGTCTCGCGCCTCGCCTTGTGGCCCAACATCCGCCCGTGGTGCTTCACGCGCACCGAGCCGATGCTGCGCACCATCGCCGAGCCGGCACGCATCGCCGAGATCCTCGCCCGTGCGCTCGCCGCCTCCGCCGAGGAGGCCCCGGCGCGCACCGGACAGGCCCCTGCCAGCGCAGCGCCGAGCAGCAAGCCTGTCCGCGCAGAGCGTCCGGCAGACCAGCGCGGGACAGCCGATCTCGACAGCATCGCGACTGCCGCCCGCCTTGGAGGAGCACACTGATGTCGACCGAGCGCCAGCGTAACGCCCCCCGTCCGATCATGAAGCCCTTCCCCAAGGGCGCCCTCTACGGCGCTGGCGCGCTGATCGCCTTCAGCTTCGTGCTCGTCGGCGGCAGCCGTCTCATGGGCTACAAGATGGATTGGGTGCCCGAGGCCGTTGCCGTCGCCGAGCGCCCGATCAGCTTCGCGCGCACCGCCGATGGCGGCGTGACCGTCGCCGACGCCAAGACCGGCGACGTGCTCGGCACCTGGCCACACGACACCAACGCTTTCGTCCGCACCGTGATGCTCGGCCTGATGCACGATCGCTCGGCCGTCGCCCCGGACGATCGCGCCACCCCCTTCCGCCTTACCCGCTGGCACGACGGCCGAGTGTCAGTGAGCGATCCTGTTTCCGGCCGCTCGGTCGAGCTTGCAGCCTTCGGGCGCAGCCAGGTCGAGACGTTCGAGAGGCTGCTCGATTGAGCCGCCCTTGTTGAGTGAAGTGGAGGAGACGACGATGCTCGCAAGCCTGTTTTCCGGACGACAACGGCTCGAAGTGCCGTGCACGGTCGAGATCGAGAACACCTTCGAGAGCCTGCACGCCCACGTCGTGCTCGATGGCGATGTCATCATCGAGCCGGGCGACGAGGTGCTTGTGCACGGTGAGCCGATCAAGGTGCCGTATGGCGAGAAGGCGGTCATCCGCCGCACGGCGACCGTCGTGCGCGCCGGCGCCATCGAGCGGGCCTGGACCCGCATGACCGGCGATCTCGAGTTCATGGAACTCTGCGAGTTCAGTTTCTCGTCGGGAGAAAAACTATGACCATTGGAATTGCTGGCGCGCCGAGCACCGCGACGCGCATGGCCGAGGAAACGACGTTTCTAAGCCCCCGCTTTTATACGACGGACTTCGACGAGTTGGATCGCCTCGACGTGTCCGGCGTGCGCCGCGAATGGGACGAACTCATCGCCGAGATGAAATCCGATCCCAACAAGACCCATTTCCGCCGCAACGAGGCGTGGGACGACTTCGACCTCGATAGCCTTCCGCCGGGCCTGAGGAAGGAGTTCATCGACTTTCTCGTCTCCTCGCTGACGGCCGAGTTTTCCGGCTGCGTGCTGTACGCCGAAATGAAGAAGCGCGGCAAGAACCCGGATGTCTGTGAGCTCTTCAAGCTCATGAGCCGCGACGAGGCCCGTCACGCCGGCTTCATCAACGACACGCTGAAGGACTTCGGCTACGGCGTCGACCTCGGCTATCTGACGCGCAAGAAGAAATACACGTTCTTCAAGCCGAAGTTCATCTATTACGCGACGTACCTGTCCGAGAAGATCGGCTACGCCCGCTATATCACCATCTACCGCCATCTCGAGAAGCACCCGGACCGGCGCATCCACCCGATTTTCAAATGGTTCGAGAAATGGTGCAACGACGAGTTCCGCCATGGCGAAGCGTTCGCCCTGCTGATGCGGGCCAATCCGCAGGTGCTGGAAGGCTGGAACAAGCTGTGGGTCCGCTTCTTCCTGCTCGCCGTTTTCGCGACGATGTACGTGCGCGATCACGCCCGGCCGCACTTCCATGAGGCGCTGGGCCTCGATCCGACCGAATACGACTACAAGGTCTTCGCCATCACGAGCGAGATCTGCAAGCAGGTCTTCCCCTTGACGCTCGATATCGATCACCCGGCATTCCGGGCCGGTCTCGACCGGCTCGTGGTGCTCAACGAGACCATGGCGGCAGCCCAAAAGCAGGGCGGGGTGCTCGGGCGACTGCGCTTCGCCATCGCCGCAAGCCGGGCCGCCTTCACCTTCACCCGCCTGTTCGCTCTGCCGGCGGTCCACAACGAGCGGCCGGAATCGAGCCGCCTCGCTCCGGCCTGGTGAAAGGACGCTCCACCCGATGCTCGAGGTCCTCGCCCCTGTCGTCTTCGCCGTGCTGCTGTGGTGGTCGTCCACGGCGGCACTGCTGATGCTCGACCGCCTGCCGCGGTCGACATACGGGGCGAGCCTCGCTGCCGGCACGGTGCTCGCCGGCATCGGAGTGGTGTCGATCCTCATGACGGCCGACGAGCGCACCGAGACGTCGGCCTACGTCGGCTTCGTTGGCGCCATTCTGGTGTGGGCCTGGCACGAGATGAGCTTCCTGTTCGGGCTCGTCACGGGACCGCGCCGCGAGGCCTGCCCGCCGGGCGCCTCGGGATGGCAGCGCTTCCGTCTCGCCACGGCGACACTGATCACGCACGAGATCGCTATCCTGCTGACCGCGATCGCGCTCCTTGCCCTGACCTGGGGCGCTGAGAACGCTACCGCGATGACCACGTTCGCCGTGCTGTGGGTCATGCGCCTGTCGGCGAAGCTCAACATCTTCCTCGGCGTGCCGAACCTGTCCGACGACCTCATGCCGGCGCACCTCGATTACCTCAAGTCCTACTTCGCCCGCCGGCCGATGAACGCCCTGTTTCCGGTATCGGTCACATTCGGCACGCTGGCGGCCTGCTGGTTTGCGCTGACGGGCCTCACCGCAGGTGATGATCCCCACATGCTAACGGCCGGGCTGCTCATCGCCACGCTGCTCGCGCTCGCCGTGCTCGAGCACTGGTTCCTGGTGCTGCCGGTGCCTGATGCGGCCCTGTGGATGTGGGCCGTGCCCGACGAGGAGGCGCGGCCACCCGCGTCCGAGGAACGCGCGCTGCCGGTGATCGGTCCGCTCGCCAGCGGACGATCCCGACGTGCCTCCGGCACTGAATTCGACGCCGATCAACGACACGAAACAACAACAACCGTACTCAGCGCAGCCCTCGTGGGAGCAACTCGATGAACCGCTACACCAACCACTTCGACGCCGCGTTGAGGCAGTTGCACGAGGAAGGCCGCTACCGTGTGTTCGCCGACCTGAAGCGGCGCTGCGGCGCGTTTCCGTCCGCCGACCACGTCGGCACCTCGCAGAAGGCGGCACCCGCCCGCGAGATCA
>JANRIT010000061.1:0-60515 GCA_033764645.1 Hyphomicrobiaceae bacterium
GCCGGGCCCGAGCGGTAGACGAAGCGGGCGAGCTTCTGCCGGTAGGCCTCGATATCCTCGATCGGGCGCGTGGCGACCCCGCTCTCCATCGCCGCCCGGGCGACGGCGGGGGCTATGCGCTCGATCAGGCGCGGATCGAACGGCGTCGGGATGAGGTAGTCGGGCCCGAACGACTTTTCTTCCGCGCCGTAGGCGCTGGCGACGACGTCGGAGACTTCCGCCTTGGCGAGCCCCGCGATCGCCTCGACCGCCGCGACCTTCATATGTTCCGTGATGCCGGTCGCGCCTGCGTCGAGCGCGCCGCGGAAGATGAAGGGGAAGCACAGGACGTTGTTGACCTGGTTGGGGTAGTCCGAGCGGCCGGTACAGATCAGCGCGTCGGGTCGCACTTCGCGGGCGAGCTCCGGGCGGATCTCGGGCTCCGGGTTGGCGAGCGCCATGACGATCGGCCGGACGGCCATGGATTTCAGCATGTCGGGCTTGAGGATGCCGCCGGCCGACAGGCCAAGGAAGATGTCGGCACCCTCGAGGATTTGCGCGAGCGTGCGCTTGTCGGTCTCTTGCGCGAAGCGCGCCTTGTACTCGTCCATGAGTTCGGTGCGGCCCCGATAAACCACGCCGGCAATGTCGGAGATGGTGATGTTCTCGCGTTTCAGGCCGAGCGCGACCAGCATGTCGAGGCAGGCGAGCGCGGCCGCTCCCGCTCCCGACCCGGCGAGCTTGACGTTGCTAATGTCCTTGCCGACCAGCTCCAGCGCGTTCTTGACGGCAGCCGCGACGATGATGGCGGTGCCGTGCTGGTCGTCGTGGAACACGGGGATCTTCATGCGGTCGCGCAGCTTCTTCTCGACGATGAAGCACTCCGGCGCCTTGATGTCCTCGAGGTTGATGCCGCCGAATGTCGGTTCCAGAGCCGCGATGATGTCGACCAGCTTGTCGGGGTCGTTCTCGGCGATCTCGATGTCGAATACGTCGATGCCTGCGAACTTCTTGAACAGGCACCCCTTGCCCTCCATCACCGGCTTACCGGCGAGCGGGCCGATGTTGCCGAGCCCGAGCACGGCCGTTCCGTTGGTGATGACGCCGACGAGGTTGGAGCGCGAGGTGAGGTTGGCGGCTTCCGCCGGATCGTCTTGAATAGCGGTGCAGGCGTAGGCGACGCCGGGCGAGTAGGCGAGCGACAGGTCGAGCTGGTTCGTCAGCCCCTTGGTCGGCATCACCGAGATTTTGCCGGGGCTCGGAAGCCGGTGATACTCGAGCGCCGCTGAGCGCAGTTTCTCGTCCATCAGTGCCTCCCAAGCAGCGATGCGCGACGTGGGGCGCACTTCGCTTCACGTTAAGTCCTCCCCTCCCCGTCGAGGGGAGGGGAACACCACTTCGACGAGCAGCCGAACACTGTGCGACGACGGGCGGGCCTTCAGCGCTTGCGTGCCGGCGGCAGGTCGGTGCAGGTGCCCTCGAACACCTCGGCTGCCATGCCGATCGATTCTCCGAGCGTGGGGTGCGGGTGGATGGTCTTGCCGATGTCGGTTGCTTCCGCGCCCATCTCGATCGCCAGACACACCTCCCCGATGAGATCGCCCGCGTGCGTGCCGACGATGCCGCCGCCGACGACGCGGTGTGTAGCCTCGTCGATCAACAGCTTCGTGAAGCCTTCGTCGCGCCCGTTCGCTATGGCCCGGCCGGAGGCAGCCCAGGGAAACACCGCCTTGCCGATCGCGATGCCCTTGGCTTTGGCTTCGGTCTCGGTCAGTCCGGCCCAGGCGATTTCCGGGTCGGTGTAGGCGACCGACGGGATCTGGCGGGCATCGAATGCTGCCTTGTGGCCGGCCGCGACCTCGGCGGCGACGTGCCCCTCGTGCACGGCCTTGTGGGCGAGCATCGGCTGGCCGACGATATCGCCGATGGCGAAGATGTGGGGGATGTTGGTGCGCATCTGCCGGTCGACCGCGATGAAGCCGCGCTCCGAGACGGCGACGCCGGCTTTCTCCGCCCCGATCAGGCGACCGTTCGGCGTGCGGCCGACGGCGACGAGGACGAGGTCGTAGACCTGTGCTGCTTCCGGCGCGGCCTCGCCTTCGAACGAGACGTGGATGCCGTCCTTCTTCGCCACGGCCCCGACCGTTTTCGTCTTGAGCATGATGCGGTCGAAGCGGTGAGCGTTCTTCTTTTCCCAGACCTTGACGAGATCGCGGTCGGCGCCAGGCATGAGCCCGTCGAGCATCTCGACGACGTCGAGGCGCGCGCCGAGGGCCGAATAGACGGTCGCCATCTCCAGGCCGATGATGCCGCCGCCGACGACGAGCATCCGCTTGGGGATCTTGCGCAACTCGAGCGCGCCGGTGGAATCGACGATGCGCGGGTCGTCCGGCAGGAAGGGCAGTCGCACCGCTTCCGAGCCCGCCGCGATGATCGCCTTGTCGAAAGCGATGACCGTCTTGCCCGAGCCGTCGGCGAGGCTGACCTCGATGTGGTTGCCCCCGACGAAGGTGCCCGTGCCCGTCACGACGCTGACCTTGCGCGCTTTGGCCATGCCGGCGAGACCCGTCGTCAGCTTGCCGACGACGCCCTCCTTGTGCGTGCGCAGCTTGGCGAGGTCGATCTTCGGCCCGCTGAAGGCGATGCCGTGGTCGGCCATCGACTTTGCTTCCTCGAGCACGGCGGCGGTATGGAGCAAGGCCTTCGACGGGATGCAGCCGACGTTGAGGCAGACCCCGCCGAGCACCGGCCAGCGCTCGACCAGCACCGTCTTGAGCCCGAGGTCGGCGGCGCGGAAGGCCGCCGAGTAGCCGCCCGGCCCGGCACCGAGCACGACGACGTCGCAGGTCACGTCGGCCTTGCCCGTGTATGCCGAAACGGCAACCGCCGCGGCCGCTGCCCGCTCTTGCTCACTCGGAGAGGGGGCTGATGTGGCAGGCGTGGATGCGGCGGTGGACGCCTTCGCGGGCGAGGCTGCTGCCCCGGCCGCCGGCTCGAGCGTCATGAGCAAGCTGCCCTCGCTCACCTTGTCGCCGACCGCCACCTTGACCTCGACGACCCGGCCCGGCTCAGGCGCCGGCACCTCCATCGTCGCCTTGTCGCTTTCGAGAGCGACCAGGGGAGCCTCGGCGGCGATCACGTCGCCGGGCTTCACGTAGACTTCGATCACCGGCACGTTCTTGAAGTCGCCGATGTCGGGAACGCGGATCTTTTTGCTCATCGCGATGGCCCTCACAGGATGAGCTGGCGGATGTCGCCGAGCACGTCGGCGAGCTTGCGCGTGAAGCGGGCGGCGAGCGCCCCGTCGATGACGCGATGGTCATACGAGACGCAGAGCGGCAGCATCAGGCGCGGCTCGAAGGCCTTGCCGTCCCACACGGGCTTCATGGCCGCCCGCACGACGCCGAGGATGGCGACCTCCGGCGCGTTGACGATCGGCGTGAACTGCGTGCCGCCGATACCGCCGAGCGAGGAGATGGAGAACGTCGCACCCTGGATGTCGGCCGGCGTGATCTTGCCGTCGCGCATCTTGGCCGACACCTCGGCGAGTTCCTTGGAGAGCTCGATGATGCCCTTGCGGTCGACGTCCTTGATGACGGGGACGACGAGCCCGTCGGGCGTGTCGACGGCGACACCGATGTGGAAGTACTTCTTGAGGATGAGCGCGTCCTTGGTGGGCGCAAGCGAGGCGTTGAAGGTCGGGTGGTCCTTGAGCGCGACGACGGCGGCCTTCATCAGGAAGGCGAGCAGGGTGACGCGATAGCCTTTCTCCTTGGCCGCCGAATCGAGCGTCTTGCGATAGGCCTCGATATCGGTGATGTCTGCTTCGTCCGTATGCGTCACATGTGGCACGTTGAGCCACGCCCGGTGCAGATGCGGGCCGGACAGCTTCTTGAGGCGGGTGAGCGGCAGCGTCTCAATGGGGCCGAACTTGGCGAAGTCCTGTGCCGGGATCTCGGGGATCCCCATGCCCCCCTGCACGACGGGGCCCGTGGCTCCCGCGACCGCGCGCTTGACGTCTTCTTTCGTGACGCGCCCCTTGTCGCCGCTGCCCGTCAGCTTCGTCAGGTCGATATCGAGTTCGCGGGCGAGCCGACGCACTGCCGGGCTCGCGTGCACGCTGCCGAAATCGATGGGCGGCGGCAGGCCCGAGGTCGCGGGCGTCACCGGCGTGTCGTCGCCGCCGCGCCGGGCGGGTGCTGAGGATGCGGGCGATGCCGGTGCAGAGGCAGGCGCCAGTGCCGCAGCGGCCGGCGCCTGGGCTTGTGGGGGGGCGGCGGTCTTGGTGGCTCCGCCCGACTGCCCGGACTCCAGCTTCAGAATGGCGACGCCCTGGCTGACCTTGTCGCCGACCTTGATGAGGATCTCGGCGACGCGGCCCGCCGACGGCGACGGCACCTCCATCGTCGCCTTGTCGCTCTCCAGCGTCACGAGCGGGTCTTCCGGCTTGACGGTATCGCCCGGCTTGACCAGCACTTCGACGACCGGAACGTTCTTGAAGTCGCCGATATCGGGGACCTTCACTTCGATGAGGGACATGGGCTCAGCATCCTTGTCGGGGGACGTCGGCTGGAAGGGGCGCAGCGAATGGCCGGCCGGCGCCGGCGCAGGTGACGGGTCGTTTGCGCGATCGACGGCTGTGGCCGACCACGCGGCGGTGGCCACGGCTCAGGCCGTGGCCGGGTTGGGCTTGGTTGGATCGATGCCGTATTTGGCGATTGCCGCCGCCACCGTCCGCGACGGAATCCGGTTCTCGTCGGCGAGCGCCTTGAGGGCCGCGACAGCGACGAAGTGCCTGTCGACCTCGAAGTGGCTGCGCAGGCGGCGCCGGAAATCCGAGCGCCCGAAGCCGTCGGTGCCGAGCGTATGGTAGCGCGACGGCACGTAGGCCCTGATCTGCTCGGAGAAGGCGCGCATGTAATCGGTCGAGGCGACCACAGGCACGTCGCCGTTCTTGGCGAGCATCTCCGTCACGTAGGCGACGCGCGCGGGCTCCTCGGGATTGAGCAGGTTCCAGCGCGCGACTGTGGCGCCCTCGCGGGCAAGCTCGGTGAAGCTCGTCACGCTCCAGATGTCCGCGGAGACGCCGAAGTCCTTCTCGAGCAGCTCCGCCCCCGCGATCACCTCGCGCAGGATGGTGCCGGACCCCATGAGCTGCACCCTCTGGCCCTTGTGGCCGGCGGGCGCCGCCTTGAGCAGGTACATGCCGCGAATGATGCCATCCTCGGCACCATCGGGCATAGCCCCGTGGGCGTAGTTCTCGTTCATGACGGTGAGGTAGTAGAAGACGTCCTCCTGGTCCTCGACCATGCGCTTCAGCCCGTGCCGGATGATGACGGCAAGCTCGTAGGCGAACGTCGGATCGTAGGAGACGCAGTTGGGGATGGTCGCCGACATGAGGTGGCTGTGGCCGTCCTCGTGCTGCAGGCCCTCGCCGTTGAGCGTCGTGCGCCCCGCGGTGCCGCCGATGAGGAAGCCGCGCGCCCGGCAGTCGCCCGCTGCCCAGGCGAGGTCGTGCACCCGCTGGAAGCCGAACATCGAGTAGTAGATGTAGAACGGGATCATGGTGACGTTCGACGTCGAGTAGGACGTCGCCGCTGCGATCCAGCTCGACATGGCGCCCGCCTCGTTGATGCCCTCCTGCAGCATCTGCCCGGACTTGTCCTCCTTGTAGTAGGAGAGCTGATCGGCATCCTGCGGCCTGTAGAGCTGGCCGACCTGTGAGAAGATGCCGAACTGCCGGAACATGCCCTCCATGCCGAAGGTGCGGCTCTCGTCGGGCACGATGGGGACGATGCGCTTGCCGATCTCCTTGTCGCGCAGGAGCGTGTTGAGCATGCGCACGAAGGCCATGGTGGTCGAGATTTCGCGGCCCTCGGCGGTCGCCTCGAGAAGGCCCTTGAAGGTCTCGAGCGGCGGCACTTTCAGGCTCTCGTCGGACTTCATCCGCCGCTGCGGCAGGTAGCCGCCGAGGGCTGCGCGGCGCTCGCGCAGATAGCGCATCTCGGGCGAGTCATCGGGGAGCTTGACGAATTTGAGGTCGGCGACCTCCTCGTCGGTGAGCGGCACATTGAAGCGGTCGCGGAATTTGCGCAGCGCCTCGTAGCCCATCTTCTTCTGCTGATGGGTGATCATCTGGCCCTCGCCAGCCTCGCCCATGCCGTAGCCCTTGACCGTCTTCGGCAGGATCAGGGTCGGCTGCCCCTTGTGCTCGACGGCCGCCTTGTAGGCGGCGTAGACCTTGACCGCGTCGTGTCCGCCGCGCGTCAGCGTCCAGATCTTTTCATCCGACCAGTCGGCGACCATGGCCGCCGTCTCCGGATAGCGGCCAAAGAAGTGCTGGCGGATGTAGGCGCCGTCCTTCGACTTGAAGTCCTGGTACTCGCCGTCGAGGCACTCCTCCATGAGCTGGCGCAGGCGGCCCGTAACGTCGCGAGCGAGCAGCTCGTCCCACGTCGAGCCCCAGACGACCTTGATGACGTTCCAGCCGGCACCGCGGAAATCGCCTTCGAGCTCCTGGATGATCTTGCCGTTGCCGCGCACCGGCCCGTCGAGCCGCTGCAGGTTGCAGTTGACGACGAAGATCAGGTTGTCGAGCTTCTCGCGGCCGGCGAGCCCGATGGCCCCGAGGCTTTCCGGCTCGTCCATCTCGCCGTCGCCGCAGAACACCCAGACCTTGCGGTTCGACGTATCGGCGAGCCCGCGCCCGTGCAGATACTTGAGGAAGCGCGCCTGGTAGATGGCCATGAGCGGCCCGAGCCCCATCGAGACGGTGGGGAACTGCCAGAAGTCCGGCATCAGCCAGGGATGCGGATAGGACGGGATGCCCTTGCCCTCGACCTCCTGGCGGAAGTTGAGAAGTTGCTCCTCGGTCAGCCTGCCCTCGATGAAGGCGCGCGCGTAGATGCCCGGAGCCGAGTGGCCCTGCACGAAGATGAGATCGCCGCCGTGGCCGTCGTGCGGGGCGTTCCAGAAGTGCGTGAAGCCCGTGGCATAGAGCGTCGCGGCCGACTGGAAGCTCGCGATATGCCCGCCGAGTTCGCTCGACTCCTTGTTGGCCTTGAGCACGATCGCCGCCGCGTTCCAGCGGATCGCCGCGCGCACCTTGTTCTCGAGGTCGCGGTCGCCGGGGTAAGGCGGCTGTTTGTCGACGGGAATGGTATTGATGTAGGCCGTGTTCGCGGCAAAGCGCAGGTGGGCGCCGTTGCGCCGCGCCGTTGCCACGACATGCTCGAGAATGTCGTCAGCCCGCCCCGTGCCTTCGAAGGCGATCACCGAGTTGATGGCATCGACCCATTCGGCGGTCTCGGCGGGGTCGGTCTCGTATTCGTTCGACATGGGTCGCTACCTCGGGCTGCGGTCTGTCTGCGGCGACACCCGCCTGCGCGGCGGGGCCTTTGGCCATGCCAGATCGTCTGGCATGCCACTGTGTCGTCCAGTGCGTCGGCGCTACGGGAGAGGTCGGATGTGCGGGAAACTCGGGCGGGCGTTGGTGAGGCGTAGCGTCGTGTACGAAAGTACACCGGCTGCGACATATTGTGCCACCGGCATCGGCTCGGCAACCGTGCTCGACACGCGGTCGGCAGATGGCCGGCGCCAGAGATAGCCGGAACTATGCTGCCGCCGAACTTCCAAGACTGCATGGCTGTTCTGCACGGCGTCGATCGCCAACGCTTACGGCCGGGCGCGGAACATGGACGATGGCCGAGGGCCCTGCTCGCCTCGTGGCGAGGCGCCGCGTCGCCTCAACCGCCCGCCGCGACCCGCTCGCCCTTCGGCCGGCCCTGGCCATAGCGGGCCTCGATGTAATCCTCGACGATGCGCTGGAACTCCCTCGCGATCGTCGGCCCGCGCAGGGTCATGGCCTTCTCGCCGTCGATGAACACGGGCGCGGCCGGGCTCTCGCCGGTGCCGGGCAGCGAGATGCCGATGTCGGCGTGCTTGCTCTCGCCCGGGCCATTGACGATGCAGCCCATCACGGCGAGGTTCATGGCCTCGACGCCGGGATAGCGCGTCTTCCACTCCGGCATGCGCTCGCGGATCATCTCCTGCACGTCGCGTGCGAGTTCCTGGAACACCGTCGAGGTCGTCCGCCCGCATCCCGGGCAGGCCGCCACGATGGGCACGAAGGAGCGCAGACCCATGGTCTGCAGCAATTCCTGCGCCGCGCGCACCTCGAGAGTGCGATCCCCGCCCGGCTCCGGCGTCAGTGAGAAGCGGATCGTATCGCCGATGCCCGCCTGCAAGAGGATGCCAATCGCCGCGGAGGAGGCGACGATCCCCTTCGAGCCCATGCCGGCCTCGGTCAGCCCGACGTGCAGGGCGTATTCGCAGCGCCGCGCCAGCGCCGTATAGACGCTGACGAGGTCCTGCACCGACGACACTTTGGCCGAGATGATGATGCGCTCGGCGGGAAGCCCGATCTCGCGTGCCCGCGCCGCCGACAGCAGCGCGGACTGCACGATCGCCTCGTGCATGACGGCCCGCGCCGGCTTGGGTGCGGGGCTCGCCGCGTTCTCGTCCATGAGGTGGGTGAGCAGGTCCTGGTCGAGCGAGCCCCAGTTGACGCCGATCCGCACCGGCTTGCCGTACTTCAGCGCCAGCTCGACGATGGCGCCGAACTGCTTGTCCTTCTTGTCCTTGAAGCCGACGTTGCCCGGATTGATGCGATATTTGGCGAGCGCCTCGGCGCAGCCCGGGTGGGCGGCGAGCAGCTTGTGGCCGATGTAATGGAAGTCGCCGACGAGCGGCACGTTGCAACCCATGCGATCGAGCTTTTCCCGGATCGGAGCGACGGCAGCCGCCGCCTCGTCGCGGTCGACCGTGATGCGCACCAGCTCCGAGCCAGCACGCGCCAGCGCCGCGACCTGCTTGACGGTGGCCTCCACGTCGGCGGTATCGGTGTTGGTCATCGACTGCACGACGATCGGCGCGTACCCGCCGACGATGACCCCGCCGATATCGACCGCCACGCTGCGCCGTCGCTCAGCGATCATTTCCACTGGTGCGTCGAGAGGCATGGGCTAGGTCCGCAGGAGAGTTCAGCAGGAAGATCGATCGTACGGGCGCGGTTGCGCCGAACTCCGTCGATCGGCAGGCACATGGTTGTAGGCCAGGAACGCGACCGGCGCCACCAGGGCTGGTCCGCCGTCGCTGCCATCATCCACGCTCCCTCACCCCGGCCCATAGGAGAGAGGCGGCGGCGGCGGTGACCATAGCGAGCACGATGGCCGGGCCGCCGGGCACGTCGAGGGTGAGCGACAGCCCGAGGCCGGCCGCAACGGCCGCGATGCCGACGCCCGCCGCGATCGCGACCATGGCTTCCGGCGTGGCAGCAAGCGGTCGCGCGGCGACCGCCGGCACGACGAGAAAGGCGATCACCAGCAGGATGCCGACGAACTTGACGGCGACCGCCACCGTCAGCGCCAGCAGCACGACGAACGCCGCCCGCACGCGCTCGCGCGCGACACCCTCGGCCGCGGCGAGATCGGCGTCGAGCGCAATGCGCACGAGATCGGGCCACATCCATGCCATGGCGGCGCCTACGACGACGACGAGCGCGGCTAGCGACAGGAGATCTGCCGTCGTCACGGCGAAGATGTCGCCGAACAGGTAGGCTTGCAGGTCGAGGCCGGGCCCCGCGATCATCGAGGCCAGTACGATACCGAGCGACAGCGAACCGTGGTGCAGGATGCCGAGCACGCTGTCGACCGGCACCAGGCGCTGCCGCGACATGAGATGCACGAGGCCGGCAACGGCGAGTGTGACGCCGAGCACGGCGAGCGTCTGATCGGTCCTCAGCGCCAGGCCGATGGCGACGCCCAGGAGACCTGCGTGCGCCACGGCCTCGCCGAAATAGGCCATGCGCGACCACACCACCACCGCGCCGAGCGGTGCGGCCACCAGCGCGAGCGCACTCGCCGCCAGAAACGCCTTGAGCACGAACGTCTCGATCACGCAGCCCCGCCCTCGCCAGGGCCCTTGCCGGCAGCCGCCGTCGCGGACGTCGTCACGGCGTCACCCGCTGCCACGTCGCCCGCTGCCACGTCCCCCGCCACCGCCTCGCCCGACAGAGCGTGCGCGTGGTCGTGGTGATGCTCGTAGACGGCATAGGCGTCGGCGAGTTGCTTGCCGAACAGGCGCGCGTACTCGGGATGGCGGGCAACCGCCTTCGGCACGCCCGAGCAGCAGATGTGCCGGTTGACGCACAGGACGCGGTCGCTCGCGCCCATGACGACGTGCAGGTCGTGGCTGACGAGCAGCACGGCGAAGCCGCGCCTCGCCCTGAGCCGTGCGATGAGCCCGTAGAGTTCCGCTTCTCCCGCCGCATCGACACCACGGACCGGCTCGTCGAGCACCATGAGCTGCGGATCGCGCAAGAGGGCCCGCGCGATGAGGACACGCTGCAACTCGCCGCCCGACAGCGAGGCGAGCTGCTGGCCCGCGACGTGGCTCGCGCCGACCTCCGCGAGCACGCGCGCGGCGGCACCCTCCTGGCCGCCGATGCCGAGAGCGAGGAAGCGGGCAACCGTGATCGGAAATGCCGTATCGACCGGGAAGCGCTGGGGCACATAGCCGACGACGAGGCCGCGCCTGCGGGTCACGACGCCACGGTCGGGCGTCTCGAGACCGAGGAGCAGCCGGACGAGGCTCGTTTTCCCCGCGCCGTTCGGCCCGATCAGCGTGACGATCTCGCCGTCGACGATGTCGAGATCGACGCCGGTCAGGATGGGCTTACCGCCGCGCGTGTAGGTCAGGCCGCGTGCGCTGACGAGCAGCCGCTGAGGCGGGATGTCGGCCGCGGCAACCCCGCTCGCCGTGTGGTGGCCGCCCGAGTGATGATGATGTCCATGGTGCCCGCAGTCGTGCGCGGCATGGCTGACCGGTGGCGGTGTCGGCATGGCCCCCTCGTCAGATGGGCGGCTCTTCACGTGGGCGCCTCGTCAAGTGGCCGCTCGGATCGTCGCTGTTGCAGTCAGCGCCATCCTTACGGGGCCACGCTTGCCACTCGCAGGCGCGTGGCGCAAGCCTCAGCTCGGCTTGCCGCGACATTCCGAGCACAGCCCCGACACCTCGACGAACTTGACCTTCGGCTCGAAGCCGGCGCCGGTCGCAAGCTCCTTGATCGCATCGAAGATCGGCTGCGCGGAAACCTCGTTGACGGTGCCGCAGCGCTCGCACGACAGGAAAATCGGCCGGCCGCGCCCGCCATGCTCGTGCCGGCGGCAGGCGAAATAGGCGTTCTTGCTCTCCAGCCGGTGGATGACGCCGGCCTCCATCAGGGCTTCGATCGACCTGTAAACGGAGATGGGAGCCAGGCGCGTGCCGCGCGCCGCCAGCCGATCGAGGATGTCGTAGGCACCGATCGACCCGCGCGTGCGGGCGATCTCCGTAAACACCTGCTCGCGCAGATCGGTGAAACGCAGGTTGCGCGTCTCGAATGCCTCGCGGGCGCGGCGCACGGTCTGGTCGAGCTTGGCGGCATCTTCTGCCGTCAGCTCCTCTGCGGGGACATCGGCGGTGGGCTTCATCTTGCTCGTTCGGTCTTTTCGCTGGCTTTTTTGGCGCGCCGCCCGCTGCCGGCGAGCCGGTTTGCCGGCCCCGACGACACGGCGGTGGACCTCCCGTCCATTCCCGGCGCGGCCGGGACATTACAGCATCCGCGTCAAATTGCCATGCTGAGAATGTGGGAGACTGATGAACGGGCGGGAGGCTCGTGCCGCCGATAGAGTGACGCTGGACCTTTCCGGCTACCTTCACGGGTTGCGGGCACGCGCATGATGGCCACAGCGGTGGCGCCGCGACATAGCCCGCAGTCTGCCTCGGCCGATGCCCGCCGACGCCATACTTTGGCGATCATTGCTCGCAATTCTCCGTTCCGTCTCGCCCAGGCCTGTGCCCGCTTCAACCGTGTCAAGCGGCCGAATTCGCTCACCGATGCAGCGCCGGCTCCATCAGTATCGAGAGTTGTCACTCACCATGGCCCCACTGGCCTCAGCCTACATCGTAGCGGCGCGCCGTTCGGCAATGGGCCGGGTCGGCGGCCTGCACCGCTCGCGCCGCATCGAGGACCTGGCGAGCCCTGTCGTGACAGCGGCGCTGGCCGATGCCGGCATCGACGCGAACCGCGTCGAGGAAATCGTCATCGGCAACACGACCCAGGGCGGCAATCCGGCGCGCATCATCGCGCTCGCCGCCGGATTGCCCGATGCGACCTCGGCCATCACCATCGACCGCCAGTGCGCCTCGGGACTCGATGCCATCGTCGCCGCCTGCCGCTCGGTTGCGGCCGGGGAGGCATCAGTGGCGGTCGCGGGCGGCGCCGAAGCGATCTCGACAGCGCCGTGGCGCGTCGCCAAGCCCAAGTCGCTGTTCCACCTGCCGCACTTCATCGGGCTCGAGCCGATGGCCGACCTGCCGGCCGAGGAGGCGCAGGCCTTCGAGGCCGACGAGAGGCTCGCCCGTCGCCTCGGCATTGGCCGCACAGCGCAGGATGCCTTCGCCCTGTCTAGCCACCAGAAGGCCGAGGCGGCCCGACAGGCCCGCCGCTTCGTCGGCGAAATCGTGCCCATCCGATCGAGCCCGGACGAAGCCCGCGACCAGGGCGCCGGCACGCCCGATACCCTCGACGATCTCGACGACCTGCCGCCCTTCCACCAGCCCGACGGCACCGTCACGCCCGGCAACACGAGTGCCCTCGACGACGGCGCCGCCATCGTCGTCATCGTGTCCTCGGCCGTATGGGAGGAACTGGGCCGCCCGCCCGCCTTGCGGCTCACCGCGGTGGCCTCGCAGGGCGTTCCCTCCGCCGAGGCGGCGCTGGCACCAATGGCCGCCGTCGAGAAGCTCTACGGTCGCGCCGAGGGCTTCAATGCGAAGGATATCGCCGCCGTCGAACTCGGTGAAACCTCGGCGGCTCAGGCCATCGCCTTCGCCCAGCACCTTGGCCTCGACCCCGAACTGATAAACCCGGACGGCGGCGAGGTCGCGCGCGGTCATCCGCTCGGTGCAGCCGGTGCCGTGCTCGTTGTCCGGCTGTTCACGCGCATGGTCCGCGCCCGGTCTGCCGGCGCGCCCCCGGCCCGTATTGGAGTCGCAGCCCTGGGAGCCATCGGCGGCATGGGAGTGAGCGCGCTGTTCGAGGCGGTTTGAGCGACTGCAGCAAGCGCTCACAAGACTGATTTTCGCTTCGCGATCGAATTTCTTTCCTGTGCGAAGGACCTCTTCTGTCCGGGCCGCGTTTATCTTGGTTGGCGAAGACATACATTACCGAAAGCCAATGTCGGCTGTCGCTTTGTTGCCGGTTTCGGCCGACAATACTGAAGCCGGATCGCGATGGCGGCGCGGCGATGCGGCTGACGGCTGCGACCCGCTTCCGGCAGGGAGCGCGGCGAGGAGGCGAGGTGGATGACCGGTTCTGAGACGCAAGGCTGGAGCACCGCGCTGCCGCCGGAGATCGCCGCGCTGTTTCAGGGCGTCGCCAAGGCGCTGGAGCCCGTTGCCGCGTTTCTGTCCGGCAACTTCGCCACACTCGCCCTGCTCGTCGGCCTCTATGTCTTCTACGTCGCGACGCGCGGCTTCTGGGCGCGCATGTGGTCGCTGCTCGTGGAGGCCATGTTCACCAACTGGCAGCTCGGGCTCCTCGGCGTCACCGGCATCGTCCTCTCCGTCGCCTCGGGCTGGACGACATGGGACGGCATGCGGAACTTCACCGGCGAGCCGGTGCTGTCGTTCCTCATCACGTTCGGCATCCAGGGCGTGATGCTGATCGTGGCGTGGCTGATCGGCGAATCCTTCGCGACCGGCATGCACCGGCGTCGCTCGGGCAGCACCTACGGGCGCTCGAGCGGGGCCGCCGATCCGTGGCTGCCCGTCGTCGGCGCCGCGCTTGCCGCCATCGCCATCGTGGGCGGAGCCATAGCGCTCGTTCAGATCGACCGCTTCCCGCTCTCTCAGGAGCAGATGCTATTTGCGCTCGTCGGCCTCGCCCTCGTCGCCTTCGTCGGCTTTCTGCAGGCCGACCTCGTGCAGCCCTACCTGCAATCCTCACGCATCGTCATCCGCAACATGGTGCTGTGGGTGATGTTCCTCGCCTGCATGACGACGTCGGTGTTCTTCTCGTTCGATTCGCTGTTCTCCAAGATCCTACCCGCCGAGGAGCGCGTCCGCGTTGCCGAGATCCGCGCCATCAACCAGGTGGCCGGCGTCGTCGCCGACATCGGCGCGCTCGCCGAGCGGCGGCGCATCGAGGAAGCCGAGAGGCTGTTCAAGGACGAGAAGGTGTGGGGCGTCTACGAGGGCGAGCTCGACAAGGTGGCAGCCCTCGCACGCAAGGCGCCGGCCGAGATCCGCGCACAGCTCCAGAAGGAGCTCGAGGAGCAGAAGGGGCGCGTCGCCGCCCTCGAGGAGAACCGCGCCAACGCCGAATCCCAGCAGGCCGGCCTGCAGGTCAGGAAGCAGCAGTTGAACGAGGAGCTGTCGCGCCTCCAGGCCGAGCGGCCCTCGGCGGCGACGCTCGCCATCGACCAGCAGAACGTCATCGCCGAGATCACGCGCCGCCTCGATGAGCAGCGCGCCAAGGTGCTGGCCGAGGAGAAGGGCGTCGAAGGCACGGGCAAGGTCGGCCGTGGCCAGTTCTGGCGCGCCGAGAAGGCCGCCGAAGAGCGGATCAAGTCAGAGTTGCAGGTCGCCGAGGAGCGCCTGCGTGCGCCCAAGGCCCGCGTCACCGAGATCGACAAGCGCTTGTCGTCGATCCGCGCGGAGCTTGCCCAGACCGACGGCGA
Organism: Hyphomicrobiaceae bacterium; assembly: GCA_033764645.1. GTDB lineage: Bacteria > Pseudomonadota > Alphaproteobacteria > Rhizobiales > Hyphomicrobiaceae > Filomicrobium. The sequence goes on from JANRIT010000061.1 coordinate 14,763, forward strand.
ACTCGCCAAGCTGAAGGGCGAGGCCGAGACCGCCCGCCAGATGATCGCCGTCGCCCAGGGCGGGACGCCCGACGAGACCGCCTCACGGTTCGATCCCTCCGTCGGCGTCGCTGCACTCGATCGCGATCGCCAGTCGTTCCGCCAGGACCCCAAGCAGGAGACGCTGGCGGCTATCCAGTCACAGTGCGCCGCGCTCGTCACCGCGAGCCTTAAGGTGGACAGCCTGCGCGACGAGGCGGCCGGTATCGACTGCAACCCGCGCGCGGCGATCGAGGCGGCGAACGCCGTCTTCGCACTGAATGCCGGGCTCGCCGCCTTCCGCGCCAATTGCGAGGGCGGCGACAAGCTGCCTCAATCAGGAGGCACGGATGCGCTCATTTCGTTCGGCCGCAAGTGCCTGCAGGACAGCGGCCTGACCAGCAAGGATTCCGCGGCGATGGGCGCGGCGATGGCGGCCATCGATCTCAACCGCGACGACAAGGCCCATCGCTTCGTCGTCACGTGGAACGCCTTCAACGACGGCAACCGCCTCGCTTACCTCGCGCTCGGCATCGCGATTGCGATCGACTCGCTCATCTTCATGGCCGGATTGTTCGGCGCCAATGCCGTGCGCTCACCGCTGCAGGACGTACCCGGCGACCGCGCGCGCTCGGCCCGCCAGCTCGAGGACGTCATCGAAAACGCGCTTCTGCCCAACTCCTACGAGAACGCGCACGCCGTCATCGACGCAATGCAACCGATCACGCCCGTCGACGGCTTCACCCAGGAGGTGATCCTGCCGCCGGTCGAGACGGTCGGCCGCTCGGCGGTGCGCAAGGTGCTGAACGCAGGCGCGACCATCGGGGCCGTCGTGCAGGACCCGATGCAGCCTTCCCGTTATCTCGTCCGCCCGGAGCTGTTCGAGTTTCTGTCCGTCGTCGCCAAGAAGCAGTTCGAGCAGAACTCGGACAACCGGCGCCTCGCCGAGTTGAAGCAACTGGTCGGCGTCGCCTTGCAGCCCCACGTCGGCGACCATGCCGCGATCGTCCTGCACAATCTGAGCCCCATCAACGAGCGCGACGGCTTCTCTTCCGAGGTGATCCTGAACGGGCTCGCCGATGTCGAGCGCCCGATCGTCACGCGGGTGCTCAATGCGGCCGCGACCCTCAATTTCGTCAGCCAGGACGATCGCCGCGGCGAAGCTGACCGCTTCTACGTCCATCGCGATCTTTACAAGACGCTCGCCATGATCGCGGCGGCCAATCCGCGCCGCTACGAATGGGAGGCGGACGCGCGGCGCGCACTCGATCGCGCCAGCGGTCGTGGCGCGCATGTGGGCCTGCCTTCGCCCGGCGCCGAACACTTCGGTGGTCGGCTCAACGCGCCACCGCCGGTTGCCCTGCCCGCAGACGGCAAGGCCGGGCGCCGTCAGCTCACGGGGCCTGCCGCGCACGCGCCGCACGAGGCGCCGCGTCGCAACAACGACGGCGGCGCGCGGCCAGGCAGCGACGCCGATGCCTCGCTGGCCGACTTCTTCGCCGACCGCCTGTTCATGGCGCTCGGCTTTGCCGATCCCGCCGTGGCCCGCCAGCGCCTTGCCGCCCCAGGCGTTCGCGAAGCAGCGATGGAGGCATGGAAGGCCTTGGAGGACATCAGGCGCAACAACCGGCGGCTCGACATCCTCATCAAGCGCTACACGACCGAGAAGGATCGCGATTTCTCGGAGGTCTACTCCGAGCTCCTCAGCAGCCTCGACGGCGACGGCGAAGGCCGCGACGTGCTCGACCGCACCGAGCAGGCGATCCTCGATGCCATGCCCGTCCTGATGCTGTTCCCGGAGATCGGCCTCGTCGCCTATCTCACGGCCGAGATCGAGGGGGCGGTCTCGCGTGACGCCGTGCCGTCCGCCGACGATATCGATCTCTTGCGCCGTCTGGAGCGCGTCGCGGGGCTCACCGCCGGACGCAACCTCGATGGCGCCGAGACGTGGCAGGCCGTCGGGGCGGCCCTCGTCGGGGACTTCGACGACGAGCCGGGTGAGGACGGGCGCGGTGGCGGCTCCGGCGACAGCCTGCCCAACGTGTTCCGCCTGCCCCGCAAGGGCGACGGCAGCGCGACCTGACCGCAGACCGCGCCGTTGTCTCCAGGGCGGCTTGCCGGCACCGTGCCTGCTGCAACCTTTCCCGGAACAATTGGGCTGCGCCGGATCTCAGCTTTTCCGGTGGGCGACGAACTCGGCGCAGGCGCGCAATGGAAAAGCGCGGGCGCCGAAGGGCTCGAGCGCCAGCTCCGCGGCGTGACGGGCGCGCTCGAGCTCGGCACGGGAGGCCTCGATGCCGAGCAGCGAGACGAGCGTCGCCTTGCCCGCGGCGGCGTCCTTGCCGACGGCCTTGCCGACCTCGGCTTCCGTGCCCTCCGCATCGAGCAGATCGTCGGCGATCTGGAACGCGAGACCGAGCGCTTCGCCGTAATGGCGCATCGCCGCGCGCTCGCGCGGGGCCGCGCGGCCGAGGATGGCGCCCGCCTCGGCGGAAAAGCGGATCAGTGCGCCCGTCTTCATCGCCTGCAGACGGCGGACATGGTCGAGCGTGGGCGAAGCAGGCTGGCGCAGCTTGTCGGCGGCAAGATCGATCGCCTGGCCGCCGACCATGCCCGCACCGCCTGCGGCGAGCGCCAGTTCCCGGACGATCTCGCAGCGCACATTCGGGTCGACATCGAGGCCGGGATCGGCCAGCACCTCGAAGGCGAGCGTCAAAAGCCCGTCACCGGCGAGGATCGCGGTCCACTCGTCGAAGGCGGCCCAAACGGTCGGCTGACCGCGGCGCAGGCGATCGTTGTCCATGGCCGGCAGATCGTCGTGGACGAGGCTGTAGCCGTGCACCAGCTCGACCGCGAGGCCCGCCCACAACGACCGCTCGGCCGGCACGCCGAACACCCGTGCGCTCTCGACGAGCAGATAGGGTCTGAGCCGCTTGCCGCCGCCGAGCACGGCGTGACGCATCGCCGCGACGAGACGTTCTGGAGCGCCAGCAGCGGCGTGCTGCCGCAACAGGGCGGCAAGGCCCGTCTCGATCTCCTCGGCCGTGCCGTTGAGACGGTCGATGAACGTCATCGGTCTACCTGCATGGGCGGAAAATCCTTGAGGTCTCACATTGCCATGGCAGGATGCCGGCGGCCGGAACCGTGGAGAGGCGCCAGCTTGGCATGGGTGACGAGAAGGCGATAGGGCCGGCGGGGGAAGGGACCGCGTCCGACGCCTCCGAGGGCGAGGCGCCGGCCGACGTGCCGGCAGGACAGCCCGACGAGCGGCGCGATCCGCGCGGGCTGGCAACTCTGCCAACCGCGAGCATTGCCGACCATCCCCCGACACGGCCCCTCCAGCCGCCCGAACCCCGTTTCAGCGACCGGCTGCGGGCCTACGCGGCGAGCGCGCCGGAGGCACCGTTAGCCGTCGGGCGGACAGAAGCGCCCGCTCCGGCATGGGCCGTGGAGGCCGCGGAGGCCGCGCATCGCCCGTGGCCGGCAGCGGCTTCCGCTGCACCAGAGACGCTGACGCCGCCGGTCACCGCGCCGAACGAAGCGCATGAAAAGGGGGGGGCAGGCGAGGAACCCCCGGCGACGCCGGCCAAGGCGGGCTCCACCACATCGCAGGCGCGCCGCCAAAGCTGGCGTCCGCGAACCTTGCGCCGGCCGCGCCGGCCAACATCCGGGCGGGCGTGGGAGATAGCGCGCGTCGCGGCCACAGCCGTCGTGCTCCTCAGTGCGGGCTGGCTCGCGCTCGTCGTCGCGCTGACCGCCGCGTTCGCCTTTCTCGATCCGCCGACGAGCGCGCTGATGCTCATCCGACGCATGGAAGGGACCGCGATCACCCGGCAGCCGGTGCCGGTTTCCGCCATCTCGCCCCATCTCGTGCGTGCGGTCATCGCCTCGGAGGATGGACGCTTCTGCCAGCACTGGGGCATCGACCCGGGCGAAATCGCGCGCGCCATCAGCGAGGCTGGTGACGACACCCCGCGCGGGGCATCGACCATCACCACGCAACTGGCCAAGAACCTCTACCTCTGGCCACAGCAGAGCTACCTTCGCAAAGCGCTCGAAGTGCCGATCACGTTCGCCATCGAGGCACTGTGGTCGAAAGCGCGCATCGCCGAGGTGTATCTCAATCTCGTCGAATGGGGGCCGGGCGTTTTCGGCGCGGAAGCCGCCGCCCGCTATCACTTCGGCAAGCCGGCCGCCGCTCTGTCGCCGGCGGAGGCCGCGCGTCTGGCCGTCAGCCTGCCCAACCCGTTGCGGCGCAGCGCCGGCCGGCCGTCACCGCTCGTCCATCGTCTGGCCGGCCGGATCCAGGCGCGTGTGCGTGCCAACGCACGGATCGCCGATTGCGTGCTGGCCGGCGATCGCAGTGCGGGCGGCTGACACGGGCATGGGGACGAAATGAATGCGTAGCGGCTGCGACATCTTCGCCTCATGGCGCTCGCATCGGCGCCAGTAGCGGACACCGAAAACGGTGAACGGGCTGGGGGCTGGTCACCCGGCAGATTTGCCAGTATAAGCCCGGCTTCCGGTGCTGGAGCGGGATCGGTTTTGATCCGTGCCCGGCGCACCGTCCAGGACATCGCGAGAACGCATCGCCTCCGGCCACCAGCCGGAACCGCGGGCTTGACGCGGCAAGAGGAGCTACGGCCATGGCAGTGCCGACAAAGAAAGTGTCGCGGATGAAGCGCGGCAATCGCCGGTCCCACGATGGGCTCTCGGCGCCGGCCTATGTCGAGGACAAGGATTCGGGCGAGCTGCGCCGTCCGCATCACATCGACCTGAAGTCGGGCCGCTACAACGGCCGCCAGGTGCTGCCCGAGAAGGCCGACGGCTGATCGAGTCCTGCCGCCGGCGCTCCGCGCTGGCCTTGGAAACATGCGCTGCGCGCTGGTCTTGGGAACATGCGCTACGCGCTGGCCCTTGGAACCAGCAGAGGCTTCGGCCCATTATGTTGACCGTGCGACCCAGGGTGCGGAGCGTTTCCGTGCCCGCAACGTCGTACCCGTGCGCAATTCGCTCCGGGGCTGGCTTTTGCTCACGGCGTTTTGCGGGTATAGCGGTCCGCACCGTGGGTCCAAGGAGCCGTCCATGTCGATCAGGTCTATTCCACTCATCTTTCTGGCCTTCCTCTTCTACAACGTCGTCATTCTGTTCGCGGGCAGCATGCCGGCCGGAGAGATGCTGCGTCAGGTCGTGTTCTCGATCCCGTCCATCCGGGGCGACTCGCTCGGCTTCACCTGGGGCGACATCATCCTGCTGGTGACGCTGTTCCTTCTGTTCATCGAGATCGTAAAGGCGACGTTCACCTCGTCGGCGTCCCTTGTCGACCACGGGTTGTCGATGCTCGTCTTCATCGCCTGCCTCGTCGAGTTCCTGCTCATAGACCGGGCCTTCACGAGCGTGTTCTTCATCGTGATGGTTGCAACGCTGATCGACGTGGTGGCCGGCTACACGATCGGCATCCGGGTGGCGCGGCGCGACATAGGCTTCACCACCGGCCAGGAGTGAGAGTCGCTTCCGGTGGATGGCGGGTCGCTTTTCGACCCGGACGATCGACCGGTGCACGATCAGCAGGGCTCCGGCGGCCAGCCGGGGCCCTTTGCGTTTCGCGGTGCCGATCGGAGTTCACGCGGCGGCATAACAAACACCGCTCAGCAATTTCAATTGTCTTTAGGATTTTTGCCTAGTGTTGCGTATCTGACGCTTGGTCCCCAGTCGCTGCGAGGCGCGTGGCCAAGCGTCAGATACACAAGCAACACTAGGACCATGGAGTTACCAGTGCTCCCCCGATGGAGCGTCGTGGCGCAGCGCCGCGATGCCTCACGAACTCCCGAGCCTGCTGGACCCGAAGCGTGAGCCTGATGACGCACTCGACTGGCCTGCGCCTCGAAGCCGAGGGGCATGACGACATGGAAACGACCGGACCAGGCCCCACGCTCGACCGCGAGTTGCTCGAGGCGGAGGCGTTCGACCTCGTCGAACTCGGCTCGGACGCCGACGAGACCGCCTACGTCTGGGATCTGGCCAGCGACCGCATCCAGTGGGAGCCCAATGCCGCCATGGTGCTGGGGCTCGGCTCGGCCGATGGTGTGTCGACTGGAACGTTGTTCAATTCGCATATCGCACCCGAGCATGTCGCCAAGCGGGTCGCTGCCATCTGCAAGGGTACCTCGCCCGGAGACGTGCGCGGCGTGCCCTACCGGCTGCAGTTCCGCTTCCGCCCGCAGGGCTTGCGGGGCGATACGGCACTCTGGCTCGAGGACCACGGCCGCTGGTGGCCGGATCGCGATGGCAAGCCATCACGCGCACGCGGCGTCATCCGTGTCGTCGACGAGACGTTCGTCGCGAGCCAGCGCAAGCTCTACGGCAACGACCGCGACGAACTGACGGGCCAGCTCAACCGCCACCGGCTAACCGAGGCGCTCGAGGCCGTCATCGACCGCTCCCGCCGTTCCGGATCGCCGGCCGCCTTCCTCATGGTTGCCGTCAACAATCTGTCGGTCGTCAACGAGACGTTCGGCTTCACCGTCGGCGACGAAGTACTGCAGACGACGGCGAGCCTCATTCGCGCAAAGTTGCGCGGCGGGGACGCCATCGGCCGCTACTCGTCCAACAAATTCGGCATCGTACTCAACGATTGCGGGCCGGGCGCCATGCGCATCGCCGCCGAACGCTTCATGAAGGCGGTGCGCTCGACCACGTTCCGCACCAGCGCCTGCCAACTGTCGGCGACGATCTCCATCGGCGGCGTCGCACTGCCCGACTACGGCTCGACGGCGCGCGACGCGATCAACGCATCGCTGCTGGCGCTCGAAAAGGCGAAGTCGCGCCGCTTCGACTGCTTCATCAGCTACACGCCCGACGCGGGCGTCGAATCCCAACGCGCGCGCAACATCCAGATCGCCGACGAACTGATGAGCGCGCTCGATCAGAACAGGCTGCGACTGATGCTGCAGCCGATGATCTCGGCAAAGACCGGCGAGGCCATGATCCACGAATGCCTTCTCCGGCTCGAGCGGCCGGACGGCAGCCTCGTGTCGGCAGGCGAGTTCATCGCGGTGGCCGAGCAGATCGGCCTGTCGCGGCTCATCGACCAGCGTGTCCTGGAACTCGCGACCGCCATCCTCGACCGGACGCCCGATATCGTCCTTTCCGTCAACATCTCGGGGCTGACGGCCGTCGACAAGGATTGGCTGGCGGCTCTCACGAAGCTCACCGCATCGCGTCCGGGCGTCGCCGAGCGGCTGATCATCGAGATCACCGAGACGTCACTCATTTCCGACCTCGATCAGGCGATCGCATTCGCCGACACGCTGAAGGAGCTCGGCTGCCGCGTCGCGATCGACGATTTCGGCGCCGGCTACACGTCCTTCAAGAATTTGAAACATCTGCCCGTCGACCTCGTGAAGATCGACGGCACGTTCGTCAAATCCCTGTCCGCTGATGCGGCCGATCTCGTGTTCATTCGCACGATGGTGGAGATCGCAGATACGTTCGGCATGGAGACGGTCGCGGAATGGGTCGGTGACGAGGAGTGCGCCCGACTGTTGACGGAAGCCGGCATCACATACCTGCAGGGCTTCCACTACGGCCAGCCGTTCGATCCGGCACAACTCGCCGTAACTTGAGCAGCGCGTGGTGCGCGGTGCGCGGTGCATCCGGTCCTCACAGCGTGACGTCTCCGGCCGCTATCGCCGATCGAACGGATTGCGCACGAGTTTGCCGCGCGGGATTCGACTGTGCTCTCGCAATTCATGATGCGCGCTGTGCCGTAGCCATTACACTTCGTCAGGATTCATGAAGAAACACCAATTCTCAATAATTGCAGCTTCAATCGATAATTTTATGCGAATTCGGATAAGTCATATTCATCCGGCCGGATAGGCTTTCGTTAGCCAGAAATCAACGCAAGTAGCGAAATAAACATGATTGCGGCTCTTTCGGCGCCGGCAATCGGCGCAGCATGCGTGGTGGGGTGAAGCATGGACGGCTCGTCGGATCGCAATCGCGATGGTTCCTTTGCGATCGCGGACAACGCGAGGATCAGCGAGGATAGCCAGGGGCGCGGGCCGGACGTGCCCATGCCGGGACGCGATGGCATCGTCGTTCTTCCCGCAGCGCCCGAACTCGCCATGCTGGTCGACGCCTACGTGGCCCTGCACGGCGCGCGGGTGATCATCGCGGATGGCGGCAAGCTCGGGCTGCGGCTGCCCGATGGTGGCCTCGTCGTCATCGAGGCAAGCGAGGCGGCGGTGAGGCCGTTCCTCACCAGCCCCGAGCGGCTCACCCAGGCACTCGACGCGGAGCCTTCCCGACTCGCCGACCTCATGATCGAGTTCGCCGCCGGCCGGACCGGCCTCGACGTCGTGCTCGACCTCGTCAACCCCCTGTCGGACATCTCCGACGACCTCGCCCAGAGCCTGGCGCTCGGCGCGGACACGAGCAGCCCGGCGGGCCAGCTCAGCAGCGAGGCCGGCCGACCGCTCGGCAGCGGCGGCTCCTCGCAGGGCGTTCTGGAAGGCGGGCGGGATGCACTCGGCCATCCGCTGCGCGATGCGCCCGGCTCGCTGCATGGACTTTCGGCGGAATCAAACCGCTGGGGCCGCGACGACATCAAGCGCGGCGAAGCCGGCTCGCGCGGCCACGACACGACGACCGATCTCGGCCGCGGCCTGCCGCATCTCGTCGGGCTGTCCGACGAGGAGGTCGGCCACCGCAACGGCGAGAAGCTGACGACTTTCGACAACGACGTCTTCCCGACCATCGAGACGCCGACCGGCACGAGCCTCGATCATCTCTGGCTGCTCGGCGATACCGAGTACACGCGGGCCTCCGGCGACGACGATCCCTTCGCTGGCGGCGATGACGGCCAGCGCATCATCCATGCGCCGCTCATCGATGGCGACGTCGTCTTCCGCAGCATCGAGGACACACTGCTCTCCGACCGGCTGTTCCCGATGGGCGCCTCGGGCCTGCCCATCAGCGGCATCCGGCTTGCGATGGACCCGACGGCGGGGCGCATCACGCTCGCCTCCGACGGCAGCCTCATCTATACGCCGGCCTACGGGTTTTCGGGCAAGGCGACCTTCTCCTACAGCTTCATCGATCCGCGCACGGGCGAGACGGTCAGCGGCAAGGCGACGATCACCGTCGAGGCGGTCGCCGATCCGGCGAGCATCTCGGGGGCTGCCGCGACCCTCGAGGACACCAGTGTCGCCACTCCGATCACGGTGACGCTCAACGATCCGGACGGATCGGAGGAGATCGAGAAGGTTGTCGTCACGGGCCTGCCGAGCGGGGCTTCGCTCACTTGGGACACGAGCCTGCCAGGCAACGTCTTCGCCTCGGGCGGCACGTTCGTGTTCACCGGCAAGACCACCGAAATTCAGGCGCTGCTTGCTTCCCTCCGCGTCAGCCCGCCGGCGGACTTCGACGGCCAGATCGTGCTCGGCGTCACCGCGACGACCATCGAGCGCAATGTCGATCCGCGCCTGCCCGGCTATCTCGACCGCGAGACGGTGAGCTTCAGCTATGTCATCGACGTCGAGGCGGTTGCCGACCTCGTGACTGCCACCGGCGACGACGAGACGACCGACGAGGACATCTCGGTCCATCTCGACGACCTTGCCACAACCTTCGGCGACCTCATTGACGGCTCGGAGACGCACGTCGTCGAGATCCGCGGAGTGGATCCCGGCGCCAAGCTGCTCGACGGCGCGAGCGGCAGTGAATATCCGTTTACGCTCGATAGTGACGGCAACAAGACCTACACGCTCGCTCCCGCCGATGTCGGCAGCGTCTGGTTCCTGCCGCCGCCGGACCAGAGCGGCACGTTCGACGGCATGACCATTGTCGCCATTGCGACGGAGGCCGCCAACAGCGACCGGGAAACGGCCTCCGCGCCGATCCGAGTCGTGGTGGTGCCGGTCGCCGATCCGGTCGACATCACGGCTCCGGCGCAGGCGACCAACGAGGACACGGCCATCACCTTCGGTGACGATATCGACATCGTCGTCGCCGATCCCTCGACGCAGGAACTGATCGAGGTCGTCGTCGCGGGCTTCCCGGCTGGCACGCGCATCCAGTACACCGACGAGGGCGGCGGCGCGGTCGACTATGTCGTTCCCGCCGGCGGCGGCTCCGTCACGCTCGGCGGCCTCGGCTCGGGCTTCAGCGAGGCGCAGATTCGCGCCGCGCTCGCCACGCTCACGCTCACGCCACCGGACGACAGCGACCGCGACATCGCGCTCACCGTGTCGGCCACGACCGAGGACACCGGCAGCGGCGGCGCGGCGGATTACGATACGCAGACCATACCCATGGTCGTTACGGTCGCCGCTGTCGCCGACACGCCAACCGTCGACTTTTCGGCCGGCCCCAACGTCGTCACCGATCCGGGCACAGGCGGCCTCGTCGTGCAGGGCACCGAGGACGAGAACCTCCCCCTGCCGATCAGCCTCGATCTCGCCGACCTCGACGGCTCGGAGACGATGGACCCGGTCGTCATCACGGGCCTGCCCGCTGGCTACTCGTTCCTCGGTCTCACCGCCGAGCCCGACGGCAGCTATGTCATCGGCGGCACGAAGGCGGCCATCCAGACGGCGCTCGGCAGCCTCGTCATCGTGCCGCCCGCCAACGCCGACGACGACTTCACGCTGACAGTCACTGTCACCGCGCGGGAGTCGAACCCTACCACAGCCGGTGCAGACGACGGCGATGTCGCGCAACTGACGGCAACGACGGTCACCAACATCCCGGTCGTGTTCATCGCCGCGCACGATGCGCCCGTCATCACAGGCGCGAGCACGGTCGTCGAGGACACCACCGTCGGCTTCGGCGCCAACATCGCCATCGCCCGCGACGACGACAGCGACGGCTCGGAGAGCATCACCGAGATCGTCATCTCGGGCGTACCGTCGGGCGCCACCATCCATTACCCGGGAGACGGGACGCTCGCCCCCGTCGCCGGCGTGGTCGTCACCGTGGGCACGGATGGCTCCGGGAACCCCACCTATACGCTCACCCGGTCGACGGGTGACGAGCAGGACCTGCGCGACGCGCTCGCGCTGTTCGCTCTCACGCCTCCCGCCGACAGCGACCGCGACATCGCGCTCGCCATCGCCGTCACGACGATGGACAACGATGGGGTGACGGGCACATCGACGGCGACGCACACCATCGCCGTGCGGGCGGCTGCCGACGCCCCGACGTTCTCCGCCGGTCCGCAGTCCGGCCTCGAGGACCAGCCCATCGCACTCTCGTTCTCCGTCGGCCGCAGCGATATCGACCCGACACAGGCAACGGGCTCGGAAGCCATCGAGCGCGTCGTCATCGGCAACATTCCGGCCGGCTTCACACTGACGTCGTCGTCGACGGCGGCCACCCTGACGCTCAACGGCGACGGGACCTACACCGTCACCGGACCGGACCTCTCCGACCCGGTCGCCAACGAGGCGGCCATCAACGCCGTGCTCGGCGCGCTGACGCTGACGCCCGGCGCGACGCGCCTGCATTTCGACGATGACTTCACGCTCTCGGTCGCCGTCACGTCGATCGAGACGAACCTCACCGGCGGCCAGGTCGAGACGCTGCGCAACACGCAGACGTTCAATCTGCCCGTCACCGTCCTGCCGGTCGCGGATGCGGTGACGAAGACCGGTGCGTCCACCGTCGTCGAGGACAACGCGGTCGCTTTCGGCGCCGACATCGCGCTCACGCGCGTCGACGGCAACGCCACTGGCGCAGGCGGCGGATCGTCGGAGACCATCACCGCCATCACCGTCTCCGGCATCCCGGCCGGCTCCACCGTCTCGACCGGCACCGCCACGCCTAACGTCACCGCCGCCTACGACGCGGGCGCCGGCACCATCACGCTCACGCTGCAGCCCGGCGGCGTCGAGGCCGACATCCAGGCCGCACTCGACAAGCTCACGCTGACCCCGCCCGCCGACAGCGACATCGACATCACCCTCAACCTCGCCGTCACCACCGTCGACCGCTGGGGAACAGCGGAGGCCTCCGCGCCCGTCACCACGAGCGGGCTGACGCACGCCATCACCGTCAAGGCCGACGCCGTCGGCGATGCCCCCATCGTCACCGCGTCGGGCTCCGGCAACGAGGACCAGCCCATCCACCTCGTCGTCAACGCCGCCCTCGACGACACCGATACCTCCGAGTACCTCTCGCGCGTCGAGATCACGGGGCTGCCCGCCGGCGCCACGCTGACCTGGACATCGCTGCCGTCCGGCGTCGCCACGCCCGTCGCCATCACCGGTGGCTATCGCTTCGCGCCCGTCGACGACACGCCGGCCTCCACCGCCGCGCTGCGTACATTCCTCGCCACCAACCTGCGCGTGACGAGCCCGCTGCACCAGGACGACGACATCACGCTCACCATCGTCGCCACCAACACCGAGCGCGCCACCGGGGCGACCCAGCTCGAGAACATGTCCTCGACCTCGACGACCAACGTCACGCTCACCGTCCTGCCCGTCGCGGATGCGGTGACGAAGACCGGTGCGTCCACCGTCGTCGAGGACAACGCGGTCGCTTTCGGCGCCGACATCCTGCTCACGCGCGTCGACGGCAACGCCACCGGCGCAGGCGGCGGATCGTCGGAGACCATCACCGCCATCACCGTCTCCGGCATCCCGGCCGGCTCCACCATCTCGACCGGCACCGTCACCCCTAACGTCACCGCCACCTACGACGCGGGCGCCGGCACCATCACGCTCACGCTGCAGCCCGGCGGCGTCGAGGCCGACATCCAGGCCGCGCTCGACAAGCTCACGCTCACGCCACCCGCCGACAGCGACATCGACATCACGCTCGGCCTCGCCGTCACGACGGTAGACCGATGGGGAACCGCCGAAGCCTCCGCGCCCGTCACCACCACCGGACTTGCCCACACCATTACCGTCACCGCGGATGCGGCCGGCGACGAGCCCACGGTCAGCGGTGCGGCGACGGGCGTCGAGGACCAGACGTTCGCGCTTCCCGTCACTGTCACGCTCGGCGACACGGACGGCTCGGAAATCCTCGACAAGGTCGAGATCACCGGACTGCCGACCGGGGCGACGCTGGCCTGGACCGGGCTGCCGACCGGCGTGACGGCAACCGCCATCACTGGCGGCTGGCGCTTCGACCAGACGAGCACGACCTACGCGACGACGACGGCACTGCAGACGTTCCTTGCCAACAACCTGACCATCCGGCCCCCGCAGGACAGCGCGGCTGATTTCGATCTGACGGTCACGGCCTTCAACTACGAACAGAACCTGTCGGGCAGCGGCGGGCGCACCGCGACGCTGCCCTCGACCAGCGCGAGCATCACCGTCACCGTCACGCCGGCGTTCGACACCACGACGCTGCCGACGACCTCGAGCCTCGTCAGCGAGGACGAGGACCGCGCGCCCTCGACCTCGGACGGATCGGCGCCCAACATCACCAACATTCCCGGCAGTGTGGTGTTCGGCGCGACCATCAACAGCGCCATCACGCGCTCGGGCGACACGGCGACCTTCGATGCGGCCGACCGCTCAGAAGGCATCACGCAGATCGTGCTGTCGGGACTGCCGGCGGGCACCGTGACTTGGACGGACCGGCCCGGCGTCACCGTGACGGAAGCACCGGCCGGCACGTTCACCATCGCCGTCGACGCCGGCAATCCACCAGCCGATCCGCGCGCGCTCGAGACGGAAATCCGCCTCGTGCTGGCGAGCTTCACCTACGCGGCGAGCGACCACGGCTCGGCCGATATTCCCATCGGCATCAGCATCAGCCGGCAGGACGTCGATCCCGATACGGGAACCGCCATCACCGGCGTCGCGCTGACCGCCACCCACACCATCGTCGTCAATGCGGTGGCCGACGCCCCGACGGTCACCGGCGATACGGAGTTCACGCGCGAGGACGTGCGCGTGCAGCTCGACGACCTGTCAGCGGCGCTGCGCGACACCGACGGCTCGGAGACACTGACGGTTCAGATCACCGGCGTGCCGACGGGCGGCAGCCTGACGAACGCGGCTGGCACGGCCTACACCTCGCCCTCGGCGGGAACCTACACCATCCCAGTCGCCTCGCTCGGCGACGTCTACTTCGTGCCGCCGCCGAACGTATCGGGCGTTTTCGCCATGACCATCATCGCCACGGCGACGGAGGCGACGGTCGCGGGCGAGGCGACGGCCGACGACGTGGCGAGCGTGCGTGCGCCAATCTCGGTCACGGTGCTGCCGGCGGTCGATGCGGTCATTGCGGAGGATTCCGGCTCGACGGTCAACGAGAACGGTATGTTCAACCTCGGCGCCAACATCATCGAGAGCGCGACGGACGCCGATGCGACACCCGAGTTCAGCCTCGCCGACGTCGACGGCTCGCAGAGCCTGACGATCACCATCACAGGCTTCCCGGCCGGCATCACGGCCTTCATGGACGCCGGCTACACCCTGCCGGCCGGCGTGACGGCGACGTTCAATGCCGGGACCGGCACCTTCACACTGTCGGGCTCGCATGGCGGAAATGTCATGACCGCGCTCGCGCAAGTGCGCTCGACGGTAACGGAGGACGGGGATGCCAACTTCACGCTGACCGTCACAGCAGAGACCGCCGAGAACAACCCGGACGGCCTGCCCGAAGGCTCGCCCGGCGACCTCGACCCCGTGACGACAGTGATCACGCATTCGGTAACGGTGCGCGCCGCCGCCGACACGCCGACCGTCGATCGCGGCTCCGGGACGAAGGCCGCCGTACTGGAAGATTCAGGTTTCGTCGCTTATCCCGTCACCGTCGCCCTCAACGACACCGACGGCTCGGAGACCTACAGCCACGTCCGCGTCACCTATTCGACGACGGGTTCGGGCGCACGGCCGGTCGTCGAGTTCACGGCCGGTGGCACGACGGTCGACACCACGACGAACGGCACTTACACCCTCGGCGGCGCCACGCTCGTCGTGACGGACGGCCAGGCGACGTTCACGGGGGCAACGGCGGATATCGAAGCCGCGCTCGCTTCGATGCGCATCCGCCCGGGCGCCAACAACGCCGAGAACATCGCCGTCACGATCCAGGCGATTGCGGTTGAGAGCAACCCGACCGAGGACAACAACGGCGCCACCGCCGGCATGGGCGGGGGCGTTACCGGGCCTGAAATCGCGCTGGCGACCGCGACGCGCGCGCAGTCCTTCACCATTCCCGTCACGCCCGTTCCCGATACCACGACGCTCAACCTGCCGACGGCGCCGACCGGCACGGAGGATACGACGTTCCTGCTCGGCACGTTCTCGGTCACCGGGTCGGGCGACACGGACGGCTCGGAAGCGCGCTTTATCGAGATCCAGACCTCGAGCTATCCCGTCGGCACCAGCTTCACGAGCGTCGGCAGCGCGGTGGGAACGGTGGTCACGGCCGGCTGGCTGCGCATCCCGGAATCGGCATTCGGCACGCTTTCGATCGAGCCGCCAACGCACTACTCCGGCACCATCAGCCTCGTCATCCGGGGCGTCGTCACCGATACGCACTCGTCCACCGGCACGGTGACCACGACGAGCGCCGACCAGACGCTCGCCGTCACCGTGCGCCCCGACGCGGACGGCATCCTCCAGCCCGGCAACTCGGTGGGCGTCGAGGATCGCGGGGCCATCGGCTTCGGCGCCATACTCGCCAGCGCGACGACCGGCATCCGCGCCGTCGACAACGGCACGGACGTCTCGGCCAGCGAGGACAACAACGCCGACACCGAGACCCTGTCGCAGGTTCGCCTCGTCGTGCCGGCCGACACGGCCACGCAGACCTACGTCATCGGAGGCAGCTACGCGCCGGGCTCGAGCGGCACGTTCGCGGGTGCGGGCAGCGCGCTCGTCACCTATGACGCGGCGAGCCGCACCTACACGATCACATCGAGTCTGATCACGGGCGACGGCAGCGCCGTCTCGCTCGCCGACCGGCAGCAGGCCGAAACCGACATCCGCGCGACGCTCGCCGCCTTCACCGTGACCATGGGGCCCGACCACACCGACCGCAACGGGTCGATTGCCGTGACGGCGACCACGCTCGACGTCAACGGCGGCGTGGCCAACTCGCAGGACAACAGCTTCACGCACCACGTCGTGGTGCAGGCCGTCGCCGACGCGCCGACCATCAGCGCCACCGATCCGTCGACCTCGACACCCGAGGACAGCGCCAACGTCCCGCTCATCGTCACGGTGGGGCAGAGCGCGGACGACGATGGATCGGAGACACTGACGGTGCGCATCACCGTGCCATCGGATGCCAACGGTGTCATCGGCACGCTGACGGGGTCGCTCGCCGGCATTACGCTGACGCACCAGGGCGGCGGGGTGTACCTCATCACCGCGACGGGCGCCGACAACGCGGCGCGCGCGGCGCTCCTCAACGCGTTCATGGACGGCGGCGCCGGCGACCTCGCGTTCGATCCGCGCGACAACTGGTCGGGCACGCTGACGGGCACGAACGGTATCAAGGTCGAGGCGATTTCCACGGAAGCAGCGACCGCCTACGGCGATACGAGCCCGGCGAGCGACGACGAACTCGCCCAGAACAACCACGCGCCGTCGGGAACCACGGGCGACACCGACACCAAGGTCGAGATCGTCACGGACTACATCGATGTCGTGATCGCGCCGCAGGTTGACGCGCCCACCGTCAAGGGTAACGCCGTCGGCGTCGAGGACACGCTGATCCCGGTGCCGATGAGCGTAACGCTCGCCGACCGCGACGGCTCGGAGACCTATCAGGTGCTGTTCACCGGCGTCGTGCCGGCGGCAACGCGTATCTTCGGCGCCGGTGGGGTCGAAATCCTGCCGACCTACGATGCCACGCTCGCGCAGAACGTCTACGTGCTCGGTCCGGACGACGTGCAGGCGCTCGCCATCCTGCCGCCGCTGCACTACTCCTCGGCCTTGTCGGGCAACATCGAGCTGTCGGGCGTGGCCCGCGTCACGGATGGTGCCACGGTCCAGGACGTCGCCTTCACGCCGATCCCCGTCCGTGTCACCGGCGTCGCAGACGTACCCGGCGACCGCACCCTGACCATCTCGGCCGAAGAGGACGAGCCCATCGCCATCGGCGCGTCGATCCTCGCCATCGTCGGCGGCGATCTCGACAACCTGCTCGTCGACGCCGACGGGTCAGAGACGCTGTCGTTCGTACTGTCGGGCATGCCTGCCGGCGTCATTCCCATGACGGCTTCGGCGAGCGGACTCACCTACATCGGTCACGGCACGTGGAGCGTCACGGCGGAGGCCATGGAGACGCTCACCTTGCCGGCGCTGCCCAACTTCTCGGGCGAGAACCCCTACGGCAGCGTGCGCCTGCGCGCCGTCGCCCAGGAAATCGACGGCAGCCAGGCGACCTCGCCCGAGTGGGACCTGACGATCGACGTCAATCCCGTGATCAACGCAGCGACCGTCGACGGCTTCTCGTCGTGGGGGCTCGGGGCGACACTGTCGGAGGGCGCACTCGAAAGCGGTGCGGACATTTCGCTCGCCAGCACCGCCTCGCACGCCTACGTCGACAACGACGGCTCGGAGATCGTGCTGTCGTACACGTTCGATCTGTCGAACCTGATCGCCGATGCCGGGATCGGGGCGTGGCTCGAAGCCCTCGAAGGATCGGGCGCCGACCTCGACGACCTCGTCGCCGGCTACATCTCGGGCACGTTCACCTACGACTCGGCAGCCGGGACCATCACGGTCTCAGCGGGGAACATCGGCGGCGTCGCGCTCGACGGCGCGCTGTTCAAGGACAGCAACCAGGACTTTTCGATCGGTGTCAGCGCGCTCGTGCGCGACACGGCGAGCTTTGCTTCGACGGGGTCCACCGTCACGGTCGACAAGGTCGAAACGGGGAGCTTCGCGGTCAATCTCATCGGCACGGCCGACACGCCGACCGCCTACGCCACGGCACCGGTCGACCCCGGCACGGGCCTGCCGACGTTCGCGGGCGACTCGGGCACTCAGATCCCGCTCTCGCTCGGCGGCGACAGCACCGATACCGACATCGCGCTCGGCCGGCCCCTGTCGGAGGACATCTACTACGTCATCAGCCTGCTCAACCCGGGCGATGCGCCGCTGATGACCTTCACCGACGGCGCCGGCACCGTCATCGGCCTCGACAACGGCGACTACACCTGGGTTTTGACGCCGGCCGAACTCGCGGTCCTGCACATCGTCACGCATGCCGGCGACGAGGGGCTCGCCAATCTGCGGCTCACCACCATCGCCACCGAGAACGATGGCGACGTCGCCCTCAATCACGCCGAGTTCGACGTACTCGTCGGCGCTGATCCCGGCGGCGGCGGACCAGGCGATCCCGGCGATCCGCCGCTCGAGCCCATCCTCACGATCGGAACTTCGAGCGGGCTCGAGGACGGCACGATCGTCCTCGACATCAACGCGCAGCCGGGCATCGGCGACACGACCAACCCTTCCATAGCGGTCATGTTCTCGAACATCCCGGCAGGCGCAGAAGTGATCGGTGCACGCTACAACTACGACACCGGCCGCTGGGTCGCCAGCGCAGCCGCCGTCAACGCCGGCCTCGTCAGCATCCGCCCGCCGGAGAACTTCTCAGGCACCATGGCGATCAGCGTCGAAGCGGTCGCGACCAACGCCTCGCTGCAGCAGACGACGACGGGCCTCACCTCCGCGCCGATCGCGGTCGAGGCGGTCGCCGACGGCGTCGACATCGGCATGGCGGCGGCGAGCGGCACGGAAGACGCGCTCATCACGCTCGATTTCAATATCGCGGTCAGCGACACCCGCGGCACATGGGTCGGCGAAAACGCCGGCGAGACCGTCGGCGGCATACCCGTAACGCTGTCGGGCGGGGCGGTGCTCACCGGTCCATTCGCCTACGTCACTCTCTCGGACGGCGCGACGCTGCCGGGTCATACGGTCGTCGTGGCTGGGGATTCGGATGCCTCGATCGACGGCCAGAACCTGGTCGGCTCCTATCGTGTTCCGGCAGCCGACCTCGATGCGGTCGGCATGCTGCCGGCAAACGACTGGCATGGCACCGTCAGCGTCACCGTCGCTGCTTATTCGCGCGAAGGCTCCAATGGCGACATCGCCCTATCGAGCCGCACCTTCAGCGTCGGCGTCTCGGCGGTGGCGGATGCGCCGAGCGTGACGGTCGCTGATGCAAGCGGCACGGAAGACACCGCCATCCTTCTCGCAGGCCTCACCGCATCGCTCAACGATACGGTGACGACGAACGGCGCGGAGGTCCTGTCCGTCACCATCTCGGGCGTGCCCGAAGGCTCGCTGTTCTCGGCCGGCTCCAACAACGGCGACGGGAGCTGGACCATCCCGCTCCCGGCACTCGCCACGCTCCGGCTGACGCCGCCGGAGCATTTCTCCGGCACCATGACCCTGACGCTGACGGCGATAGCGCTCGAACTCGCCAACGGCGACGAGGCGCAGACCTCGGCCGACTTCACCGTCACCGTCGCGCCCAGGGCCGATACTGTCGAAATCCTGGCCGAGAACGTCGTCGTTGCCGCGACGGGCGAAGGCATGCTCGATCTCAACGTGCGCATGGCCGACGTGCGCGGCAGCCTGCCGGGCGAGGACGCGCCGGAACTCATCCGCATCACCTTCACCAGCGTGCCGACCGGTGTCAGCCTGTTCGCGACGGCCGGCGGCACCATGGCCAACCCGTCGTCGGGCACCTACGAGTTCACGGGCACCGAGGCCGAAGCCAACGCGATCGGTGTTGCGGTCGGCGCGGGCGCGGTCAGCGGCAATCACACCGTGAATTTATCGGCGGTCACCATCGACGGGGGCGATACGCTCGCCACTCCGGTGGTCGACAGCTTCCGCCTGACGCTTCCCACGATCACCAACGGAACGGCGGGCGACGATACGCTGACAGGTACGGCGGGCGCGGAGCTCATTTTCGGCCTCGACGGGGCCGACACGATCTCTGGAGCCGGCGGTGCGGACATCATCGCCGGCGGCACCGGCGCCGATATCCTGACGGGTGGAGCGGGTGCGGATACCTTCCGCTATCTCGGCGGGGAAATCGGCACAGGTGTCGACGCGATCACCGACTTCACGGTCGGCGTTGGCGGCGACGCGCTCGACGTCGCGGCCCTGCTGTCGGGCTTCGACGCGAGTTCGTCGGTCATCGCGGAGTTCCTGACGGTGAGCGAGGCGGACGGCAACTCGACGATCCGGATCGATGCCGACGGTGCGGCCGGTGGCTCGGCGTTCACCGATCTCGTCGTGCTCGAGGGCGTAACGGGTCTCGATCTCGAGCAGATGAGAACGAATGGCAATTTGATCGTCTAGCGCAATAAAGAATCTCAACAATCGAAAAAGTGCAGCAGAGCCAATCGGGCGCGAGCGAAAGTTCGAGCACGCTCGATTGCTCGCCATCGTCACGTGCCCAATAGCCATCGTGACAGTTTGGCAACGGCTGTTTGGATTCTGTTAACAAAGGGTAAAGGCTGGCGCCTCAGGGGCGCCGGCTTATCGAGAAGCTGTTTCGCCCTTCAACATATGCAACCTTGCTATAATGTTGTTTTTACTGATTTTTGTGTCTCCATCAGCGCTCCACTAATTCACCTCACGCGCCATGGTTGCGTGCGCTCAGTAGCAAATCACAACACTGTGGAAAAACTGGACGGCAAAGCTAATGTGGCGCACTAGACACGACCTTCTGGAAACGCGGATCGACTGAGGCGCGAGCGACACCACGGCGGTGGCGCTTTCGGCTAGCTTGGGTGACGTTTTCGGGTGACGTGTTGGAAACAGGTGAGTTGCCTTTGTTCCTCGCAAGGGGTGCTGGTTCCAGGTGATGCGTACGGACTTCGGTCGAGGTCCGGCGGGGGCACGGAGGGGGCGGTGAAGTTCAGTTGGGTTGGGGCCGCGGCGGTCCTGGCCGTGGGGTTTTTGACGGCGCCCACGGTTGCAACAGCCGATACACTCGTCGGCGTCGTACAAGAGGCTCTGGAGACCAATCCGGAACTCGGCGCGATCCGCTTCAACCGCCGCGCCATCGACAACGAACTCAACGCGGCGCGCGGCCTCAAGCTGCCGACCGTGGATCTGCGGGCAGACGCCGGGCGGGCGCGCAACAGCTACGTCGGCGAGAGCGGCCTCGAGGATACCAACGAGTGGCACAACGACCGCAGCGTAGGCGCGGTCGTCTCGCAGCGCCTGTTCGATGGCTTCGAAGCACGCCACGAGATCGCGCGGCAGAAGAATCGTGTGGAGTCGGCGCGCTGGCGCGTCAACGACACGGCGAACTCCATCGCGCTCCGGGCGGTGCAGGCCTATCTCGAGGTCATCCGAGCCGATCTCGTGCTCAAGGCGGCGCGCTCCAACCTCACGCAGCACCAGACGATCAATTCGCGCGTCAGCGCCCGCGTCGACCAGGGCAAGGCCGATGCCGCGGAGGGCGCGGAGGCAGGTGCACGCACGGCTGCCGCGCGCGCCATCGTCGCGGAAGCGGAAGCCCGCCTGCAGGATGCCCTGGCGCTGTTCAAGTCCGTCGTCGGCCGACTGCCCGGCCGGCTCGCGGCTGCGCCCGCGGCGCGCGGACTGCCGGGCACCGTGGAAGCTGCCGTGCAAGAGGCTGTCGAGGCGGCCCCGTCGGTCGTTGCCACGCAGTTCGACGCCATCGCCGCGCAGGCGACCATCGGCTACGCCTACTCCCGCTTCTTCCCCAAGCTCAACCTGGAGCTGTCGACCGATCACGGCCGCGGCGTCACGGAGAACAACGACCGCGATCTCGACGCCCGCGCGATGCTCGTCGTGCGCTGGAACCTGTTCAACGGCGGCATCGACAAAGCCCGCTTCTGGGAAGCCAAGGCGAGGGCAGCCGAGGCCGCTGAAATCAGCGCCAACACTGGGCGCATCGTCGAGCGGGAGACGCGCGTCTCGTGGAACGCGCTCGTGGCGGCGAGCCAGCGTGTACCGGACTTGCGCCGTCAGCTCGAGCTGCAGAAGCAGCGCCGGTCGGTCTATCTCGAGCAATTCGACACAGGACAGCGGCTTCTGCTCGACATCCTCGACGCGCAGTCGGAAATCTTCCTGGCGGAGAGTTCGCTGCGCACCGAGGAGCTGATCGGCCTTTACAGCGGCTATCGCCTGCTCGCTGCGATGGGCCGGCTCGTGCCCGCGCTCGGACTGGAGCTGCCAGCGGAAGCCGCCGAGCCGCACGCTCCGACCCTGATCGACGGGTGGCGGACCGAGGTGACGGCCTGGCCGCGCGCCGACTTTCACACGGGCGCAGTGGCTGTGGACCAACCTGCCAAGTAGGCAAGCGGGCCGCCGGCGTCAGCGAGGCGCTTTCTTCCGAGGGTGTCTGATACCGAAGGGTACATGAGGCCTTGTCGGCCCCCGCGCTCACGCCAGGGTGACGAGACGAGGTCTCGCCCAGGTCGAGGTACGACGGTCCTGGCAGCGTCACATCCCGGCATGCCCGTCGTTGCGCCGGCACTGGCGTCGCGCATCGCCGGCGTCGCTCAGCCGTCGAGCAGGTACTTCAGGCCGAGGCTCGCACCGGCCAGGACGCCAGCGACGAAGAGCGGCGCGGAGATGGCGAGAACGCTCGACGCGCTCAAGCCCTGACCGATCGTACAGCCCTGGGCCAACACGCCACCGAACGCCATCAGCGCCGCGCCGCCGGCATGGCGCTGCATTTCGTAGGCGTCGTCGAAGGCCTCCAGGCGCAAATCGCCCGACCACCACGCCATGGCCAGCGAGGCGCCGAGGACGCCGGCCGTCGCCGCGATGCCGAAGCCGACGTCGCGCAGGGCATCCATCATGAATTCCAGCACGGCCCGACCGACGGGGGCCACGAACGAAAGCGTCTCGGGCCGGTCGAGCTCCAGTGCCGCCACAGCTTGCGATGACGCAAACCAGCCGAAGGCGACCGCGAGGCCCATGACGGAAGCCGCGATCATCAGACGTGGGCGGGCGACCAGACGGGCGTCGCGCACAGCGGTAAGCACGGGAACGACGAGCAGGACCGCAACGAGCGCGCCGGCGACGATGGGGCCGAAGGCGATCGCGGCGATCCGGTCGAGGCGCAGCCCGCCGAAGCCGGAGAGGTCCACGACGGCGAGGTCGTCGACGGCGAGGCGCAGCGGGGCAAGGAGACCGCTCGTCAGCGCCATGGCGACGATGCCGAGGATGAGTGCGGTCAGGCCAGCGCGCAGGTCGCCGCCGCCGGCGCGCACGATGAGGCCGAAGCTGCAGGTGCCGACCAGAGCCATGCCGAGTCCGAAGGTGATGCCGCCGACGGCCACGCCGAGGATGTCGAGGCTGTTGCCGGCGTAGAGAGCGCGCGTGACGTCGATCAGGCCGGCGTGCTGGCCCGCCAGCGTGAGCGCGGCTGCGACAGCGATGGCGAACATCCAGGCGCGCAGCCGCCGGTAGTCGCCGGCAACGAGCGCGTCCTCGATCGCGCCCATGGTGCACAGGCGTCCGTAGCGGGCGGCCCAGCCGGCCATGGCACCGGCCACGAGACCACCCGCGATGGTCCAGTCGATATCCACAGGACTACCTCGTCCGCATCTCGGGGCTGGAAAGCTCGGCCGTCAGGTGACGGAACGTGTCGTGCGGGGTGCAGCCCGGCTCAGCCGCAGAACTTGTCGTAGACGGCGCGGATGAAGCGCCGCGTCGTCTCGTCGGGCAGGCTGTAATAGATCTGCCGGCCGTCGCGGCGGGAGGCGACAAGGCCTTCGAAGCGCAGGCGCGCGAGTTGCTGGGAGACCGTCGCCTGGCTCAGCGACAGCAGCTCCTCGAGCTCGGTGACGCTGCGCTCGCGCTCGGCCAGCAGACACAGAATGACGAGGCGGTTTTCGTGCGCGAGCGCCTTCAGGAAGTCGCTGGCATCACGCGCATTTTGCATGAGGCGGCGCAGCTCTGGCGAGACGGTCTCGCCGCCGGCCTGGGCTTCCTTCAGATGCTCGGAGATCGACTTGCCCATTCCTCATCCATTCGACGTGCACGCAGCGCGAATACTACAGCATGTCGCCGTCCGCGCTGCGTGCGCCGTGGTCGCATCGCGCCGCCGGCTACTTGTTGACTGGACTGGCCGGGTCCATCAGGTAGGCGGTCAGGTCCTTCATTTCCGCTTCGGTCAGGAACTTGTTATGTCCGAAGCGCGGCATGTTCGAGCAGGGCTGCACGGCCTGCGCGTTGTAGATCTTGATATAGGCCGCCTTCGTCGCCTCTGGCGTGAACTTGCGTGCCTTGCCATAGGCGAGCAGCGAGGGGCCGAGCGTGCCGTAGCTGACCTCCTTGGCGGCGAGCTGATGGCAGGCGTAGCAGTTGCCGCCCTTCGGCGTGTCGGGCTTGTCGCTGAACTGGCCGCCGGTGCCGCGCTGGGCGAGCGCCTCGCCGTTCTTCCAGTCGCCGAGAAACTGGCCGTCAGCCGGCAGGACGACATTGGCCGCCTCGATGGCCTGGACCTTCTTGAGCTCGGCCTCGGTGACGTCGCTCGCCTTCTTCGAGCAGACGAGTTGCGTCTCGTCGGGCTCGATGCGCTTGCGCCAATCTTCCGGCGCGCCCTTGAAGGTCGCGTTGATCGTCGCCTGAACCTGGCCTTGATCAACAGCGTACGATCGATCCGCAAATCCGGCGAACAGGCCTGCCGCAGCCAGGGCGGCGAACATCGCGAAGTTTTTCATCGTCGTCTCTCCCCCTTGCATCAGCGCTTGATGGACGGCACCTGAAGCACGGCGCCCTCGGCTTTCTTGTTCAGATAGAGCACGACCGCTGTAATGCCGTCGGCGAGATAGTCGGGTTGCGGCCAGCGCATCTGCCGGTAGCAGTCCCACAAGCGGTGCTGCATTGTGCGCGTCTGGCTCTGGGAGACGCGATAGGTGGGCCAACTGCCCATCGTGTCCTGGGCGGCCTTACCGGGCTCGGAGAGGTTGGGCAGGCCCTGCAGGCGAATGCGCTTGCCGTCCTCGCCGTGGCAGGTGGCGCAGGAGAAGTCCCATTGGCCGCCGCGCTGGTAGAACATGGCCTCGCCGATCTCGTAAGCCTCCTTCTCCTTCGGATGGGCGATGCTGACTGCGATCTTCATGCCGCTCGACTTGTTGGCGATATAGGCGACAAGGTCCTCCATGTCGGAGGTCGAACCGGGCTTGGAGAAGCGGCGAGACAGAACGTCCTCGGTGTCGAGCTCCTGGATCGTCTGCATGCACCACAACAGGCGCTGCTCGAGGTCCATGACCTTGCCGGCATCGGCAAAGTAGCGCGGTAGCTCGGCGTAGGCGCCTTCGAGCTTGCCGGGACCCTTGCCGAGATCGCAGCCTTCGAGGCTCACGTTCTTGGCACCGCGGGCGGTCTTCCACAGGGCCTCGCCGCGATCGACGTTGAGGAAGCCGGGGTTCGACAGCGGATCGCCGATCATCGCCCGATAACGTTCGATCTCCTTCTCCGCATCGTCTGCTCGGGCCGGCAGCGTGCCGGTCCACAGGGTCAGCACAGCAGCCAGAACGGCCGGGCCGACGAATAGCGCTCGTATCCTCACTTCCATTCCTCCCGTTGATGATGCTGCTTTTTTGCTTGGTGGCATCAGGTCGGCCTGCCGGCGCTCGTGCCGCCGGCCGACCTGCGATATTGTGCCAGAGCGTAACGGTCGGGACGATTAGTCGCAAGATGACATTGACATATATGATTTCATCTATCTATCTTGGCGTTCGTGCGGGCTACGCATCGCGGCACGCCACAGCAAGAGGGCGGCGGCGAGCCCGCCTCAATCCGGGAGGAGACCAACGCATGCACAGTGTGATCGCTCCAAAATCGCGGCGCGAGATCCTCGTGATGGCTTCGGCTGGAGTGGCGGCCTGCCTCCTGCCGGCGAGCTTCGCGCACGCGACGGCAGAGACGGTGTCGGCCGAGATCGCCAAGCTCTACGCGGGCAAGAAGCTCATCGAGGGCCGCATCAAGCTCGACCTGCCCTCGATTGCCGAGAACGGCCTCGTCGTGCCGCTGAACTTCGAGGTCGAAAGCCCGATGACGGAGGCCGATTACGTCAAGGCGATCCACTTCTTCGCCGACGAGAACCCGAGCCCCAACGTGGCCGCATTCCACTTCACGCCGATGTCGCCGAAGGCCGCGGCCGCGATCCGCATTCGGCTCGCCAAGACGCAAAACATCATCGCCGTCGCGGAGATGTCGAACGGCGACGTCTACACCGCGCGCCAGGAGGTCAAAGTGACGATCGGTGGCTGCGGCGGCTAGCGCACTGGCGCGCGATCGCGCCTGCAACGCCCCTTCACCCCATCGCTCACTTTCGCAACGGAACCGCAACCATGACGAAACCAACGCCCCGCGTGCGCATGCCGGCAACCGCCAAGGCCGGCGAGGTCATCGAGGTCAAGACGCTCATCTCGCACGAGATGGAAACTGGCAACCGCAAGGATTCGAGCGGCACCGTCGTTCCGCGCAAAATCATCAAGCAGTTCGTCGCCAAGTTCAACGGCAAGGAAGTGCTGCGCGCCGACTGGTTCCCGGCCGTCTCGGCAAACCCCTACCAGTCGTTTTTTGTGCGCGTGCCCGAGAGCGGCGCGTTCGTGTTCGAATGGATCGACGATGACGGCTCGGTCTATTCGTCCGAGCACAAAGTAACGGTCGGCTGAGGCCGGCTCCAGCCACTTCAATTCAGACGCTGCGACGGCGGGGTCGGCACTCAGGTGCCGGCCACTGGATCCTGCGTCTTGCTCGGTCAAACGGGACGCCCATGATCTCGCGCCGCGATTTCCTCACCGCCGCCTCGCTCGCCGCGCTCGCGGCCGCTCATGGCGGTCTGCCGCTGACGCGCGCGGCGGCAGCCGGGAAGCTGTCGCAGAGCGATCTTCTCGCCTTCGAACCGACCGGCAACGTCACGCTCGTGCACGTCACCGACCTGCACGCGCAGCTCGTGCCCGTTTATTTCCGCGAGCCCTCCCTCAACATTGGCGTCGGGGAAGCGCGCGGCCTCGTCCCACACGTGACGGGCGACGAATTCCTCAAGCTGTTCGGGATCGCCGCGGGCACGGCTTCGGCGCACGCCCTCACCTACGGCGACTTCGAGGCGCTCGCCCGCACCTACGGCCGCATGGGTGGCATCGACCGCATCGCCACCATCGTGGCGGCCATCCGCGCCGAGCGTGACGGCAAGACGCTGCTGCTCGACGGCGGCGATACCTGGACCAACAGCTGGACGTCGCTGCAGACGAAGGGCCAGGACGTCGTTGACGCCATGGCGCTGTTGAAGCCCGACGCCATGACGGCGCACTGGGAGTTCACGCTCGGGGAGGCGCGGGTCAGCGAACTCGTAGCCGGCCTCGGCTTCCCGCTGCTCGCGCAGAACGTGCGCGAAAGCGAGTTCGAGGACCGCGTGTTCCCGGCGCGCCAGATGTTCGAGCGAGGCGGCGTCAAGGTCGCCGTCATTGGCCAGGCCTTCCCGTTCACGCCGATCGCCAATCCACGCTGGATGATCCCCAAGTGGACGTTCGGGCTGCGCGAGGAGGACTTGCGCAAGGAGGTCGAGGGCGCGCGCGCCGAGGGCGCGGGTCTCGTCGTCCTTCTCTCGCACAACGGCTTCGACGTCGATCGCAAGGTCGCCTCGAGAGTCGAAGGAATCGACGTCATCCTCTCGGGCCATACGCACGATGCGGTGCCGGAGCCGACGAAAGTGGGCCGCACGCTGATCGTCGCGTCGGGCTCGCACGGCAAGTTCGTCTCGCGGCTCGACCTCGACGTGCAGGCGGGCGGCGTCAATGGCTACCGCTACAAGCTGATCCCCGTGTTCTCGGACGCCATCGCGCCGGACCCGGCGATGGCTGCCCTCGTGCAACGTCACCGGGAACCGCATCGCGCGCAGCTCTCGCGCGTCATCGGCAAGTCCGACGCACTGCTCTACCGGCGCGGCAACTTCAACGGCACGCTCGACGATGTCATCTGCGACGCCATGCTCGCCGGCCGCGACGCCGAGATCGCACTGTCACCGGGCATCCGCTGGGGGGCGAGCCTGCTGCCCGGCCAGGACATCACGTTCGAGGACGTGACCAACGCGACGGCCATGACCTATCCGGCCTGCTATCGCATGGCCATGTCGGGCGGGCGCCTGAAGGAAGTCCTCGAGGATGTCGCAGACAACATCTTCAATCCCGATCCCTATTACCAGCAGGGCGGCGACATGGTCCGTACCGGGGGTCTCGGCTACACGATCGATATCGCAAAGCCCGCCGGGCAGCGCATCTCCGACATGACGCTACTGCGCACCGGACAGCCCATCGAGGCGGCCAAGGACTACACGGTCGCCGGCTGGGCGAGCGTCAATCAGACGGTGGAAGGCCCGCCGATCTGGGACGTCGTCACGAAGCACATCGAAACGAAGAAGGTCGTCACCGCCGACGGGCGCTCCGCGGTGAAGATCGTCGGTGCCTGAACGCGATGCCTGAACGCGCGGCTGCGGCCGGCGAGCGTCGGCCCGCACCCACGTCCCACCAGCACACCAAACACAAGCGCGGAGGCGCGACATGACCAATAAATTTCCGACAACGGAGCAGGGCGGAGCAGAGGCGCAGAGCCGGCGGGCTTTCCTGCGCGGCACGCTCGCTGGCGGGCTTGCGGTTGCGGGAGCCGGCGCGGCTGCCGCGGCCGAGAACCGCCCCGTGGTGCCGGCCGGCAACCCGAAGAACCTGCCGCCCAACGTCGCGGAGTGGTCGCAGGTGCTCGGCGACGGGGTCACCGACCATCCCTATGGCAAGCCCATCAAGTTCGAGAGCCACGTCGTCCGCCGTACCGTCGAATGGCTGACCGCCGACCGGCAGAGCTCGATCAATTTCACGCCGCTGCACGCGCTCGACGGCATCATCACGCCCAACGGTCTGTGCTTCGAGCGCCATCACGGCGGCGCCGCGGAGATCAACCCGACCGACTACCGGCTGATGCTGCACGGCCTCGTCGACAAGCCGCTCTTCTTTACGCTCGAGGACCTGCAGCGCTTCCCGCGCACCAACAAAGTATTCTTCCTCGAGTGCGCGGCCAACTCCGGCATGGAGTGGCGTGGCGCGCAGCTCAACAGCTGCCAGTACACGCACGGCATGGTGCACAACGTGATGTACACCGGCACGCTTCTGAAAAACCTGCTCGACGAGGCGGGCCTCAAACCGAAGGCCAAGTGGCTCCTCGTCGAAGGCGGGGATGCTGCGGGCATGAACCGCTCGATCCCCATCGAGAAAGCACTCGAGGACACGCTCGTCGTCTGGAAGATGAACGGCGAGGCCCTGCGCAAGGAGCAGGGCTATCCCGTCCGCCTCGTCGTGCCCGGCTGGGAAGGCAACATGTGGATCAAATGGCTGCGCCGCATCGAGGTCGGCGACATGCCGTGGCTCGCCCGCGAGGAGACCTCGAAGTACACCGACCTGATGGCCGACGGCCGCTCGCGCCGCTTCACGTTCATCATGGACGCCAAGTCGATCGTGACGAACCCGTCGCCCGAGAGCCCGTTCGGCGTCAAAGGCCGCAACGTCATCTCCGGGCTCGCGTGGTCTGGGCGCGGCCCCATCACGCGCGTCGACGTGACCCTCGACGGCGGGCGCAACTGGCGCGAAGCACGGCTCGACGGGCCGGTCTTGGACAAGTCGCTGACGCGCTTCTACGTCGACTTCGACTGGAACGGCTCGGAACTGATGATCCAGTCCCGCGCCCATGATGCGACGGGCTACGTGCAGCCCACGAAGGCCGAATTGCGCGCCATCCGCGGCGTCAACTCGATCTACCACAACAACGGTATCCACACGTGGCTCGTCAGGGCGAACGGAGAGGCTGAAAATGTCGAGATCGGTTGAAGTCGCGCGCCCAAGCCTGGTGCGCCACCTGCTCGCCGTGGCAGCCACGGGCCTCGTCTGCCTCGCCAGTGCCGGCCGCATCGAGGCAGCGGGTGCCGGCAAGCTCGGCATCGGCACGCCCGCGACGGCGGAGCAGATCGCTGGCTGGGACATCGACGTGCGGCCCGACGGGCAGGGCCTGCCGCCCAACGGCAAGGGCACGGTCGCCCAAGGCGAGGCCATCTTCCAGGAACGCTGCGCGGTGTGCCACGGCGAGTTTGGCGAAGGCATCGATCGCTGGCCAGTGCTCGCTGGCGGACACGGATCGCTCAAGGCGGAGCGGCCGGAAAAGACGATCGGCTCGTTCTGGCCCTCGGTGTCGACGGTCTTCGACTACGTCAAGCGGGCGATGCCGTACGGCAATGCGCAGTCGCTGACCGACGACGAACTCTATGCGGTCGTCGCCTATATCCTGAACCTCAACGACATCGTGAAAGATCCGAACTTCGAACTCAGCGCGAAGACCTATGCTTCGATCCGGCTGCCGAATGCCGACGGCTTCTATGACGATGATCGCGAAACGGTCGAAAAGGCCTTCTGGAAAAAGAACGTGTGCATGTCGAATTGCGGGCCCGAGCGCAAAGTGATGGAGCACGCGAGAATACTCGACGTGACGCCGGACGCAAAATCGGAAGAGAAAGTCGATTGAGCCCAACGGGCATCCTCGGCGCGCACTTGAAAACCCCTATGTCACGGCCAATGACCAATAAAAGCCGGCGCCACCCTGTGGCGCCGGACATGGGAGGGAGCGTCTCGACGTGAAGAAGAACATCTACGGAGCGGTTGCCGCAGTCGCAGGCGCAGCCGGCGCCATGCTGACGGTCGCTTCACCGCCGGCCAGCGGCGTCGATCTCGCCTACGGCGAATACATCGCAAGCTCGTGCTTCACATGTCACCGTGCCGACGGCGTCGATACGGGATTTCCGCGCATCACGGGGCGTCCGGCCAAAGAGGTCCTCGATCTCCTGACGGCCTACCGGGACAAAATCCGCCCGAACGAGGTCATGCAGGCAATCGCCACGCAACTGACGGGTGAAGAGGCGCACGCGGTTGCTCATTACCTCGAAAGCCTGAAATCGCGTCTCACCAAAGCGGATTGATCATGCGAGTGAGGATAGCTGCCGGCAGCCAAAGAGCGAGGTGGTAAGTCGCCGCATGCAGGAAATCCGTCGACGCGTGCCTCGTGCTCCGGCCCCGACATTTGCTTCCCCCCACCGAGCCCTCGCGAGCAAATGTCGGGGCCAAAAGGAGCTCCAGTAAAACTATGCTTCTAGTGTCGCTTATGCATCTGATGCTTGGTTCCGCGCCTGGCAGCAACTGGGGACCAAGCGTCTGATACGCAACATCAGGACGGTTATCGGGCGCCGGCACGAAAAGCGAATGCCGCACGAGAAGAACGCAATACAGAAAACAACGAATCCATCGGAGGAAAGCCATGCAAGTTTCGCGTCGATCGTTCGTCTGCGGAGCCTCGGTGTCACTCGGCGCGCTGGCGCTCGGGGCGCCGGCCGTGCTCGGTCAGGCCGCCCCGCGTGTCGTCGTCATTGGCGGTGGCGCGGGTGGCGCCACGGCGGCCCGCTACATCGCCAAGGACGGCAAGGGCGCGGTCGCGGTCACGCTCGTCGAGCCGAACAAGAGCTTCGTCACCTGCTTCCACTCCAATCTCTATCTCGGCGGCTTCAAGGACTTCTCCAAGATCAAGCACTCCTACGCGAAGCTCGCCTCGGCCCACGGCATCAAGCTCGTGCATCAGACCGCTAAAGGCATCGACCGCGACAAGAAATCCGTCACCCTCGCCGACGGCTCGAGCCTCGCCTACGACCGCCTCGTCCTGTCGCCTGGTATCGACCTCAAGTACGACAGCGTGCCCGGCTGGGGTCAGGCCCACGAGGAGGCCATGCCGCATGCCTGGAAGGCTGGACCGCAAACCGAGCTCCTCAAGAAGCGACTCGACGCGGTTGCCGACGGCGGGCTCATCGTCATGCTCGCCCCACCCAATCCGTATCGTTGCCCGCCCGGCCCCTACGAGCGCGTCTCGATGATGGCGCACGTCCTCAAGACCTCGGGCCGGACCAAGGCCAGGATCGTGATCATCGACCCGAAGGAGACCTTCTCGAAGCAGGCGCTGTTCCTCGAGGGCTGGGAGAAGCATTATCCGGGCATGGTCGAGTGGCTTGGCCCCAAGGTGCACGAGGGCGTCAAGTCGGTCGACCCGAAGACCAACACCGTCGTCACCGGCTTCGAGACCTACGCCAATGCCGCGCTCGTCAACGTCATCCCGGCGCAGATGGCGGGCGCGATCGCACGGGATGCGGGGCTTGCCAATGAAACAGGCTTCTGCCCCATCGACCCGGCGACCATGCGGTCCGCCAAGGACCCGAACGTCTCGATCGTCGGTGACGCGTGCATTGCCGGCGACATGCCAAAGTCCGCGTTCTCGGCCAACAGCCAGGCGAAGATCGCAGCCCTCATGGTGCGCGGTGAGTTGACCGGGGCTGCCACGTTCCCGGCGCGCTATACCAATACGTGCTGGTCGCTGCTGGCCAACGACGACGCGGTCAAGGTCGGCGGACGCTACGAAGCCAAGGACGGCAAGATCGCGGCCGTCGAGACGTTCGTCTCCAAGACCGGCGAAGCGGCCGACTTGCGCAAGGCGACGCAGGCCGAAAACATCGGCTGGTACGACGGCATCACGGCCGACATGTTCGGCTGAGGCGAGGTCCCGCTCCTCGCCGAAGCGATACCGTGGGCGTTCGCGACCAGTTCAGGCGCGACCGCCCCGGTTGGGCTCCTCTCGGTTGCAGGAATGCGGGCGGATCGCCTAACTGTGGCGTCGTCCCATCCTCGAAGCGAGGTCCGCGCCATCACCGCCCTCAACGCCTCCTACGACCGCACGAGGCCGCTCATCTCGATCCACGTGCCGAAATGCGCGGGCACGTCCTTCCGCGCTGTGCTCGCGCACTGGTTCGGAAAGGGATTGCTCGAGCACTATGCCGACGAGAAGCGCGGCTCGGCCCCGACGCGCCACGACCTGACGAGGCCGCGACCCGGTCCGGTCTGCATCCATGGTCACTTCAATCACCGACGCGGGTTCGGGACAGAGGCCTACTATCCGCAGGTCAGCCAGTTCATCGCGATCGTGCGCGAGCCGTTCGACCTGCACCTGTCCAACTATTTCTACGCGCGCCGGCTCATCGACAACGGCAAGCTGTTCCGCGACGGGGGCGCGCGCGACCCGGCCGACTTCGCCAGCATCGAGAGCTATCTCGCGCGACGCCGGCGCAGCCTGCTGCCGTCGTTCTTCCCGGCGAGCCTTACGCCGCGCACCGCCGCCGACCACCTGTCGGAGCGCTTCCTCTACATCGGCGTGGTGGACGACATCGATTACAGCGTCGGGGCGCTCGCCAGCGTGCTGGGCTTCCCCAACCCCGGGATCGCACACAGCAATGCCGCCGAACGCAGCGAGGCCGTGCCGGAGGGTCTGCGGGAGCGCTTCCGGGACGAGAACGCACTCGCCTATGCGATCTACGACTATGCGGCGGCGACCTACCGGTCGGTGCCGGCGGCCGCGCGAACGGCGGTTTGAAATTTCCAGCGGATCGCCTATCTTCCCCTCATTCGCAACAACCGAAAGGAGGTGATCCGATGTCGAGTGAGATCAACGTGGCGGGGCTTGGGCTTCGGGTCGCGCGCATCGCTTCGGATTCGCCTCCGACGCGCTGTTGAGCGCCGGCCACCTCGGCAACGAGGGGCGCAGGTCACGCGCACGTCTCACGGAAGGGGAACGCCACGTGCGTTCCCCTTTTTTGTTGGTTGCCGGGTCGATCCGGCGCTCAAGGTTGCGATCATACAGCGTGACGGCGCGCGAGAACGGGTGCTGGCGCGGTGAGTTCCAGAGTGGCGGTCGCAGGGTGCCTCGCCTCGTAGCCGCGTGCGACGAGCCAATCGCGGCGGGCATCCGCCACCATGACGAGGCGCGTCAGGGGATTGAGCATCGGCGCGACGAGCCAGGGGAAGGCTGGGTCCATGACGGGTGCGACGGCCGCCATCGAGCGGGCGCGGCCGCCGCTGTCATGGCCGCGCGGCCGGCCCCGCCAGCCGCGGGCCTGCCAATGGTTGGCGGCCACGCGGGGGCCAGGATGGCAGCGCGCCTCCACCTCGGTGCGCTCGATGATGATGGTCTCTTCGTGTCCCAGGCCGGCGAGCAGGTAGATGCAGGGGGCAGCGATGGGCGTCGTGGTGAGCAACCGGGCCGCCTCCGCGAAATCTGCCGCGTTCTCGCACACGTGGCGCAGGAGATGACCGGCGGTGGTCGCGCGCGTGTGCCAGACGCGGCGGCGGGCTGCCAGCCAGTCGAGGGCATAGAGGCCTGACCCGGTACGCAAAGGCGCCTGGTTGAACGTCGCCGAGAAGCGCCCGGGCGCCATGGCTTGCAAAACGCCGGTGTAGCCGGGCCACGTCAGTGTCACGAACGGGCCGGCAGGGCCCGCGACACGGACGGCCATGACACCGGCACCAAGACCCGGAACGCGCCAGTCGAGGACGCGCACGAGCCGGGCGGAGGCACCGTCGGCAGAAGGCGCCACCTTGCAACTGCATCCCCACTCGTAGCTGACCGAGAGAAAATAGGCTCCCGGCCGGGCGAGCCTATGGGCGATGGCCTCGATCTCGGGAAGGTGCTGCGGGCAGGCCGCGGCGATCCAGCGGCGCGAGACGGCGTCGAGGCTGGCGAGGACTGCGCCGGGCACACCCGCTGTCGCCCGGTCGAGCAGCCGGTGAGCGCGCGCCTCGTCGTGAACGAGCGTCGCCATGGGAAAGTCCGATCCCGCATCGAGGACCGGGATGGGCGGGAGGGCCACGTGTGTAGGTGTGTCGAGTTGCATGGGGCTCTTGGCGCGATCCTGCTGCGATCAGTCCGGTCGACTGTGCCGGGGCGGCGCACTGCTGGCGGTTCGCCGATTGACAGGCTGGCTGACACATCACATAAGCATCGGGTCGCGGAGGGCAACGCCCTGCCGCGCAAGAGGCGCTGCCCGAGGCCATTGCCGGTGATCGCCGGCAGCCCGTCACCTGGCGAAAGCCGGAAGCCGACGGGCACCCACGAAGTCCGCAGCTCCGTCGTTCTCCCGCGCGCTACGCCGGGCAAGCTCGGTTTCTCCCTGCGCGCAAAGCGCCGGGTGGATGCAGTGACGACGGATCGTTGCGGCGCCACAGGGCGCGGACAACCCGCACGGCTTCCCACCGGGGCCGATGCCGCATGGAAGGTAAGTTGGGCATGTATGCCATCATCAAGACGGGCGGCAAGCAGTACCGCGTCGCCCAGGACGACGTCATCGTGATCGAGCGCCTCGAGGGCGAGGACGGCGCTACGCTGGAGTTCGGCGACGTGCTGCTCGTCGGCGCCGGAGAGAGCGTGAAGGTCGGCGCGCCGTTCGTGAGCGGCGCCAAGGTCACGGCCGAACTCGTCGAGCAGACGCGCGGGCCGAAGCTGATCGCCTTCAAGAAGCGCCGCCGCAAGAACTCGCGCCGCAAGAAGGGCCACCGCCAGGACCTGACCAAGGTGCGCATCACCGGCATCATCGGTGGCTGACGCGACCGGCGCCACCCATCACAGCATCAGTTTTCGCGGGGCTGCCGGTTGGGTAGCCGGCCGCACCAGACGAAGAAGGACCTGACCCATGGCCCAGAAGAAAGCCGGCGGCTCATCGAAGAACGGCCGCGACTCGGAGAGCAAGCGCCTCGGCGTGAAGCGCTTCGGCGGCGAGCATGTCATCCCTGGCAACATCATCGTGCGCCAGCGCGGTACGAAGTGGCATCCCGGCGACAACGTCGGCATGGGCACCGACCACACGCTGTTCGCGGTCGCCGAAGGGGCTGTCGAGTTCCGCACCAAGGCAAACGGCCGCACCTACGTCTCGGTGCGCCCGGCGACCGCTGAAGCCGCAGAGTAAGGCTCGCGGGAGCGTACCGCGTTCGACGCGCCGCAGTGATCGGGGAGGTGGGCTGCCGCCTCCCCTTTTCGCATGGCGCGAGGCTCGACTTCCCCTCTCGTTCGTCGGCCAGCCGGCACATGCCATGACCGTTATCGCCACGCGACGGCTCGTCCTCAGGGCCCTGGTGCCAGCCGATGCCGAGCGCATCGCCGAACTCGCCGGCGACTGGGACATCGCGAGCATGACGGCACGCATGCCCTATCCCTATACGGTCGACGCGGCGCGTCGTTGGATGGCGGAGATCGACCCCGGCGAGATCGTCCTTGCCATCACCGAGCAGGGCACCCTCGTCGGCGTGACCGGCTTCACGATGGCGAGTTGCGGTCGGCGCGCCGAGATCGGATACTGGATCGGCAAGCCTTACTGGAACCGCGGGTATGCCACGGAAGCAGTCGCCGCACTGATCGCCCGGTGCTTCCGAACGAAGGGCATCGAGGAGATCCTCTGCTCGCACTTCGCCGATAACCCGGCCTCCGCGCGGGTCATCGAGAAGCTCGGCTTCACGCCGAGAGGCCAGAGCCGCAGGTGGTGCGAGGCACGCCGGCGCGATGTACCGGCGATCGATCATGGCCTGGCGCGGCCGCGTTCGCTCTGGCGACGGCTGATGTCGTCGCGCCTCGCAGCGTCGGGCAGGGCGGCGTAATCAAGTCAGAGTTTCGGACACCAGCCGATGAAGTTTCTCGATCAGGCGAAAATCTACATCAAGTCGGGCGCCGGCGGCGACGGATCGATCTCGTTCCGGCGCGAGAAGTTCATCGAGTTCGGCGGCCCGGATGGAGGCGACGGCGGGCGCGGCGGCGACGTCGTGATCGTGTGCGTGGAGAACCTCAACACGCTGATCGACTACCGCTATCAGCAGCACTTCAAGGCGCGCTCCGGCACACCCGGCATGGGGCGCAACCGTTCGGGTCCGGCGGGTGAGGATTGCATCATCAAGGTGCCGCCCGGCACGCAGGTGTTCGAGGAGGACGGCGAGACGATGATCGCCGACCTCGCGCGGCCAGGCGACCAGTTCATCGTCGCCCGCGGTGGCAACGGCGGGTTCGGCAACGCGCACTTCAAGAGTTCGACCAACCAGGCGCCGCGTCATGCCAATCCCGGTCAGCCGGGCAACGAAATGACGATCTGGTTGCGGCTGAAGCTGATCGCCGACGCGGGCCTCGTCGGACTGCCGAACGCGGGAAAATCGACGTTTCTCGCGACCGTCACGGCGGCCAAGCCGAAGATTGCCGATTATCCGTTCACGACGCTGCATCCCAACCTCGGCGTCGTGCGCGCCGGCGACCACGATTTCGTGCTCGCCGACATTCCAGGTCTCATCGAAGGGGCGAACGAGGGGGCCGGCCTCGGCACGCGCTTCCTCGGCCACATCGAGCGAACCCGCGTGCTGCTGCACCTCGTCGACGCGACGGCCGAGGATGTCGCAGCCGCCTACTCGACGGTTCGCGACGAACTCGAAGCATATGGTGCGGGACTCGAGGAGAAGCGGGAGATCGTTGCTCTCAGCAAATGCGATGCGGTCGACGAGGCGACACTGAAGGAGCGCTTTGCCGCGCTCAAGAACGTGTGCGGCAGCCGCCCGCACATCCTGTCGGCAGCTACGGGCAAAGGCGTCAAAGAGGTCCTGTTCGCGCTCGTCAAGGAAATGCAGTCGACCCGTGAGGACGAGGAGCGCGAGGAGGGCGACGCCGGCGGCGAGCGCGAGCCGTGGGCTCCCTGAAGGGCGTGCCCGACCGGCCCGTCACTCGACCGCAGCAGTCAGCGCGTCCGCTCAGATGTAGCCGAGCAGGTTCAGAACGATGACGACGGGGATCGGAACGCCGATCAGAAGAAGCATGACGCTACGCATGGGATCACCTCTCAGTTTCGATTTCTGACGATCGGTGCACGTCAAACGGGCGTGCCCGCGCGATGGTTCCAGAGGCACGCGCATCCGAGGCACGCGCACTGGCCGCCTCGTCGCAGCGAGTGGACGCGCCTGACCATTGCGAGCCTGCTTGCAGGGCTGCAATCGGGGAGCGGAAGTGCTATCTCACCGGGCCGATACCCTGATCCGCCGGCCACCCGAGGCGCCATGACCGCCACCACCGCCCCGATCGAGACCTCGACAACGCCGCAGGTGCGGCCCGAGTGGGCTGAAGCGCGGCGCGTCGTGGTCAAGCTCGGCTCGGCGCTCATCACCTGCCGCGAGACGGGTGCCTTGAAGCGCGACTGGCTCGCGTCCCTCATCGACGACGTTGCCATGCTGCGCGCCGAGGGTCGCGAGGTGGTCATCGTCTCGTCGGGGGCAATCGCGCTCGGCCGCCACGCGCTCGGGCTGCGAAAGGGTCCGCTCGAGTTGGAGGAGAGCCAGGCGGCGGCCGCCGTGGGTCAGATCAGTCTCGCGCACGCCTACCAGGAACTCGCCCGCGAGCGCGGCATTACGGCAGCGCAGATCCTGCTCACGCTCGGCGACACCGAAGAGCGGCGCCGCTATCTCAACGGCCGGCAGACGATGACGAAGCTCATCGAGCTCGGTGCGCTGCCCGTCGTCAACGAGAACGACACGGTGGCGACCGCGGAGATCCGCTATGGCGACAACGACCGCCTGTCGGCGCGTGTCGCCTCGATGCTGTCGGCCGATCTGCTGATCCTGCTGTCGGACATCGACGGCCTCTACACCGCCCCACCGAACAGCACCGGCGATGCGCGCCGCCTCGACGTCGTCACGGAGATCGGCCGGGATATCGAGGCCATGGCCGGCGACGCGGGCACCGAATTGTCGAAGGGCGGCATGAAGACCAAGATCGAGGCGGCCAAGGTGGCGCGCGCGGCGGGCTGCGACATGGTCATCGCGCTCGGCAAGGTGATGCACCCGCTGGCCGCGATCGCTGCCGGCGCGCCGTGCACGTGGTTCCTCGCTCCCTCCGATCCGGTCACCGCGCGCAAGCGCTGGATCTCGGGCCAGCTCGAACCCAAGGGCGAGGTCGTCGTCGATGCCGGCGCGCAGCGCGCGCTCGCCCAGGGCAAGAGCCTGCTGCCCGCCGGCGTGGTACGGGTCGCCGGCAGCTTCGACCGGGGTGATGCGGTCGTCGTGCGCAGCCTCGATGGCAGTGAACTCGGGCGCGGCCTCGTCGCATACAGCAAGGCGGACGCCGAGCGCATCATCGGCAAGAGATCAGCCGAGATCGCCAGCATCCTCGGGTTCGCCGGCCGCGACGAGCTCATGCATCGCGACGACCTCGCCTTGAACCGCAAATCTGCCTGAGCCAGAAGCGCGGGACGCGCATAGGCACAGGACAACGCTCCGGAGACGTGACGATGCAAGACCCCAGACCTGTGGTCGCCGACATCGAGTTCGTCGCGGACGTCCTGCGGCTTCTCGGCTACCAGGCCGACGTGACGACCCTGTCGGGCGGGGGGCAGGGCCTCACGTCGCTCGCCAGCGGCGTACCGTTCACCGCCTTCCTGTTCAAGAACGACGTCGGCAACAGCCCCTATCTCATGCTGTCGGTGCTGCTGCCCGGGCATCAGCCGCCGCTCGCCCAAATGAACGAGTGGAACAACCGCTTTCCCATGACGCGGGCGTCGCTGACGCGCG
Source organism: Hyphomicrobiaceae bacterium (assembly GCA_033764645.1). Classification (GTDB taxonomy): domain Bacteria; phylum Pseudomonadota; class Alphaproteobacteria; order Rhizobiales; family Hyphomicrobiaceae; genus Filomicrobium. The sequence continues at coordinate 54,211 of JANRIT010000061.1, forward strand.
AGGGCGAGCCGATGCTCACCCATGCCGTGCTGCTGACGGGCATCGATACCTCCCACATCCGGGAGACCATGCAGTGGTGGGACCTGCTCGTGCGGCTGTTCGCGCAGAAGATACTGGGCGAGCCAGGGGCTTGAGCGCCATCGCAAGCTCAACCCGCTCACCGACCGGCACGGACCGACCCATGACCGCCAGCCTGCAGAAGCATCTCGCCCACCACGACATCGAGGCAGCCATGCGCGCCATGGGCCAGGACGCCCGCGCCGCGCAGCGGCTGATCGCCGACGCGCCGGGCGCTGCGCGCGATGCCGCGCTCAAGACGGCGGCGGCCGAGATCGTGCGGCGGACGCCCGTCATCGTGGAAGCCAACAAGCGCGACCTCGCGAGCGCCGAGGAGGCCGGCCGGCCCGGCTCCTATCTCGACCGCCTGATGCTCGATCCCTCGCGCATCGAGGCCATCGCGGCGGGCCTCGAGGCAATCGCGGCGCTGCCCGATCCCGTCGGCCGGACGCTCGCCCAGTGGCAGCGTCCGAACGGGCTGTCGATCAGCCGCGTCGCAACCCCGATCGGCGTCATCGGCATCATCTACGAGAGCCGCCCCAACGTGACCGCCGATGCCGGCGGGCTGTGCCTCAAAGCGGGTAATGCGGCGATCCTGCGCGGCGGCTCGGACAGCCATCTGTCCAGCGTCGCCATCCTGACCTGCCTCGCCCACGGGCTGAAGGCGGCGGGACTGCCCGCAGAGGCGATCCAGCTCGTTCCGACGACGAACCGTGAAGCCGTCGGCCTCATGCTCGGCGGGCTCGGCGGGGCGATCGACGTCATCGTGCCGCGCGGCGGCAGGAGCCTCGTGGAGCGCGTGCAGACGGAAGCGCGCGTGCCGGTTTTCGCGCATCTGGAGGGCATCTGCCACACCTTCATCGATCGCGAAGCCGACACCGACATGGCGGTCGCCGTCGTGCTCAATGCGAAGCTGCGGCGGACGGGGGTGTGCGGGGCCACGGAAACGCTGCTGATCGACCGGCAGGCGCCAGCGGAGGTCGCCGCCGCTGTCGTGCGCGCACTGCTGACGGCAGGATGCGAGGTACGCGGGGACGCCACCGTCGCCGCGCTCGAGCCCGCCGTCGTGCCGGCAAAGGACAGCGACTTCGGCACCGAGTTCCTCGATTCCATCATCGCCGTGAAGATGGTCGACGGCGTCGACGCGGCGATCGAGCACATCGCGCGGCACGGCTCGCAGCACACCGAGGCGATCATCACGCGCAACGCGGCGACGGCGGAGCACTTTCTCGGGCGCGTCGATTCGGCGATCGTAATGCACAACGCCTCGACGCAGTTCGCCGACGGCGGGGAGTTCGGCATGGGTGCCGAAATCGGCATCGCGACAGGGCGCATGCACGCGCGCGGCCCGGTCGGCGTCGAGCAGCTCACGACGTTCAAGTACGTCGTGCGCGGGACGGGTCAGACCCGGCCGTGATGCTGCGCCGCCCGGTCCCTATCGCGGTTGCGACGCCGCCCGCGGCCGAGGGGATGCGCATCGGCCTCATGGGCGGCTCGTTCAATCCCCCGCACGCGGGCCATCTCGTCGCGGCCGCGACGGCGATGAAGAAGCTGCGGCTCGACCGACTGTGGTGGCTCGTCACGCCGGGTAACCCGCTCAAAGCGCGGGCCGGGCTCGCGAGCCTCGAAGCCAGGGTCGAGGCCATCGACCGGCTCGTCCGCGACCCCCGGCAGGTCGTCACCACGTTCGAAGCCGAACTCGGCACGGCCTTCACTGCCGAGACGATCGGCTTTCTGGTGGCCCGCTTTCCCGCCTCCCGCTTCGTGTGGGTGATGGGCGCAGACAATCTCGCGACCTTCCATCACTGGCAGAACTGGCGCGGCATCGCCGACGCGGTGCCGATCGCGGTCGTGGACCGGCCTCACCATACGCTTGCGGCGCTCGCCTCGCCCGCGGCGCGCGCCCTCGCCCGCCATCGCATCGCCGAGGCCGAGGCACGGCTGCTGCCGGACCGCGAGCCACCCGCCTGGGTGTTTCTCACCTGCCGCCGCTCGGCCTTGTCGTCGACGCTGATTCGCGAGCAAGGCGGCAACATGTGATATATTTGCCATCATCAACAGGCCGAAACCGTCAATCGGCCGACACGGAACGCGGCTTATGGTCTTGATCAGCGTCCGGGCGCGCGACTATCCTCTCGCTCGCGCAGGGATGTCGTGGCGTCCGGCGCTTATTGGCAGGCCAATAGGGCAGTGTGGCGCCCACGCCTGCGTGTCGATGAACCGGGTTGGAAGAGAGGACCGCAGCCAAAACATGCGAACCACACACGAGGCGGCCGCGACCGGCACGCCTCCCACCGAGATGATGCGGGATGCCGCACCCTCGGGCGCCCTCCTCGAGCGGATCGTCCACTGGCTGGACGAGGCCAAGGCCGAGGACATCGTCACCATAGACCTCGCCGGCAAGACGACATTCGGCGACTTCATGGTGATTGCCACCGGCCGCACCGACCGGCACGTCGGTGCCATCGCCGACAACATCCAGCGCATGTTGAAGGATAGCGGCGAAGGCCATGCCCGCGTCGAGGGCCTCGAAGCCTGTGACTGGGTTCTGATCGACACAGGCGACATCATCGTCCACCTGTTTCGACCCGAAGTCCGCGACTTCTACAATCTCGAGAAGATGTGGACCGGTGAACGGCCGGCGGACCCCACCGCGCATTGATGCCGTCGCGGACGCGTGGGCGAGTGGCCTCGCAGGAGCCATGCGTCGCGATCCGTCGTGAGAGGCAGTCATGCTGCTGACCGTCGCCGCTGTCGGCCGACTGCGCGACGGCGCGGAAAGCGCGTTGGTCGAGCGCTACGCGAAGATGGCCACGAGCATCGGGCGATCGCATGCCCTGGGGCCGCTCACGGTTCAGGATATCCTCGAGAGCCGGTCACAGGTCGTCGACCTGCGACGCGACGATGAAGGAGGCCGCCTCATCAAGGTGGCCGGCGACGCCGATCTTCTCGTTCTGCTCGATGAGGCCGGGTCAGCGCTGACGAGCCGGCAGTTCGCCGAACGGCTGCGCCGCTGGCGCGACGATGGAGTGAAGCGTGCGGGATTTCTCATCGGCGGGCCGGACGGGCATGGTGAGGCTGCCCGCGAGGCTGCCCGGCTGTCTCTATCGCTGAGCCCGATGACACTGCCACACGGCCTCGCCCGCGTGATCCTCGCAGAGCAAATCTATCGCGCCCTCACCATCATCGCCGGGCATCCGTATCATCGGGCGTGAACCGACGAGCGCGGTTCTGTTATGCTGGTCGAAACCAGGAACAGACGCCATGACGACGGTACCATTGGAGCAAGCTCAGGCTGAACTGCCGGAACTCGTATCGCGCGCAGTGGCCGGCGAGGAGATCGTCATTTCGGCAGGAGATCGGCTCGTGAAACTGGCTGTAGAGGCGAAGGCGCCGGTTTTCGACGAGGACACGGCGCGCCGGCGCGGCTGGGGTATGTTCAAAGGGCAATTCGAGGTCGGCCCGGAGTTTTTCGATCCTTTGCCAGAGAGTGAGCTCGACCTCTGGCACGGTGGATCGGCCAAGTGAGAATACTGCTCGATACCCACGTCTTGCTGTGGTGGGTCTCGAGCGACCCGCGGCTACCCCCGACTGTGCTGCATCGGCTGTCCGCGCCTGACACGACCATCCTGATCAGTGCTGTTTCGGCTCACGAAATCACAACGAAGCATCGGCTGGGTAAACTGACGGTCCCGCAGGAGCTTGCCCACAACCTCGAAAGCATCGTTACGAGCAGCGGCTGGCAGGCGTTACCTCTCTCGATTGTCCATGCGCAGTTGGCCGGCTCGCTGCCAGGCCACCACAGGGACCCGTTCGATTGGATGCTGGCGGCTCAGGCGCTATCGGAAGACGTTCCTATCGCGTCGGCAGACGCTGCGATGATCGGTTTCGGCGTCAACGTCATCTGGTAATCGGCGCGGCCACCTCGGCGTGATGGCGGAGCATCGATAGAGGCACCGCTGCGGCCCTCGATAAGTGTGTGCCGGGTCTTGCTGACGATCCTGTCCGCATGTCGCATGCGAATGTCCAGCCAACTCGTGTTGCGTATCTGACGCTTGGTCCCTAATTGCTGCCAAGCGCGGAACCAAGCGTCAGATACACAAGCAACACGAGGATTGTAGGGTTACGAGTGCTCCACTTGGTCCCGACATTTGCTCGCGAGGGCTCGGTGAGGGGAAGAAAATGTCGGGGCCGGAGCACTAGAACCGCCCTCGCGGGAATGTACGAAGTACGTCAACTGTCGCGCAGCATGCGGTCGAGAAGGCGCGTCGGCAGGATACGGCGCATGCCGTCGGCGGCGTAGGTCGGTGCCGTGACGAAGTAGCGGGGCTTCGGGTATCGGCTCTCGACGGCGTCGACGACTTTCGCCGCCACAGCCTCGGGCTCCAGCTTGAAGCCCTGCTTGCCGCCCGCGCGCATGGCGGCGAGGCGCCTCTCATAGATCTCGCGGTGGGGCGAGGCGCGCCAGTCGATGGCGCTCTCGAAGGCGGCGAGCGCGCTTTCCAGAAACTTCGTGCGGATCGGCCCCGGCTCGATCAGAGAGACGTGGATGCCGGTGCCGGAGAGCTCGATGCGCAGCGCGTCACTCAAGGCTTCGAGGGCGAACTTGGAGGCCGAGTAGGCGCCGCGGTAGGGGCCGGAGACGAGGCCGAGTACGGACGAGCAGTTGACGATGCGGCCGGCGCGGGCCCGGCGCATGGCCGGGATGATGCGGCGCGTCAGTTCGTGGCCGCCGATGACGTTGACTTCGAGCTGGCGGCGCAGCAGGTCGGCCGTGATGTCCTCGACCGCACCAACCTGGCCGTAGGCGGCGTTGTTGAACAGCGCGTCGAGGCGGCCGTCGGCGAGGCGGAGGGCTGTGTCGGCGCAGGCGGCGACGGAGGCCGGATCGGCCAGCTCCAGGGGGATCGGCTCCAGGCCTTCCTCGGCGCGCAGGCGGTCGAGGTCATCCGGCTTGCGCGCGGTGGCCAGCACCCGCCAGCCGCGCGACTTCAGTGCCCGCGCGGTGGCGAGCCCGATGCCGGACGAGGCGCCAGTGATGAGGATGGTGCGCGGCAGGCCAGCGCCCGAGCGTTGCCGTTCAGTCGCGGTCATGCCGACAAGACCGTCCTCAATTCGCCCCCTCGAGCAGCCGCCGCGCGATCACCTGGGCCTGGATCTCGGCCGCACCCTCGAAGATGTTGAGGATGCGGGCGTCGCACAGCACGCGGCTGACTGGATATTCGAGCGCGAACCCGTTGCCGCCGTGGATCTGCAGTGCGTTGTCGGCGGCGGCCCACGCGACGCGGGCGCCGAGCAGCTTGGCCATGCCGGCCTCCAGGTCGCAGCGGCGGCCCTGATCCTTCTCGCGCGCGGAAAAGTAGGTGAGCTGGCGGGCGACCATGATCTCGGCTGCCATCATCACGATCTTGTCGGCGACGCGAGGGAACTTGTAGATCGGCTTGCCGAACTGAACGCGATCGAGCGCGTAGCTGAGCCCTAAGTCCATCGCGCACTGGGCCACGCCGACGGCGCGCGCGGCGGTCTGTATGCGGGCGCCCTCGAAGGTGTTCATGAGCTGCTTGAAGCCCTGGCCCTCGACGCCGCCGAGGAGCTGGCTCGCCGGTACCACGTGATCATCGAAGGAGACGTCGTATTCCTTCATGCCACGGTAGCCGAGCACCTCGATCTCGCCGCCGGAGATAGTCGGCATCGGGAAGGGGTTCTCGTCGGTGCCGCGCTCCTTCTCGACGAGCAGCATCGACAGGCCCTTGTAGCCCTTCTCGTCGGGGTTCGTGCGTACGAGCACCGTCATGAGGTCGGCGCGCACGGGATGCGTGATCCAGGTCTTCTGGCCGGTGATGCGGTAGGTGTCGCCGTCCTTCACCGCGCGGGTCTTGAGGCTCGCGAGGTCCGAGCCGGTGTTGGGCTCGGTAAACACGGCCGTCGGCAGTAGCGTGCCGGCGGCAATCTGGGGCAGGTACTTCTGCTTCTGCTCGTCCGTGCCGTTGTGCAGGATGAGCTCGCCCGCGATCTCGGAGCGCGTGCCGAGCGAGCCCACACCGATGTAGCCGCGCGACAGCTCCTCGGAGACGACGCACATCGCCTCCTTGCCCAGGCCGAGGCCGCCCAAGTCCTCCGGGATCGTGAGCCCGAACACGCCGAGTTCGCCGACCTTCTCGACAATCTCCATCGGGATGTAGGCGTTGGCAAGGTGCCACTCGTGCGCATGCGGCACGACCTCGGCGAGCGAGAAGCGGCGCATCTGC
>JANRIT010000064.1:0-32227 GCA_033764645.1 Hyphomicrobiaceae bacterium
AGATTGATCATCGGCTCGACGGTGAAGAACATGCCGGGCTTGAGGCGAACGCCGTCGCCGCGCTTGCCGTAGTGGAGGATATTGGGCCGGTCGTGGAACTGGCGGCCAAGCCCATGGCCGCAGAACTCGCGCACGACGCTGCAGCGCTGGGCCTCGGCGAAATCCTGGATGGCGGCGCCGATGTCGCCCGTGGTGGCGCCGGGCTTGATGGCGTCGATGCCGCGCATCAGCGCCTCGTAGGTGACCTCGATCAGTCGCTCGGCCCGGCGGGGAATGGTGCCGACCGGGTACATGCGGCTGGTGTCGCCGTGCCAGCCGTCGAGCACGAGTGTCACGTCGATGTTGACGATATCGCCGTCGCGCAATGGCTTGGGGCCCGGAATGCCATGACAGACGACGTGGTTGACCGAAGTACAGATCGCCTTGGGGAAGCCTCGATAATTGAGCGGTGCCGGATAGGCCCCATGGTCGAGAGCAAACGCGACGACGAGATCGTCGAGGTGCTCGGTCGTCACGCCCGGCACGACGTGCGGGGTGAGCATGTCGAGGGCTTCGGCGGCGAGGCGGCCGGCCCGGCGCATGCCCTCAAAGTCTGCCGCGTCGTGCAACTTGATCGGACCGGTATCGGTGGGCTCGGTGCGATCGATCTCGAGTTCAGCCATGGTCGATGTGCCGGGGTCGTTTCGGGCGTGTTGTCGAGACATGCGATCGGCGGGGCCTGACGGCAAGCTGTGTCGCCGGCGCAGAACGAATGTCCCGCGAGTTAGGCTCTGGCGAACACGAGCGCGTCGCGTGTCGCCTCCTTTCTTTGCCTTTTCCGCATCTTTGCCGCAAGCCTCTGGCAGCAGCGGGATAGCGTGAGGATCGGGCGGGGAAGCCAAAATGTGTTGCGCCCCTGATGTGGAGCCCCCGCGGGCAGCGGCCGAGGCTGTTGCCGGCGTCCCCGCGCGGCATCGCGAGAGCCTTGCGAGACGATCAAATATTTGCAATCAATTTACCAAAACTCACGCCGAAACAACGCAGTATCTCCCGCCGACGACACACGGCGTTAAGGTAAACTGCGGCAAAATGGCGGTACCCACACGGAGGACCCAAGGTATGAAGCGTACTTTCACGCTCGTCGGTCTGTTGTTGCTGAGCGCTTCGCCGCTGGCCGCCGAGCATCCGACCTATCGCGAGCTCTCTCACTACTGTCCGCCAGCCGGCGTCGCGGCCGACTGTCGCCATGACGTGGCCGGCGTCCTGCCCGCGCAGATGGAAGGGCCGCTCATGCGGGCGCTGGCCATCGAGCGCGACGGCCCTGTCGTGCAGCCGTCCGTTGCGCGCGATCTCTTCCTGCTGGCCACCGACGATCAGCGCGGATGGTCGCTCGAGCAACTGCTCGATTTCCGCAAGGTCTGGGGGGCAGGAGATGCCGCCACGGCCGAGGTGACCGCGGTGAGCGCGGCCAAACCGGTCAACCAAGCCGAGATCGACAAGGCGCTTAAGGCCCTGCTCGAGGAGCGGGCGAGTTGGGGCGAGGCCCCGGCGGGCAAGGTCGCGCAGGCTCCTCAGCCGGGCGCGGTCACACCGGCTTCAACGGCCGAGCCGCAGAACCTTGCCGAGTACCTGAAGCGGCGCGACGAGTGGGGCACGGCGAAAGCAAAGCCGGTTGCCGCCCCGCTGGCCGCCGGCGCGCCGAAGCGACTGCCGCAGACGGCGGCGCGGCCGGTTGCAGCCGACAAGCGCGCGCCGATCGTGCATGCGGCGGAGGAGCGGGCGATCCCGGTCGTGGCCGATCCGCCGAAGACGACGGTCGAGGCCAACCTCAAGAGCTTGCTCGCCGAGCGGGCGAGCTGGGGCACGGCACCGAAAGTGACGTCGTGGGACTTCGCGACGGCCGAGCCGCAGAGCCTTGCCGAGTACCTGAAGCGGCGCGACGAGTGGGGCACGGCGAAAGCAAAGCCGGTTGCCGCCCCGCTGGCCGCTGGCGCGCCGAAGCGACTGCCGCAGACGGCGGCCGTGGATGTTGCGCCAGCGGCCGCGGCGGGCCCCGTCGTTCATGCCGCCGAGGAGCGCCCGTTGCCGACGCTGGCGGCGATCGCTCCGACCAAGATTACGGCTGCACTCGACGCGCTGCTCGCGGAACGCTCGTCGTGGGGGCTAACGCCGACGGTATCGGCCGCCATGGCGGAAGCGGCGCCGTCGCCCGGCATCAGGGTTGCGGACGCCTCGCCATCGCTCGTCGACATGCCGACCACCTTGAAAGGGTATCTCGGCACGCGCGCGACCTGGGGAGCCAAGCCGTCGATGGCGCGCATCGCCGAGCCGGCTGCGGCCGCCACGGCGACCGCCATCAAAAAGGGTGCGCCGGCAGTAGCTGCGGCGCCTGCTGTTCCCGCACAACTCGTGGACATGCCGACGACGCTGAAGGGCTATCTCGGCACGCGCGAGACGTGGGGTACGAAGCCTGCGCTGGCGCGTCTGCCCGGATCGACGCCGGGATCGGCTGCACCATCATCCGCGGTCGCGGCATCCGCCGTGCCTTCGCAGCCGACCGAGTTCGTCGACATGCCGACGACGCTGAAGGGCTATCTCGCCACCCGCCAGGGGTGGGGCACGGCGCCGGTGCGCAGCACCGATGTCGCGGGGCGCTCGGCGACGTCGAACATCGTCACATCGGCGATCGGCAAGCCGGGCGAGGCAACAGCGCGCACGGCCTGCGAGAGCGACATCAATCGCATCCTGGGCAGTGGCTCGATCCTGTTCGAGACGGCAAGCGCGGACATCGTGGCGGAAAGCTCCCCGACGTTGCGTGAGCTGGCCGGTGTGATCCGCGACTGCCGCGGCCTCAAGGTGCGCATCGAGGGTCACACGGATTCCTTCGGCAAGATGAAGGTCAACCAGAGGCTTTCCGCTGCCCGTGCCCGCGCGGTTGCCAAGTACATGGTCGAGGCGGGCGTCGAAGCCGATCGCGTCGATGCGCGCGGCTTCGGCGAGACGCGGCCGATCGCCTCCAACGCGACACCGGAGGAGCGGGCGCGCAACAGGCGCATCGAGGTGCGCGTCCTGTCACGGTGAGTGAGGCGCGCCGACGACTCGTTCCCGGAACAAACGAAAGGGCCCGGCTCATCTGAGCCGGGCCCTCATCTTTTCGTCAGCGGTTCGGCTGGTCGGTGCTCGTCAATCGTCAGGCCTTGGCGGCTTCGCCCTCGGCAGCGGCGACCTCGCCGGCGGTCGCCTCCGAGATGAGGCGGCGCGCCTGGCCGATCCAGTCGTCCTTCTCGATCTTGCCGTCGAGCTGCAGCACGTCCTCGACGTTGGCGATGTCCTCATCGGAGAAATTGGCGATCTGCTCGAACTTGACGCAGTTGATCTGCTTCAGGCGCGCGGCGAGGTCAGCGTCGATGCCGGTGATCTGCGTCAGGTCGTCGGGTTGGCCCTTCTGCTTCTTGAAGCCCTTCCAGGCGGCGTTGAGCCGGCGTGCGCGGGCATCCGTGCGCTCGGCGATGCGGGCGGCACGGCCGCGGCGGTCGCGCAGGTAGTACAGCTTGGCGCGGCGGACGCGGCCGCGGCGGACGACCTCGATCTCGGTGATGAAGGGCGAATAGATCGGGAAGACGCGCTCCACGCCCTCGCCGTAGGAGATCTTGCGGACCGTGAAGCTCTCGTTGAGACCGCCGCCGGAGCGGGCGATCACGACGCCCTCGTAGGCCTGCTGGCGCTCGTTCTTGCCTTCCACGACGCGCACGACGACCTTGACGGTATCGCCGGGGCCGAACTCGGGAATGCCGCGCTTGGCCGAAATGGCCTTCATCTGCTCGTGCTCGAGCTGTTGGATGATGTTCATTTTCGAGCTCCCATAAGCTCACGTTGTCACCAACGCAGAGGAGCCACAGCCCGGTCCAAAGCATGGACGGGAGCGGCTCATGCAACCCATTTCGGGAATTCAGAGGCAGGTCGATACCGCAAAACCCAAGCGGTGTCGATGCCTATCGGCGTGCGGTCGCGGACGGTCGGGGTGTCACGATGGGCGGCGCGGCTTGACGGCTGCCGGCTCGGCGGGCCGAGAGACGGGCGCTGGTGGCAGCAGGTCCGGCCGGCGCGCGGCGGTGAGCGCCTCGGCCTCTTGGCGCCGCCATCGTGCGATGGCGCCGTGGTCGCCCGACAGCAGGACGTCAGGGATGTCGCGCCCCTCCCACGTGCGCGGACGGGTGTAATGGGGATACTCGAGCAGGCCGGCTTCGAACGTTTCGCTCTCGAGGCTAGCCGGCGCACCGAGCACGCCGGGGACGAGCCGCAGGCACGCGTCCACCATGGCCATCGCCGCGATCTCGCCGCCGGAGAGGACGAAATCGCCGATCGAGACCTCGGTCATGTTGCGGCCTGCGATGACGCGCTCGTCGATCCCCTCGAAGCGACCGCACAGCAGCACCATGCCGGGGCCCTGCGAGAGATCGCGCGCCATCGCCTGGTCGAACGGTTTGCCACGCGGTGACAGGTAGATGAGCGGTAGGTCGGCGTCGGCGAGGCGGGCATGATCGACGGCGTCGGCGAGGACGTCGGCACGCATCACCATGCCGGCGCCGCCCCCGGCCGGCCGGTCGTCGACGGTGCGGTGACGGCCTCGGCCGAACTCGCGCAACGGGATGGCGCGGAGCGTCCACAGGCCGGCGGTCAGCGCCTGTCCGGTGAGAGAGGCCGCGAGCGGGCCGGGGAACACCTCTGGGAATAGGGTGAGGACGGTGACGCGGAACGGCGCGCGCCCGGAGTCGCGGAGGGCCTCGGTGGACGGGCGGTGGGGCATTGAAGTGCGCCTTCGTGTCGTGTGCCGCAGCGATCGAGCGTCGGAATGCGGAGCCGGCGATGCCGTGTCAAGTCGGGTGGCGGCAGCGCGTGGTCAGGGTGCCAAGCCCTGCACGCGCCGTTAACTGCACACAGAATACGCAAGTGCAGCACAAGTTTCGGATTTGACGCCACAATCGGTTTCAATAAACTGTCACATCAAGTGTGTTTCCGCTCGTGCCTCCCGGCAGTTCGGACATGCCGGGCCGACGGACCCACTTCGCGCTCCTTGAACGGTGAGCGGGGCGCGAGCGCAACCGTTCGGGCTGAGGGGCGAGAGATGGCCTCGAGAAACGTTCACGACACGACCAGCGGCGCACTGGCGGCCGTCAGCCGCTTTCCTTTCATTCTTCCGCTCGTTCTGCTTGCGGCGATCGTCGTATCGCTGGGGAATGCTCGCGTTGCCAGGGCGGGGGATGCGCTCGAGGTCGAGATCGCCGGCAGCATCCACGTCTATGAGACGGAGGCCTATCAGGACTACGAGTTCCGAACGACGTCGGAGCGCGTTCTGCGGCGCAGCGATGAATTGTGGAAGCGGCACGTCGAATTGGCGCAGTCCGGCCGGTCGCCACAGTGCGCGGAGGCTCTGCGCCTGCTGTCGATGATGGTGCAGGAGAGCTATTTCGCGAGCCGTCGCGGAGAGGTGCCGTTCGACTGGTTCGCCATGGCGCCGACCTACCTCGAATTGCGCAAGGGCTGCTACTCGAGCCTCAACGTCGATGTCGCCGAATACGGGCTGCCGTCCGCCTTTGCACGCTGACAGCGGCCGGTTGGCGGCGTCACCGGGCCAAAACCTCGAGCGCCATCTTCCAGCGCATGTGTTTCTCGCGTTCGGCGAGCCAGTAGGCGCGCAGGCCATCGCCAGTGAGCAAGGGCCCGGACAAGCTGACTTTGGTGCGATAGGCCTGCCATTCGGCGCGGGCGAACAAGGCCTCGAACAAGGCCTTGTAGAAGGCGAGCGCCGGGGCGCTCATGGCTGGCGGGCCGACGACGGAACGCTGCATCGCGTACTGAAAGTCCATGCCGGTCTCGCGCAGGGTGGGCACGGGGAGGAACTGGCCGAGCCGGGCCGGCGTGATCGCGACGATCGGCTTAACCTTGCCGGCCGCAAGCAGCGCCGTTGTCTCGGACGGGTTGTTGACCGTCGAATCGGCGCGCTTCTCGGCAAGTTCGCGCGCCACCTCGCCGCCGCCGCCGAACGGCTTGTAGGTCATGTCGAGACCATAGCTCGCGTTGAAGAAGCGGGTCAGTAAATGGTCCTCGGCGCCGGTGCCGGTGCCAGCCATGATCCAGTCCTTGCCCTTGGCCTTGGCCGCACGGACGAAATCCTCGACCGTATTGATGTCGGTCCGGTCGGTATGGACCCAGAGCAGGAACACGTCCTCGCCGAGCCGAGCGATGGGCGACATGGCACCGATGTCGATCTTCAGGTCCGGCTTGTCGAGCGGGGTCGTGTAGAAGCTGTTCAAGGTGAACAGCAGGACGTGGTCGTCACCGGCGCGCTTTTGCAGCTCGGCAAGCGCATCGCCGCCGGAATTGCCGGGCATGTTGACAATCTCGAAGGGGACGGGAGCGAGCTTCTCCTTGGCGATGAGCTCGGCGAGGTAGCGCGCGGCCTGGTCGGCGCCGCCGCCCTTGCCGGCCATGACGATGATGGTGATCGGTTTCTGCGGCTGCCACTGCGCCAGGGCCGGGCCTGCAGATTGCAGCAGCACTGCCATGGCCAGCCATGCCAGCGCCATCAGCGCTGCGAATCGACCGGTTGAGCTCAGCGCGTGCCGCCCCTGTTGCGAGTGGTGCGAACGGTGGGCGTGTCGGCCCGCATTGGCGTGAAGCATCCTGAAAGCCCTCGGCGCATTCGCAATTGGCGGGAAGCCGGCATCCGGGCCGGCGCGAGCGGAGGCCGCTTTGTCGCGCGGCCGCGCGGCCCGTCATTCGATCCACACCTCGACGCGACGGTTGAAGTTGCGCTCCTCGGAAGTGTCGTTGCAGGCGACCGGCGCCAGCTCGCTGTAGGCTTTCACCACGGCGCCGTCGTAGCCCTTGGCCTTCAAGGCCTCGGCCACGGCAACGGCGCGGCGCCGCGACAGATCGAGGTTCGTCGCGTAGCTGCCGACGGCGTCGGCGAAGCCGATGAGCTTGACCGACCTGCCGGCGTAGGCAGGTGTCGCCAGCAGCGTTGCGAGGCGGCCGACGTCGGCCAGCGCCTTGGTGTCGAGGACCGCCGAGCCGAACTCGAAGCGCAGGGTCGTCGACAGGCGCTCGGCCTTGGAGATGTCGCCGATTAGCGCGCGCATGGCGTCGATGTCGAAATCCTCGCTGCGCGCATTCAGCGCATAGGCGATGCGCGAGCCCTGCGCCTGGAAGGCGAGGCTCTCGGGCTCCTGGTCGACGAAATCGGCGGCCGCGACGACGGACTGGGCACTCGGCGACAGCGCGAAGGTCAGCAGGTCGCGCGCCAGTGGAGCTTTCGGTGTGCCGGGCGTGTAGAGATAGAGGCGGCGCGTCAGGGGATATTCCTCGGCCTTCATGGCAAAGCGCGTCGGACGGCTGACGAGGCCGCAGGCTGCCTCGATGTTGAGCGGCTTGGCGTTGCCGGCGTAGGCCATGCTGAGCACGCCGATGCCGCCGGGGTCGGCGGCCACCAGATCGGACACGCGCGACAGCGACTCGGCGCGCCTCGCCGCTGGCGTCAGGGTCAGGCGCCGCGGCTTCATGACGAGTTCGTCGAAGTTCTGCAACGTGCCGTTGGCGTCCTCGGGGGCGTAGACGGTGATCCTGCCGGCCGGCAATCCGACCTGCGCCCAGTCGGTGATGGTGCCCGCGAAGATGCCCGCGATGGCGTCGATCGACAGGGAGACGGCGGGGTTATCGTAGGCGACCGCGAAGACGAGGCCATCGAGGCCGACGACGTGCTCGTGGGTCGGCTGGCGGAAATCGCCGAGGCCAGCGGCGGCGAGGCGGGCTGCCTCCTCCGGGCGGACGCGGCGAGAGGACATGCCGATCGCCGGGGTTCCCGTCGCCAACGCCTCGAAGCCGTAGGCCGAATTGCGCCGATCGATTCGCGTCTCGGCGACCTTGCGGCCGGACTTGTCACCGAACTCGATGGTGATGACCTGAGGGTCGCTGCCGATGACGCGCGACGGCTCGAGGCCGAGCGAGCGAGCATAGGCCTCGACGAGCGCCGGCATCAGGCTCGCTCCGATCGTGCTCGACCCGGCGATCGTGATCGAGCCCGACGCGGCGCCCACCGAACCGGCACCACCTGGACCGGACAGCCCCACAGGACCCTTCGGACACGGACCACCGACGCATTCGAAACGGTCGGTCTGCAAGGTCATCGCGCCGAAGATGGGCGAGGTGATCACGTAGCGCGTGCCATCGAACGACATCAAGGCGCCGGTCACCTCGAAGCCGCCGCCGACGAGGCGCAGCGTGATGTCGTCGGCTGCCGCTGCCGGAAGCGGAAGAGCCAAGCCGAAGAGGCCGACGAGGAGGTACTTCACGGTGTGTCGAAGGGAGCGAACGATCGTGCGCATGGATGGGCGTTCCCGGAGGTTCTGCTCGGCTCGCTCGTGCGCGAACATGGTTGGGCGGTTCATGGGACGGACGGCGCGTGACGGGTGGCTCGAGGCACTCATCGGTGCCGCAGAGGGCACGCGGGAGGACCTGCAAGGATCAAGGTAGGCTGAGGCTTGCGACGTTTTCACGACGCGTGCGCAGGACTGCGCGTGGCCAAGCACAAAGCGTGCCTCGTTCACGGCCTCAGCGCCCCACACGCAGTTCGTCGATGCCATTGCTGGTGTAGCGGGTGGCGTCGTCCATTTCGACATCGCAGGGGGCCGCGCGGAACTGCAATCGGCTGCGCGTTATCTCCGTCCCCTTCGTCAACCGCACGATCTCGAGGCGTGGCTGCGCGAGCGGACCGCCGCCGCAGGTGTCCCCGCCCGGCCGCGAACCGCGGGTGACGAAATCGACGGCGAGACGGACGACGCCGCGCGGCTCGCCCTTGCGGTGAAGGAAGGTATAGACCTCGACATGATCGCCCTCCGCGCCGCCGGTGTCGGCAAGGCCGATGAAGCCATGGCCGCGCTTGGCCGTGTCAGTCTGGGTGCCGGCCTCGTCGGCGCTTCCGGTGGCGCCCGACCACCTGTGGCCCGGCTCGCCGCGGCGGGCGCCGTACTCGAAGGCGTGCAGGTCGAAGTCGACCGTGCCCGACCATACGATGGCGACCTTGGTGACGTTCTCCGAGGCCGCATCGAGAGGCGGCAGGACGCGCCGCAGACCGTCCTCGAACTCGACGACGGCAGTGGTCGCCGGACCGAGGAAGAGATCGAGCGTCGTGGTGAGATCGCCGTCGGCGTCGAGGCGCTCGATGAAGCGATAGGTGCCGTAGCGGACGGTGATGCGCTGGCCGGCACGGCATGGCGCGGCGATGGTGATGGTGAGCCGGCCACCCGGCTGTGGTGCCGTCTCGACGCTGGCGGGTGCTTCCCTGGCGCAATCGGGCGCGATCATGGCGGCCGGTGTCGGCGCAGGGGCGACCGGGGCTGGCGCTGCCGGCGGCGGGGTCGTCGGCGGGGCAGCGGCTTGCCGGGCGCGTTCGTCACGCTCGGCGGTCTCGCGTTCGGCGCGGGCCTTTGCGTCGCGGGCTTCGGCGGCGAGGCGACCCTCGACCTCGGCGGCGAGCTTGGCCTTCAGGTCGTCGCGGCTCGTGCCTTCGACGCGGCGGGCGGCCTCGTCGGCGCCGGTGTCAGGTTGGGCGGCCGGGGACAGGCCGGGACGGGTCTGCTCGGTGATGCGCCGTGCCTCGTCCTCGGCCTGCCGGCGCGCTTCGGCGGCGGCCTCGATCTCGAGGCGCCGGCGCTCGGCGTCGGCGAAGCCCGGCATCTGGCGGTCGTCGCTGAAATAGGGGGTGCGCTGAGGGCTGGGGTCGGCGGATTGCGGCGTGACAGGTGTCGTCCCCAATCCTGTGGCGAGCAGGATCAGGGCCAAGCGGCGGTGGTCATGCATGTCTGCCCCGTCAGCCCCTTACGCGCGTCAGCGCCGCCTCCACGTCGGTGCAGCCCCCACGCTGCCGCGCCATCTCGTACATTTGCCGCGCTTCGCGCCGGTCGGCAGCGACGCCTAGCCCGTGCTCGTGAAGCTGGCCCAGGAAGCATAGTGCGACGGGGTCGCCAATTGCACCTGCAAACTGCCAGACCATGCGCGCGGCGCGGTAATCGGGAGTTTTGCCGCCGGCGGGCGACGCGAAAATGGTGCCGAGCTGGGTCAGCGCCCAGCGGCGATGCTCGTCGCTCAGTTCGCTCGCCAAGGCGCGGCGCAGCCAGTATCCGGCTTCCTCGCGATCGATATCGCCGCCGAGGCCGTGCACCCAGCGGTTGGCGAGGGCGAGCGCGGCCTCGCCGCTGAGACCGGCCGGGGAAAGGCCGCGCGGCGAGCGCTCGCCGGCCTCGAGAAGGTCGAACAGATCGCTCGCCTGGCTCTCGGCTGCCGTCACCGGCCGCGTCGACAGGATGCTGCCGGCGAAACGCGAGTCGGAGGTCATGTCGGCTTCGAGCTGCATGGTCAGAACGCCGAGCAGCATGATCGTGACGAGGAAGCCGACGGCCAGCGGAGCGAACGCATCGACGATATGGCTCGAAGCGCGCTGGGAAGGCGCAGGCGCGGTGGCTGCCATGTGCCGGGCCGGCTGCGGCGCGGGAGCCGACTGGGCGGGCTCGACGGTGGTTGCGCCGGGGGCAGCCGCGGCGGTGGCAGCCGCGGCGGTGGCGGAGTGTTGCTCCTCGCGGTGCGCGTTGTGGGGTCCGCCGCGCGGCAGCGGCGGCGGTGTCGAGCGGCCCGGTACCTTGTGGGCCGCATCGATGGCGACGGGCGCGGCGGTTGCCACGTTTTCGGTGCCCGCTGCTGACTGCTTCGCCTCTTCATCCGCAGCCGACGGACCACGCGTCAACCTTCTGCGGCCGGCGCGGAACTGGAGCTCGGCAAGCGCCGGGGGTGTCGGCTCGGAGGCGACGATGAGGGTCGGACCGGGCAGAGCGCGGGGCGCGGTCGTGATATCGCCTGCAGGAGCGGCTGCCTTCAGGTCGGGCCAAACCACTTCCGTGTCGATGCCGGCCGACGGGATATTGACGCGCACGACGCTGCCAGGCCGCAGATCGTGCCGGTCGACCACGTCGGGACCGACGCGCAGTTCGACGCCGGAACTGGTCAGGCGCATGTCGAGCGGGCTGACGTCGTCGTGCGGCCAGACCGTGCCGGAGCGCAGCGCCGGGCCGGTGCCGACCGCCTCCAGACGCACGGTCGGACGATCGGGGAGCAGCCAAACACCGTCGAGGCGGATGATGGCGTGGTCGCCGGAGGCGGTGCTCGCGTCGGGGAGGATCTCTACGGCCTGCATCGGATTTGCTCGATGTTGGAGGGCTCGGAGGGCTTTACGGGGGTGGAACTCGGGAGATGGCGGCGTTCGCGTCATGGCACCCGCGTCGCGTTTGGTGGCCTGCCGCGGTAACGAGGCCGGTGGCCGCGCCGGCCGTCGCCGCACCTGCTGCTGGCACCCGGGACGTGGTGTGGACGCATCCGGTGCCGCAGGCCGGCGGGGGCCGTCATGAGCACAACAAGCGAGGCGACTTGCGGGGATGGCTCGCGGAGGTACGAGCGCCGGGCGAGTTCTGAGCGCCCGGAGGCGACGGGGCGCCGGGAGGCGTCAGAGCGGTGGCAAGCACGGCGGGACGGAGAAAAACCGATGGCGCGGCCGCCGGATGCTCCGGCAGCGGAGTGTTGCGTCTCGGCGGTGACGCCGATCGCAGCGCGGACGCTCCCCATCATGACCAACGCCATACTCACATGCGGTGCAGCGGCGGGGTGCCACGGCCACCTGGTCACGCGTGCAGGATCGGCATCTTCTCCAGGCTCGACCGTGCCGCACGCCGACCATCGATCGATGCTGCATCAGCGAGCCGTCGGGCTGCCGAACTACACTTCTCGACCCAGCGCCTAGTTCGCTTGCGGCGACGCGTCGAGAAAAACAGTTTATCACAATTAACGCTGTTGTCTGCGTCCAAAACGTCGAGCGCGGCTACAACAGTCAAGAAAATTTAGCCTGCGTTAGTGTCAGTTGCGTGACGGAGACGAGTCGACGGCTGCGGTCGAGGAGTTAAATCACTGGCACATCGTCGATTGGCGATACGCGCATGTGCTGCGACGGGTTTTTTCCGAGACGCTTCGCGCGCCTGGAACTCTCAAGCGCCGGCCGGCTTTTCGGTCACCGGGTCGATCATTGACGCGACGCGGCCGGGCGCCGTCGCCACAAGCTGCGGAATGTCAGCGGCCTCGGGAAGATTGCGCCAGTATTTGCGCGGCATCTCGGCGGCCATGGCGCGCTCGTTGAGGCGGGCGGGATTGAAGATCGACGCAAAATAGGTTCGCCATGCCGTTTCCATCGCGTCCTGCGTTGGCCAATCGGATCGTTGTGCGCCGCAAGATCGCTGCAGGCATTTCGTATCCCAATGCATGCTGCACTGCGGCGAAAGGATCGACCAGCGCTGATTTGAAAAGCGGCCGGCGAAAAAGGGAGCCGTTGCTGCGATGATGTGGTGCTCGGGCTCGAACCAAGCGATGAAAACGTCGGATCCGGTCGTGGGCTCGGTCACTTTGCGAAAGCGCACGAAAGCTTTCATCTTGTGCTGGTCGCGCCGAACTGCCTTGGCGAGGCGAAGGGCGCGGGCGACATCGGGGTCGGCTGCGACGGCGAGCAGGGCAGGCTCGCGGCGCAATCGGACGAGGAGGCGATAGGCCAGATCGAAGCGTCCTGTGTCGCTGTGCAGCAGCATCGCGTCAGTCAGCTCGATGAAGGCGCGAGGTACGCGCCGGCCATGTTGCAGTGCCGAAGACGCGGTCGCCCGGCCTGGCTGCTGGACATCCGCACGGGCTTTGTCATTCACCGCGACCGGTGTGGCCGAAGGTTCGCCGGGCCGGCCTGAGAACAAGTCGGACTGCACGTCATCGACGAGCCACGCCACGTCGGCCGGGTCGATCTCTGCCTGATCGAGGCGGCGAGCGGCCTCGCGCCAGCCGACCCGGTCGTCGGCGGCCGCAAGGCGGACTGTGATCTGGTGTCGGTTCGACCTCATGCCGCGAACAGTTCCAACTGGCTGCCGCCGGTGTGGTGACTGGCTCTTCGGGCTGGCTCCGGCACGCGGGAAGCGTTGCGTGGCTGGTCGATCATCGGGCCGTCGAGGCTTTGGCCGGGGTGTGAATCGGCGGTCACGACGAAAGGCCGGGCGCGCTCGGCAGAGCGGGTCAGTCGCGACAGATCCTCGAAGCGCAGAGTGCGATGGCGGCGCGAGGACAGGATGCGGCCCACGGACCGCACGCCAAGCCCAGGAACGCGCAACAGCATCTCGCGGTCGGCGCGATTGATATCGACCGGGAAGCACTGCCGGTTGGCGAGCGCCCAGACCAGCTTCGGGTCGGCAGCCAGGTCGAGCATTCCTTGGCGCATCGATCCAACGATCTCGGCGAGCGAGTAGCCGTAGAAGCGGGTGAGCCAGTCGGCCTGATAGAGCCGGTGCTCGCGCAGCAGGGGTGGCGGTGCCGCCGGCAGAAGCGATGAACTCGCCGGAATGGGCGAGTACGCGGAGTAGTAGACGCGCTTCAGGCGGAAACTCTCGTAGAGCCGCCGGCTTGCCGACATGATCTCGGCGTCCGAGGCGCCGTCGGCACCGACGATGAGCTGCGTCGACTGGCCGGCCGGCGCGAACAGCGGAGCGCGACGGCTCTCGCGCCTGGCCGCCTTGGCCTCACCGATGCGGCGGGCGAGGCCGCCCATGGTCGCCTCGATCCTGTCGGGCTGCTTTTCCGGCGCGAGGCGCGGAAAGCTCTCCGCGCGTGGCAGCTCGACATTGATCGAGAGCCGGTCGGCGTAGCGGCCGGCCTCCTCTATCAGAGCCGGGTCGGCGTCCGGTATGGTCTTGAGGTGGATGTAACCTCTGAAGTCGTGGTCCTGGCGCAGCATGCGGGCGACGCGGACCACCTGCTCCATGGTGTAGTTCGACGAGCGGATGATGCCGGAGGAGAGAAACAGGCCCTCGATGTAGTTGCGCTTGTAGAAGTCGAGCGTCAGGCCGACCACTTCCTCGGCGGTGAAGCGGGCGCGGCGGACGTTGGAGGACGCGCGGTTGATGCAATAGGCGCAGTCGAAGACGCACACGTTGGTCAGCAGGATCTTGAGGAGCGAGATGCAGCGGCCGTCCGGTGCGTAGGCATGACAGATGCCCGAGCCGCCCGTCGAGCCGACACCCGTGCCGCCCAGCGAGGTGCGGCGCGGCGCAGCGCTCGATGCGCACGAGGCATCGTACTTGGCGGCGTCCGCCAGAATGGCAAGTTTGCCGGTCGTATCGAGGTGTGCCATGCGAGCCTCTTTGATCTTTGTTTGTTCTTATTATGTTTTTCAGAGGCAGGCCAGTCCATTCGTGAAAGCGCCGTACATATCGCGGTGCATCAGGGGCGGGGGCTGGCGCCCGGTCAGCGGCGGCCGAAGATCGCCGAGCCGACGCGGATGTGGGTGGCGCCGAGTTCGACGGCAGTCGTGTAATCGTCCGACATGCCCATCGAGAGGCCTCGAACGCCGGCCTCGGTGGCCAACTTCTTCAGCAAGGCGAAATGAATGGCGGGGGCTTCATCGACGGGCGGGATGCACATCAGGCCGGCGATGCTCAGCCCATGCACCGACCGGCAGCGGGCGACGAACTCGACCGCCTCACGAGGCGGGATACCGGCTTTCTGCGGCTCCTCGCCGGTGTTGACCTGAACATAAAGCGCCGGCGCCCGGGCCTGGCGGACCATCTCGGCTGCAACAGCAGCGGCGATCTTGTCCCTGTCGATGGTGTGAATGGCATCGAACAGCGCGACGGCTTCGCGCGCCTTGTTGGACTGCAGCGGACCGATCAGATGAAGTTCGATATCGGCATAGCGGGAGCGCAGTGGCGGCCATTTGGCGAGCGCCTCCTGCACTCTGTTCTCGCCGAAGCGGCGATGGCCGGCGGCCAGTACCGGCTCTACGATGTCGGCGGGAAACGTCTTCGTTACTGCGATCAAAGCGACGTCGGCGGGCCGGCGGCCGACGCCGGTCGCGGCGACGGCAAGTGCGCTTTCGACCTCGCGCAGTGCGACGACGGCGTCTGACATCATACCGGTTCTCCCGCCCCGCTCGCTTGACCCACCCGACCTTTCGGGCTCTTTACCGCAGCCGACGCCGCCCGTTGGGTGGCTTCGATCGTCTTACACCAAGCCGTCGAAACGAGCGCCCGAAACGAGCCCAATGGCAAGCGAACGCTACAATGCTCCCGCACGCGAGAAGCACTGGCAGCGGGTCTGGGACGAGACCCACGCCTTCCGGACGCCCGACGCCACTGCCGGCGGGGGTAAGCCGAAGTGCTACGTGCTTGAAATGTTTCCCTACCCCTCCGGGCGCATCCACGTCGGGCACTCGCGCAACTACACCATGGGTGACGTGTTCGCGCGCTACAAGCGGGCGCGCGGGTTTGCCGTGCTGCATCCCATGGGCTGGGATGCGTTCGGCATGCCGGCGGAGAATGCCGCCATGGAGCGCAAGGTCCATCCTGGCTCGTGGACCTACCAGAACATCGCCGTCATGCGCGATCAGCTCAAGTCGATGGGGCTCGCCATCGACTGGGAGCGCGAGTTCGCAACCTGCGATGCGGACTACTATGCGCAGCAGCAGCGGCTGTTTCTCGATCTGCTTGCCAAGGGCCTCGCCTACCGCAAGTCCTCGAAGGTCAACTGGGACCCGGTCGACAACACCGTGCTCGCCAACGAGCAGGTGATCGACGGGCGGGGCTGGCGCTCGGGCGCGCTCGTCGAGACGCGCGAGCTCACGCAGTGGTTCCTGCGCATCACGGCCTATGCGGATGAGCTTTTGGCGGCACTCGACGGCCTCGACAAGTGGCCCGAGAAGGTGCGCCTGATGCAGGCGAACTGGATCGGCCGATCGGAGGGATTGAGCGTCCGCTTCGCGCTCGACAAGGCGACGGCGCCGAAGGGTCACAGTGAGGTCGAGGTCTATACGACGCGGCCCGATACCCTGTTCGGGGCCTCGTTCCTGGCGGTGGCGCCCGATCATCCGCTCGCCAAGGCGGCCGCCGACAAGGACCCCGACCTCGCAGCCTTCTGCGAGGACTGCCGGCACATGGGCACCTCCGTCGTCGATCTGGAGAGCGCCGAGAAGAAAGGCTTCGACACCGGCATCAGGGTGCAGCATCCATTCGACAAGTCGTGGCTGTTGCCGGTCTGGGTCGCGAACTTCATCCTCATGGACTACGGCACGGGAGCGATCTTCGGCTGCCCTGCCGGCGATCAGCGCGACCTCGACTTCGCCCGCAAGTACCACTTGCCCGTCAGGCCCGTGATTCTGCCGCCGGGGGCGGACGCGGCGACCTACGATGTCGGCGCCGAGGCGTACGACGGGCCCGGCACCATGATCAATTCCCAGTTCCTCGACGGGCTCGACACGAAGGCCGCCTTCGAGGAGGTCGCGCGACGGCTCGAGAAGAAGTCGATGGGCAAGCGGCCCGTCGGCGAGCGGCGCGTCAATTTCCGGCTGCGTGACTGGGGCATCTCGCGGCAGCGCTACTGGGGCTGTCCGATCCCTGTCATCCACTGCGCCGACTGCGGCGTCGTGCCGGTGCCGCAGGCCGACCTTCCCGTGCGCCTGCCGGAGGACGCGACCTTCGACAAGCCAGGCAATCCGCTCGACAGGCATCCGACGTGGAAGCACGCCGACTGCCCGACCTGCCACAAGCCGGCAACGCGCGAAACCGACACGATGGATACGTTCGTCGATTCGTCGTGGTACTTTGCCCGCTTCACCGCGCCGAAGGCGGCGACGCCGCTCGATGCTCAAGCGGTCGACTACTGGCTGCCCGTCGACCAGTACATCGGCGGCATCGAGCACGCGATCCTGCACCTGCTCTATTCGCGATTTTTCTTCCGGGCCATCGCGGATGCCGGTCACGGCGGCACGAGCGGCATCCGCGAGCCGTTCGCCGCGCTGTTCACGCAAGGCATGGTGACGCACGAGACTTATGTGGCTGAAGGAGAAGGCGGCAAATCCGTCTGGCTCGCACCAAGCGATGTACGGATCGAGGGCGACGGGGCCGATCGCGTCGCCTACGACGTCAAGTCGGGTAAGGCGGTGCGCATTGGCGGCGTCGAGAAGATGTCGAAGTCGAAGAAGAACGTCGTCGATCTCGATGCCTTCATCTCCGAGTACGGCGCGGATACGGCGCGCTGGTTCGTGCTGTCCGACAGCCCGCCGGAGCGGGACGTGCTCTACACCGATGTCGGCGTCGAAGGGGCTCGCCGGTTCGTGCAGCGCGTGTGGCGGCTCGTCGATGAGATCGCCGAGCGCGTACCCGCGCCGTTCGCCGGCCCGCCCGCCGAGATCGGCGCAGAGGGATTGAAGCTGCGCAAGGCCGTGCACAAGACGCTCGCCAATGTCGGGCGGACGATCGAGGGTTTGCGCTTCAACGTGGCGGTGGCAAGCCTCTATGAGCTCGCCAACGCGGTTGGCAGCGCGCTGCAGCCGCCGCCGTCGGCCGGGCTCGACTTCGCGCTGCGCGAGGCGGCGGAGCTCATGACGCAGATGATCGGGCCCATGATGCCGCACCTGGGCGAGGAGTGCTGGGCGCGGCTCGGTTACAACACGCTGCTCGTCAATCAGCCGTGGCCCGAGGCGGCGCCGGCGTTGCTCGTTGACGATGAAGTGACCCTTGCCGTACAGGTGAACGGGAAGCGGAGGGATGAAATCCGGGTGGCGCGGACCGCGTCGAGCCAGGATATCGAGGCGGCGGCACTCGCCCTCGACTCGGTCGTTCGTGCGCTCGAAGGGCGGCCGGCGAAAAAGGTCATCGTCGTTCCGCAGAGGATCGTCAATGTGGTGGGCTGAAGAGCGTCGAATGCGATCGGCCGATTGCGACAGGTCACGAGCGCCAGGTGCGGCACGTGCCCGGCAGACACCGCGACCCATGAGTCGCCCGCGGCTTGCGAGCGCGGCCTGCGTGCTGGCGGTCGCAAGTGTACTCGCGGCCTGCGGCGATGGTGGCTTTCGCCCCGTGCACGGGGATATCGGCATCGCCGCCAACGTCTCTGAAAAACTGAAGCAGGTCGATGTCGCGACGATCCCGAGCCGCGTCGGCCAGCAGGTGCGCAACGAACTCATCTTCGCCACGACCGGCGGCGGCACTGCCGAAACGGCCGTGTACCGGCTCGAGATCGCCATCCGCGAGCGGCTGACGTCGGCGCTGGTCGAGAAAACCGGTGAGGCGCGCAGCCGCATCTACGTGCTCGACGCCAACTTCAAGCTCGTGAGCATCAAGGACAAGAAGGTCCTCCTGACAGGTACGAGCTACGCCCGCGCCGGACTGGAAACCTACAAGTCCATCTTCTCCAACGTGCGCGCGCGGCGCGACGCGGAAGATCGCGCCGCCAGGACGGTTGGCGCCGACATCAAGACGCGCGTCTCGGCCTTCCTCGCCAGCCCCGTCTGACGGGTGCGGTCGCGGCATGGCTGCCGTCAAGTCGCATCAGGCCGAAGCCTTCCTGAAGGCGGCCAATCCGAGCATCTCCGCCATCCTCGTCTACGGCAGCGATGCGGGCCTCGTCTCGGAGCGGGCGCGGCGCGCGGCGGCGCTTTGGGCGGCACTCGAAGCCCCGCCCGGGGACATCGTTCGACTCGACGATGAGGATCTCGACGGTGACCCCGACAAGCTCGCTGTCGAGGTCATGACGGTCGCGATGTTCGGCGGGCGCAAAGTCATCCGCGCGACGGCCGGGCGGCGCATCAATGCCGTCATGCTCAAGGCGATCGTCGAGGTGGCCCCGCTGCCGGCGACGCTGATCGTGGAAGCCCAGAACCTCAAGTCCGGCGAAGCGCTGCGGACGCTGTTTGAAAAGTCCCCGCATGCCGTGGCGATCCCCTGCTACGCCGACGAGGAGCGCGATCTCGGCGCCGTCATCGATGCCGATGTGCGGGCGGCGGGCTTGAGCATCGGACCTGATGCGAGGGCCGCCCTCATCGCCCGCCTCGGAGCCGACCGGGCCCTGTCGCGCGGCGAGATCGAAAAGCTCGTCCTCTACTGCCATCAACGCAAGCGCATCGGCCTCGAAGATGTCGAGGCGATCGTGGGCGATGCCTCCGAGACGACCTTCGACCGCGTCGTCGACGCGGCGGCCGGGGGCGATGCCAAAGCCGCCAGTGTCGAGCTTCATCGCGTCGTCGGCTCGGGCGAGAGCGCGCAGGGCGTGATCCTGGCGCTGCAACGGCATTTTCTTCGGCTCGACCGGCTCGTTGCGGAGACCGAGAATGGCCGGTCGATCGCCGACTGCATCAAGTCGATGCGGCCGCCGGTGCACTTCAAGCAGAAGGATGCGCTCGAAGCCCAGGCGCGCAGGTGGCGGCCGGCACGGCTCGGCGAGGCGCTGAGCGCGATCGCCACCGCGGCGAAGGCGGCCCGACGCAACAGCGCGCTGGAGCACGAGATTGCCGAACGCCTCGTCCTGAGCCTCGCACTTATGCCGCGCTGAAGCGGCTTTCCAGCGCGATTGCCTCGCCTATAGTGCGGCCTCCGGCCAAGCAGAGGGATCCGACGACCGCCATGACCGCAACCCACTACGACGTCGTCGGCATCGGCAACGCCATCGTCGACATCATCGCGCGCTGCGATGATGCGATGCTCGCCAAGCACGGCATGGCGAAGGGGCACATGCGCCTCGTCGACGGCGCGACGATCGCAGCACTCTACGACGGCATCGGTCCGGCGGTGGAAATCTCGGGCGGGTCGGCGGCCAACACGCTCGCCGGCATCGCTTCGCTCGGCGGGCGTGGCGGCTTCATCGGCAAGGTCGCCGACGACGAGTTCGGCCGCATCTTCGCGCATGACATCCGCTCGATCGGCGTCGCCTTCACGGCAAGCCCGGTTGCGGGCGGGGAGCCGACGGCCCGCTGCCTCATTCTCGTCACGCCGGACGGCGAGCGGACGATGAACACCTTCCTCGGCATCTCGCCCGCCTTCGAGGCTCGCGACATCGATGCGGAGATGATCGCGGCGGCCGAGATCGTGTATCTCGAAGGCTATCTGTTCGACCGGCCGGCGGCGAAGGAGGCCTTCCGCACGGCGGCCGCCATCGCCAAGCGTGCCGGCCGACGGGTTGCGCTATCGCTGTCGGACGGCTTCTGCGTCGACCGGCACCGCGACGAGTTCCGGGCGCTCGTCAGGGACGAGGTCGACATCCTCATCGCCAACGAGAGCGAGATCACATCGCTCTACCAGACCACCGACTTCGAGGCGGCGGCGCGGCAGGCGGCGGCCGATACGCGCCTTGCCGCGCTGACGCGAAGTGCCATGGGATCGGTCATCATCGCCGGAGGCGAGAGGATCGCGGTGCCGGCGACATCTGTCGCAGCGGTCGTCGATACCACCGGCGCGGGCGATCTTTACGCAAGCGGGTTCCTGTACGGCGTGGCGACGGCCAAGCCGCTCGACATCGCCGGCCGGCTCGGCAGCCTCGCTGCAGCCGAGGTGATCGGCCATGTCGGCGCGCGGCCGCAAGTGGCGCTGGCCGCACTCGCCCGGGAGCACGGGCTGCTGTGAGGAGCGCGCTCGGGTCACAGTCGTTGGCAGGGTCCATGGACCGCGATGCGGGGGCGGCAGAGCGGCTGATCCTCGCTCTCGATACGCCGACGGTGGCGGATGCGCGCACGCTCGTCGGGCGTCTCGACGGGGCCGTCTCGTTCTACAAGATCGGGCTCGAGCTCGCGCTCGCCGGCGGTCTCGATCTCGCCGGCGAGCTCATCGCGGCAGGCAGGCGCGTGTTTCTCGACCTCAAGTTCCTCGACATCGGCAACACCGTCGAGCGCGCGGTCGCACAGGCGGCGGACCTGGGCGTCACCTGCCTGACGGTGCATGGGCACGATACGAAGACACTGCAGGCTGCCGTGCGCGGGCGCGGCGCGAGCCAGACCCGGCTGCTGGCGGTGACGGTGCTGACCAGCCTCGATGGCGCCGACCTCGCCGAGCAGGGCATCAGAGACGGGCTGACGCCCGGCGATCTCGTCACTCACCGTGCCGGGCTCGCCCAGGCGCGCGGTTTCGACGGGGTGATCGCCTCGGGCCAGGAGGCGGGCCGCTTGCGCGCTGTCGTGGGCGGAGATTTTCTCATCGTGACGCCGGGCATTAGGCTGGCGGATGCGGAGAGCGACGACCAGGTGCGCGTGGTCACGCCGGAGCGGGCCATCGCTGACGGAGCGGATTATCTCGTCGTGGGCCGGCCGATCACGGCGGCCGCGGATCCGGCCGCGGCGGCGGAACGCTTCATCGCGGCCATCGGAGCGGGTCTGGCGCACAGAGGTCTGACGTCGCGCGCGGCGTCATGACGCGTTGCGCGCGAGTTTGATGAGCGGACAGGAGGAAGGGATCGATGCTCAAGGGATACGTCATCGCGCATGCCGTCGTCACCAACGCCGAGGCATGGGGGCAGTACGTCGCCAAGTCGAAGATCGCGCTCGACAAGTTCGGCGGAGTGCCGATCGTGCGCGGCGGGCGCTGTGAGATCATCGAGGGCAACGGGGTTCAGCGCAACGTCGTGCTGGAGTTTCCGAGCTACGAGGCAGCGCTCGGCTACGCGCACTCGCCCGAGTACGCCGCCGCCAAAGCCCTGCGCCAAGGCGCCGGCACGATCGACATCGTCGTCGTCGAGGGTGTGTGAGAGAGGGGGCGGGTTTCCGAGCGGCCTACAGCCTGACCCCTGATGCGCACGAGGTGTCACTCGCGGGTCAGCGCTTCGCCCTCCGCCTGTTCGGCAGCGACGTGTGCCTCAGCCGCCGCCGCCAGCGCTGGATCGAGCACTTCAATCAGTCGAAAGTGCTCGGTCCACAGCACCATCTCCGGCGCGAAATGGCCTTCGCTGCGAAAGTACGATTCGTGCACTGCGCGCCAAAAGGCAAGGGTTCGGTCGCCTTCGCCCTCCTCGAATGCAAATGCAGCATCGATGCTGTCAAAAGTCCTTTGCTCGACCAGGACCGTCTCAATAACTGCGACGGGTCGTTCGTTGGCCGTCACCACCCATCGCATGCCGGATGCGGTCGGATTTTCCCTTCTGCCGTCCCAAACGGTTGCACGCTTGCGGCCCGCCAAGACGAGTGCGGCCAATCGCTCTTCCGTACCCGATGAGCCGAAGCTGGTTCGCGGCAATCGGGCCCACCAGGGGTCCGGCGGTCTCATCGGATTTACGTGCCCCCGGTCGAGGGCGTTGCGGCAGAGCCTGCAAGGATGCCCCCATCGATATGGAATTCGCTCCCGGTGATGTAAGTCGATTCATCACTGGCGAGCATCACCGCCACGGCAGCGACTTCTTCCGGCGTGCCGAAACGGCGCAGGGGGGTGTCGGCGACGAAGGCTGCCATGTTGGCTGCGCGGTCAGGTCCGTCACCCAGCATCGGTTCCCACATCGGCGTGAGTATAGCGGCCGGATGGATCGAGTTGCAGCGTATGGCCAGTCCCTGTTCCGCGCAGTAGAGCGCGACCGACTTCGAATGGTTGCGAACTGCCGCCTTCGAGGAAGCATAGGCCGCTGCCGCCGGAACGCCTACAATTCCAGATCTCGACGAAATATTAATGATCGAGCCGCTGCCTTTGATGCGCATGGCCTGGATGGCGTATTTACAGCCGAGGAACACGCCATCGAGGTTCGTCGCATGAACGGCCTGCCAATCGCTCAGCGCAGCGTTTTCCGGATCGTGCGGCACGAAGCCGGTCTCGAGCCCTGTGATGCCGGCGTTGTTGACGACAATGTCGAGCCGACCGAACCGCTCCAGGATTTGGGCATGGACGGCGCGCCACTGTGCCTCTTCACGGACATCGAGCGGAATTGCGAGCGAGCCTTCGCCAATCTGCGTCCGCGTGGCGGCAAGTCGCTCCGTGTCGATGTCTGAAACAACGACAACGGCTCCCTCGCGAACGAAGGCGTGCGCAATGGCGGCGCCAATGCCGCGCGCAGCGCCCGTAACGTGAGCAATCTTTCCCTGAAGCCGTGCGGTGGTCATGATGCTGTTTCGCAGGAATGGTCCCATGCGACTGACGTAGCACGTTGGCTGCGCAATCTCATGCCAGCAGCGTCTTCACCATGGCCCCGGCCGGGGTCCGCCGGGCAATGCCGAAGCTGGTCCGCCGGGTCGCTGGCCGCTCACTCTGGGTTACGTTTGAGGATGTTGGCAGCCATCGGGCGTCCGCACGATGGCGGACACGACCGCTTCGCCTTGCCGTCGCTAGAAGAGGGGACAGTGAGTTGGCGCGCCCGGATGGCGAGTTGTCGAACGCGCTGCTGGAGGTTTTGGAGGCCTGGAACCGGGCGCTGGTGCAGGCGGATCACGCGCATCATGAGGGGCCGCCATGCCCCTGACGGATGCGTTCAACATATCGCCCGACGGGCCGCCGCATGGCACCGGCACCGGCGCCGTTGCCCGTGACGGTCGGGCCCGGAGACCGCGCCCGGCGCCGTTCAGCCTTCGCCTGACTGATGATGAACGCGCGCAATTGATATCGGACGCGCGGGGGCTTCCGCTGGGCACCTACATCAAGGCCAAGCTGATGGACACGCCGCCGTCGCGGCGCCACCGGACGGGCTTGAGGGCCATCGACCGGACGGCGCTGGCCCAGGTGCTGGCCCGGCTGGGGCAATCGCGCCTGGCCAGTAATCTTAATCAGCTGGCCCATGCCGCGAACATCGGGGCGCTGCCCGTTGATCCCGAAGTGGAAGCGGAGCTGATCGCCGCCGTTCACGAGGTGCGGGCGATCCGCACGCTTCTGATGACAGCGCTCGGCCTTATGCCCGGATCGGCGCCATGATCTTGAAGGGGTCGCAGCGTGGCGGCGGGCAGGACCTAGCCGGGCATCTGCTTCGGATGGATGAGAACGAGCATGTCCGCGTGCACGAGTTGCGCGGGTTTGCGTCTGATGGTTTGCCCGGCGCCTTTAGGGAAGCCGAAGCGGTCGCCCGGGGCACGCGCTGCCGGCAATATCTGTTCTCGCTGTCGTTCAACCCGCCGGAGGGCGCGGCGGTGACGGAAGCGGCGTTTGAGGACGCGATCGACCGGGCGGAGAACACTCTAGGTCTTACCGGCCAGCCGCGCGCGGTGGTGTTCCATGAGAAGGAGGGCCGGCGCCATGCGCATTGCGTGTGGTCGCGTATCGACCCTGAGACCATGACGGCCCGGCCGATGAGTTTTTTCAAGACACGGCTGACGCCGCTCTCGCGGGACCTGTACCTGGAGCATGGCTGGGACATGCCCCGGGGCCTGGCGGAGAAGGGCGCCCGGGATCCGGGCAACTTCACGCTCGCGCAGTGGCAACAGGCCAAGCGGCAGGGACGCGATCCGCGCTGGCTGTCCGAGACAGTGCAATCCTGCTGGCAGCGATCCGACAGCCGGGCCGCGTTCATCCAAAGCCTTCAAGAGCGCGGCCTTCATTTGGCCAAGGGTGACCGGCGGGGGTTCGTGGCGGTGGACTACACGGGGGAGGTGCATGCGCTCTCCCGGCTGCTCGGCGTCAAGGCGCGGGCAGTTCACGATCGCCTGGGCGAGGGGAATGATTTGCCGGGCGTGAGCGAGACGAGGGCCCGACTGGCCGAGCAGCTGGGGCCGGCCATGAAGCGGCATATTTCGGAATGCCGGATGCGCTTTCAACAACAAGCCTCCGGCCTCGCACAGGCCAAAGTCGTCGTGACCCAGCGTCACCGGGAGGAACGGGCCGCGCAGGTCAGGCAACATGAGACGGACTTGATGACCGGCGCGCGGGATCGGGCGGCTCGCCTGCCAACCGGATGGCGGGCGGTGTGGCACCGGCTGACCGGACGGTACCGGCACATCGTGGAGCAAAACGTCCGGGCGGCACAGGCGCAAGCCGATGGGCAAGCGGTGGCCCGGGATCGGTTGATCGAGGCGCAATCGCGCGAGCGGGCCGGCCTTCAGCACCAGATCAAGGCGCTTCGGAACACGCACGCCGAGGAACTGAAGACCCTGCGATCGGAGGTCGGGCGGTACCTGGGATTTGCCCGGCAGCGATCCGCCGAGCAATCGGTCCTGGAGCCCGGTCCTCACAGGCAGCCGGGGCGATCGACCCCGGGGCGGACAGCGGGCCGGCGGTCCCGGCGCGGTCTTGGCCTTGGCCGGCAGTAGCCGAGTTTCATGTCACGCGGATCGAATGATGCTTCTGATAACACAGGAGAAACAGCGAGATGCAAAAGAACCCGGACAACTCGGCCGCCATGGGCCTGGCGGTACTTTGCGCAGTCGTGGTGATGGTGCTCGCGGTCATCGCATTCATTCTGGCCTTTGTGTCCTTCGTGCTGACCATTCTGTGCCTGATGGCCTGGCACCGGCCGTTGACGCTGGGCAACGTGGTTATTGAACCGGCTGAGGCGCGAGACTTCGTCATGTCCGGGCTGGTCTTCGCCGCGCTGGTGCCGGCGTTCGTCGCCGTGATGGCGGCGTTGTTTCGCGAATGGCCTCCGGCCGATGCCTGGGTGGTCATCGCGGCCGGCGGCTACGTGTTCGGATCGCTGGGTTATGCCAGGAGCTTGTCGGAGTTGGCACACGACAACCATTCGTTGCCAGGCGGGATGACGCTGCCGGCGCCGGCGGCGGAGCCTGCGACGCCCGCATCAACTCCGACGCCATCGGGGTCATCGGGTTCTGGGTCCTTCCGGTTCGCCACGTGGGATGACGAGGAGGTCCGGCGCGCATGATCCGTCCCTGGCTCGAGATCTATGAGATTTATTGGATGTTCCGCTCCCACAGCGAGCAGCGCTTGGCCTGGATCGACGCGCGCGAGGCGAGGGCCGCCCGGTTGCGGGCGGAGCAACTGGCGGCGGCGCAGCTGAACGCCATGCTGATCGCCAACCCCAGCGGTTCCTTGGGTCGCGGGCGGCTCGACGATGCGCGGGCCCTGCAATCATCGGGGCTCTTGCCATGACGGCGGCGCCCGGCGTTCCGGCGCTTCAATCCTATGCCCATCTCCGGCCGGGGATCGAGCTCGGGTTCCATCACGGCCGGCCGCTGGTCTATGACGGGACGGAGCCGGTGGCCATCGACGCGCAGGCCGGCAAGGGCAAGCTGGCCCGGTTCCTGGGAGTCAATCTGGTCTCGCCGCGCACGCGGCACCTGACCAAGATCATCCCCGACCCGAAGGACGGGGAATTGGCCTGGGTATGCTGGAAAACCCTGGAGCGGCAAGGCTACAGGGTTCGGTTTTTCAATCCCGGCCGGCTGTACGGCTATCCGTCAGAGCGGTTCAATATCCACACGCGGATTCTGGACGTGGCGGCCCGGCCGGCGCTGCGCGGGATGGTGGGCGAGGCGGCCTATGATGCCGCGAGCTATCTGGTGCCGATGGACCCGGACCCGCGTCACCGCTGGATCGGGCAAGGCGTGCGGACGTGCCTGGCGCTCTACAACAAGCTGACCGCGCTCTACCCGTCCCCGCGCTGGCCGTGCACGCCGGGGGGATTGTGGGATTTCTACGGACGCGGACGCGAGGAGATTGCTGACGATCTCCTGCTCTGGGCGGCCGATAGCCGAATGCAGGATGACAGCGGCATGTGCCGGCAGGTGGCGAGCCTCACGCACTCGCCGGATCAGTGGAATGCCTACGCGTCCACGATTATCGAGCGCTTACAGGGTTTCCAGCCGGGATCGGCCATGCGGGAAGCCACGCAGGACAACAGCTTCGATCCGGCTGACATGAAGCGGGAGCGCACGGCGCTGTTCATCCTGGGCTCGGCCCGAAGCGAGACGAGCCGGAGCTTCGTGGGCGCGCTGACGGCGGCGGCGATTGAGCGCTTCGCGGAGGCGCAAGGCCCCTTGCGGGCCCTGGTGGTGGGGGAGGAATGGGGGCAGCTCTATGTCTCGAACTTCCCGGAAATCCTCACCCTGTACCGGCAAAGCGGCATCCATTTTCTGGGCGTGTTCCAGAACGCGCCGGCGCAGATCGAGACGCGCTACGGGGTCGAGGTGTCCCGGCTCTGGCGCAAGGCGGTGGCGCACACGATCTACCGGGGCCTGCCGGACAGCGACACGCTGAAAGAGATCGAGCACCGGTCGGGCAAGACCAGCGTGATGGTGCGGGGGTTCAATGTCTCGAACGCGCAGGTGAACGGGTCGGGCGACAGTCTCTCAGAACAGGCGCGCCCGTTGCTTCAGGTGGAGGATATTCGCGCGGCGACCGGCGGCGAGGGCGGCTTGCTCGATGCCCGCGATCACGGGTTTTTCACGGTGGACCTGCCCAATTTCTGGGACCGCCCGGACATGGCGGGTGCCCTGCGCGACGTGCGCACGAAGCCCGACAAGTACGCCTGGCTGCGGGCGGGATGATGGGTCGTCCACCTGTCAGGTATCGAAGAGGTCGGTGCGGATGTTTCGGCGGGTGTGGACGATGGCTTCGATGAGGATGTGATCGGGCTGCTGGCTATAGAACAGGTAGTGCGATTGATATCGGTAACGCCGCCAGGTCGGCTTGATCTCGAAGGCGGCAACGCCGATGCCGGGAAACTGGCAGATAAGCTCGAAGCTCGCCTTGAGGCCCGCAAGATAAGCCTGTGTCTGTAAGTCCCCGAACGACGCGTCGGTATAGGCCACGATGTCGACGATCGCGGCATCGGCCAGTTTGGAAAGTCTATAGGATTGGGTCACGCGCCGGGGCGGCGGAGCCTGGCCGCGCGTGCGTCGTTCAGAATGTCGTCGACGGACCGGTCGCTGGGTGTGGTGGCATCAACCGACGTGGCCAGTGCCTGCAAGGCTTGAAGCTGTTCGTCCCGCGTCAGGGCTTCCCACTGACGGTGATCATCGTCTGTCGGGGCTGCCCATGAGGCCGGTCGGTATCGAACGTCAATTGCCATGCACAAAGTATAGCATGGAGGTCGGGGGGCATGGCAAGATCGCGGTCGGGGGCGGCGGGCTGAAGCCGTCGATGTCGGCGATGATTGGCATGCATATAATGCGACCAAAAAAGGCCGCCGCTTGCGCGGAGACTTATCCGACAGGCGCACCCGCCGCGAGGGACTATCGACAAGATCAGGTATAATGCCCCGTTCTGTCAAGGATTTGAGCTGGCAAGCCATGTTAGACCGGCCATGCCGAGAGCCAATATAGCAAGCGAGATCACAATGTTGCGGTCTTCGCGGCAGATGTCCGGTGGGCCCAGCAACCCGAGCCATGCCGGCAGGTTCCAAGGGCACACCCATTATTCGGAGGGGTCATCGCTTACAATCCGTTACGGGCCGACCGGCATGCGTGCGCGGCGGAGAGGCTCGGCCTCGGTGAAGATGAGACGGCGCCGGAAAGCCAGCGGGCTCTCGGCGATCATCAGTGCCTTCAAATCCTCCAACGGGCTCGTAAAATATGGTTCGCTCAAGAAACGGGACGGGTGAGAGGTCCAATCAGGCACCGATAGGTGCCAGCGTCGCGCGAGATGCTCGCCGATTGCGCCGAGCAACGCGTGTTCTCGTCGGCACGAAACGTCATCGGGCTGTTCATCGATTGCGGTCTGCGCCGTCCCCAGCCGCACCTGGCCGTAAAACGTATCGAGAAAGCCGACCAACAGGCCGGGCAGGTCTTCTCCAGCGTTACGGCGTCGGGCCACGTCGGCCAGGGTAGCGGGGCGCATCTCCATCTCCAGGCTGTTGTTTTTGGCGTTCGGTCCAAATCGCCTCGATCCCGAGGCGCAGACGCCCGGAAACACGCGCCTCGGGATAGAATTGCTCGGCGAAGGCCTGCAACTGCTCTTTCGTGGTCGTGCCGGTGACTGCCATGAGGTGCAGGATGTCCGATAAGTCCGAGTGACCGCCGGCCGGGTCGATGCGCATGGCCATGAGCTTCATGGCCAGCAGATAGGCTGCCGTGGGTACGAACACCCGCAGGCCCGGAGATTGCTCGTCCGGGTAGGTGCCGAACAGCACATGGTGCTGGGCCAAGTCGTCAACGTGCGGTGACAGGTAGGTCCGTACCCCGTCATTCAGCCAGTCGGAAGGCCAGCCTCGCTCGACCGCGATCTCGCGCGCCAATTGATCGACGAGGCTCTGATCCGTATCCGCGACGGCATCGACATCCTTGCTCGCCACACGAAAATTAGAGGCCAGCATGAGCGCCGAGCCACCGTAGACGGCGACTTCGACCGTCTTGCCCATGGCGAACGCCCGGACACCCAGGTCGGTGAATGCGCTGTGAATGTCCTCGACCGTTAACATGATGAGATCATATCAGAAAATGGTCGCGCAAGGAAACGTCAGGTGCATTGGCCGGCGCCCCGTCTGAACCCGGGGCTGTAGGGGCCCGCGCGCCCGTCCGGCGACGGCCATGGTACCAGTCAGGGTCGGAAGGGGCTGGAACGCCCCTCCCCATGGGGGTCTTGGGGGAGCACGGAGGCTCGCCCCAAGCGCGCTGGACCGGCGGACGGTCCTCCATGGTTCGGTGCCGGTGGAGAGGGACGTCTCCATGCCCGGCGAGGGGTCAACCGGCGATGCGGTTGTCTGGCGCCCGCACGGCTCGATGCCGGCAGGGCGCCAGCTATGGGGGATGCAACGGGGGCCATGGGCCCCCCTTGCCAAGATCGCGTGGTAGTACCACGCACATCTTGCGCGCGCTAACGTTTCGCAACGCCCTCGCCGGAGTCTACGATCCCTGAATGAAGCGCTGCGACCAGAGATTGACGTTGTGACGCGGCTGTCTATTGTCCGACAGCTTCGCCTGTTGTCGAGAGACTAGAACGGCGCTGAAGGGCGTCGTCCGCTCGTGACTGCGGAACACTGCCCGAGGCACGCTTGTGACGCCGTGCGGTGTAACAGGCCCATCGAACGCGACCTTCGAGACCTGACACAATGCTAACCGTGTCGTACTCTCAATAGAGGTACTACATATGCGTACTTCATCAGTATCTGGCCCCACCATATCTCGAGTCGCCTTGTTATTTGCTACGGTTGGCGTCCTCCTCCTCATGACTTGGCCATCGGATGCTAGACGCTTCCGAGGTTGGGCCCCGGCGCCTAGAGTGCAGCCGTACTATCGGCCAGCGCCGATACCGCAGCCGGGTTTTCGTGGCATGCCTTATCAGCGGCAGCAGATTCTTCAAAACCGTCAACGCGTTTTTCAATCACGTCTGCGCCACGACATACAGCAGCGGCGGCAAAAACTGCAGCAGCGAATGGCAGCTCGCCACCAGTTAATCAAAAAAAATCCAGCCACAAAATCCGGTCAAGGTGAAGCGACGTCCACAGCTGACTCCACAGGCACCCTCCTGCGCGTTGCAACGCGGTCGCGACTCGCGGCTGTTACAGAAAGAATCAAGCGGGATGCCGAAAAACTGCGCAATAGCACAAAATCATTGATGGCGGCAACGTCGATAGCGCAGGCAACAAGTGTGAGCTTTTCACGAACATGGAGCGATAGAAATTATCGACGCAATCAGACCTCTACCAGCCCTGATCGACCTATCGCCAGCCTGCAACCCTTGCGTCAGGCAGCCCAGGCACAGGTGCTGGCGCTCCGCCAGGCGCGAGAGACGCTTTCAATGCGTGTCCGAAGTCAAGCCCAAGCAAATAAGCGGCCGCCCGTAGCGCGATACGAAAAATGCGATGGGAAGCACTGTAAAGCGTGTTCATTTCATGGCGATACGCTGGTTCTGACGTTAGAGGGATTGAAGCCTATTAGAGAAATCCAGTCGTTCGAGGACTATGTTTGGGCAAAGGATGAAGCAACAGGTGCGAGCGGGTGGAGGCGGGTTCTCGACCAGTATTACAATCTTTATCCTGAAACGGTAATCATCGACATTACTCACGGATCAGCCTGGGACGACCTTACGTCCCAACTCGTTTCGAATAGGTTTCATCCGTTCTTCGTCGAGCAGCAGCAGCTTAATGGCTGGCAGTATTCAGCACGATTCACTGATGGCCTCCGAAAAGTTCGACAAGACGCAACAAGGACCCCAGGCCAATGGATTGAGGCAGATGATTTAACAACAGGAAGCCGATTATCATCGGCGGACGGCGCTCGTGCGGTCGTGACGACTACAGCAATTCTTGACAAGCCACTGAAAGCTTATAACATAACTGTTGAACACGCGAGAACTTATTTTGTCGCTTCAAGCACATCCGTCAGTCCGGTCTGGGTACATAATTATTGCAGGCTTGATTTTCGAATTGCGGGCCAAGTTTTGGCCAAGATACCCAAAGAGTGGGGGCTAAGTTTGCCGTCGAAGAAACAGAAGAAGGATCCCAAAAAGATAGGAAGGCGTTGGTTTGATCCGCGAAACAGTGGGAATGGCGTGAGAATAGATCAAGGCAACCCAGAGTCGGTGTGGCCTACTCAGAGAGTTGATCATGTTATCGTAAGAAGTGGAGGGAGAATTCTCGGTAGGGACGGTAAGCCTTTGCCGGCGTCGGGTTCAATTGATGA
Source organism: Hyphomicrobiaceae bacterium (assembly GCA_033764645.1). Classification (GTDB taxonomy): domain Bacteria; phylum Pseudomonadota; class Alphaproteobacteria; order Rhizobiales; family Hyphomicrobiaceae; genus Filomicrobium. Next base: position 31,343 of record JANRIT010000064.1, read on the forward strand.
CTACCCCGAGCTGGCTCATATACCTTTGGCCGATTACGAGAAATGGAGGCATTGGAACGAGCCATGACAGACATCGCCATTATCTATCCGCATATGCGGGACGAGCTGATCAGAAATCTAGAGAAATTTCCTAAGTATATGGACCATGCTTGGGCTTCGACCACGTCTGAAAAGGAAAAGTTGTTTGCCTTGGACATTGCAGAGGATTTTTTCTCTGATATGTTTGACGAAAGATCTCCAGAAACCTGGATAGGAAAGATGTTAGTGTCTCGGGATGAAGTGATTGCAATCGATCGTTTCATCTCTGCACTCAAGAAGTTTCGGGAGACTCACGGATACGAACTGTCGCCCAACAGATTTAACGAAATCCCGGAGTGGTCAATAGTGTTGACCTCGGCGAAGGATGCGCTTTCGATCATCAACAAAGAACGGTGAAGAGTTGGTATCTCCGAAAAATAACTCTAGCTACCGTAATGTAGCGAACACGCGCTTTGCAAGAGTTATCCATAGCGGCGAACGAATTTCTTGAGTGCCTGTCCGGAAGAAGCTTGAGTCGATGGAATCACTTGTGATTCTGTAGTGCCGTGCGCGTGATTCGCGAGGCGGCCGATGTGGCCTGACGACACCCGACCCAAGTACGAGCGCAAGGGGCTGCGCTATCCGAGCGATCTGACCGACGAGGAGTGGGCGCTCATTGAGCCCCTGCCGCCGCCCGAGCGCAAGGTGAAGCGGAGGGAGGTTCTCAACATGCCTGTCCCTTTAGTTCAGGCCGGGACGGCCGCCTGAATGCCCTGGAATCGGCGGTACGGCTTGGCGTTTTCGACCAGCATCCACATCGGTAGCGGCGGTTTCGCCACGGCGCTCTCGATGACGCGGGCGGCGATG
>JANRIT010000085.1:0-68332 GCA_033764645.1 Hyphomicrobiaceae bacterium
GCCGGCGGCTGCAGCCTCGGGAGCGAAGTCGGCCGCGGAGCGCGAGCGTCTGGCTCGGGAATCGGCCTACCGCTCCGGCCCCGGTTACGGCAGGGGCCGGTGGGTCGGCCTTCGCCGCGACGAGCCGCGCAATCCCGGTGATGTCGATCTCAAGGCGCCTGGTGGCGTCGAACTGTTCTTCGAGCTGACACGGCGTAATTCGCGCTGAGCCACCGCCGCCTTGCTGACGTATGCTGTGGTTGACCTCGATAGATCAGCGCGTAAGGGCTCTCCCGGCATGACATCGGAAGACAATCGCTTCTCGGCGCGGGCCTCGCGCTACCTGCGCGTCGGCACGAACGTCGGCGGCATCGCCGCGCGCGTCGCGGGCGAGCGGCTGTTCGGGTACGAGGTCGACCGGACCAAGGCAGCGCGCGATCTCGCCGCCGCCCTCGGCGGGCTCAAGGGTCCGCTCATGAAAGTGGCGCAGTTGCTCTCGACGATCCCTGAGGCGCTGCCCAAGGAATACGCGCGCGAACTCGCCCAACTGCAGAACGAAGCTCCACCAATGGGGCCGGGGTTCGTCAAGAGGCGCATGTTGGCGGAACTCGGCTCGGACTGGCAGACCCGCTTCCAGTCGTTCGAGACGACCGCTGCCAATTCGGCATCGCTCGGGCAGGTGCACCGCGCGGTGCTGCACGATGGCCGGCGCGTCGCCTGCAAACTGCAGTATCCCGACATGCTGTCGGCGGTGGAAGCCGATCTCAATCAGCTCAAGCTGATCTTCCAGGTGCACGCGCGCATGGATCCCGGCGTCGACACCCGCGAGATGTACAAGGAGATCTCGAGCCGGCTGCGCGAGGAGCTCGACTATGAACTGGAGGCCGCCCATACGCGCCTCTATGCGCGCATCTTCCAGGGCGATGACCGGGTGCGCGTGCCGGAGGTCATCGGCGACCTGTCGACCAAGCGGCTCTTGACGCTGAGCTGGCTCGACGGGCGGCGGCTCCTCGACTTCAAGGGTCACTCATTGGAAGACCGCAACACCATCGCGCAGGCGATGTTCCGGGCCTGGTGGCATCCATTCAGCCATTACGGCGTGATCCACGGCGATCCCCACCTCGGCAACTACACGATCCGCGTGGCGGAGGAGGACGCGGAAAGGCCCGTCGGCATCAACCTGCTCGACTACGGCTGCATCCGCACCTTCCGACCGGAGTTCGTCGAGGGTGTCATCGCGCTCTACAACGGGCTTCTTCACGACAACCGCCGGCAGGTCGCGGAGGCCTACGAGCGCTGGGGCTTCAAGGGTCTCAACGACGAATTGATCGAGGCGCTGTCGATCTGGGCGCGCTTCATCTACGGACCCCTGCTCGATGATCGCGAGCGGACCATTGCGGATGGCACGACGCCGGGGGAATACGGCCGCAAGGAAGCCTTCAGCGTACACAAGATCCTGAAGGAGAAGGGGCCCGTGACGGTGCCGCGCGAGTTCGTGTTCATGGACCGGGCGGCGATCGGCCTCGGCGGCGTGTTTCTCCATCTCGACGCGCGGCTCAACTGGTTTGCCATGTTCAATGAGACGATCGCCGCGTTCGATCGCTCGGTGGTGGCCGCTCGCCAGGAAAAGGTGTTTTTCGAGGCTGGCGTTCCATTGCCGGTCGCCAGCGCCAGTTGAGCCCGCGCGGCCACGTCGTCGCGGCCCCGGTCCGTCACCGACCGTCAAGTCCCCTGTCCAAACGCGGCCTTGTCACGCAGATTGCGCAGACCTCTGCGCAAAACAGAGGTGCCGTTCCGGCCGCGTGGAGGGATGGGCTGCCGTCACGGCGGCGCGCGGCCAACCGGCGTTCCGGGGAACGGCAGGGCTGAACTCGAAACAGGATTGACGGACATGATCGAGCAACTCATTCCGCTGGCGACAGGGGCCGCTGGCGGTCTCGTCGGCAGCAACATCCTCGGCGCGCTGTTCAAGAAGTCGGGCGTGGCGTCGAACTCGCTCGTCGGCATCATCGCCGGCGCCGTGGCGACGCACTTCTTCGGGCCGACCTACGGGCCTCTCATCGGAAACCTGATCGGCTCGGGCGGGCTCGAAGCCATCATCGGCAACCTCGGCGTCGGCGCGGCCGGCGGCGGTGTCGCCGGCCTCATTTGGGGCATCATCAAGTCGATGGTCTCGCGCTGAAGAGCGAGGGGCTTCCGTCCCGCCCGGGGGCTGCCATGTCGCGGCTCACCAGGCGGGACGGACGGCAGCAGTGGGGCGCCGCGTTCAAGCGTCCTCCAGATCCCGCGAGGACGGCGCAAACAGCGAATACGGGAACTGCGCGCCATGGCGCTTCATGCGGCGCGGCCTGACGTAGAGGGGCCGCGGGCGCGCGTCTGGCACGACGGCAAGCCTGTAGATGTGCCAGGACGCGTGGGCCAGCACAGGCAGCACAACGGCGAGGCCAAGCAGGGCGGGCAGGGAGCCCGCAACGAGGCCGGCTGCGATGATCGCGGCCCACAGCGCCATGGGACCGGGGCTCGCGGCGACGACACGCAGCGAGGTTGCCATGGCGGTCGCCGGCCCCACCTGCCGGTCGAGCAGCAGCGGGAACGTCACCACCACGAGAGCGAAGACGAAGGCTGCGAAGGCAAAGCCGGCGATGTTGCCCCACAGGATGACCTGATGGCCGCCGGGCGTCGTGAGCAGCAAGCGGGCGAACTCGTCGAGCGAGCCGACGCTGCGGTGCCCGATGTTGGCGACGTATATGCCGTTGGCGATGGCCATCCAGGCGAGGAAGACGACGACGAGGAGGCCGGCGACCGTCAGGATCGCGGGCAGGGACGGCGAGGCCATGACGTCGAAGGCATGGCGCCACGACGTGTCGAGGCCCATCTCGCGGCGCCGGCTCAATTCATAGAGGCCGATGGCGACGAGAGGTGCGACGAGCGCGAAGCCGGCCGCGGCGGGATAGATCAGCGCGACGAGATCGACGCCGAGGAAGAAGCGGCTGAGCAGGAGGCCGACGACCGGATAGACGATGGCCAGGAAAGCCACGTGGGTCGGCATGGCACGGAAATCCGCAAGGCCGCGCGCGAGCGCCGTGCCGATGTCTGCATAGCTGACGGGGCGCACCAGCGGCGGCGTGGCGGCTGGGGCGTGCGGCATCAACAGATCGCCGAAGCGCAACTCGCCGTCACGGCGGCTTGCCGGAGCGCCGGTAATCGGACCGGAAATCGGTGCGGACGGTGCAGTTTGTTCGGAAATGGCGGACGCTGCTGACATGGCGCAACCCTCCTAGGGCCGGTAGCGGCCTATCGAGGTTGCGGCTCGGTGCTTCTGGCGGCGTCGCTGATCGGTCGCGTCGCTCCGCAACCCTTGCTCAATCTGCGACTATACGCCGCAAAAGAGGCGATGTCTCTCGGCAAACATCAGCGCGCACCGGTGCAGACGAGCGCGGGCTGAGGAGGGGTCGGCACGGCTTGCGACGGACCAGCCCGGATAGCTGTCTGTGCCCGTGCGTCGGCAGTCGCTCAACGTGTGATGCTAGATGGCCGACGGCAGGTTGACGCGCCGCGATAGCTCCTCGGCGTTCTCCCTGCGCTCGCTGTAGCGATCGACGAGGTAGGATGCGCGATCGCGCAGCAGGAGCGTGAACTTGGTCAACTCCTCCATCACATCGACCACCCGATCGAAATAGGCCGAGGGTTTCATGCGGCCACTCTCGTCGAACTCGTTGAAGGCCTTGGCTACCGAGGACTGGTTGGGGATCGTGAACATGCGCATCCAGCGTCCGAGGACGCGCATCTGGTTGACGGCATTGAACGACTGCGATCCGCCGCAGACCTGCATCAGGGCGAGCGTCTTGCCCTGCGTTGGCCGTACGGCGCCGTCGGCCAGCGGAATCCAGTCGATTTGAGACTTGAGAATGCCACTCATGGCGCCGTGGCGCTCGGGTGAACACCAAACCATGCCCTCAGACCACGCGGCCAGGCCGCGCAACTCCTGCACCGTCTCGTGATCGTTCGGAGCGGCATCGGGCAGTGGCAGACCGTCAGGATGGAAGACACGCGTCTCGGCGCCGAATGCCTCGAGAAGCCGTTGCGCCTCAAGCGTCAGAAACCGGCTGTAGGAGCGTGGGCGGACAGAGCCGTAGAGGAGAAGGATGCGCGGCCTGTGCCGTGACAGCTCGACCCCCTCCAGCCGCGCGGCATCTGGGCGCTGAAAGCATGCATCGTCGATGTTGGGCAGACTGCTGTCGCCACCGGTCACGTCTGCTGACATTCAAGATCGCTTTCTGGGAGAAGCAGGAACTTCAATTCACCCGGCATGACGCGTGCCGACGTCAGAACATGCCAGTTGCGAGCCGCGCCTCCTCCGACATGCGGCTCTGATCCCATGGCGGGGAGAACACGAGGTTGACCTTGACGTCCTGAACGCCGGGCACTGCACGCACGGCATTATCGACCCAGCCCGGCATCTCGCCGGCGACGGGGCAGCCGGGCGCGGTCAGCGTCATGTCGATCTCGACGAGGCGCTCGTCGGAGATGTCGATGCGGTAGATGAGACCGAGTTCGTAGATGTCGGCCGGGATCTCCGGGTCGTTCACCGTCTTCAGCGCGGCGACGATGTCGGCTGTCAACTGGTCGAGTTCCTCGGCCGAGAGCGCCGAGCCGTCGACCGGCGTGCCGCCTTCGGCGACGGAAGGTGGCCTCGTCATCGTCGACCCGGCATCGGCAGCCGGTTCGGCGGCGCCGTCGGTGAGTGACGTGTCGGTCATGCGAAGAACTCCCGTGCCCGCTCGAGCGCCTCGGCGAGGGCGTCGATCTCGGCCCGCGTATTGTACATGGCAAACGACGCCCGGCATGTTGCGGAAACACCGAGGCGGTCCATCAGCGGCTGGGCGCAGTGGTGGCCGGCGCGGATCGCGATGCCCGAGCGGTCGATGATGGTCGAGATGTCGTGGGGATGCAGGCCTTCGACGCTGAACGCCACGATGGCGCCCTTGCCCGGCGCGCGGCCATGGATGGTCAGCCAGTCGTAGCCGGAAAGGCGCTCATGAGCGTAGGCGGCCAGCGAGGCCTCGTGGCGCGCAATATCCTCGCGGCCGACCTGCATCATGTAGTCGAGCGCCGCACCGAGCCCGATGGCTTCGACGATCGCCGGCGTACCGGCCTCGAAGCGATGCGGAGGTGCGCCGTAGGTGACGGTGTCGACGGAGACAGTCTCGATCATCTCCCCACCGCCTTCGTAGGGCGGCATGCGAGCGAGGAGATCGTGGCGTCCGTAAAGCACGCCGATGCCCGAGGGGCCGTAGGTCTTGTGGCCCGTGAAGACGTAGAAATCCGCCCCCAGCGCGCGCACGTCGACCGGCATGTGGGCGGCCGCCTGGCTGCCGTCCACGACCACAGGGATGCCGCGGGCGTGGGCCATGTCGACGATCTGGCGGATCGGCGTGATGGTGCCGAGCACGTTCGACATGTGCGTGATGGCGACGAGCTTCGTGCGCGGGCCGAGCAAAGCTTCGAATTCGTCGATCAGGAAGCTGCCGTCGTCGGCGACGGGCGCCCACTTGAGGACGGCGCCGCGCCGCTCGCGATGGTAATGCCACGGCACGATATTGGAGTGATGCTCCATGATCGACAGCACGATCTCGTCGCCCGGCCCGATGACCGTACCGCCGAACGACTGGGCAACGAGATTGAGCGCCATGGTGGCATTGCGCGTGAAGATGATCTCCTCAGCGCGCTCGGCATTGAGAAAGCGGCGGGCGGTCTCGCGTGCCTCCTCGAAGGCGGCCGTCGCGGCGTTCGAGAGATGGTGCAGGCCGCGATGCACGTTGGCGTAGGAGAAGCGGTAGGCGTGATCCATCGCCTCGATGACGGGACGCGGCTTCTGGGCCGAGGCCCCATTGTCGAGGTAGACGAGCGGGCGGCCGTAGACCTCGCGGAACAGGATCGGGAAGTCGGCGCGGATGCGGTCGACGTCGAAGGCGCGCCCGATGCCGCCGTGGGTCTCCACCCCCGGAGCGTCGGGTGTACGCCTGTCTGCCGTCTCAGCCTCTTTCGTCACAGCCATGGCTGCCTCGCTTGCCGTTGCGCGCCCTGTGTCTACTCGCCCTGCGCCGCTCAGCCATGACCGAGGAGCCAGACGCGCGCATATGACTTCAGCGCTTCCTCGAGGGCCTCGTGGCCGAGCTTCTCGATCGCCTCGCCGATGAACGCCTCGACCAGCAGCAGACGCGCCTGCGGCTCGGGGATGCCGCGCGAGCGACAATAGAACAGGTGGTCTTGGTCGATCTCGGCTGCGGTTGCGCCATGACCGCAGGCGACGTCGTCAGCGAAGATCTCGAGCTCGGGCTTGGAATTGAACTCGGCCGCCGGCGATAGCATCATCGCCTGCGACATCTGCTTGCCGTCGGTCTTCTGGGCGATCTGGCGCACGACGATCTTGCCCTGGAAGACGCCGCGCGCTTCCCCGTCGAGCACCGCCTTGAACAGTTCCCGGCTCGTGCAGGAGGGCACGGCGTGATCGACGACGAGTGTCGTGTCCACGTGCTCGCTGCCGCGCGCGAGGATCGCCCCCGACAGGTCGAGGCTCGCATCCTCGCCGGCGAACGTCGCGAAGATTTGCTGGCGGGCGAGCCCGACGCCGCTCGTCAGCTGAAAGCCGCGATAGGCCGACGCCGCGCCGAGCGTGACGATCCAGTTGCCGAGATGGACGATGGCGCCCTGATCGACGGTTGCTTTAACGTGGGTGACCTTGGCGCCGTCGCCGACCGAAACGGCGGTCGCGGCGTTGATCTGACCCTCTCCGCCTGCTCCGGGCAGATCGACGTAAGCCTCGACGATGGCGGCCTCGGCGCCGGCGCCGATGTCGATGCGATGGCGGATGGCGGTAAAGCGGCCTTCCGTGCCGGCACGCACGTGGATCAGCAGCAGCGGGCGATCAAGCCGGACGCCGGGAGCCAGCTCGACGACGGCACCGTCGGTCATGTAGGCGGTGTTGAGGGCGATGGTGGCATCGTCGTGATGCGCATCGAGGCTCGCCAGGGCGGCTGCGTCCGCGCCGTCGCCGGCCGACAGCGCGGCTGCAAGGCTTTTGATGGTCAAGCCGTCGGACAGGCCCTTCGAGGACAGCTCTGAACGGACGACGCCATTGACGAGAGTGACCCGCCAGGGCTCGAGCCCGGCGAACGGGCCCATCGCGACGATGATGTCGGCGATGGTCAGCCGCGTATCGTCGCCGACGGCCGGCGGCAGCGCCTCACGCATGCCGTTGCGCAGGTCGGTGTATTTCCACGCCTCGATACGCCGGTGAGGCAGGCCGAGCTCGGCGAAGCGCTCGACGGCCGCGCGGCGCACGCGCACGACGTCAGGCCCGCCCGGCAGCTTGTCCTGAACCTTGTCGAAGGCCTCCGACAGGGCCTGCTCCGCTTTCGTCCGCATCACTGCCACGTTCATGTCGCGCCTCCTCAGCGCACAAGTCATTCATGGGCCGCCGGCCCGACCGGAGCTTCACTCCGGGCCTGCGCCGCGCTCTCCGCGATCGCGTCCGTCAGGCTGCTTTCTCACTGTAGTCGGCATAGCCCGACTGCTCGAGCTCGAGGGCGAGTTCCTTGCCGCCCGAGCGCTGGATGCGGCCGTGGGCGAGGACGTGCACGCGGTCGGGCACGATATGGTTCAGCAGGCGCTGGTAGTGGGTGATGACGAGCATCGCGCGATCCGGTCCGCGCAGCGCGTTGACGCCTTCGGAGACGACTTTCAGGGCATCGATGTCGAGGCCCGAGTCCGTTTCGTCGAGAACGCACAGCGTGGGCTCGAGGAGCGCCATCTGCAGGATTTCGGAGCGCTTCTTCTCGCCGCCCGAGAAGCCTGTGTTGACGGGCCGCTTCAGCATCTCGATGTCGATGTTGAGATCGGCGCCCTTGGCGCGCACGAGCTTCAGGAACTCGGGCGTCGAAACCTCGTCCTCGCCACGCTTCTTGCGCAGCGCGTTGAGGGCGGTGCGAAGGAACGTGAGACCGGCGACGCCGGGGATCTCCATCGGGTACTGAAAGGCGAGGAAGACGCCGCGGGCTGCCCGCTCGTCGGGGGCAAGCTCGAGGATGCTCTCGCCGTTCCAGAGGATGTCCCCGTCGGTCACCTCATAGTCCTCGCGGCCGGCGAGGACGTAGGCGAGCGTCGACTTCCCCGAGCCGTTGGGACCCATGATGGCGTGCACCTCGCCCTTGGGGACGACGAGGTCGATGCCCTTCAGGATCGGCTTGTCTTCTTCGACGATACGCGCGTGCAGATTTTTGATTTCGAGCATGGGTTACTCCGTTGACTTTCCAAGTGCCGCGCTGGCCGCCAACGCCTTCGAACTCTGCCAAAGCGCGCTATCGCGAACCAATTCTTCGAAAAATTTCTCTACCCATTCTCTTACGTCCTCGGCATATGCTGGAACGGGTGCGAGACGCGTGAAGCGGATGACCGTGTCGTAAAATGTCACGCCAGGAACATCTGCGTTCAACTCATGAAGCCGATGCTTGACATTGGACCGCAGCACTCCTCTCCCACGCTCACGAAAGATCCGCGCCACTTCGCCCGCCCTCATGCTGATCACCGACAGTTCGTGACAGTGCCTATGAAGCTGCAATTCGTCTGCCGTCCAGCGAGAAGCAACCCAGTGCGGGATTACCTCAAGAAGATCAATCCACTCGGCATAATTCCCCAACATAGATTTGCGATCGTCCGGACCGGCAAACTCGTCAATTCTTGGGTTCATGGCTGGCTTGCGTCCCTGGATGGCCGGATCAAGCCCGGACATGACGTGCTCTGATTTGACGGATAACACTCACTGCAACTCGTGGTACAGATCGCGCCATTGCGGATTGTCTTGTTCGATGAGGTTCAGTTTCCATTCACGGGGCCACTTCTTGAGGTTGGTTTCTCGTTGGATCGCAAGTGAGATAGAATCGAAAACCTCGTAGTGAACGAGAATGTTTACCCGATACCGTTTCCCGAAGCCTTGTTGCAGTCCTTTTTTGTGCTCGCAGACCCGGCGCAACAGATTATTTGTCACCCCAATATAGAGCGTACCGTTGCGCTGGCTGGCCAGGATATAGACAGAGAACGCCTCATCCCCGCTCCAGCAACTCCAAGTCACCTCCTTGGCCGGGCTCGACCCGGCCATCCAGGACCCAGAACGCTACCCTCACCCCACGCTGCCCTCGAGCGAGATGCCGATCAGCTTCTGCGTCTCGGCCATGAACTCCATCGGCAGCTGCTGCAGGACGTCGCGCACGAAGCCGTTGACGATGAGGGTCACCGCTTCCTCCTCCGACAGACCGCGCTGCATGCAGTAGAACAGCTTGTCGTCGGAGATCTTCGACGTCGTCGCCTCATGCTCGAAGTGACACGACGAGTTTTTCGCCTCGATATAGGGGATCGTATGCGCCCCGCAGTTGTTGCCGATGAGCAGGCTGTCGCACTGGGTGAAGTTCTTGGCTCCGGTCGCCTTGCGATGGGCGGAGACGAGCCCGCGATAGGTGTTCTGCGAGAAGCCCGCCGCAATCCCCTTCGAGACGATGCGGCTCGAGGTGTTGCGGCCCAGATGGATCATCTTCGTGCCGCTGTCGACCTGCTGGCGGCCGTTCGAAACGGCAATCGAATAGAACTCGCCGCGCGAGTTGTCGCCGCGCAGGATGCAGGAGGGGTATTTCCAGGTGATGGCCGAGCCGGTTTCGACCTGTGTCCAGGAAATCTTCGAGTTGTCGCCGCGGCAATCGCCGCGCTTCGTCACGAAGTTGTAGATTCCGCCTTTGCCGTTCTTGTCGCCGGGATACCAGTTCTGCACGGTCGAATACTTGATCTCGGCGTCCTCGAGGGCGACGATCTCGACGACGGCGGCGTGCAGCTGATGCTCGTCGCGCATCGGCGCCGTGCAGCCTTCCAGATACGACACGTAGGCGCCCCTGTCGGCGATGATCAGCGTACGCTCGAACTGACCGGTGTTCTTCTCGTTGATGCGGAAGTAGGTCGACAGTTCCATCGGGCAGCGCACCCCCGGCGGCACATAGACGAACGAGCCATCCGAGAACACCGCTGAATTGAGCGCTGCGTAGAAGTTGTCGGACTTCGGCACGACCGAGCCCAGGTACTTCTCGACGAGTTCGGGGTGCTCGCGCACGGCCTCGGACATCGAGCAGAAGATGACGCCTGCCTTCTTCAACTCGTCCTTGAAGGTGGTCACCACGGAGACGCTGTCGAACACTGCATCGACGGCGACGCGCGGCGCGGAGACGCCCGCCAGCATCTCCTGCTCGCGCAGGGGAATGCCGAGCTTCTCGTATGTGGCGAGCAACTCGGGATCGACCTCCTCGAGGCTCTTGGGTCCCTCGGTCGACTTGGGCGCGGCGTAATAATGCAGGTCCTGGAAGTCGATGCGCGGGTAGCTCACGCGGGCCCACGTCGGCTCGCTCATCGTCTTCCAGCGCTCGTAAGCATCGAGCCGCCATTCCAGCATCCATGCCGGCTCGGACTTCTTGGCCGAGATGTAGCGGATGATATCCTCGTTGAGGCCCTTCGGCGCCTTGATGGACTCGATCGCCGTCTCGAACCCGTACTTGTACTGGTCCACGTCGATCTGCTTGACCTGCTCGATCGTCTCCTGGACGGCTGGCATCGGCTACTCCTTGCCTCATCTCGCGCGGGTGGCCCCTGCGACCACACCCGCGTTACAGTGTTGTTCTCAAGCGACGTTACGCAGTCGCGCGTCGCCGGGATCGATGGCCGCCCACGCCGCCCGCAGTCGCTCGATATCCGCGCGGGTGGTCGACCAGCCGAGACTGATACGGATTGCTGAAGCTGCCTCATCGGGGCCGTAGCCCATGGCCTCCAACACACCCGAGCGCCTCACCTTGCCCGAGGAGCATGCCGAGCCGGCGCTGACGGCGACGCCAGCAAGGTCGAGCGCGATGACGAGCGTCTCCGACCGGCGGCCGGGACAGATCACTGACACCGTATTGGGCAAGCGTTTAGCACCGGCGGCCACCACCCTGGCGCCGCCACCTGCGGTCGTCACGATCCCCTCGACCTCGTCACGCAAGGCACGCAAGCGGACGCGCTCGGCTGCCTGCCCGCGCACGGCCCCGACAGCCGCTGCAAAGCCCGCGATCATGGTCACGGCCTCGGTGCCGGCGCGGCGGCCGCGTTCCTGCCCGCCGCCGACGAGGAGCGGAGGCAGCGCTTGCGGACCGCGCACGACGAGCGCGCCGATGCCCTGCGGCCCGCCGAGCTTGTGGGCGGACAGCGCGACGTAATCCGCCTCGCCCACGCACGCGGGGAGGTCCAATTTGCCGGCGGCCTGCGCGGCGTCCGTGAACATGAGCGCGCCGTGGGCATGCGCCAGCCGGGCCAAATCCGCAACCGGCTGGATCGTGCCGGTTTCGCCATTCGCCGCCTGGACGACCAGCAGGCGCCGTGCGCTTACCGGCAGCGGCGCCCCGAGGGCGGCCTCGACCGCGCGAAGCTCGACGCCTCCATCCCGGCTCAAAGGCACGACGACGGTCGGCACCCCACTCGCAGCGATGGCCGCGGCAACGGCCGGATGTTCGGCGGCCGATGTGACGATCTCGCCCCAGCCGGCACGCATGACCGTGCTCGCCGCCTCGGTCGCGCCCGAAGTGAAGACGACGGCGGAAGGCTCGCAACCGGCCAGCGCGGCAACGTCGGCGCGGGCGCTCTCGACGATGTGACGGGCAGCCCTGCCCTCCGCGTGCACCGACGACGGATTGCCGGTGACGGTCATCGCCCCGATCATCGCGGCTTGCGCCTCGGGGCGCAGCGGCGTCGTCGCGTTGTGGTCGAGATAGGCGCGCCCGACGGTCATGGCCTCGCACCCTGCAATGGCATGCCGGCTGACGCGGCAACTTCGTGGGCGCCCGATCGTCCCGGCAGCCCATCGAGCACGTCTTGAAGGGTCACGCCCGCGAGGAATGCGGCGATGTGCTCGCCGAGCCTGTGCCAGAGCGAATGCGTGAGGCAGCGCTCCTCGCCCAGGCAGCCGCCCTTGCCGTCGTGGCAGCGCGTCATGCGCGTCTCCTCCTCGACGGCCTGCATGATCTCGACCACCGTGATGTCGCCTGCCCGACGAGCGAGACGATAGCCACCGAGGCGACCGCGCGCACTTTCCACGAGGCCCGCCTTGCGCAGGCGAATGAAAATCTGCTCCAGGTAGGCAAGAGACAACTGCTGGCGCTCGGTCACCTGCGATAAGGGCACGGCGAGCGCACCACCAAACTTCTCGATGTCGGCGAGCGCCATGACGGCATAGCGACCTTTGGTGTTCAGCTCCATGTGGCCACCTCGCTGCGCCAAGCCCTCACTCTATCGCGATGCCGGTCGGGCTACCCTTCGTGCACCGGCCTTCGCGCATTCGCGGGCCGGACTCGTTTCGGGATGCTTGCGTCGCACCATGCGGTTCGTGCTATGCAACGCGCCCCGGGGCGGCGTAGCCATCTTCGAACCATTCTAAACTTGGTCGTTATATGAAAATTCCGATCAGGGAAGTCAAGTATCCTTGGTGGCTATCCGTGGTGGCTGGTGCGCCCTGAAGTCCGGTTCACCGATGCGGCGGCTTTACCGCTGTGCCGGCAGCCCGGCAGCGTGATCGGTCTGCCGGTTGCACGGCCGGGCCGTGCTCGGTCGGCGGGGTGACGTGTCGGCTCGGCCGAACTGGCCCGTGAAGGCCTGCGACGTCGCGGTGGGCGAAGGCCGATCGGGACGTGCGCACTGCCGGCGCACGGGACGACGCCGAACGGTCGACGAGCCGACGATCGACACACAAGTCACATCATGCGTTGGACGGCGCCGTCGCTACCCAACCGCTCAACGCCCAACCTGCCAGCGCGAGGACGTTTCAGCTCCATGCCTGAACTGATCATCAACGGCCCAGCCGGACGCATCGAGGCCCGCTATCACCACGAGGCGGCGTCCGACAGTCCGATCGCGCTCATCCTGCATCCGCACCCGCAGTTCGGCGGCACGATGAACAATCAGGTCGTCTACAATCTCTACCATACGTTCGTGGCGCGCGGCTTCTCTGTGCTGCGCTTCAATTTCCGCGGCGTCGGCCGCAGCCAGGGCTTCTGGGATGGCGGCCCGGGGGAACTCGCGGACGCCGCCTGTGCGCTCGACTGGCTGCAACTCGTCAAGCCGGACGCCAAGAGCTGCTGGCTCGCCGGCGTGTCGTTCGGCACCTGGATCGCCATGCAACTGCTCATGCGGCGTCCCGAGGCGGAGGGCTTCATCTGCGTCGCCCCGCCGTCGAACCTCTATGATTTCTCGTTCCTGGCGCCCTGCCCGTCGTCGGGCCTGATGATCAACGGCGACATGGACCGCGTCGTCCCGTCGAACTCGGTCGGCGAACTCGCCGCCAAGCTCAAGACGCAGCGCGGCATCAAGATCGACCACGAGGTCGTGCCGGGCGCCAACCACTTCTTCGAGAACAAGATGGACGAGCTGAACGACGTCGTCGGCCGCTACGTCGATATGCGCATGGCGATGCGTCCGAAGGAAAAGGAAAAGCTGCGCAGGGATGCCCGCGTGCGCGACCCGGAACCCGACGACGAGCCCGTTGCCGAGGCCGATATCGGGGACGATGACGAGGATTGAGGCTCGGAAGGGCAGCATGCTCGGCATCAAGACTTCGGAAACGATTGCAATCTAGAGTTGCAATTCGTTCGGCAACGCCGGATGCGCTGCAATCTGCGTCGCTGCGCCAGCACTGCGTTCTGGGGTGCGTCATGCTCACCGCCGCACTCATCGTCCTCGGCGTGACGGTCGCGATCACAGCCGCCGCCATCGCTGCAAGCCTCGCCTACAGCGTCGTTTTCCCACGCCACCATGATGTCGCGGCCCCAGACCCGCATACGCAGGCCGCCGATCGGGATATGGCGTTGCGGCTCGAGGGGCACGTGCGTGCCGTTGCCTCGCGTCCTCACAATCTGGCCTATCCCGATGCGCTCGACGAAACGGCGCGGGAGATCGAGACGCGTCTCATTGCACTCGCTGCTCATCCCACCCGGCACACATTCGCGGTCGACGGCAGGGACGTCGCCAACATCGAGGTCGTCGTCGAGGCGGATGCGGACAGCAGGGCTGAGCGCGAGACGATTGTTATCGGCGCGCACTACGATTCTCCCGACGACAGCCCGGGAGCGCACGACAACGGCACGGGTGTCGCCGCACTCATCGAACTGGCCCGGCTGATGCGGGAGCGGGCGCCCGGGGCAAGGCGCGTGCGCCTCGTGTTCTTCGTCAACGAGGAGGCGCCCTACGGCAAGACGGACGCCATGGGCAGCCTCGTGCACGCGCGGCGCCTGCGCGCCGACGGCGAGCGCGTCGTCGGCATGATCGCGCTCGAAACGATCGGCTATTTCTCCACGCGGCCGGGCAGCCAGAACTTCCCCTTCCCGTTCGATCACGTCTACCGGGACCGTGGCGATTTCGTCGCCTTCGTGGGGCTCGTCGGGGCGCGCACGTTCACACGGTCGGCACTGGCGGCGTTCCGGGCGACCGGAGCCTTCCCGTCGATCGGTGGCGTCGCGCCGGGCTTCATCGCCGGCATCGACATGTCGGACCACTGGGCCTACGACCAGTGCGGGTTTCCCGCGCTGATGGTCACCGACACGGCCCCCTTCCGCAATCCGTTCTACCACCAGACCTGCGACACGCCCGACACGGTCGATTACATGAGCTTGGCCCGCATCGTGCGGGGCCTCGACGGGATGGTGGCAACGCTGGCGGGGCAACCAACGAGAGATAGGCCGGGCTCGGCATCGGCGATGCCGGTTCGGTTCGGCATCCGCCACGGTTAATCGCGAGTTAACGCATTCCTGCAATCCTCGACCCGTTACGGTGCGCGCGACTGCCAAAACCATCGGGCAGCACGGCACGGCATGTCACGGGAGCGTCGCGCGATGAGCGAGTTCAGTTGCGTTTGCGAGGAGCGCCGCCTGAGGGCGCTTTACGACCTGCATATTCTCGATACGCCGCCCGAGCGCGCGTTCGACAGGATCACGGCCCTGGCGCGGTTCACCTTTCGCGTGCCGATCTCGACGGTGACCATGGTCGATCGCGACCGCCAGTGGTTCAAGTCGAAGGACGGGCTCGATTACGAAGAGTCGCCCCGCGACGTCGCCATCTGCAATCACACGATCCAGCACAGCGCGCCGCTCGTCATCCCCGATACCCTGCTCGACGAGCGCACGAGCCGCAATCCAGCCGTGCTCGCAGGCCCGCGCGTGCGCTTCTACGCCGGCGCGCCGCTCGAGGTGGGCAATGGCGCGCGTGTCGGGACGCTGTGCGTCATGGATACCGTACCGCGCACGCTCAGCGCCCACGAGACCGGCATTCTGGCCAAGCTCGCCGGCCTCGTCGTCGAGGAATTGGAGGAGCGCGCTGCAACGATCCAGCGCAAAGCCGTCGCCGTGGCGCGCAAAGTAGCCGCCGGGGGGTTCGACAACCTCTGACGTGAGGTGGCGAGTGTCAGGCGGCGAGAATCAGGCTGCCAGCCCGGCCGGAGGACGCATGTGCCGGCCACCGGTCATCGGTGCCGGCACGCCCGTGGTGCCGGGATAGGTCAGCGGCAAGCCCTCGAGCGAGCGCACGGCGAGGTAGGCCCAGGCCTCCGCCTCGAGGCTTTCACCGTCGAGGCCCGCGGCCTCCGCGCGTATCACCTGACCCGATACCCGCGCAGCGATCATGCCCATCAGCGTCGCGTTGCGCCGCCCGCCCCCCGAGACGATCCACAGCCTTGGAGGGGCCGGCAACAGCCGCTCGGCGCGGGCCACCGCCTCGGCGGTGAAGGCCGTCAGTGTCGCTGCTCCATCCTCGAGGCCCATGCCGCCGACGAGATCTGCGAAGAAGGCATCGCGGTCGAGAGACTTCGGCGGGGGACGGCGGAAGAACTCGTGATCGCAATAGAACGTGACGACCCTCGGGTCGGGCGTACCGCGCGCAGCCGTCCCGCCGTCGACGTCACACGGCTGCCCGGTGTGGCGCAGCATCCAGTCGTCGATGAGGGCGTTGCCCGGACCCGTATCGAAGGCGACGAGGTCATCGTTCGCGCCGATGTAGGTCACGTTGGCGACGCCGCCGATGTTGAGCACGGCGAGCGGACGCTCGGCTCGCTGTGCGAGGAGGGCGCGGTGGTAGGCCGGCACGAGTGGGGCGCCCTGCCCTCCGGCTGCCATGTCGGCACTGCGCATGTCGAAGACGACCGGCCGCTGGGTCAGTTCCGCCAGCAGCGCGCCATCGCCGAGCTGCACCGTGTAGCCCGCCTCCGGCCGGTGCAGCACCGTCTGGCCATGATAGCCGATGACGTCGATGCCGGCGCGATCGCGTCCCGACTTGCGCAGGAAGGCCGACACGGCAGCCGCGTTGAGCTCGGTCAACTCGCGCTCGACGACCGCAAGCAGGCCGGGCCGTTGCCCAGGCCCGCTGACATGGCGCGCGTGGGCGATCGCCTCAACGAGGCGGCGGCGCACGTCGGCGGCGTAGGGAAAGGTCATGCCGGAAAGGGGACCCGCGGCGCGGCGCACCACGCTCTCGCCATCGGTCTCGATCAGCGCCACGTCGATGCCGTCGAGCGACGTGCCGCTCATGAGGCCGAGTGCTGTGCGGGTCGTTGTCATGGCTGATGCTCGCGGGTCGGGGGCAAATGGCGTCGGGCCGCTCGGAAACGCCCGCCGCTACTGTAGCCGCTGGAGGTCATGTGTCACCCTGTCTGGAGAAGAGCCTCGCTCGCGTCGCCACCTCAGGTCCAGGGCCGGCGGACCGGCGGGCGAGTGCCCCGACAAGGTGGTGGACGGAGGCTTCATCGAGCGTTTCGAGCCGGACGAGAATGAGTTCGGGCGCGGCATCGGTGCGGTTGGGGGACGCCGGATCGAGCCCGCTCCAGGCGCGCGCGATTTCAGCATCGAGTGCACTCCGTTTCGTCGAGGAATCGATGATGAAGACGATGCGGGCGAGCGCGACGAGGTCGAACAGCTCGTCGATCTCGTAGGCACATCCACGGGCAGCCGCCGTGAAGCCGCGCAAGTCCATCAGCACCACGTCGCTGCGACGGGCGAGCCCGGCGAGAACGCCGCGCCACGTATCGTCGTGACAGTAGAAGCTCGTCGCCCGGTAGCGCAGGTCGGGATCGCGCGCACTGGCATCGACTGCAAGACCTGCCGGGCCGGCGCTCTCGGCCAGCCGCGCGTCGAACTCGGCGGGGCTGCTGATGAAGCGGCGCGCGAGGCGACCCGACAGGAACTCCAGAAACTCGTGCGGGGCAACGGTGGCGCGTGCCAGGTCGGGTCCGGCGATCAGGCTGAGGGTGCCGAGACTGCGCCACGGCTTGGCGACGGCGTCGAACAGCGCCTCGCTGCGCCCGCCCAGTGAGAAGACGCGCAGCAGCAGCAAGTCCGGCGGCTTCTGGCGTCGGTCCAACCGTGCTGCGATGAGGCGATAGCCGGCGATCAGCACGGCCCTGTAGACGGCAACCGCAATAAGCGGCACGGCAAGCCACAACGCACCCTGAGCGCTGAGGCCGAGGCCGTAGCTGATGGCGAAGATCAGGATGACGGCATCGACGTTGATCGACTGGTCGCTGATGGCGCGCGCACGGTAGGCCGCGCCGATGCGGCGGAGCAAACCCCAGGCGGCGATCGCAAAGGGAATCGCGCCTGCAAGCAGCGCCACGGCCAGCACGGCCCAGAGCGGCAGGCCCAGCGTGTCGTAGAGACGGCTCAGGGCGGACAAAGCGACATCGGAGTTGTAGATCGCAAAGATGCCGTAGATGGCGCCAAGCACGGCGGCGAAGGTGAGCAGTGCGACGAGGGGGCCAGCGGCGCGCACCGGCCGCGCGAGGCAGGCCATCACGAGAAGGGTCGGCTCGGCATTGGTCGACCACCACAGCGCGGCCATGGCACCTGCCGACACGGGGGTTCCCGCCGTGACGGCGCCAAGCACGCCGGCCGTAGCTAGGCCGAGCATCACGATGACGCGCGCGACACCCTGCCAGGTCGTGGCTGCAAGCATGGCGGTGACGATGGCAACGGGCCAGGAATACATCACAGCCCCCAAGAGGGCGGCCCGGAGGTCGAACCTGAGGCCCATCGCCGACATGAAGGCGACGGACAGAACGGCGGCGAAAACGAGACCGGCGGCGACGTGCACGAGGGCGCCCGCCCACATGCGTCGCACGGCGCGACTGTCACCTGCGAGGGCTGCTGCGTCCATGGTGATGACGTCGAGCGGCCGCAGCGGCGCGACGTCGTTCGCCGTTGGAGAGGCGGGCGCGTTTGGTGTCGTGCCGGAGGCGCGCGGCATGGTGCCGGAGGCGCGCGCCATCGCACCGACGACGGAGCGCACGTAGAGGGCAAGCAAGAGCCAGCTGACCAGGAAGCTCAGCGGCAGAGCGATCACGATGGCGAGCCAGCCGGAGCCGAGGGCGTCGAAACCGATGTCGGGGATTTCCATGCGAACTCCCGCCGACAAGCGCCCGTCGACGGCCGCCTCGACGAGGCGTTGCGCCGGCCTTGCCCCTCACGGCCATCCGTAGCATGGTCCGGCCGCCCAACGCACCGCCACTGCCGCCCGAGACGCCCGAGACGCCCGATCATGACGCAGGCCACATCCGACTTCATCCGCATTCTGACCGAGCGCGGCTTCGTCCACCAGATGTCCGACCACGACGGCATCGACTCGCTGGCAGCCAAGGGCAGCCTCGTCGCCTACGTCGGCTATGACTGCACCGCGCCCTCGCTGCACATCGGTCATCTGTTGTCGATCATGATGCTGCACTGGCTGCAGGCAACCGCCGCCGGCAAGCCGATCGCGCTGATGGGTGGCGGGACGACGCGCGTCGGCGACCCCTCCGGCAAGGACGAGACGCGGCAGTTGCGCTCGATCGAGGAGATCGACGCCAACAAGGCGGCGCTGAAGGGGGTGTTCAGCCGGTTCCTCAGCTTCGGCGACGGCGCGCGCGAAGCCGTCATGCTCGACAATGCGGAATGGCTGGCGCCGCTCAACTACATCGACTTCCTGCGCGACGTCGGCCGGCACTTCTCGGTCAACCGCATGATGGCGATGGATTCGGTGAAGCTGCGGCTCGAGCGCGAGCAGGAGCTGTCATTCATCGAGTTCAACTACATGCTGTTGCAGTCCTACGACTTCGTCGAGCTCAACCGGCGCTACGGCTGCAACCTGCAAATGGGCGGCTCGGACCAGTGGGGCAATATCGTGATGGGCATCGATCTTGGCCGGCGCATGCTGGCGAAGGCGGCGACGCCCGGGGCGACGAGCCAGCTTTACGGCCTGACGTGTCCGCTGCTGACGACGGCATCGGGTGCCAAGATGGGCAAGACGGCGGCCGGTGCAGTGTGGCTCAACGAGGCGCAGCTCTCGGCCTACGACTACTGGCAATACTGGCGCAATACTGAGGATGCCGACGTCGGCCGCTTCCTCAAGCTGTTCACGACGCTGCCATTGGATGAGATCGGCCGGCTCGCCGCGCTCGGCGGCGCGGAGATCAACGAGGCGAAGAAGACGCTCGCGACAGAGGCAACGGCGCTGGTGCGCGGCCGGGCGGCAGCCGAGGCGGCGGCCGAGACGGCGCGGCTGACGTTCGAAGCCGGCACGGCGGCAGCGGATCTGCCCGCCATCACGGTCGGCGAAGCAGAACTGGCGGCCGGCGTCGGCGTGTTGAGCCTGTTCGTCAAGGCTGGCCTCGTCGCATCCACCAGCGAAGCACGCCGCCAGATCAAGGGCGGCGGCCTCAAGATCAACGATGCGGCCGTCGCCGACGAGAAGGCTACGGTGGGCACGCGCGACCTGTCGGCAGCCGGCGCGATCAAGCTTTCCCTCGGCAAGAAAAAGCACGTGCTCGTGCGGGTGGGGTGACGCACGTCACGGGGTCGCTACCGAGCGGCGGGCAAGGCACGTACGAGATGCGCTGATGGCAGCGCAGTGCACGGCCCTAGCAGAGGTCAATACCGCCGGGGGTAGCGATCGCTGAACAGGCAGCCTGCCTAAATTTGTTGCCTTGCACAGCGAACAGGCAACCCATACGCTCGGAGTCTCTCGTCCGTCCCGCACCGCAACGGAGCCCAGCGTCCGTGCCATCGTCGAACGAACCTCTCCGCTGCTCCGAGCCCGCCCCCGAAAGCGCCGGTCTGGCCGATTACGATCCCGGCGTGTTCTACTGTGAGCTGTTCGGGCGCGAGCGCCGCCCGGCGGCAAACCTCAAGCGCATCTGGCAAAAGCTGACGAGCCTTGGGCTCGCCACGCTGCGCCAGCGTGCGAGCGAAGCCGAGAATGAACTGTTCAATCTCGGCATCACCTTCACGGTGTACACAGACAAGAGCGCCATCGACCGCATCCTGCCCTTCGACATCGTGCCCCGCATCATCGATGCGCCGACCTGGGCCATCCTCGAGCGCGGCGTCGTGCAGCGCGTGGCCGCACTCAACCTTTTCCTGTGGGACATCTACCACGAGCAGAAGATCCTCAAGGACGGTGTCATCCCGGCCGATCTCGTGCTCAAGAACCCCAACTATCGCCCAGAGATGGTCGGCCTCGACCCGCCGTGCGGCACCTACATCCACATCAACGGCACCGACATCATCCGCGACCACGACGGCGCATTCCTCGTCCTCGAGGACAACGGGCGGGCGCCTTCGGGCGTGTCCTACGTCGTCGAGAACCGCCACCTGATGCAGCGCGCCTTTCCCGACCTAATGGACGGGCTCAGGGTGCGCAACGTGTCGGATTACGGAGAGCGGCTGCGCGGCAAGCTCGCCGAGGTGGCGCCGGCCGGCGTCGACAACCCGGTCATCGTGCTGCTGTCGCCGGGCGTGTTCAACTCGGCCTATTTCGAGCACATCTTCCTCGCCCGCGAGATGGGCGTGCCGCTCGTCGAGGGCCGCGACCTCGTCGTCGACAACGACCGCGTCTACATGAAGACGATCGCCGGCCTCGAGCGCGTCGACGTCATCTACCGGCGCATCAACGACGACTTCCTCGATCCGGAGGCCTTCAACGCGGAGAGCATGCTGGGGGTCGCCGGCCTCATGCGGGCAGCGCGCAAGGGCACCGTCACGCTCGCCAACGCCGTCGGCACGGGTGTGGCCGACGACAAGGCCGTCTACGCCTACGTGCCGCGCATCATCAAATACTACCTCGACGAGGAGCCCATTCTCGCCAACGTCGAGACGCACATCTGCCGCGAGAAGGAGGGGCTCGCCTACACGCTCGACAACCTCGACAAGCTGGTCGTCAAGCCCGTCGGCGAGTCGGGCGGCTACGGCATCGTCGTCGGTCCCAAGGCGACGAAGAGCGAACTCGCGGAGGTCAGGAAGCGGCTGATCGAGGACCCGGCCAACTACATCTCGCAGCCGATGATCAACCTGTCGGTGTGCCCGACGCTGACCGACAAGGGCCTCGCCCCGCGCCACATCGACCTCAGGCCCTACGCCATCACCGGGCGCGACACCTGGGTGCTGCCGGGCGGACTGACGCGCGTTGCGCTGCGCGAGGGCTCGATCATCGTCAACTCCTCGCAGGGCGGTGGCACCAAGGACACCTGGGTGCTGCAAAGCGGCATAGGGAACGGCGCGGCCCATCGGCAGTCGCAGTCCCAATCACAGTCGCACGGCGGCGGCAGCCAATCGCAGAGCCAGGGGCTGGGTCAGACCGAGGGACAGAGCCAAATTCAGAGCCAGAGTCAGGGCCAAAGCCAGACCATGGGCGGACCGGAGGCCGGTCCGGCATGAGCCTGCTCGCCCGCTACGCCGAGCATCTGTTCTGGCTCGCGCGCTATACCGAACGCGCCTCCAGCCTGTCGCGCATCATCGAGACGCACGCCGCCTACGACCGCGGCCGCGAGGCCGAGACGTCGTGGGCGTGGCTCGTCAAGCTCTACGCGGACGATGCGCTGTTTGCCGCGCGCAACGAGGAGGCCTCGGCCCGCAACGTCCTGCACTTCTACATCCGCGATCTCAACCACCCTGGCTCGATCCTGTCGACGATCCGCTTCGCGCGCGAGAACGCGCGCACGCTCAGAGCGGTGCTGCCCACAGAGATGTGGGTGCACATCAACGAGTTCTACAATCGCCTGATGGTGATGGGCGAGCGCGAGATCGAGCCCATCAACCTGTCGCGCACGTGCGGAACCATCCGCGCCGGCGCCAATGCACAGCTCGGCATCGCCACCTCGACGCTCTACCGCGACGAAGGCTGGCGCTTCTACGAGCTCGGCGCCATGATCGAGCGGGCCGACCAGACGAGCCGGCTGCTCGACGTCAAGTTCGCCCAGCTTGCGACCATGAGCGGCGCCAGCGAGGAGCGCGACCTTACCGACACCTCCCACTGGGCGCTCGTGCTGCGCTCGGCGGCGGCCTATCAGGCCTTCCATCGCCATGAAGCCTGTCGCATCGAGCCCAATCGCATCGCCGCCTTTCTGACGATCAACGCGAGCCACCCGCGCGCGGCCGCCTACTGCGTCCTGGAGATGGAGCGCGTCGTCAACGAGTTGCGCCGCCGCTACAAGCTCGGACGGACATCGCGCGCGCTCGAGCGTCTCGACGAACTGCACGGCGCGCTGGCCGAATTCGAGAGCCGCAGCGATCTCGTCGGCGTACTGCATCAGTTCAACGACGGCCTGCAACGCCGGCTCAACGCCCTCAGCGAGGAAATTGGCACGGCCTTTTTCGGGCATGGCGAGACAACGCCCGTCGTCCCGTCAATACCCGCCGAAGCCGCTTCTCCCGCAGCTCCGAAGTCGACGCAGGCCGCAGCCGATCAAGCGGCTGCGCCGGCGCCGGCGGAGACCAAGCCCCCGCGCCCGAAGGCCCGCCAGAAGTCTTGAGCCCGGGGCCGTCGAGCCTCGGGACATCCCTCGCCGCAGCTCAGGCAACAGCACTCCGGAACGCTCATGCTCCACGTCGCGCTCACCCACAAGACGAGCTATCGCTACGATCGGCTGATCGGCATGTCGCCGCATATCGTGCGCCTGCGGCCGGCCCCGCACGCGCGCACGCCGATCCTGTCCTACTCGATGCGCATCAGTCCGGCGGACGTATGGGTCAACTGGCAGCAGGATCCGTTCGGCAACTTCCTCGCTCGCGTCGTGCTGCCCGAGCCGACCGACCACTTCCAGGTCACCGTCGACCTCGTCGCCGACATGGCGGTGATCAATCCGTTCGACTTCTTCGTCGAAGAGAAGTCGAAGGATTTTCCGTTCGCCTACGACGAGCAATCGAAGAAGGAACTGCTGCCCTATCTCCAGCCGACGACGAACCCCAAGGCGGGCAGCAAGCTCAAGGCTTACATCGAGGGTATCGACCGCAAGCCAGGTCGCACCACGATCGACTTCCTGTGCGATCTCAACCGCGATCTGCAACAGCACATCGGCTACCTCATCCGCATGGAGCCCGGCGTACAGACGCCCGAGGAGACGCTGACGAAGCGCTCGGGCTCGTGCCGGGATTCGGGATGGCTGCTCGTCGAGATCCTCCGTCATCTGGGGCTCGCGGCGCGCTTCGTATCGGGCTACCTGATCCAGCTCCGCCCCGACGTGAAGCCGCTCGACGGACCGGGCGGCACCGATGTCGATTTCACC
Source organism: Hyphomicrobiaceae bacterium (assembly GCA_033764645.1). GTDB lineage: Bacteria > Pseudomonadota > Alphaproteobacteria > Rhizobiales > Hyphomicrobiaceae > Filomicrobium. Next base: position 23,612 of record JANRIT010000085.1, read on the forward strand.
GATCTGCACGCCTGGACGGAGGTCTATGTGCCCGGCGCGGGCTGGATCGGCCTCGATCCGACCTCCGGCCTGCTCGCCGGTGAGGGCCACATACCGCTGGCTGCCACCCCTCATCCGGTCAGCGCCGCGCCGATCACGGGAGCCCACGACAAGGCCGAAGTGACGTTCGACTTCGCCATGTCGGTGACGCGCATCCGCGAAACCCCGCGTGTCACGAAACCCTACTCGGACGAGACGTGGGCGGCGATCCTGTCGAGCGGCAAGACGGTCGACAAGCGCCTGAAGGACGGCGACGTGCGGCTCTCCATGGGTGGCGAGCCGACCTTCGTTGCCGTCGACAACATGGATGCCGCCGAGTGGACGACGGCGGCGGTCGGGCCGACCAAGCGGCGCTATGCGGAAGATCTCGTGCGCCGTCTGCGCCAGCGCTTCGCGCCCGGCGGACTGCTGCACTACGGCCAGGGCAAATGGTATCCGGGCGAGCAACTGCCGCGCTGGGCCTTCGCCATCTACTGGCGCACCGACGGCGAGCCGCTGTGGCAGGACGAGCGGCTCGTTGCCCCGGAAGCCCCACCGTCGCGGCGGGCCAGCGTCGACGACGCCTCGCGCTTCATGGCGACGCTGTGCGACACGCTGGGTCTGCCACCCGACTCCGGCATGCCGGCCTACGAGGACCCGGCCTACTTCATGCTCATCGAGCAGAAGCTGCCGATCAACCTCACCATCGAGACGAACAAGCTCGACGACGAGGCCGAGCGGGCGCGCATCATCCGCGCCTTCGACCAGGGCCTCGAGACGGCCGCGAGCTACGTTCTGCCGATCCAATCCTGGCACGCCCTCGACGTCGGACGGCGCTGGGTGACGGAACGCTGGTCCATCCGCCGCGACAAGCTGTTCCTCGTGCCCGGCGACAGCCCGGCCGGCTTCCGCCTGCCGCTCGGCTCGCTGCCATACCTGCCGGCCGTCAACTTTCCGGCGGTCAACCCGGCCGATCCGTTCGCGCAGCGCCCCGCCCTGCCGGAGCGGCGCACACTCATGCAGCGCCGGCGCGCCGTGACGCTGCTGCCACCTCAACCGCTGGCAACCGTGCCGGCCGAGATCGTGGGTTCGGTGCGCACCGCACTCACCATCGAGCCGCGCCAGGGACGGCTGCACGTGTTCATGCCGCCAGTACCCGATGCCGAGGACTACGCCGCGCTGGCGGCGGCCATCGAGGAGACGGCCTCGCGCACGGGCCTGCCGGTGCACGTCGAAGGCTATCCGCCGCCGTTCGATCCACGCTTCAACGTCATCAAGGTGACGCCCGACCCGGGCGTCATCGAGGTCAACGTGCAACCGGCCTCCAGCTGGGATGAAGCCGTCGCCATCACGACGGAACTCTACGAGGCCGCGCACCAGAGCCGTCTGGGCACCGAGAAATTCATGCTCGACGGGCGCCATACCGGCACCGGCGGCGGCAATCACATCGTACTGGGCGGGCTGACACCGGCCGACAGTCCGTTCCTGCGCCGGCCCGACCTGCTCGCGAGCCTCGTCACCTACTGGCAGAATCACCCGTCGCTCTCGTACCTGTTTTCGGGCCTGTTCATCGGCCCGACGAGCCAGGCGCCGCGCGTCGACGAGGCGCGACACGAGAGCCTCTATGAGCTCGAGATCGCCCTCGACGAGGTGTTCCGCCGCTCGGCCATCGGCAGCGACACGCTGCCGCCGTGGCTCGTCGACCGCATCTTCCGCAACCTCCTCGTCGACGTGACCGGCAACACGCACCGGGCGGAAATCTGCATCGACAAGCTCTACTCGCCGGACGGACCGACCGGCCGGCTCGGGCTCGTCGAGTTCCGCTCCTTCGAGATGCCGCCGCACGCGCGCATGAGCCTTGCCCAGCAACTGCTGCTCAGGGCGCTCATCGCCTGGTTCTGGGAGCGGCCCTATCAGGCCAAGCTGGTGCGCTGGGGCACGAGCCTGCACGACCGCTTCATGCTGCCCGAGTTCGTGTGGATCGATTTCTGCGATGTCATCGCCGACCTGAATCGCGCGGGCTTTGCCATCGACCACGAGTGGTTCCGCCCGCACTGGGAGTTCCGTTTCCCGCGCTACGGCGTCATCGAGCGGGCGGGCCTCACCATCGAGGCGCGCCAGGCGCTGGAGCCGTGGCACGTCTTGGGCGAGGAGGGCGTGGTCGGCGGCACCGCGCGCTACGTCGACAGCTCGCTCGAGAGGGTTCAGATCAAGGTCGCGGGACAGGTCGGCGATCGCTACGTCGTCACGTGCAACGGGCGGCGGCTGCCGCTGGCTCCCGGCGAAAAGGTCGGCGAGGAGGTCGCCGGGGTGCGCTATCGCGCGTGGTGGCCGTGGGCCTGCCTGCATCCGACCGTTGGCCTCAACGTGCCACTGACGTTCGACATCCTCGACACCTGGTCGGGCCGCTCGGTCGGCGGCTGCCGCTACCATGTCGCCCATCCGGGCGGACGCGGCTTCGAGATTTTCCCCATCAACGCCTTCGAGGCCGAGGGCCGGCGGCTCGCCCTGTTCGAAGCCATGGGCCATACGCCGGGGCGCATGGCGATCCCGCCACGCGAGTTCAACGCGGACTATCCGCTGACCCTCGATTTGCGCCGGCGGGCCTGAGCGGATCGCGCGCGTGACTGCCCGGCGGTGGTCTGTGGGCAACTCGCGTTTCGCTAACGCTGCGAGTCGCTGTAGCATCGACGCAGTGGGCGATCGCCGCTTCGTTGAAAGCGCGCGAGCGGGCTCGTCGGTCCGTGATGCGGTGACGCCACATGGTCGACCTAATGCGCAACGGCGTCCGTGGCCGCTAAGTGTGTTGCGCGCCACCGGCTGGCACCTGTGAACATTGTGTGGATAATCCGTGAAGGTGCGGCACCGTGCAGCGCGGGGCCGGGCGGCTCACTCGTGCCGCGGTGATGATGCCTCGCGCGCTGGCGACGAGAACAGGCGAGAATGGGCACGGGCGCGCAACGGCATAAAGAAATCGAACACACGCTCGCTTCCGGATACGCGCCGCGTCCGGGCGTTTTCGACGAGTTCGTCGACGCGGCGGGCGTGGTGCGGCCACATTGGCGGCCCCTCGTCGAAGCGCTGTCGGTTCTGTCACCCTCGGGTCTCGCCCAGCGGGCCGAGCGCATCAACAAGCGCGTGCGCGACATCGGCATCGCCAACGATGCCTTCTCCGATCCCAACGAGGCCGACCAGCCCTGGCATCTCGACCTGATGCCGCTCATATTCGATGCCGCCACGTGGCGCGAGCTGGCGGCGGGCGTCGAGCAGCGCGCGCGTTTGTACCAGGCGATCCTGGCCGACATCTACGGGCCGCAGAAGCTGATCGAGCGCGGGCTCGTGCCGCACGAGCTCGTCTTCGCCGACCGCACCTTCCTGCCGCCGTGCCATGGTATCGTGCCGCCCGGCGGACATCTGCAGTTCTACGCCTGCGACGTCGCGCGCGGCGCAGACGGGCGCTGGCGCGTCATCGACAGCCACGCCGAGACGATGGCCGGGATCGGCTTCGCACTCGCCAACCGCATGACGCATACGCACGTGCTCGGTGGGGTCTTCCGGGCAGCCGGCGCAACGCGGCTCGCGGGCTACTTCCAGTCCATGCAGGACGCGCTCACCACGCAGTGCGGCCGGCCCGATCCGCGCATGGCGCTGCTGACGCCCGGCCCGCATCACTCGGACTATTTCTCGCACGCCTATATCGCCCGCTATCTCGGCCATCTCCTCGTCGAGGGCGGGGATATGCGCAGCGTCGGCGACCACGTCTTCCTGAAGACCCTCGAGGGCCTGAAGCCCATCGACCTCATCGTGCGCTGCGTCGAGGGGGCGTTCGCCGACCCGCTGGAGCTCGATCCGCGCGGTGGCCTCGGCTGCGTGGGGCTCGTCGAGGCGGTCCGCAAGACACCTAACCTCGTCGTCAACGCGCTCGGCACCGCCATCGTCGAGAACCGCGGTTTCGGCGGCTACCTGGCGCGGTTGTCGGAGGAATTGCTCGGCGAACCACTCGCGCTTTGGGAAGCGCCGCGCTGGTGGCTCGGCGACGCGAAGGCGCGCGACCTCGTCCTCGCCGAGCCCGGCCGCTTCGTCATCCGCGCTGCACAGGAAGGAACGGGCCGGCCGGGCCGCGCCGAACTCGGCCGCAAGCTCGCCGACGGTGAAGCCTCCGCCTTCGCCAATCTCAAGGGCACGATCGAGATGTTCGGCGCCCGGCTCGTTGCCGAGGAGCCGGTCGGCTTCGCCACGACGCCGGCACTGGCGGGCCATGGCGCGGGTTACGCTGCCAACGGTCACGCCGCCGGGGTGAACGGTGCCGGGGTGAATGGTGCAGGTGTCAATGGAGCCGGTGCAGGCCTCGTCGCCGAGCCGTATGCCGTCCGCCTGTTCGCCTGCGCCACGCCGGGCGGCTTCATCGTCATGCCGGGCGGGCTCGCCATGACCGTCGACGACCAGCGCGCCGTCGCGCTCAGCGCCGCGCGTGCGCAGACTCGCGACGTCTGGGTGCTGGGCGAGGGCGGGGAGACTCCGTTCAAGAGCCTGTGGCGGCCGGCCATCGAAACAGCCGCCATCGAGCGCTCGCAGCGCGCCTTGCAGAGCCGCGTCGCCGACAATCTGTTCTGGCTCGGCCGGTACGCCGAGCGGGCCGACTGGCTGATGCGCGTGCTGCGCTCGAGCCTCAACCGGCTCGAGGAGGAGGCCGCCGCCGCCAACAACGGCCTGCAATCGGCGCGCCGCTCGCTCGCACGCATCCTCGCTCGTGACGCGAAGGCTGCCACCATCGACCCGGCGGCGACGGATGCGGCGGCCGTTCTGGCCATGGCCGGCCTTTTGCTCGACGGCACGAGCGGCTATGGCCTGCCCGGCACGCTCGATGCGCTGCATCGCACCGCGAGTCAGACGCGCGACCGGTTGTCGCTCGAGGTCTGGCGCACGCTCAACACGCTGCGCGGCGAGGCGCTGCGCTTCGAGTTCAATCCGACCGCGGGCGTGGGCGACGTGCTCGACCGCATAGACGAGGGTCTCGCCGGCATCGCGGCGTTCAACGGCCTGATGCACGAGAACATGACGCGCAACTTCGGCTGGTCTTTCATCGACATGGGGCGCCGGCTCGAGCGCGGGTTCAGCCTGTGCGAGGCGATCGATGCCATGTTCACCAACCGCATCGAGCCCGCGCAGGAGACGCCGGCCCTGATCTATCTCCTGGAGGTGGGCGACAGTTTCATCACGTACCGCTCGCGCTACCGGCTCGATCCCATGCTGCACCTCGTGCTCGACCTGCTGCTGCTCGACGAGACGAACCCGCGCAGCCTCGCCTATCAACTCGCTGCCCTGTCGCGCCATCTCGAGAGCCTGCCGCAGGCCAAGCAGGGCACCGTGCTGCCCGAGGAGCGCCGCCTGGCACTCGCGCTCAGGACGGCGATCCAGCTTTCGGAAGTCGCCGATCTCTCGAAGGTCGCCGACCGGCGCCAGCTCGGCAGCCTGATGCACTACCAGCTCGAGACGCTGCCCAGCCTTTCGGATGCCATCACGCGGCGCTATTTCTCGCTCACCGACGATGCCCCCAAGCGCGTCATCATGCGGACCGAGCCATCGCCATGAGGTACAGCCTCACCCACAAGACGACGTACCGCTACTCCTCACCCGTCGCGCAGTCCCACCACCTGATGCACCTGACGCCGCGGCAGCTCGACCGCCAGCGCATCATCCATCATGCCCTGAGCGTCAAGCCGCAGCCGGCCGCGCGCATCGAGCGGCAGGATTATTTCGGCAACTCGGTCCTGCTCGTGGCGATCGAGACCGCGCACAACGACCTCGTCATCGACATGCGCTCGACCGTCGAGGTGCAGCCGGCGCACACGATCGACGTGGCGGCGTGCCGGCCATGGGAGAGGGTCGCCGACGCGATCGCCGCCCGTCCGCAAGCCGTGGAGATCGGGGTCGCGCCCTTCCTCCCGCCGACGCGGCTGACGACGCCGACGCATGATATCGTCGACTATGCGCGAGGCTCGTTCCCGCAGGGCACGCCCGTCCTCGCCGGCGCGCTCGATCTGACGCGGCGCATCAACGAGGACTTCACGTTCGACGCGACGGCGACCGATGTTTCAACGCCGCTCGTCGAGATGTTCGCCAAGCGCGCGGGCGTGTGTCAGGACTTCTCGCACCTGTTTCTTGCCTGCGTGCGAGCGCTGCACATCCCGGCGCGCTACGTCTCGGGATACATCCTGACGCATCCGCCGCCGGGCAGGCCGCGGCTCGCGGGCGCGGATGCCTCCCACGCCTGGGTGTCGGTATGGACGCCCGAGTTCGGCTGGGTCGACTTCGACCCGACCAACAACCTCATGCCGGGCGAGGAGCACGTCGTAGCCGCCTACGGACGTGACTTCGACGACGTCAGCCCGATCAGCGGCATTCTGCTCGGCGGTAACGAGCACACCGTCACGGTCGCGGTCGACATGGTGCCGCTCGGCTGAGCCCGGCACGAAGCGACGCGCCGTCAGCGCATCACCTTGAAGACGAGCATGCCGGCGGCGAGCAGCAGCACACCGGCCAGGATGCGCCGCAGGGTCGCCGACGGCACGTGGCCAGCGAAACGCGCGCCGATCAGGCTGCCGGGAACCGAGCCGATCAGCAGCGTTGCGAGCAGCGCGACGTCGATATTGCCGAGCCCAGCGTGACCGGCGCCGGCGATCATCGCGAGCGGCACGGCGTGGGCGATGTCGGTGCCGACGATATGGCGCGGCGACATCAGCGGATAAAGGATCATCAGCGCGACGACGCCGATCGCGCCGGCGCCGACGGAGGTCAGCGTCACGAGCGTGCCGATGAGAAGTCCCAGCGCCATGGTCGGCACGGGCCCGGACGGCCTGGCGGTGCCATCACCGGACAGGCTGCGCTCGCGGCGGGCGGCGAGCCAGGGCTGGGCCAGCATCGCCGCCGCGCTGATGACGAGGGCGACGGCGAGCGTGCCGGAGATGATCTTGGCGAACAGGGTCGTGTCCGGGTCGGCGAGGTGCATGTAGGCGAGCGCGGCCACGGCGCCGGTGCAACTGCCGAGTGCTAGGCGCCCGAGCACCGTCCAGTCGATGTGACCGAGGCTCGCGTGCCGCCAGCCCGCCCAGAACTTGGTCAGCGCTGCAAACACGAGGTCCGTGCCGACGGCGATCGCTGGCGCCACCCCGAAGCCCGAGATGAGGAGCGGCGTCGTTAGCGCGCCCGCGCCGACCCCCGTCAAGCCGACGAGGAAGCCGATCACGGCGCCGGACAAGGCGAGCAGGAGCGTCGTGGCGGTCAGGAGTTCGATCACGTTCTGATGGTCCTGGGCCCTGGGGCGGGAAGAAGGGCGGGCGCGGCCCTGGGACGTAGCGCGCGGCGCAAAGCCGTTCAATAGAGTGCTTGCGCGATGCCGCGCAGGCTCAAGAGAACGACCACAACTCCGACGATCGCCATCAGCGCGCGCTCGGGCAGATACTTGGTGACCAGCGCGGCGAGCGGGGCTGCCAGCACGCCGCCGATGATCAGCCCCGTGATGATCGGCCACAGATCGAGGCCGACGGTCGCCAGGAATGTCAGAGAGATCGTCAGCGTGACGAAGAACTCGGCCATGCACACCGAGCCGATCGTGGTGCGCGCCGGTGCGCCCTGGCCGAGCAGGCTCGACGTCACGATCGGACCCCAGCCGCCGCCGCCGATCGAGTCGAGGAAGCCACCGACGAGGCCGAGCGGGACGATGGGCTTCGTCGTGGCGCTCGCCGTCGCCCCGCGCGGACGGCGGGCTTTCCACAGGATGAGCAGGCCGAGCGCCAGCAGGTAGGCGCTGACGTAGGGCCGCACCACGTCACCGGGCAGGCTCGACAGGACGTAGGCGCCGATGGCGCCGCCGATGGCTCCGGGAATGGCGAGGCGGGCGACGAGGCGAAGGTCGACGTTGCCGAAGCGCCAGTGGGCGAGGCCCGAGGCCCCGGTGGTGAACGTCTCGGCGGCGTGGATGCAGGCGCTCGCCGTGACGGGCGCGACACCCATACCGAGCAGCACGGAGGTGGCCGTCACGCCGTAGGCCATGCCGATGGCTCCATCGATCATCTGAGCGAGGAAGCCGACGGCTACGAACAGGTAAACTTCTTCCGTCATCGTCTCATTGCCATGCTGTCGATGACGGATGATGGGGGACGGGGCGGCCCGGCACAACGGTGCGCGAAGGCTTCGTGCGCATGTTCACATCGTTTGGGATCGCCCGTATCGCATTTGTCGCGCTGCGCGTCGAAGCCGACGTCGGCCTCAGGGCGCTGCCTACCCGGTGAGGCTGACGCGGGCGCGCACTCCGGCACGTTGCAGGAGGAGTTCCACCTCGCGGGCGCGGCGCTGGAACTCCACGGCATCGTCCGGCCCATCACCGAGGTCGCGGCAGAGGCCGGCAGCGAGGGTCGCAGCATCGATGATCACCTCGGCGTCGTCGGCTTCTCTGCCCGTGGCCGCGTGGGCAGCGACCACGACACCGCCGGCGACGGTTGCCCCATCGATGGCATCGACGATGAGCAGGCTGCCGGTTCCGCCGAGGTCCGCGAACGCATCAAGGGACACCGCGCGCGCAAGCGACAGCGCCGCCGCGACGATGTCGTTCGTGGCGCAGGACGTGGCAGGCGCACTCGCCAGGGAGGCGAGATCGAGACGCTCCGTGATGTCGAGGCGGGAGACCGGCACGAGGTCGGTCGCAGTCCGCATGAGATAGCCGCGGCTCGGATCGAACGGCCGCTCCGACAGCCAGACGAGGCGGGCTTCAAGCGCGCGCGAGGCCGTCGCCGGCGCCGTTGTCGCCGACAGCACGGCGCCGCGCGACAGATCGAGGTCGCGATCGGGCACGATGATGACGGCATCGCCGGCGCGTGCCACGTCGCGGTCACCATCCATGGTCGCGATGCGGGCGACGCGACCGGCCTGCCCGCTCACCGCATCGAGGAAGCCGTCACCGACGGCGATGGTGCCGGAGGCGACCGTGCCGGCGAGGCCGCGGAAGTCCTGTCCGTCACGGGCGACGTGCTGCACGGGCATGCGGAACGCAAGGTCGGCGCGCGAGCGGGCGCCGGCCGCCGCGCCGAGCGCCTCGATGAGGCTCGGTCCGCGATACCACGGCGTGCGCAGCGAGGGTCCCGCCACGTTGTCGCCAGCGACCGCCGAGACCGGGATCGCCAGCGCGGTGCGGAACGAGAAGCCGGCGGCGATCTTGGCGAACTCGCTCGCGATGTCAGCGAAGCGGACCCGCGCGTAGTCGACGAGGTCCATCTTGTTGACGGCGAGCACGACGTTCCTGACGCCGAACAGGTCGAGCAGGGCGGCGTGGCGGCGCGTCTGGGCCTTGAGGCCGTGACGGGCGTCGACGAGCATGACGGCGACATCGGCATGGCTCGCGCCGCTCGCCATGTTGCGCGTGTACTGCTCGTGGCCGGGGCTGTCGATGAGCACGAAACGGCGCTCGGCGGTGTCGAAATAGCGCCAGGCGATGTCGATCGTTATGCCCTGCTCGCGCTCGGCGATGAGGCCATCCACCAGCAGGCTGTAGTCGAGGTGCTTGCCGCCAGCGGCCGTGAGCCCGTTCTTCTCGACCGCCGCCCGCTGGTCCTCGAACAGGTCCGAGCAATCCCACAACAGCCGGCCGATCAGCGTCGACTTGCCGTCGTCGACGGAGCCGCAGGTCAAGACGCGCACGAGCCCACCCAGGGCGACGCCAAGGTCGGCCTCGCGCGCGCCGATGGGCGCGGGCTCGGCGAAGGCCGCCGCACGCGCCGTAGAATGAAGGGTCATCAGAAGTAGCCTTCCTGCTTCTTGCGCTCCATGGCGCCCGCCTGATCGTGGTCGATGAGGCGGCCACGGCGCTCGGAGGACGTCGCGGCCAGCGTCTCGGCCACGACGGAGGGGAGATCGGCGGCATCGGACGGCACCGCCGCCGTCAGCGGCCAGCAGCCGAGCGTGCGGAAGCGCACGCGGCGCGGCTCGATGGTTTCGCCCGGACGCAGTTTCAGGCGGTCATCGTCGACGACGAGGAGCTGGCCGTCGCGCACGAGTGTCGGCCGCTCGGCGGCGAAGTAGAGCGGCACCACGTCGAGGCGCTCGCGCGCGATGTAGCGCCACACGTCCTTCTCGGTCCAATTGGAGAGCGGGAAGATGCGTGCCGTCTCGCCGGCGCCGAGGCGGCCGTTGAGCAGGTTCCACATCTCCGGGCGCTGGCGGCGCGGATCCCAGCGGTGCCCGGCTGCCCGGAACGAGAACACGCGCTCTTTTGCTCGGCTCGCCTCTTCGTCGCGGCGCGCACCGCCGAACGCCGCGTCGACGCCGTGACGGTCGAGCGCCTGCTTCAAGGCTTGCGTCTTCATCACGTCGGTATAGATCGACGGGGTGAAGTCCAACGGATTGATGCCACGCGCGACGCCGTCGACGTTGGTGTGCACGATGAGGTCGAGATCGAGTTCGCGCGCCTGACGGTCGCGGAAGGCGATCATGTCGCGGAACTTCCACGTCGTGTCCACGTGCAGCACGGGGAACGGCAGGCGGCCCGGCCAGAAGGCCTTGCGCGCCAGATGCAGGAGCACGGTCGAGTCCTTGCCGATGGAATACATCAGCACCGGCTTGCGGAACTGCGCCGCCGCCTCGCGGAAGATGTGAATTGCCTCAGCCTCGATGAGGTCGAGATGGCTCTGGTGGTGCGTCATGCGGCGGCCCCGATCGCTTGCGGCCGGTTGTGCAGGCCGCACTCCTTGCCGTCCTCGCTCTCCCACCACCAGCGGCCGGCGCGGATCGGCTCGCCCGGCTTAATGGCGCGCGTGCACGGCTGGCAGCCGATGGACGGGAAGCCTTGGCGGTGCAGCGGATTGATCGGCACGTCGTTGAGGGCCACGTAGGCCTCTAGCGTCGCGAGGCTCCAATCGGCGATCGGGCTCGCCTTGACGAGGCCGTAGGTCTCGTCCCACTCGGCGAACGGCACGCTGCCGCGACCGCCGGACTGGTCGCGGCGCAGGCCCGTGATCCACCCCTGCGCGCCGTCGAGCGCCCGGCGCAGCGGCACCACCTTCCGCACCTCGCAGCACGCCTTCCTCGCCTCGATCGACGTGCGGAAGCCGAAGGCGCCATCGCGGGCGACGAGGGCCTCCACGTCATCGCGCTCGGGTGCCATGACCCGGATGCGCAGGCTGTAGCGCGCCTCGGTGAAGGCAAGGGTGTCGAGGGTCTCGGCGAAGTGGCGGCCGGTGTCGAGCGTGACGAGGTCGATGTCGACGCCGGTCGTGGCGATGGCGTGCGTGATGGCCTGGTCCTCGATGCCGAGGCTGGTCGAGAAGACGATGCGGCCCGGCACGCTCGCGCGGATGGCGCGGATGCGATCTTCCAGGCTCGTCACGGCGCCGATCGTCGCGGCGACCGCTTCGGCCTTGCGGCGCGAGGCGTCGCGGCGCAGCGCCAGCGGGTTGCGCAAGGCCGACTGGTAGGCGCCGCGATAGGCCGCGAGCGCGTCCTGCCACTCGCCGTGCCGGCGTGCCTCGTGGATCTCGACGGCGTCGAACCCGGCGCGGAACAGGTGCAGGGCCTGGTCCGGCACGAGGTGGCCGACGGCGAGAAGACGGCCGGTGTAGCCGTGGGCCGTGCGCAGGAGGCGGGCCTGGGTGAAGCCGCGGCCGTCGTTGAACTTGCCGAAGCGCAGGCCTATGGCGGCCCCCGTCTCGGCGGCGGTCTCGATGGCGGCGCGGCGCGCCTCCACGTCGGCGGCCGAGCCGAGCTCGACAAGGCCGGCGCCGGATGCATCGCCGAGTGCGCCGGACTTCAGATCAACGATGACCATAGAGGGCCTCCTTGAAAGGTTCGGCGCCGACGCGCCGCGTCGTCGCCAGGAACGACTCGCCGTCGTGGCGCAAGCCGAGATAGGCGTCGACGAGCCGCTCCACGGCGTCCGGAACGTCCTCGGCGGTGAAGCTCGGGCCCAGGATCGTGCCGACGGCAGCGTCCTCGGCGGCCGAGCCGCCGATGGTGATCTGGTAGTGCTCGGTACCCTTTTTATCGACGCCGAGGATGCCGATGTGGCCGGCATGGTGGTGGCCGCAGGCGTTGATGCAGCCCGAGATGTTGAGGCGCAGGGGTCCGATCGCCTCGGCGCGGCCCGGCTCGGCGAAGCGCGCGGTGATGGCCTCCGCGACGGGGATCGAGCGGGCGTTGGCGAGGTTGCAGTAGTCGAGGCCGGGGCAGGCGATAATGTCCGTTACGAGGTCGGTATTGCCGGCCGCGAGGCCCGCCTCGCGCAGATCGTCGTAGAGCGCCGGCAGGTCGGCGCGCGCGACGTACGGCAGCACGAGGTTCTGCTGATAGGTGACGCGCACCTCGTCGTGGCCGTAGCGCTGCGCCAGGTCGGCTACCGTCTCCATCTCGGCCGATGTGGCGTCGCCCGGCGGCCGGCCCGGCTCCTTGAAGGCGACCGTGACGATGGCGTGGCCCGGCACGCGATGGGGCGCAACGTTCCACTTGAGCCAGCGGGCGAAGTCAGGGTCGGTGAGGCGTCGCTCCACGACCACCGCCTCGCCGTCGCGGCGCGGCTTCAAGGCGACGGCCCGGAAGGCGCGGCGGATGCGGGCGATCTCGGCGTCGGGCAGGTCGATGCCCTCGGCGAGTGTGTTCTGCCATTCTGCCTCGACCTCGTCACGGAAGCGTTCGATGCCGATCTCGCTGACGAGGATCTTGATGCGCGCCTTGTAGATGTTGTCGCGGCGACCGTAGAGGTTGTACACGCGCAGGATCGCCTCGAGATACGAAACGAGGTGGCGCTCCTCCAGGAACGGCTTGATTTCGGTCGCGATGACGGGGGTGCGGCCTTGGCCGCCGCCAACGAGGACGCGGAAGCCGCGCCGGCCGCCGGGGCCGGCGACGATGCGGAGGCCGATGTCGTGGAAAGCAACCGCCGCGCGATCCTCGAGGCCGCCGGAGATGGCGATCTTGAACTTGCGCGGCAGGAAGCTGAACTCGGGGTGCGCCGTCGACCACTGGCGGATCGCCTCGGCCCAGACGCGCGGATCGTCGATCTCGTCATGGGCGACGCCGGCGAATGGATCGGCGGTGACGTTGCGGATGCAGTTGCCGCTCGTCTGGAGCGCGTGCATGTCGACGCTCGCCAGCCGGTCGAGGATGTCTGGCGCGTCGACGAGGCGGATCCAGTTGAACTGGATGTTCTGGCGCGTCGTCCAGTGGCCGAAGTCGCGGTCATAGTCGCGCGCGATTGCAGCGAGCGTGCGCAACTGGCGCGAGGACAGCACGCCATAGGGGATCGCCACCCGCAGCATGTAAGCGTGCAGTTGCAGGTAGAGGCCGTTCATCAGCCGCAGCGGCCGGAACTCGTCCTCGCTGAGTGCGCCGTCGAGGCGGCGGGCCACCTGGCCGCGGAACTCGGCCGTGCGGTCGGCGAGAAAGCCGCGGTCGAACTCGTCGTAAACGTACATCAGGCAGCTCTTTCAGCAGGCACGGCGTCGTAGTCGGATGCAGGCAGCGCGCGGGCCGGGCCAGCGGCCTCGCGCGCGCGGTGATAGGCGAGCGTGGTGCGGTGGGCGGCGCGGATCCTCTCACGCATCGAGCGCACCTGCGGCGTGCCGCTCTCGGCATCGAGCGTGACCTCGACGGCATAAGCGGCGACGACGCGACGGGCGGCCACCGCGCGCTTGGCCTCGGCTTCGAGGGCGCCGAGCGCTTCAGGCGTGGTGGCGACGAGGGCGCCTGCAATGTCCTCGACCCAGGCGTGACCCTTGGCGAGATAGACGACGACGCCGTCGGCGAGGCGGTTGGCGGTGAAGAGGCTCGGCTCGAACTTGGGCATTGGAGAACCTTCGTGGATCGGGTGCGGAGGGCGGCAACGGGCGGATCGCGCGTGGGGTGCGGGGTGCGCCGGTCAACTCGCCAGGGCGAAAGCGGGCTCGTCGGTCAGGCTGTCGGAGGCGAGTTCGACCTCGAGGCCGTCGAGGGCCCGGTCGGTCAGGATCTGGCAGGAGAGCCGCGAGCGGCGGCAGGCGCCGGGGATCTCGTCGAGCTTGCCTTCCTCGTCGGCATCGGCAGGGACGACACGATCGACCCAATCGTCGGCGAGGCGCACATGACAGGTGGCGCACGCGGCCGCCCCGCCGCACTCGGCGCGGATCGGCAGGCCGTAGTCGCGCAGGACCTCCATGACGCGATAGCCCTCGGGGGCCTCCAGCGCATGGCGCGTGCCGTCAGGCAGTGTGACGTGGATGAACAATGTGGTCATGTCCGACATCAGCACCCCCGGTTCAGGCCGTGGCGCGGCTGTGCGCGCCGCGATCCGTGACCGGCAACATAGTGGAATGATTTTTCTTCTGATAGGGGCTCATACAAATAAGAATAGAAAACCATGCTCTTTGGTGCCACCTGGAACGCCACAGCGCTGCGCCGCAGCGGGGGCGCAGAATTTCTTGCTCGTGAGCGCGGGGAGTAGAACGCCGCACAGGCTCCCTCATCACGATGACGGGCACGGAGAGGACGCGCCGGGCGCTTTACAGGGGGCGCCGCATGGCACTAGGAGTGGTGTGCGAGGTCGATTCCGTGCCGCTCACGACCGTATCGGACTGTGAGGTCGGCACCATGGGGATCGTCATTCAGTTCCCGGTCAGCGCCCGCTCTGCTGGCTCGGCTGCAACGGCGCGCGGGGCAGCGCTGGGCTCAGGATCGCTGCGAGGGGCCGTCGAGGCGGCGGCCGGTGCCGGAAGCCGGAGCGAAGTCCTCTCGGCAGCAAGGCCGCTTATCGCCGAATGCCGCGAGAGATTTGGCTTTTCCGTGATGGCCGATGGGCTGCCGACGGACGGCCGGACTTTGGCGACGGCGATCCTCAGCCTCCACGCCGCGCTCGAGGACCTTGCCAAGGCCCCAGGCGTCTCACTGCCGATCTACCCAGGCTTCGGCGTGTATTTCGGCCGCCGGCGGCCTGGGTGGTTCGAAGACGGCTATGGCGGGCAGTCCGGGCTTGCCGTTCCCAACGAGGTCGATCCAGCACAGCTTGCCGCGCTCGTCGGCAACCGCCTTCGGCGGCTCGGGAGCTAGAGTACTCACGCAACGGCACCGCACGAGGCCTCAGCGCGACATCGGGTGCTGCCCTGTCAGCGTTTGCAACAGTACCCCGGCTGTGGTCGCGTCTGACACGGCAAAGGCAGTTGCGATGCCCAAGGCAGCAACCGACACCGCGGCGAGGGTGAGCCAGAGAGCCGACGGCGGCCGAGGCAGAGCGTCGCGCAGTGCCGCGGTCTCCGCCGCCACGGCAGCGATGGCCGCAACTGAGGCTTGCGAGCCTTCGCGCACAATCGCGTCGGTCCGGTCGTGATGCGCCAGGTTGTCTTGCGTTTGGCGGTCCGCGATTTCCTGCATCTTGCGCGAGAGCGCAGACCCGACTGCCGATGCATTGTCGAGGACCGGCAAGACCTCCCTCGTGCCTTCGTCCGCAGGCAGATCTTGCGCCATTGGGATTCTGCTTGCGAGGGCGCCGATACTCTCGTTGATTTTGTCGATATCGGATCGGCGGGCAGCGTCGGAGACGCCTACGGACAATCGTTCCAGTCCGTCGTCGAGCTTCTTCAAACGGCGCCGCGACCACGTCATCTGCTTGTGCATGTCCGCCTTGAAAAAGCCGAGCGTAGTCCTCGTGTTGTCGACGCCTTTGTCGGTTCGAGCGATGGCCGCCGTTGGCCTTCCAATGCGGGAGGCCTGGGAAAGGCGACGCCGGATGCTGTCCTTGCCCCGCCAGGCGCCCGCATTGGGCTGAAGTACGTCGGCAAGACGCTGCGGCGAAACGACAGGCGAGGGACCGGTGCCGTACGTGCCGCCATCAGCGGCGGCTGCAAGCCAGCGCAACAGCTCCTCCACGGGCAACAGGTGATCGACGCGCGGCGGTGCGACCGCATTGCCCAAGGACACGGTTGCCGCCGTCAGCGCACCGATGCGCAACTGCCTGGCGTCGCAGGCCGCCAATGCGCCGAGCGACGCAGCGGCATCTGGCTCGACTTTCGGCATGGCCGTGAACAGATGCAGAGGCGTCACCGCCCGGTGTTCCATCGAGGCAGCGAAGCGCCAAGCCTCGCGGATCGCCTGCCGCCCGGTGTCACTGAAGGAGATGGCGTGCGCAACTCCGATCGATCGGGCACAGGCATTGATGAGCGTGGCGAGATGAGCATCCAGGGCAGCGTCGGCCAGGTCCTGCAATGCCCGCCGGTCGGGAGACATCCCTCCCACGCCGGCGCCGGCTTGATCGATCAGCTTGCTGTAGTGGGCGCCAGGCGTCGAGCGCGGCTCGATATCGGGATCGGTGTCCAACGAGGCTTCGATGCCATCGGCCGTCAGGTCCATCGGCTGCTCGGGTGACATGTCGACGCCCCTTACGCATGACGCGGTTGAAAAGTCATGTTGGCAGTGCAAGTTCGAGCCGGAGGGTGCTCGCGGAGGATTTGCCTTGCCTACCGATACCATTCCGCACGAGACGCTCGCAACAATCGGGCTCGTGTGCGGACTAGCATTGACGGCGATCGGCCTCGTTGCCGTCGCTCGGCGCTATTCGGCCTCGGGCTTTGCCGTCGCCCTCATTGGTCTCCTCGGCATCGCATTCGCCGGCACGTGGTCGGTGCGCGAACTCGCTCAGCTCCGGGCTGCGGTCGTCACGTCACCTGCCCCGCCCGCCGCGCCGACGGTGCCGGAGCCGAACCAGGCCGTTCAGGAGGCGCTCACGCGCGCGCGAGACGCCGAGAGTTTGGCCGCGACGGCAACCTCGGAGCGAGATGAGGCGCGTCGCAAGGCCGAGGACGCCGAGGCAGCACTGACCACCGAGCGGACCGCCCGCGATGCTGCCCGCGAGGCCGCACGCCAGGAGGCAGCGGCCGACGCCCAGTCCCGTGCCGAGGCTTCTGCCAAAGCAGCACTGGCTCGCGCCGAGGAGGAGATCGCGGGGCTGCGGAGGCGTATCGCGGAATTGGAGCGCCCGCCCGCCGCATCGGACCCCACCGTGCCCGTGACCGAGGTCGTGGCGTACATGCGCAGCCTCATCGGCAAGCGCCTCGACACCCCCTTCTACGAGATCGCTCCCTTACCCGGTGCCGAACTCGTCGAGGGACTGACCGGAAGCTGGTACGTGCTGCGGCTCAAGGTCGACGGGGTCCCGCTGACGTTCCCTGACGCGCGTTTCCGGCTCGACGGCGACCCGGCACGGATGGGGCCCGGGATCGAACAGGCCCAGCGCGACGTGCTCGATCCCGTCGCCCTTCTCGCCAAGGACCATCGCGTGTTCGTGCGCGGCAGCGCCGATGCCCGGCGCGTGATCGGCAGCGATGCCGATCAGCCTTCAGCGCAGCAACTCGCCGTTCTGACGCCCCTCGGCGATGGCCGCTACGGCCGCAGCACCGCGCAGCGGCCCATCATGACGCCCCTGCGCAACGACGATCTGCCGGCCTTGCGCGCCGACTGGCTGCGGGGCCGGCTGACGGCGGCCGGCATGTCCGAACCGATCGACATCCTCGCAACGACGCCAAGCGCAAATCCAGGGGGCGGGGTCCAGAGGACAGCCGAGATCGTGCTTTACGTCGACTGGTGATGACGCGCGCGACGGCGGGCACGGCCTCGCATGCGATCGTTGCGCGCCGCCAGCCGTCTTGACGGCGGATCATGCGGTTCGGCACTACGCATCTTGATGCTGAAGGGCAGCGATGGTGCCCAGGGCTGGAATTGAACCAGCGACACCGTGATTTTCAGTCACGTGCTCTACCAACTGAGCTACCTGGGCGGCGACCGGGCATGACGCCCGGCGACAGAGACCGCGCTTATAGAGAAGCGCTCGAGGCCGTGCAAGCGGCAAACCCGTGGTGGCAAGCGGGACAGCCTCGCGCGGCGCCGGGCCGCGCGCGAGGCGGCCCGATCTGGGGCTGAGACCGCGACCGCCTCAGATCTGCGGCACCTTGGCGAAGCCCTTGCCGAGGATCGGACCGGTCGGTCGCCCCGTCGGCGAGCCGCCCTCCGGCTCGACAGTGATCTCGTAAAGCTGCTCCGGCTTCGGCTCGGGCAGCGCCGGGCCGGTCAGCACGCTCGTCCCGGGCCCCGGCAGCAGGCCCATCGAAATCGGACCCAGTTCCTTCGTCGGCAACGTCCAGACCTGCAACGACTTGCCCGCCGGAATGGAAAGATCGCCGAGCGGCACGATGCGGATCGTACGGCTGTCGACGGCCTCGACGATCGAGACAGGCTGCGCGCCGGAGTCGAGGAGGACGACGACGAGGCGCGGCGGGGCGGGCTTGACATAGGTGTAGGCGAGCCCGGCAGCCATAAGCGCCACGAGGCTCGCTGCCATCGCGCCCTGCCAGAACGCAGCCATGGTGCCCCGCCGGGGCGGGGCGGAACCGCGGCGGTCGGCGAGATCGACGAAGCTGGCTGCTGCCGGCCGATCGAGACTGGCGAGGATCTGCGACCACACCTTGTCGCCGACCTCGACCGGCGGTGCCGAAATGTCGAGTTCCATCAAGCGGTCGCGCCAGAAGGCGACGCCGGCGCGTGTGCTGGCGTCGCGCGCCATCGCCTCCTCGAAGCGGCGTGCCTCGTCGGCCTCCATGAGGCCGAGCACGTAGACGCCGGCCTCGATGGCCGGGTCGGGGCTGCCTGCGGGCTCACCGGTGCTGCGTGTCGTCATGCGAGGCAGTCCTTCAGGGCCGCCAGCCCGCGCCGGACCCAGGCCTTGGCCGTACCGACGGGCACACGCAACAGGGCCGCGATCTCGCCATGCGAGAAGCCGCCGACGTAAGCCATGATGACACTATCGCGCTTGTTCGGCTCGACCGCCTCGAGGCACTGGCGCAGCCTGCTCGACATGGCAAGGGTTGCCACGGCATCGTGCGCGGCGCCCTCGAAGCTCTCATGGGCTGCCAGGACATCGGGCTCGACGAGGTCCTCGCGGGCGCCGTCGCGGACGACGTTGAGCGCCTTGTTGCGGGCAATCGTGAAAATCCAGCCGCGCGCCGAGCCGAGGCCAGCGTCGAAGCTCGCAGCCTTCTGCCAGACCTGGATGAAGGTCTCCTGCACGACCTCCTCGGCGAGGTCGCGGCGACGGACGATGCGCAGGGCGACGCTCATGATGCGTCTCGATTCCTCTTCATAGAGGCGCCGGAGGGCCTCCCGGTCGCCTTTGGCACAGGCTGCAAGCGCCGCGCCGTGATCGAACTCCATACGCGTCCCCACGATACGGCCTGGCGACCGGTCTACCCCCCGTCGACCATACACACGAGGAGCGCGAATGGATGCGGCCTCGGTGAGGAGAGCAGTTTTTTTTCAACCCACTGCATCCGAACGGCGATCGCGGCGTGTTCGATTGGTGCGAGGGGTCGTGCTGCCTGGGCCGAGCTCCCCCACCACCGTGCCCCGGCCCGTGGCGCGCGTCCCCTCGCTCCCTCTCCCATGGACAAGGAGTTCCACGATGAACCGCTTGAAGACCGTGGCCGTCTCGGCCCTCGCGCTCGTTGCCAGCTCGGCAGCGGCCTCGGCCGACATGGCCGTCGGCCTGGTCGGCGCCAAGACCCTCGTGACCATCGACGCCAAGTCCGGCAAGGCGATGAAGACCGTCGAGGTCAAGGGCGTCGACCGCCTGCTCGGCATCGACGTGCGTCCCGCCAACAACCTGCTCTACGGCATCGCCGCTGACGGCAGCATCTTCACGATCGATCCCGCGACCGGCGAGGCGACCGCGGCGGGCAAGCTCGAGAAGACGATCGCAGGTGATGCGGCCATCGTCGACTTCAATCCGGCTGCCGACAAGCTGCGCTTCATGGGCATGGACGGAACCAACCTGCGCGCCGACGTCGATACCGGCAAGGTCACGACGGACGGCAGCCTCGCCTTCGAGCCCGACGATCCGAACACCGGCAAGAAGCCTGCCGTCGTCGCGGCGGCCTACTCCAACTCGTTCGGCAAGCCCGAGAAGACGGCGATGTACGACATCGACGCGGCCCTCGGCGCCCTCATCCGCCAGACGAAGCCCAACGACGGCACGCTGAAGGCCATCGGCGCGCTCGGCGTCGGCAAAGCGAAGGACTTCGCCTTCGACATCCATACGACCGCCGACGGCAAGAACACGGCCTGGCTCATCGCCGACAACAAGCTGCACACCGTCGACGTCGAGACCGGCAAGGCGACGGTGCTCGGTCCCGTCGCGGGCGCGCCTGGCGCGATCCGCGACATCGCCGTGCTGCCGAGCTCCTGATTTCGGCAGCGGGGAGGCGGCCTACCCGGAGGGCTTCCGCTGGGAGCGACTTCGGGGGGCCGCCAGCCTCCGGCGCACTTGATGTCGCCAGCCTCCGGCGCACTTGATGTCGCCAGCCTCCGGCGCACATGATGTCGCCAGCCTCCGGCGCACATGATGTCGCCAGCCTCCGGCGCACATGATGTCGCCAGCCTCCGGCGCACATGATGTCGCCAGCCTCCGGCTGGACGGCGGGCCGCCAGCCTTCCGGCGTGAAGAGCCACCACGCTTTCGTCACGATATTTCGACCATTTTCGATTGCGATCGTGAAGCTTGCGAGCGCCCCGGCCGTTCGCTGTACTGGCCGGCAGGTCGTCCCGGCTGATCGGCACGGGGCTCGACCAATGCCGTGGAGGTCGTCCGCAATGTGTGTCCGCTCCACGCCGGCGCGCGCGTCGCTTCTGCTCGCGTGCATGGCGCTCTCGACACGTGCAGAAGCCGCGCCCCACGCGCTCGATCTTGCCACCATCGAGCGACCCGATAGGGGTGGGCCTGGTTTCCTACGTGTCGCTCAGGCCGTTCAACCCGAGCCGGTAGCTCCCCGGGTCGAAAAGCCTACACCCGGGGCGGCCGGGGACGAGCCGGATGCCGGCGATGGACAGATTGCGGAAGATGATATCGGTGAGGACAGCCTTGCCGACGACGAACAAGACGGCGTTGGAGCCCCCGTCGGCGCGGTCGAGGACCCGTTGGCCATGCAGGCGGCCATCAGCCGCTTCGTCGACAACTTCTACCTCGCAGGCGAGGATCTCGACGCCGCGCAACTCGAACTCATCTACGGTGAGCGGGTCGCCTACTTCGGGCAACGGCGCAAGGCGCGCGCGGGGATCATCGCTGACAAGCTCGCCTACTACAAGCGCTGGCCGCAGCGGTTCTATGCGCGTGTGCCGGGATCTCTATCGATCGAGCGGCTGCCAGGGCCGAGGCGGCGCGTCGAGGTGCGCTTCGACTACGAGTTCGATCTCGCAGGCGCGGGGCGCCGCTCGGCGGGGCGGGGCAGCGCGATCCTGACGCTCGACTTGACGAGTGGCGGCGGGCGCATCGTGCGCGAGGAAGGCCGCGTGCTGGAGCGCGCGCGGCGGCGGCCCTGAACCTCTTTTTTGGCGCCGCGCGCCGGTCTCCATGTCGAGCCAAGCACAGTCCCGAAAAAGCAAAGGGACCAGCCCGCGCGCGGCGGCCTGGTCCCCCTTCCGGGTCAACGACCCGGGTGACGGAGCTGAGGTGAGCGGCGCGCTCACCACCCGGCAGGTGGTCGCGGCGCCCGGCTCACCATACTCAGTCCTTGTAGGTCTTCGACGGCTTGTCGCCCCACTTCTCGCGCTGGGCGATCAGGTCGGCGGCCGACTTCGTCGACAGGATCGGCAGGCCGCCGACTTCGTTGGCGAAGGACTTCGTGGCGAGCGGCAGCATGACGGCGGTAGCCAGCGCCAGGGCGAGCGTCGTTCTCAGCATGTGCGTTCTCCTTGGAAAGTTCGTTGTCGTTTCTAGCGAAGTGGCGCGCTCAACGTTGACCTGCCACCCGCGGGTGACCGGCTGGTTGGCATCGCCTTCCGTCACTTAGGGGCTATCGGGGGCTTTTGCCAACCCCCGCCGTCATCTTGCGCCGCAGCAACCGGGAAAGCAGCCCGATGCGTGCGGGCCCGACCGGTCAGGACAGGCGATGCGGCGGCGTTGTGCCCTGTGCCCGGAGCATCAGTTGCCGACGAGCTTCTCGATCTCCTTGCCGACGACGGCGGCCTCGGCGAGCTGGTTCTGATCGCAGTGGTTCTCCATCTTGACGAGCAGTTCCTCGAGATCGTCGAGCACCTCGTTGGAGAGGTTCTTGGCCTCTGCCCCCTTGGCATAGTCGAACGCGGCCTGCAGGCAGTCGTCGGGGTTGGCGTAGCTCGCGGCCTGGACGGGAGCCGCAGCCAGCGCAGCGAGCGCCATGGCAAGGACAACACGCTTCAGCATCGTTTCCATTCCTCTCATCAGGTGAACCACGGCGTGCCGCGGTGGCCCCGACGCTCATTGGCAGCGATTGTGGCTGTTTCCCGACGGGCGCCCGAGGCACGCACAGGAGCCCTCGGAGCGGTGGCCGGCGCGCCTCAACGGGCAAGCAGGCGGGCTGCCATCGCGGGCAGGTCGTCGAAATGGTCGAAGACGCCATCCGCGCCGAGGTCGGCCGGCGCGATCTCGGTATAGCCGAACGACGTGACGACGACTGGAATGCCGGCAGCGCGCGCAGAGGCGACGTCGGTCGCGCTGTCGCCGACCATCAAGGCAGCTTCCGGCCGCCCGCCGGCGAGCCTGATGGCGCCCAGCACGTGGGCCGGGTCCGGCTTGCAGACGGGAAAGGTGTCCCGGCCGGCAAGTCCGGCGAAGCGCGGCATGAGGCCGAGCTCGGTCAACAGCTTCAGGGACAGGCCCTCGCGCTTGTTGGTGCACACTGTAAACGTCGCGCCAGCCCCGGCGAGCGTGTCGAGCGCGCCCTCGAGGCCGTCATACGGGCGGCTGGCGACCGCGATATTCGCTTCATAATGGGCGATGAAGGCATCGAGCAGCGCGTCGACGTCCGCCTCGGGCAGGGTCGCTGACTGATGGGCCAGGGCCTCGATGATCATGCGCCGGGCGCCAAAGCTCACCCAGCCGCGCAGCGCGTGTGCCGGCACGGGGGCAAGCCCGGAGCGCGCGAGCGCGTGGTTCGTGGCGTGCACGAGGTCGGGGGCCGTGTCGACGAGCGTGCCGTCGAGATCGAAGACGATGGTCGCGCCCTGCATGCGAGATATGTCCTGCCGTCGGTTGCCGTGTCGGGGGCGCAGGCCTAGTTACTTTCTCATCTTCCACGCCGACCACGAGGCGATCCGATGGATCTGCAGCCGCCGAGCCTCCTGTGCTCCCACGCCTATATCGACGGAGCATGGGTGGGCAAGCCGACACTTCCCGTCCTCGACAAGGCAACGGGAGGCGTGTTTGCCAGCGTTCCCGACCTCGGCGCGGACGAGACCCGTGCGGCGGTCGAGGCTGCGCAGCGCGCCTTCCCCGGCTGGTCGCGCAAGCTCGCCAAGGAGCGGTCGGCGATCCTGCGGCGCTGGCACGATCTCGTCATCGCCCACGCCGACGATCTCGCTCTGATCCTGACGCGCGAGCAAGGCAAGCCGCTGAAGGAAGCGCGCGGCGAAATCCTCTATGGCGCGAGCTTCATCGAATGGTTCGCCGAGGAAGCCAAGCGCATCCGCGGCGAGACGCTGCCGTCGCACAAAGCCGACGCCAGGATCGTCATCCTGCGCCAGCCGGTCGGCGTCGTCGCCGCCATCACGCCGTGGAACTTTCCCAACGCGATGATCACGCGCAAGGTGAGCCCGGCGCTCGCTGCCGGCTGCACCGTCGTCGTCAAGCCGGCAGAGGATACACCCCTGTCGGCGCTCGCGCTCGCCGCGCTCGCCGAGGAAGCGGGCCTGCCCAAGGGCGTCCTCAACGTCGTCACCGCGCGCGATCCGATTCCCGTGGGCGAAGTCCTGACTACGCATCCGGCGGTGCGGGCCGTCACGTTCACGGGCTCGACGGAAGTCGGCAAGATCCTGATGCGGCAAGCATCCTCGACGGTGAAGAAGGTCGCGCTCGAACTCGGCGGAAACGCACCCTTCGTCGTCTTTGACGACGCCGATGTGGACAAGGCAGTCGCAGGCGCGATGGCCTCGAAGTTCCGCAACGCCGGCCAGACCTGCGTGTGCGCCAACCGCATCTATGTCGAGGACGGCATCTACGACGCCTTCGCGAGCCGGCTCGCCGCGGCCGCGCGCGATCTCGTCGTCGGGCCGGGAACGCAAGCCGGCGTCGATATCGGCCCGCTCATCAACGCCGCGGCCGTCGCCAAGGTCGAGGAGCACGTGCGCGATGCGATCGGCAGGGGCGCACGCGCCATTACCGGGGCAGCCGTTCACGCTGCCGGCGCCACCTACTACTGCCCGACGGTTCTCGCCGACGTGACCGCCGACATGAGGATCGCGCAGGAGGAGACGTTCGGGCCGGTCGCGCCGCTGTTCCGCTTCCGTGGCGAGGAGGAGGTCATCCGGGCGGCCAACGACACGCGCTTCGGCCTGGCTGCCTACTTCTACACCCGCGACGTCGGACGGGCCTGGCGGGTCGCCGAGGCACTCGAGTTTGGCATGGTCGGCGTCAACGAGGGCGTCATGTCGACCGAACTGGCCCCCTTCGGCGGCGTCAAGGAGAGCGGGCTCGGCCGCGAAGGCGGCCACCACGGCATCGACGAGTTCGTCGAGACGAAGTACGTGCTGATGGGCGGATTGTAACCCGCCGCGCGTCCACTCGCCGACACCCTTGTCCGCACGGCGCTGATCGTTCATCACACGGCAGACGTGGCGCGGTTCGACACTGGAGCGGACGATGACGGGTGCTGATCTGAAGGCGGCGGCGGCGGCGAAGGCATTGGAGTTCGTCGAGCCCGGCATGAAACTCGGGCTCGGCACCGGCTCGACGGCGGCAGCGTTCGTCGACCTCCTGGCCGAAAAGGTGCGCGGCGGGCTCGACGTCATGTGCGTGCCGACGTCGGAAGCAACGCGAGCGCAGGCGCTGCGGCTCGGCATTCGGCTCAGTACGCTCGACGAGACGCCAGCACTCGACCTCACGGTCGACGGGGCCGACGAAATTGATCCCGAACTGCGCCTGATCAAGGGCGGCGGGGGTGCGCACCTGCGCGAGAAAATCGTCGCGACCGCGTCCGATCGCGTCATCATCATCGCTGATGCCTCCAAGCGGGTCGACAGGCTCGGCGCGTTTCCATTGCCGCTCGAGGTCGTCGCCTTCGGCCTGCCGGCAACGCGCAACCTCGTGGAACTGCTCGCCGCCGATGTCGGCTGCACCGGCCCCGTCACGCTGCGGATCGGGCCAGATGGCGCACCGTTCCGAACCGATGGCGGCAACCTCATCCTCGACTGCGCATTCGGCGCCATACCCGACCCGGAGGGCCTCGACGATGCCCTGAAGCTCATTCCCGGCGTGGTGGAGACCGGGCTGTTCCTCGGCATCGCCGACGTCGCCATCATCGCCGGCGCTGACGGCATCGAGGTAATCGAGGGGACACATCTCGGCTTCGACGACCCCGATGGCGCCGCCTGAAGATGCCCCTGAAAAAGCCGATGTCAGCGCGAGGCGCGAGGGGCTGATGGACTACGATCTCTTCGTCATCGGGGCCGGCTCGGGCGGCACGCGGGCTGCTCGCATTGCGGCAGGACACGGGGCGCGTGTCGCCGTCGCCGAGGCGGATCGCTTCGGCGGCACGTGCGTCATCCGCGGCTGCGTGCCAAAGAAGCTCCTCGTCTACGCTTCCCGCTTCGCCGACGACTTTCATGACGCGCCCGGGTTCGGCTGGTCCCTGCCGGCCGCGCCGACGTTGGACTGGGCGCGTCTCATCGCCGCCAAGGACACCGAAATCGCGCGGCTCGAAGGGCTCTACCGTGGCGGGCTCGAGGCTGCCGGGGTGGGTCTTTTCACCGAGCGCGCGGTGGTCGAGGGTCCCCATGCCGTCCGGCTCACGACGAGCGGGCGCACCGTCAGCGCGGGTAAAATCCTGATCGCCACGGGCGGACAGCCCAACATCGACCCGAAGCTCCCAGGCCGGGAGCACGTGATCACGTCGAACGAGGCGTTCCACCTCGCCGAGCTGCCGCGACGCATCGTCATCGCGGGGGGCGGCTATATCGCAGTCGAGTTCGCCGGCATCTTCGCCGGGCTCGGCGCGGAGACGACGATCATCTATCGCGGCGACAAGGTGCTGCGCGGCTTCGACGAGGATTTGCGCGACGGCCTCATGGCCGCGCTGGGCCGGCGGGGCATCCGCCTCGTCATGGGCCATGTGTTCCGCCGCATCGAGCACACCGGGGAGGGCCTTCTCGGGCATCTCGATGATGGCAGGACGCTGCCGGCCGATCAGATCATGTTCGCCATCGGGCGCAGCCCCAACACGGCCGGTCTCGGCCTCGATGAGGCCGGGGTCGCGCTGACTGCGAACGGTGCGGTCATCGTCGACGAGGACAGCCGGTCCAGCGTGCCGAGCATTTTCGCCGTCGGTGACGTGACGGACCGGGTCGCTCTCACCCCGGTTGCGATCCGCGAGGGCCATGCCTTCGCCGACAGCGCGTTCGGCGGCAAGCCCTGGCAGGCCGATCACTCGATGATCCCGACCGCCGTGTTCTCGACGCCGGAGATCGGCACGGTTGGCTGGACGACAGCGGAAGCGCTCGCGCGGTGCCGGGCCGTCGACGTCTACCGGGCGAGCTTCCGGCCGATGAAGGCGACCCTGTCGGGAAGCGGTGAGCGCATGCTGATGAAGCTCCTCGTCGACGCCGACAGCGACCGCGTCGTGGGCTGCCACGTGCTCGGCGAGGACGCCGCCGAGATCGTGCAGATGGCAGCCATCGCGATGCGGCTCGGCGCGCGCAAGGCCGACTTCGACGCCACCATGGCGCTGCACCCGAGCGCGGCGGAGGAACTCGTGACGATGCGCACGCGCTCGGAGCGGCTGGCCGGGGTGGGCGGCCCCGGCTGAGTGCGAGGCGGCGGGTTTCGCTCCTGAACGGGAACAACGTGATCGGTTTGCACCCGTTCGGGATCAGTCATGCGCGAATGATCCCGTTCAGGATCGATCGTGATGACTTGCTCCCGCTCAGTAGCAATTGAGCTTGATGCGACGTCCGGATCAAGTTATGCTCCCGCTCGGGAGCGAGACATGGCACGATCAAATTCGAAATCGTCACAACAGAGGCCCAAGCGGAAGGGCGAAGTGCGAGGCGGCAGCCGAAGTGGGCTCGACGACCTGCCGGACTCGGCCAAGGTGCTGCGGGACCTGGAAGCGAGCCTGCGCCCCGCCCTGGCATTGCATTACGACAGGCTCCCCGACGCCGTCAGACGTGGAATCATGGCGCGGGGGTCCTCGCCAATGCCGATGTTCGACGACCCACGACCTCCCGCGAACGGCGGCATAGCACGCCGCCCAGCGCCGGGCATCGATGGGGCACGGCCCGAGCCATCGCCCGTGGCCGGGGCGTCGCGTGGCGCGCACGCTTCGGCAATTGCCGTCTCGACGGCTCCCGACATCGGCCTTCTCGTGCGTTCCGTGCGCAAGGAGCGCAAGCTGGCCCAGCAGGAGCTGGCCGATCACGCCGGCGTCGGGCGGCGCTTCCTGTCGGAGCTCGAGAACGGCAAGCCGACGCTTGAAATCGGCAAGGTTCTCGCCGTCCTGGCCACGTGCGGCATCGAACTGATGGCGCACCGTCGCAGATGAGCGCACTCGTCCTCGACGTGCACATCGACGGGTTCGCCAATCCTGCCGGCCATCTGTCGCGCGGCGACAACGGCAATCTCGCCTTTGCCTATTCGGCCCGTCACCTGACGCGCGACGACGCTCTGCCGCTGTCGCTATCGCTACCAGTGACCGACGAGCCCTATGGCGATGTTGCGACGCGAGCCTTCTTTGGCAACCTCCTGCAGGAGCGCGACGATTTGCTCGAACGGGTCATGGCGCGCGAAGGCCTCGAGCGCGCCGACATCGCCGGCTTGCTGTTTCATCTCGGTCGCGATTGCCCCGGCGCGCTGTCGGTGCTTCCGCAGGGCGCCCCGCCGGCCAAGGTCCCCGGCGACCTCGCAACCGACTACAACGTGATCGGCAAGGACCGACTTCAACGCATCGTCACGGAGCTTCACAAACGCCGCCGCCTGCCGCAGGGCACAGCCGATCCTTCACCACTTGCCGGCATGCAGAGCAAGATCGCCATCACGCGGTTGCCCGATGGGAGATTTGCAGAACCGAAACGGGCCAGCGGCGCTCCTACGACGCATATCCTGAAAGTGCCCGACCGCGAGCACAGGCGCGACGCGCTCTACGAATCGGCCACGCTTCTGCTGTCGAGAACACTGGACTTCGCCACGGCAGAGGCAGAGCTACTGACATTCGGCGGGGTCGAAGCGCTCCTGGTGCGGCGTTTCGATCGGGCCATCGATGCGCAGGGGCGGATCGTCCGCCTGCATCAAGAGGACTTCGCCCAGGCCCTCGCTCTTGCGCCATCGCTCAAGTACGAGCGCAACGGCGCGCCCGACCGGTCCTTCGACACCACCTCGATCGCGCGAGTTCTGAACGCAACCGCCGATCCGATCGCAGCACGGGTCTGGTTTCTGCGCGCCACCGTGTTCGACCTGCTGACCGGCAACGTCGATGGACATGCCAAGAACTTCGCCCTTCTCCACCTCGGTGCTGGCCACGTCGAGATCGCCCCACGCTACGACCTGCTCCCGACGCGCCTCGATCCCGACCTGACCGAGGAGTTTGCCTATCGCATCGGCGCGGCCAAGACCTTGTCGGCACTCCAGACCGCCGATCTGTCGAGCTTCGTGAAGGCACTCGGCATACCGACCGCCGCCGCCCAGCGCCGCATGTTGAAGCTTCACATCGCCGATCTCGCCCACGGCTTTGCAGCCGCTCTCCGCCCCCTCGATCAAGCCGGCCTAAAGATCTTCGCAGACCTGATCGCCGCCAACATGCGCCACCTTCTGCCGCTCGTCGGCCTCGAGGTGCCCGAGGCAGCACGCAACCGCGACGCCGCCGTGCGCCGCGGCGGTGGCTGGCAAACGAGCTGACCACGCACTGACTTGCGACGCGGTGGCCCTCCTCTCGATCGTGCTCGCTGTTGCTTCCGACCCCTGCCCGACTAAACTGCGCGCCGCGTTGGGAGGCGCCGATGATGAGCAAACCGATCAAGCGGCGCAAAATGCTCAAGCCCGACCAGCGGGCGCGCATCTGGGCGCACGACATCAAAATGTCAGCACTCGCCATGACGGGGGGCGGCATCACGCGCACTCTCGCCGGCCTGCCCAAGCGGCGGATCGAGCGGGCGGAAATCGATCGCTGGCTCGCCGATCCCGGCATCGCCGCCGACTATTCCGCGCTGCACGATCGCGCCGAGGCCGTCGCGCGCGGGGAGCGCCCGAAATCGGCGCGGCAAGTCGACTGCTTCGTCCTCTATGCGATCGCGCGCGGGCTCGAAGCCAGGCGCGCGCTCGAAATCGGCACGCACCTCGGTCACTCGACGCTCTATCTCGCCGCTGGACTCGGCGGCGCTGATGCGGAAGGTGAAGGATCAGGCCATCTCGACACGGTCGACATCGTCGACGTCAACGACGAGGGTGCGCGCCACTATGCCCGCTTCGGCGCGGCCATGAGCGCGCGGACGCGCCTCGACAGGCTCGGCCTCGCCCAGCGCGTCCACTTCCATGTCGGCCAGTCGGATCGCCATCTCGCCGCAGGCTCGAGCCGTTACGATCTCATCTTCATCGACGGGGATCATTCCGAGACGGGCGCCTATTTCGACATGGTCGGCGCGCTGGCGCGGCTTGCCGACGGCGGCCTCATCATCCTGCACGACTACGACAATCCCGACCGGCCGACGCCGGGTATCGACGCGGGCCAGTATGGTGTGCACTGGGCGGTCACGCGGCTCGCGGCCTATTGTCCCGGCATTGGTGTTCTCGTTCTGGGCTCGGTCACGCCGCCGGGCGCCGCCAGCCCCGAGCCGACGTCACTTGCCATCCTGACACGCTGAAGCAGTAGCGTGTCGTCGAGCGGGCTCCGCTTTCCTCACGCGTTGCATCGCGGCGCTCCCGGCGGTATCGCTGCGGCCCAGGTTGGTGAAGGAGAAACCATGGCCGGGGAAAGGCTTGCCGGGAAGATCGCCGTCGTCACGGGAGCTGCGTCTGGCATCGGACGGGCGATCGCGGAGGTGTTCGCCGAGGAGGGCGCCGACGTCACGCTGACCGACATCAACGGTGAGGGCGCTGCTGCGGCGGCCGCCGAGCTGTCAGCGCGCGGGCTCATGGCCAGCGCCATGACCGTCGATGTCGCTCGCGGCCAGGACGTCAGCGCCCTATTCCGCTCGCTCGAAGCCCGTCATGGGCGCATCGACGTCCTGGTCAACAACGCCGGCCTCAACGTGCGCGGCGACTTCCGCCACATGTCGGATGCCGACTGGGAGAAGATCCGCGACGTCAATCTGGACGGCGTCGTGCGCATCGCCCGCGACGGCTTTGCGCTGCTCAAGGCCTCGGGGCGCGGCTCGCTGATCAACCTCGCCTCGATCATGGGCCATCGCGGCTTGCGCCAGCTCACCGGCTACTCGGCCACCAAAGGTGCGGTTTCAGCCCTGACGCGGGGGCTCGCGGTCGAGTACGCGCCGTTCAACATCCGCGTCAACGCACTGGCGCCCGGCTTCGTGGAAACGGCGCTGACGGACCGCGTCCTGCGCAATCCGGCCATGAACAAAGCCCTCATCGACCGCACGCCGCTGCGCCGCTTCGGCAGCGGGCGCGACGTGGCCTACGCGGCGCTCTACTTCGCCAGCGACGAGAGCGCGTTCGTGACGGGGGCGGAACTCGCCGTCGATGGCGGCATGGCCGCCGGGCTGTAACGGATCGGGGAGCCCATCGATGTCCTTGCCCTCCGCCCGCCGGGCGACCGCTGCGGTGCTGACTGCACTCATCGCAGCACTCATCGCCGCGCTTGCCGTGCCGGTTGCGGCGGCAGCCGCCACCTACACGTTCGATCCCGACCACACTGAAGTGCGCGCGACGTGGGACCATCTCGGCCTGTCGCGCCAATCCGGCATCGTGCGCAAGGTCGAGGGCAATCTCGAATTCGATCCCGCCGCGCCGCAGGCGAGCCGCGTCAGCGTGCGCATGGCGGTGCGTGATCTGGCGACGGGCGTCGCCGCACTCGACAGGCATCTCGTCGAGACCGGCGATTACTTCGATGCGGCCGCGCACCCGGACATCACGTTCGTCAGCACCGAGGTTGCGCCGACGAGCCCGACCACTGCCAACGTCACCGGCAATCTGACAATCAACGGTATTACGAAGCCGGTGGTGCTCGTCGTTACCCTCAATTTCCACGGCGAGCATCCGCTCGCCGGCATCAACCCCAACTATCAGGGGCAGACGGTCGCCGGGTTTTCGGGGCGTGCCCAGATCCTGCGCTCCGAGTGGGGGCTGACGCGGACGATCCCGCTCGTCTCCGACGAGATCCGCATCCTGATCGAAGCCGAGGTCTTGCAGGCGCGCTGAAACGCTGCGGGCGGAAGCCACGCTGCGCCGCGGTTCATTCGGCCATACCCGTCATCACGAGGCCGACGCCGTTCTTTCCCTGTCTCGACCCTTGGCCTATATAGCGGGGCCCGGACGCACAACCGCCCGGCACCCGTTTCGTTGCGAGGAGACTGCCATGGCCGCCCCCTGGAGCCCGTCGAGCTGGCGCAAGCTGCCGATCGTGCAGGTGCCGGACTATCCCGACGCCGTGGCGCTCGCCGAGGTGGAGGCGAAGCTCGCGACCTTTCCGCCGCTGCTGTTCGCCGGGGAAGCGCGCGACCTCAAGCGCCGCCTCGCCGACGTTGCCGAAGGCAAGCGCTTCCTGCTGCAGGGCGGCGACTGCGCGGAAAGCTTCGTCGAGCACGGCGCGGACCATATCCGCGACTTCCTGCGCGTCTTCCTGCAGATGGCCGTCGTCCTGACCTACGCCGGGCAGACGCCCGTCGTGAAGGTCGGGCGCATCGCCGGGCAGTTCGCCAAGCCGCGCTCCTCGCCGACCGAGAAGCAGGGCGGCATCGAGTTGCCGAGCTATCGTGGCGACATCATCAACGGCACGGAGTTCACGGCGGAAGCGCGCGTGCCCGACCCGCGCCGCCAACTCGAGGGCTACCGGCAGGCTGCCGCGACGGCCAACCTGATCCGCGCCTTCGTGCAGGGCGGGTATGCCGATCTCAACCGCGTCACACAGTGGGAGCTACCGTTCGCCAAGGACACCCCGCACGGAGCACGCTATCACGCGCTCGCCGACGAGATTTCCAAGACGCTTCGCTTCATGAGCGCCATCGGCATCACCGGAGAGACGACACCGCAGTTGCGCCAGACGAACTTCTACACGAGCCACGAGGCGCTTCTGCTCGGCTTCGAGGAGGCTCTGACCCGCGTCGATTCGACGACGGGGGAGTGGTACGCGACGAGCGGGCACATGCTGTGGATCGGCGACCGCACGCGCCAGCCCGACCATGCGCACGTCGAATACATGCGCGGCATCAAGAACCCCATCGGCCTCAAGTGCGGACCGAGCCTCGAGCCCGACGGCCTCATCCGGCTGATCGACGCACTGAGCCCCGACAACGAACCGGGCCGGCTGACGCTCATCTGCCGCTTCGGTTTCGACAAGGTCGAAAAGCACCTGCCGCAGCTCATCCGCGCCGTCGAGCGGGAAGGCCGCAGCGTCGTCTGGGCGTGCGATCCGATGCACGGCAATACGATCACGGCCTCGAGCGGCTACAAGACCCGGCCGTTCGACCGCATCCGCCACGAGGTCGAGGCCTTCTTCGCGGTGCATCGCGGCGAGGGGACGCACCCGGGCGGCATCCACGTCGAGATGACGGGCGACAACGTGACGGAGTGCACGGGGGGCGCTGGCGCCATCTCGGAAGCCAAACTGTCGGACCGCTATCACACGCACTGCGATCCGCGGCTCAACGCCGACCAGGCGCTCGAACTCGCCTTCCTCGTCGCCGAGCGCATGACGCAGGATCGCGCCACGGCAGCCGCCGAGGCGGCGGCCGCTTAGGAGGTAGTGTCACGCCGGACGGCGGCGAGGGCAGTGCCCCTCGCCGTTTACGAGTTAGGCCGATCCTTGTACGGATCGACCGGGATTGATCTTGTTTTGCTTTTGCTGAACCGATACGTCTGATGCGGTAAGAGGAGGTGGCTGGCGCCCATGCGCCGCCCTCTCCAGGGGCGATCTCGACGAGCCAGGACGGATTCGCACCGGCGCCAGCAACATTGGAGTTTCGTCTCATGGCTACATTTCGCGGCACCAACCGCGCAGACATCCTGAACGGCACCGCGCTCGCAGACAGCCTGTTCGGTCTCGGCAATATCGACGTCATGAACGGCGCCAACGGCAACGACCGCATGTTCGGCGGCACCGGCAACGATGTCATGTCGGGCGGCAACGGCAACGACTTCATGAAGGGCGAAGTCGGCAACGACACCATGCGCGGCAACAATAACAACGACGTCATGGACGGTGGGTCCGGCAATGACCGTCTGTTCGGTGGGACGGGCAACGACCGCATGATCGGCGGCGCCGGCAGCGACCGCCTCATTGGCGATGCCGGCAATGACCAACTGTTCGGCGGGGATGGTTCGGATCTCCTGTCGGGTGGCGAAGGAAACGACATCATCGATGGCGGGCGCGGTGCGGATTCGCTCACGGGCGGCGGCGGCGCGGACATCTTCCGCTTCGACGACCAGTCCTCGCCGTCGGTGTTCGCGTCACTCGACGTCATCACCGACTTCGCACGCGGCTTCGACAAGATCGATGCGGTCGGCTTTTTCACCATCCAGAACGGCATCACGTTCACCTTCAACGGCGCGACCGTGGTCGGCGCGCGGGTCGACTATGGTGTGACGACGGCCAACACCATTCTCGTCGTCGGCGTCGTCAATCTCGACGCCAGCGACATCATCTGATCAGCCGAACCGGCTTGCCGGACGCACGGGCGTCGCGCATGCGCGGCGCCCGTCGTTTTGCCAGGGTACCGACGCTCCACCTCGACGGCGGCATTTGCGCTTTGCGCCGGCCGACCTAATGTCGGGCACATGACCGAACAACCCTCGAAGCTCGCCATCGCGCTGGCGCAGATGAACCCCACCGTGGGGGACATTGCCGGCAACGTGCAGAAGGCGCTCCTCGCGCACGCCACAGGGCACAGTCTCGGCGCCGACCTCGTCGTGCTGCCGGAACTGTTCCTGGCTGGCTATCCGCCCGAGGATCTCGTCCTCAAGCCCGCCTTCCAGCGCGCCTGCCGCGAGGCCGTCGACACGCTCGCGGCCAAGCTGCCGGCTGAAGGTCCGGGGCTCCTCGTCGGTACGGTGTGGGCCGACGAAGGCAAGGTGTTCAACGCTGTCGTGCTGATCGACGGAGGCGAGATCGCTGCCGTCCGGTACAAGGTCGACCTGCCCAATTATGGCGTGTTCGACGAGAAGCGGGTGTTCGCAGCCGGTCCCTTGCCCGGGCCCATCAGCTTCCGCGGCGTGCGCATCGGCGTGCCCATATGCGAGGACATCTGGTCGGAGGAGGTGACCGAGTGCCTCGCGGAATGCGGCAGCGAGATACTCGTCGTGCCCAATGGCTCGCCGTTCGACTGGAAGAAGCCCGACACGCGGCTCACCATCGCGGTTGCCCGGGTCACCGAGACGGGACTGCCGCTCGCCTATGTCAATCAGGTCGGCGGGCAGGATGAACTCGTCTTCGACGGCGCATCGTTCGTTCTCAACGCCGACCGGTCGCTCGCCGTGCAGATGCCGTCGTGGACCGATGGCGTCATCGTCACGCACTGGCAGCGCGGCGCGGATGGCTGGTCGTGCGCACCTGGGCCCATCGCGCCATCCGAGGCGAGCGAGGAGGCCGCTTACCGCGCCTGCCTGACGGGCCTGCGCGACTACGTCATGAAGAACGGCTTTCCCTCCGTCGTCATCGGCCTGTCGGGAGGGATCGATTCAGCCCTCGTGGCGGCTCTCGCGACCGACGCGCTCGGGCCGGAGCGGGTCCATTGCGTGATGCTGCCCTATCGCTACACGTCGGCAGAGAGCCTAGAGGACGCGGCCCTCTGCGCCTCGGCCCTCGGCGTCAGGCTCGACACGATGGCGATCGGTCCGGCGGTCGATGCACTGAACGCGAGCCTCGCGCCGCTGTTTCAGGGACGAGGGCCCGACCTGGCGGAGGAGAACCTGCAGAGCCGCATCCGCGGCACGACGCTGATGGCGATTTCCAACAAGCTCGGCGGCATGGTGCTGACGACTGGCAACAAGTCGGAAATGTCGGTAGGCTACGCGACGCTGTACGGCGACATGAACGGCGGTTTCAATCCGATCAAGGATCTGTACAAGACCGAGGTCTATCGCCTCGCCCGCTGGCGCAACGCCAACCGGCCGAGGGGCGCGCGCGGGCCGAACGGCTCCGTGATCCCTGAGCGCATCCTGACCAAGGCGCCGACGGCGGAGTTGCGCGAGAACCAGACCGACCAGGACAGCCTGCCGCCATACGATGTGCTCGACGCCATCCTCGTCGCGCTCGTCGAACAGGAAGCAGGCATCGCCGAGGTCATTGCGCGCGGGTTCGATGCCGCGACCGTCCGCAAGGTCGAACGACTGCTCAACATTTCCGAGTACAAGCGCCGGCAGGCTGCGCCGGGGGTGAAGATTTCAGCGCGCAACTTCGGCCGCGACCGGCGCTATCCCATCACGAACCGGTTCCGCGACAGCGGCGAAGAGGGTGCTGGCAAGGTGAGCGCCCCCGCCCCGAGGATCGTCGCCCCGCGCGCCGATGGCGACATGGGCTGAACGGCGGTGGTGTTGAGGTGAGCTGAAGTGCGGCACCCCGCGCTCGGCCTGCCGCAGGAGCCAGGACCCGCGCTACCTGGCCCACTGCTGCCGGGCCATCCGCCGACTGCGATCCCGAAAGCGCTTCGGCCTGGACCTGGCCAGCCTACTTCTTCTTGGCCGGCTTCTGGGCGAGAGCGGACGCCGCAGCCGACTTCGCCGACTTGCTCGCCTTCGGGTCCGAGAGCGTCTTCGATGCGGCGGTCGCGGCCTTGGCGCTCGTCTTTTCGGAACTGTTTTTCTGCGTCAGCGCGGAGGCCGCCGCCGTCTTCGCCGACTTGCTCGCCTTCGGGTCGGCGAGTGTCTTGGCCGCCGCTGCGGCCGCCTTGCTGCCCGTGCCCTTGCCTTCACCGCTCTTTGCCATGGCGCTCTCTCGAAGCTGATTGCGACGTCTAAAGTCTATCGCGATCCGCTGACGTTGGCGATGCGGAAGTCACGCCGACGCGCAAAGAGCATTCTGAAATCTGGGGTAGAGTGCCAGCAGGCAGTCGCAACTCGCAGGCCGCGAGGCCGTTCAGCGCTCCTCTACGGCGGGTGAACTGTAGAACAGGCTCGACACGCTCTGCTCGCGGCTCGTCCGCCCGATGGCCTCGCCGATCAGCGGGGCGATCGACAGGACGCGGATGTTCTTGGCAGCCTTCACGGCCTCCGTCGGCAGGATCGAGTCGGTGATCACCAGCGACGACAGCGCCGACTGCCGGATGCGCGAGACCGCCCCGCCGGACAGCACGCCGTGGGTAATGTAGGCCGTCACCTCGGTCGCCCCATTTTTGCGCAGCGCCTCGGCGGCGTTGCACAGCGTGCCGCCGCTATCGACGATGTCGTCGATCAGGATGCAGCGCTTGCCGTCGACGTCGCCGATCACGTTCATGACCTCCGACACACCCGGCTTCTCGCGCCGCTTGTCGCATATGGCGATCGGGACGTTGATGCGTTTGGCGAGCGCGCGCGCGCGCACGACGCCACCGACGTCCGGCGAGACGACGACGAGGTCCTCGAGATCGTAGGTTTTCATGATGTCGGCGACCATCACGGGCGCCGCGAACAGATTGTCGACGGGGATGTCGAAGAAGCCCTGGATCTGGCCCGCGTGCAGGTCGAGCGTCAGCACCCGGTCGGCACCGGCCCGCTCGATGAGGTTGGCGACGAGCTTCGCCGAGATCGGCGTTCTGGGTCCCGGCTTGCGGTCCTGACGCGCGTAGCCGTAGTAGGGCAGCACCGCCGTGATCCTGCGCGCAGAAGCACGCTTCAGCGTATCGATGAGGATCAGCAGTTCCATCAGGTTGTCGTTGGCAGGGTAGGACGTCGACTGCAGGACGAAGCAGTCCTGACCGCGCACGTTCTCCTGAATCTCGACAAAGATTTCGAGGTCGGCGAAGCGCTTGACCTGCGCCTTGGCGAGCGGCGTCCGGAGGTATTCGCTGATGCCCTCCGACAACGGCCGGTTGCTGTTGCCGGAGACGAGCTTGAGAGGCGGGACGCCGTCGTCGGCGTGCGGGCGCGCATCATAGGACATCGTTCGCACTCCACGACAATACGATGACACGTCTCTAGCCAGTCTGGACTGTCACTGTAAACGGCAGCGCTGTCGAATGTGTCGATTTGGCGTGAGCGAGCGTCGTTCTGGCGTCTCGACAACAAAGGGCCCGGCAGTCGGCGCCGGGCCCTTGTACAAGAGTATCGAGCAGATGCCACGCAGTCAGTCGAACGACGCGCTCAGTTGGCCCGCGCGGCCTGCTGCTGTCCGCCGGGCTTCAAGAGCTTGATGATGCCCTGTGCAGCCGCCGCCGCCGCCGCGTCGGCTGTCTTGCCCCAGGCGCCGTCGAGCGAGCCCTGCGGAATGTCGTTCTTCTGGGACACGGTGCCGACCTTGGTGCCCTCGCGGCTGATCACGTCCCAGTCGATCTGGATGGGCTGCTTGCCGCCGACCCCGGGACCGACCTTGACTCGGCCATCGATGCGATAGGCCGAGGTCGAGCCCGTGTCGCTGACCTGCACGCCATTACGGACGAGTTCCTTCTGAAGCGCACCGGCGAGCGACACGCTGCCGTCACCGGGCGCACCCTTCACGCCCGACACGACGGCCGAGACCGCTGCGTTGCGCTCTATGCTGCCCGTCGTCGTCGCCGACCCGCCCGAGGGCGAACCCGGCGGCACCATACCGGCTGCCGGCGCGGCGATGGCGTTCGTTGACGGCGGAGCCGTGCCGCCCGGCCCGGTGGTGGCTGGCGTGCCGGCGATGGCCGGCGCAGCGGCGCCACCCTGCGTCGGGATCCAGTTTGCAAGCTGTCCTGCCGTCTTGTCGGCGATCGTCGCGACGATCTGACCGCTGACAGCGCTCCACGGATCGCGCCCCGTCGCGGCGGCCGCTACCTCCTCGCCGGTGATGCGGTGCACCCGCGCGCCCGCCGCATCCGTGACGTCCCAGATGTAGGAGACCTTGGTGCCGGCGCGCTCCTGCGCCGAGACGATGTAGCCGCGCAGGGTGTAACGCGCAGGCTCGGCCGTCGACGCAGACACGCCGATCTGCCGCTTCTGCAGGGCCGATGTGAGCTGAGCCTGGAAATCCTTGGTGATGGTCTCGGGCGGGCCGATCACCGGAGCGATGGCCACCCTGACCTGCTGGCTCGCGGCGGCGGCGTCGCCGGCGAGCGGAGCGGTCGCTCCCTCGGATGGGAACAGCGACGGGGCGGTCGTACCGCATCCCGCTGCGATCAGGCCGAAGGATACCGCGACCCCCACCTGCAAGATGCGGGCCCCCACGTGCCGCAGTGCGGTCACTGTATCGGTCTTCACGACGACGTCCCCCTTTAATGATCGTAAGATCATCCGGCGGCCGGCGTACGAACCCTGCGGCCTTATCGACTCCAAAATCCGGTACACGACATTTCCGATGTAAACCGGACTCGAATGTCCCGTCCAGCCCCGCCACGGACGCCGGGGCACCCGTAAGGTGCCGTCCAAGGGTCGAACGCGAACCTTCTTGTGGATTGTGCAGTTATGTCACGACAATGGCGGAGATTTGGCGCCCGTAATCAGTCTCTTGCCGCTTGGTCGCGCGCCGGAAGCTGAAATAATGGTCTTCCCGCTCGCAGGTGCAATCCCGGATGGACTCGATGGTTTCCACGCCGAACCGCGCCAGCCGGTCGGCGACATAGGCGGGTAGATCGAAATGCGGCCGCCCATCCGCCTCTCGCCCGTCCGCCTCTCCCCCGGCGAGCGCGGGCACGGCGAAGAAGCGTACGTCCACGCCGTCGTTTCCGATCCGATCGGCCATGAAGTCGACCCCCACCTCGTAATTGGCCTGCTGGATCGCCGGCCCGATGGCGGCAGCGATGTGCGCGCGCCGGGCGCCCAGCCGCTCCATGGCTTCGATCGTGCGGTCGGTGACGCCAGCCACCGCGCCGCGCCAGCCGGCATGGGCCGCTGCAACGATGCCAGCTTCGGCGTCGGCCAGCAGAACCGGCACGCAATCGGCCGTCAGGATGCCGATGACGAGACCGGGCGTCGCCGTCACGATGGCATCCGCCTTCGGCAGGCTGCCGCGTGCCACGACGCGGTCGACGACGACGACGTCGGCGCCATGCACCTGGTAGGGCGAAAGCACGACCGGCTCCCGACCGCCGAGGTGGATGGCGACCCTGGCCCTGTTCTCGATGACGTTGGCCGGCACGTCGCGCGATCCGAGCCCGCAGTTCAGGCTGGCGTAGATGCCATCCGACACGCCCCCCTGGCGGGTGAAGAAGCCATGGCGGATGCGGCGCTCGTCGAAAAGAGCCGTCGTCAGCGGGGCGAGCATCCATGCTCCATCGGTAAGAGGCGAACGAGCGAACGCTCTACCCGAGGCCGTCGCCACCTGTAAACGCGCGACGACCGCGCGATCCTCACAGACCCGGCAGGTTCGCCGTGGTCGACGATCTGACACCGAGCACCTTGAACCGGTCACCCATGCCCGGCACCGCCATGAGACGTGCCACGCCCGCCTCGATCTCCCCCGCTCGGCCGGGATTGGCCGCCATCAGCCGGCTCGTCCGCTCGGCGATGCCGAGTGCACCGAGAAAGCAGCCTTGCGTGACGCAATCGGAGACGACCAATCCTGCCCGCTGAAATGCGCCGGCCACCGCCGCGAAATCGACCGACGCGCTGAGGTCGGCCTCGCCCGGCGAGGTCAGCGGATGCTCGTAGACCTGGCCGCGTACCGCCTGCAGCGTATCGCCATACCCCGTCTGGCCGTGCCCGTAGTCGATGAAAAGCCCAGCGACATAACCGCGCGATACGCGGGCCGCCACGGCCGTGGTGAGCGAGACAAGCTCGTGCACTTGTGCGATGGCGCCGGGATAGGGCTTGCCGAAACCCGGCACGTACCGCGCCTCGTCACCCTCGAGCGCAAGTGCATCGAATGCGAGTCGCCCCTCGCCGTCGAGGCTGACTGCCCGTTCGCGCCAGACGACGGCATCGGCCGCTGCGTCGAGGTGGCCGACGAACTGACGCACGGGCAGCGTATCGAGGAATTCGTTGGCGATGAGGATCGTGTGACCGGCCGGGACATCATCGAGCAGTTCGTGCCACGCCGGAGCCACACCGGCCCCACTCAGCCGGTCCCGCTGCATGGCGACAAGCACCGGATTGGTCTCGACGAGGTGAACGTCGGCCGCCGCGAGAAACCCCGGCACGAGGCGGGCGGCCCGCAGCGCATCGGCCATCAGGGTGCCGCGCCCGGGTCCGAGTTCGACGAAGCGCACGCTGTCGGGCGAACCCATCCCCTGCCAGACGACGGCTGCCCACAGGCCGATCAATTCGCCGAACACCTGGCTGATCTCGGGGGCCGTGGTGAAGTCACCCGCCGCCCCGATCGCTTGTCGCGTGCGGTAGTAGCCATGATCGGCATCGCCGAGACAGGCGGCCATGTAGCCTGCGACCGTCAGCGGGCCAGAGCGGCGGATCTCATCGGCGAGCTTCAGCGCGAGCGGTGTCGGCCGGCGCGCCGCCTCGTCGCAGCCGGCGCCGTCGCCACGCGCCGCCCTCATGCGGCCGCTTCCGCAGCGCGCCGCCGCGCCGCGATCACGAACCAGATGCCGACGAGCAGCATCGGCAGCGAGTAGACCATGCCCTTGGTCACCGGCAGGTCGGGGTGCAGCATCCGATAATCGACGAACTTGAAGAGCTCGCAGAAGATGCGAAACGCCGCATAGCCGACGAGGAACAGACCCGTGGTCAGGCCGGGCAGCTTGAGCGTTCCTTGCGTGTGGGTCGCGTAGCGCAGCAGCGCGAACAGCGCGATGCCTTCGAGCGCCGCCTCATAGAGCATGGCCGGATGGCGCGGCTCGCTCCCCCAGCCCGGGAAGACCATGCCCCAGGGCATGTCGGTCGGCGAGCCGACGATCTCCCCGTTGACGAAGTTGGCGAGCCTGCCGAACAGGAGGCCGATCGGCACCGCGGCCGCGACGACATCCATGACCGGCCAGACCGAAACGCCACGCCGGCGCGCATAGAGCAGCATGGCGATCGCCGTGCCGACGAGCCCGCCATGAAATGCCATGCCACCCTTCCAGATGGCGAATACCTCGAGCGGATGGGCGAGATAGTGCGCGGGCTCGTAGAACAGGATGTGCCCGAGCCGCCCACCGACGACGACGCCGAGCGTGACGAACACGAGCAGTTCATCGACGTCGTCGGGCTGCATCGGCG
The DNA here is from genome assembly GCA_033764645.1 of Hyphomicrobiaceae bacterium. Classification (GTDB taxonomy): domain Bacteria; phylum Pseudomonadota; class Alphaproteobacteria; order Rhizobiales; family Hyphomicrobiaceae; genus Filomicrobium. Next base: position 65,061 of record JANRIT010000085.1, read on the forward strand.
GGCTCGAGCGCGGCCACAGCGCGGGCGTGGCGAGCAGGCGGCGGATGTAGAGCCAGCCGAGCAGCAGGCCGGCGGCATAGGCAAGGCCGTACCAGCGGATGGCAATGGGGCCGATCTCGATGGCGACGGGATCGAACGCCGGGAACGGTATCGCTGCGAGCGCGGCCAGAACGGTCATCGATCATCCTTCAAGACGCAGGAGCGCCATGCCCCGATCGAGGGCCAACCGCCCCCGGCCACGACGCCCGCTTTCGCCCCGTTGTCCCGGCTCGCCGATGCGCCGTCAAGTTGGGCTCGACGCAACGCCGCCCGTCGCACCCTTCACCGGCTTGTCGCGGCACGGCCGTCCCGCCATAGTCGCAGCCATGAATGGCAAGGCCGATCGAGGATGCTCCCCGTGACCCAAACGACGAACCGTCTCTTCGACGAGATGGCGAAAATGATGACAGATGCCGCCGGCGCCGCGCAGGGCGTCAAGCGCGAGATGGAGACGATGGTGCGCGCCCAAGGCGAGAAGTTGCTGCGCGAGATGGACGTCGTGACACGCGAAGAGCTCGAGGCGGTCAAGGCCATGGCCGAGAAGGCGCGCGCGGAGAACGAGGCGCTCGCTGGCCGCATCGCCGCCCTCGAAGCCGCTCTTGCCGCCGGCCGCTGACGCGCTTTCCTGCAAAGTCGAGTGTCGCGCAGCCACGGCTGGCCATGCGCCGCCTTTATGCACAGCCAAGTGCGGCTTGGACCGCGCCGATGCTGCGCTGATCCCAATTCCTCCCCGATCACCGTGGACACTCTGCCCCCGTGAGTTGCGAATCCGCGGTTCAGGATGCTTTCGTCCCAATCCGTGAGAGGCAGCATGGTGCCGGCAGCGGCCCGCCATGGACCGCGAAAGGCCATGCGCCACACCTCACGCCATGAGCGGCGGCCACCACCGCCGCCGATAGACCGAGGGACCAGAATGGCATCTTCCCAGCTAGGCTACGAGCGCGTGACGAACCCGATCGACCTCCTCGAGGATCTGGCGAGCCGCCACGACTGGTCGTGCGAGCGTCAGGGCCCCGACGAGTTGACGCTCATCGTATCCGGCACCTGGACGGACTATCATGTCTCGCTCAACTGGCGTGACGACCTCGAGGCGCTGCACCTCGCCTGCGCGTTCGATTTCAAGGTGCCCGACGCTCGGCTGTCAGAGATGTATCGGCTCGTTGCCCAGATCAACGAGCAACTCTGGCTCGGCCACTTCGATCTGTGGACCCAGGAAGGCCTCGTCATGTACCGCAACGGGCTCCTGCTCAACAACGCCGTCGCAGCACCCGAGCAGTGCGAGGCGATGCTGCAGGCCGCTCTCGAAGCCTGCGAGCGCTACTATCAGGCCTTCCAGTTCGTCGTGTGGGCCGGCAAGCCCTCCCGCGAGGCCCTCGTCTCGACCATGTTCGAGACCGAAGGACAGGCGTAAACGCCGCTCCGCCAGCCTCGCCTTGTCGCTGCGACGAGCCGGTGATTGGCGCTTCTGCTTTGCGCGCGCTACTGATGGCCGGGCCCCGCGCCCGGCCTTTGCCGTCGTGGCGTGCCTGCCATCAGATCGTGGATGCCCGCCATGCCGCTCACCCTGCCAGGTCCCCTCCTCGTCGCCGGCGCCGGCAAGATGGGGAGCGCACTCCTGCGCGGGCTGCTCACAACCGGCTTCGACCCGAGCACCATCATCGTGCAGGACCCCGCGCCGCCAGAGGCTGCGGCCGCCGATCTTGCAGCTGCCGGCATCAGGATCGTGCCGTCCATCGCCACGCTCGAAGCCCCGCCCTCGGTCATCCTGCTCGCCGTCAAGCCACAGGTGATGGATGAGGTCTTCAAAGCACTGGCCCCTCTCGCCGGAGCCGACACGCTGACGCTTTCGATCGCCGCCGGGCGTACGCTCGCGAGCTTCGAGGCCCACCTGCCGCCGGGCGCGGCCGTCGTGCGCGCCATGCCGAATACGCCTGCAGCCGTCGGTGCCGGCATCACCGTGTGCTGCGCCAACAGGGCGACGACCCCCACCCAGCGCGCGCGCGCCGAAGCCCTGCTGTCGGCCGTCGGCGAGGTCGCCTTCATCGACGAGGAGAGCCAGATGAACGCCGTCACCGCGCTTTCCGGCTCCGGCCCGGCCTACGTCTTCCACATGATCGAGGCGCTGACCGCCGCCGGCATCGCCGCTGGCCTCGCGCCCGACCTTGCTGCCCGCCTTGCCCGCGCGACCGTCGCAGGCTCCGGCCGCCTCGTCGTTGAAACGGGAGAGGCGGCGGCAAGTCTGCGCCACAACGTGACGTCGCCCGGCGGCACGACAGCTGCCGCGCTCGCGATCCTGATGGCAAAGCCGGGACTGACGGAGCTCATGACCGATGCAGTGCTCGCCGCCAAGCGCCGTGGCGAAGAGTTGGCCGGCTGACGCAATCGCCCGTCGCTTCCGCCGCGTACACGTCATGGTGGTGGTCCACACGCGAAGCGAAGGAAAGTCCATGATCATGTCGCGGAAACCCGCCCTGACAACGCTCCTCTGCGTTGGCGCCGCTCTTGGCACCCCACAACCTGCGGCCGCCGAGGACTTCACGAAATGGCCCCCGCTGACGAGCACGTTCCCATCGACCGGCGGGGGCGGCATTATCATCAAGGGCTACGACCCCGTGGTTTCCAAGGGCAAGTGCATCACAACGTTCATGGCCGTCGAGCAAGGCGCCGATCCAGCCGTATACCTCAATGTGGTCGAGTTCGACGCCGTCGCCGAGCAAGGTGGGGTTTTGTGCACCAACGGCAAGTGGCGCGCTATCGACGGGAGCGCGAGCGGCACGACGCCATTCCGCGTGTTCTTCAAGAACGGCATCGCCTATGGCAAGGGCTGAGGCCGGCGCTACGGCGGCGGACGGTCGGTCGTCGCGAACACAAAGCCGCGAGGCCCGCTTCATCCTTCGCCCTGCGCGCGCTGCCCGTAGGCCTTGAAGCGCTCGAGCACGTCGGCCATCGCCTTCTTGCCGAGCAGCTTTGGCTTGCCGAGCGCCAGCACCTTCGTGAACTGCTCGGCGAGGATTTCGACCTCGGTGGCAAGCTCGAGCGCCGCCTCCAGGCTCTGCCCGATGGCGATCTGCCCGTGGTTGGCCATCAGGCACGCATCGCGCTTCGCCAGTCCCTTGGCGACGTGGCGAGCGAGGTCCTCCGTGCCGAATGGCGCATAAGGAACGAGCGGGATGTCCGTTCCTCCCGCCACCGCCACCATGTAGTGAAAGGCCGGGATCGGACGATGCGCGCAC
>JANRIT010000086.1:0-31425 GCA_033764645.1 Hyphomicrobiaceae bacterium
CGCCGTACTCGGACGGCCGATGGATGACACCCGCGTCGCGAAGCTCCGCTCGCGTGGCGGCATCCATCTCCGCCCACATCAGATCCTCGGTCAGGTCCCAGGCCGGTGCGATGAGGACGAGACCGCGCACACGATCCGCCCCGGCGCCGTCGCGGTGCTGGAGCGCGCGCAGGGCGAGGAGAGCGAGATAGCCACCCGTCGAGGAGCCGACGAGGATCTGCGGCCCGTCCGTGACGCGGTCGAAGACCGCGAGCGTCTCCTCGAGCCAGTCGCCGATCGTCGCCGTCATGAGATCGCCCGAGGAGCGACCGTGTCCCGAATACTCGAAGCGCGTCAGGCCGAAGCCGCGCCCCGGCGCCCACTCCGCGAGCGCGGTCGCCTTGGTCGACGCCATGTCGGAGCGCAAGCCGATGAGCCAAACGATGCCGGGGGCGCCGTTGCCCGGCGCAGGGGCATGGCTGTATGCGATGTGACGCTCGCGCGCGCCCGCGCCGACCGTGATGAATTGCACCTCGCCCTCGCCCATCCTATGACCGCCTCTCCCTCAGACCGCGAACCCGTCACGCATGCCGCCGACCATACTGCAGATCGTCCCGAGCCTCGACACCGGCGGTGCTGAGCTGTCGGCTGTCGAGATCGCCGGCGCGGTCACCGCAGCCGGAGCCCGCTCGCTCGTGCTGTCGCAGGGCGGCCGCCTGGTCGCGTCTCTCATCGAGGCTGGCGCCGAGCACGTCGACTTCCCGGCCGCGACCAAGAACCCGGCCCGCATTCTCTGGAACGCCGCCCGCCTTGCCCGCATGATCGTCGCCGAGCGCGTCTCGCTCGTGCATGCCCGCAGCCGGGCGCCGGCCTGGAGCGCGCTGCTTGCCGCACGGCGCACAGGCGTGCCCTTCGTGACGACCTATCACGGCGCCTACAACGAGAGCGGTCCGTTCAAGAAGGCCTATAACAGCGTCATGGCCCGGGCCGACGTCGTCATCGCGAACTCGGCTTATACCGCCGACCTCGTGCGCACGCGCTACGGCATTGCGCCCGAGCGCCTGACCGTCATTCATCGCGGCGTCGACGCGGGCCAGTTCGACCGGTCGGCCATCGCGCCCGAACGCATCGCCCGCCTGCGCCGCCGCTGGGGCCTGCCAGATGGTGCCCCGGTCATCCTGCAACCAGCCCGCCTGACAATGTGGAAAGGCCAGGGCGTTCTGATCGAGGCCGTCCGCCAACTTGCCGAGGCGGGCCGCCTCGGGTCGGCGCACGTCGTCCTCGCCGGCAGCGAGCAGGGCCGTACCGCCTATCGCGATGATCTGGCAGCAGCGATAGCAACCGCGCGCCTCGGCGGCCGTGTGCATCTCGTCGGACACGTCGAGGACATGCCCGCCGCCTATGCCGCAGCCGACGCCGTCGTCATCGCCTCCATCGAACCCGAGGCGTTCGGCCGGACCGCCGTCGAGGCCCAGGCCATGGGCTGTCCGGTCATCGCGACCCGCCTCGGCGCGCCGCCGGAGACGATCCTCGCCGCCCCGGCGGTGCCGAGGGAAGCGACCACCGGCTGGCTCGTCGCGCCGGGCGACGCCACGGCGCTGGCGGGCGCCATCGGCGAGGCTCTCGGCCTCTCGCGGGAAGCCCGTGACGCCATGGCGCTGCGTGCCCGGGACCACGCGGCGTCAGCCTTCTCCCTCGACGCCATGCGTCGCGCGACGCTCATCGTCTATGACCGTCTGCTCGGCACCGCGCTGGTCAGCCGCTACCGCAGCGCGGCCCCGCCGTTTCGCGACGCCACATGAGCGGTGCGCTTCGCCCATTCCCGTCTTGACTTGCCTTGACTTCTCTCGGATTCTCCGCACGCGCAATGACTTCGGGACGGCGGCGTCGCGGGAACCATGCTCGTGCGGGCTTTGCACCGCGCCAGCGCAGAGGCCGCAGCCCGCCCCGAACGAGGATTGCGCCCCACGCAGCAACCACAGGAGACGAACCATCCGCCGTCCGCAACGTGCCGCGCCGCAGCGCGAGGATACCGGTCCCAAGATCAATGACGCCATCCGCGCCCGTGAGGTGCGGTTGATCGACGAGGCCGGCGAGAATGTCGGCGTCGTCAGCCGCTTCGACGCCATGGAGCGGGCCCAGAACGCGGGCCTCGACCTCGTCGAGATTTCGCCCGGCGCCGAGCCGCCGGTCTGCAAGATCATGGACTTCGGCAAGTTCAAATTTGAGCAGCAGAAGAAGGCCGCCGAAGCTCGCAAGAAGCAGAAGGTCATCGAGATCAAGGAGATCAAGATGCGCCCTGCGATCGACGACCACGACTACGAGGTCAAGCTGCGCGCCATCCGCCGCTTCTTCGAGGAAGGCGACAAGGTCAAGGTCACCCTGCGCTTCCGCGGCCGTGAGATGGCCCACCAGGAACTCGGCATGCAGGTCCTCCAGCGCGTCAAGGCGGAGGTCGAGGCCATCGCCAAGGTCGAGAGCGAACCGCGCCTTGAAGGCCGCCAGATGGTCATGGTTCTCTCTCCGCGCTGACGTTGGGCGCGCTGGCCAGCGACAGCGGTCGCTTGCCTGAGCCGGCCGCGCCCCCCGCCGGCGGCACCACTAACCATTGGCAGGCCGCGTCACTGACCGGCCGCATCACTGACCGGGCGTGCGGCGCGCGGGAACCAGCTTCCCCGCCGCACGTTCACCCCGTGATCGCCACGGAACCGTCTCACCATTCATGTTCGGTTCAGGGGCAGGGCAATAGCGTCCCCAACGGTTTCGCCGGAGGGGTCGCGATCCGTCAGTCCATTTGGCCCTCCGACATAGAAAGTCCCGTCCCCGCCGGACGGCACCAGGAGAACCCGCAATGCAGTCCTTCACCCGCTTCGCAGCCGCCGCCGTGCTCGCTGCCGCCATGGCTTTCGGCGCCACCGCCGTGTCCGCGGCAGAGGCCCCGCTTCCCCTAGAGCCGAAGGTGTCCCTCACCGGCGCCGTGGCTCCGCTGGCTCCCCAGTTGATCGCCAAGGCGCCCGAGGCCGAGAAGATCGTTGTCGCCCGGCGCGGTCGCTGGGTCGGCCCGGCTATCGTCGGCGGCATCGTTGCCGGCGCACTGATCGCCGGTGCGGCCCGCTCGCATGCCCACGAGCGTTCGTACTATTACCGCGACCACGGCCCGAGCCGCTGTGAGCGCTGGCATTACAAGTGCGATCGCGGCCACGGCTGGGCCTGCCGCAACTTCTATCGCTATTGCGACTGACACGCCTCACGGCGCGAGGTCGATCACAGGGCGTCCTCCTGCGAGGGCGCCCTGTTTCGTTGAGGGGTCGATCAGGCTGCGATGGGCAGATCGGCTGCATCGGTCGGCGACACCGACGGGCACCACGTTCGCCATTCGTTCGCCACCTTGCGCAGGTAGCATTCTGTGCACGCCAATTGCTCGCCCACGTGCTGCGAGCTTAACCTTCCCTTAAGCCTGCCGACCCAAGGTGGCAGCTCGCGCTGCGCCGGTCTCGACCAGCTTCGGTGCTGCCGTAGCGTTTGTGTTGCGCCTGCCCGAGCTCTCGACGAAGAGGGCTGTGCGGCCGGCGCGTTCGTAGTGAGTTCGAGAGTCGTGCCCATGGCCAAACGCCGCGTCCCGACGTCCGCCCAGCCCCCGTGCGACGTCGTTCTCGAGGGCGATTGCCTTGCCCACCTCGCCCGCCTGCCCGATGCCAGCGTCGACCTCGTCTTCGCCGACCCGCCGTACAATCTGCAGCTCGAGCGCGACTTGCTGCGTCCCAACAACACGCGCGTCGATGGTGTTGATGACGACTGGGACAAGTTCGCGAGCTTCGCCGACTACGACCGTTTCACGCGCGCCTGGCTCGCCCAATGCCACCGCATCTTGAAGCCGGACGGGGCCATCTGGGTGATCGGCTCCTATCACAACGTCTTCCGCCTCGGCGTCGCGTTGCAGGACCTCGGCTACTGGCTCCTGAACGACGTCGTCTGGCGCAAGGTCAACCCGATGCCGAACTTCCGCGGCCGCCGCTTCACCAACGCCCACGAGACGCTGATCTGGGCGGCGCGCGAGGAGCGCTCCCGCTACACCTTCAACTACGACAGCATGAAGGCCGGCAACGACGACCTGCAGATGCGCTCCGACTGGCTGTTTCCCATCTGCGCTGGCCCCGAGCGCCTGAAGGATGACGACGGCCGCAAGGCACATCCGACGCAGAAGCCCGAGGCGTTGCTGACCCGCATTCTGCAGGCGACGACGAAGCCCGGCGACCTCGTCCTCGACCCCTTCTTCGGCACCGGCACGACGGGCGCCGTGGCCCGCCGGCTCGGCCGTCGCTATATCGGCATCGAGCGTGACCGCGACTACGTAGCCGCCGCCCGCCAGCGCATTGCCGCAACGCCCCCGCTGCCGGCCGAGGCGCTCATCACGTTGCCGAGCAAGCGCGCCGAGCCACGTATTCCCTTCTCGACCCTTCTCGAGCTCGGCATCCTTGCCGCTGGCTCGCCGCTGTTCGACCCCGCGCGCCGCATCCGCGCCGAAGTGCGCGCCGACGGCACGCTGGCTTGGCGATCGCGGCAGGGCTCAATCCACCGCCTCGGCGCCGAGGTGCAGGGCAAGCAGGCCTGCAACGGCTGGACCTTCTGGCACTACGAGGCCGGCGGCTCGCTGCGCCCCATCGATCACCTGCGCGACGAGGCCAAACGCCATCTCGGCATGGTCGGAAGCTCGAGCCTGCTGGCCGCCGAATAGCAGCGGGCGCGCGTTGCGACGCTGCCGCCGCGTCTGCTAAGGTCCGGCCCGTCAGTGAACGGGGGGTGCGGTGCGTGGGGGTGCCGCAGAACGCCGGCCGTTGCATCGCCGGCTCTCAGTCGAAGAGCGGCGCCGCGCGGCTCGCGACCTCGCTTCGATCGCAGGATCAGACGAGGGAGCAGCGCCGTGCCGACGAGCCAGGATGGGCCCTCACACCTCCTCGATGACGTCGCCCGCATCCGGCGGTCGATCGATGAGCCCGTGACATCCGCCGCCGAGTTGTCGGCTCGCCTCGCCGGAATCCACACCTCCTTCAACAGCCTCGACTTCAAGCGCTACGACGTCGTCGCGCACCGGTCCGCTGCGCCGCGCATCATGCAGGCGCTGTTCGAGACGCAACTCGCCCTGCGCGATCACGTCGGCGACTGGCACGCGCGCGGACTCGTCACCCGTGACGGCGAGCGCTCGATCCGCGACGCGCTGCGCGTCTTGCGCTACGCCATCGACATCCTCGGCGAGGTGTGGATCGGCCACCAGCGTCTGGCCGACGGCGAGGCGCCCTATCGTGCCTTCACCGGCCCGCACCACAATACGCTCGTGGCCCCTCGCTTCGCCGGGCCGCAATCGCTGCCGTTCCGCTCGGGCGATGTCCTGCTCGTCCGCGGTCGCGCGCACAACTCGGCGGCTATCGCCCGCATCGGCGACATCGACAGCCAGTTCAGCCATGTCGCGATGGTCTACATCGATCCCGAAGGCGTGCACTGGGCCGTCGAGGCGCTGATCGAGGACGGCTCGGTCATCCTGCCGCTCGCCCACGTTCTGTCGCACGGCCTCGGGCGCGCCATCGTCTTTCGCCACCGCGACGCCGCACTCGCCCAGCGCGCCGCGACCATCATGCACGACCGCGTGCGCCAGTCGCTGTCGTCGACCGGCCGGCGCATCCTGTACGACTTCACGATGGTCATCGACGACGATGTCCGCAACCTGTTCTGCTCCAAGCTCGTGCGCCGCGCATACAAGGATGCGAGCGAGGGCCGCTACCTGATGCCCGCCTTCCCGACCCGGCTCGAGATGAAGAACTGGGATTTTCCCGATCGCATCGGCGTCAAGGCGAGCAAGACGTTCGCGCCGGGCGACATGGAGCTCGAGACGGACTTCGACGTCGTCGCCGAATGGCAGGACTACCGCGTCACATCCGACCTGCGCCTCCAGGACATGGTCATGGACAAGCTGTTCGAGTGGATGAACGAGCACAACTACTACTTCCGCGAGACCTTCAAGATCGGACTCATCTCGCTCATGGGCCGCGCCTCGAGTTACCTGTCCGACGACATCAAGCGCATGATCGAGAGCGTCGTCCCCAAGGTACCGATCAACATGAGCCGCAGCGCAGTCGCCGCCATCGCCATGCTGCACGAGACGGCCCAGCCGATCCTCGAGAAGCTCCGCCAGATCGAGATCGAACGCACCCGCGCCACCGGCCTGCCGCTGCATCCGCGCGAGGTTCTAGCCCACCTCGAGCGCGTTCGCGAGGAGATGGGCGATCGCATCGGCTATCTGCGGCGCGTGTGATCCGCGCTGCTGCGCTGTGGGCGGAGCGGTGACGTCGAGGCAGGCCTGCGCCGGCCGTCAGGCCCGGGGCCGCCCGCCGAGCCGACCGATGGCGACACCCACGACGAGCGGCGCGAGCCCGATAGCGCCATAGACGAAAACATGCCGGAGTTGCGCCCAGCGCAGCGCCTCCAGCGTGCCGGCATCTCCCGCGCTGAGATCGAGCGAGAGCCTCGGCCAACCCTCGACCGCCATCACCGTGACGGCGCCGAGCCACACGAGAGAGCCGATGAACCAGACCCAGTAGAACCCCGATCGCATGCACGCCCCCCTTGCACCGTAACCCGCTCCACCCGCGGGTGTCGCACCCTCCGCCGGCAATCCCAGTCCGCCACGAGCCCGTCTCGCCACGAGCCGAACGCGCCAGAAGGCCATTTCGCAAGACCGGCCCCGCCGGCCGCCGTTACGGCTGCTGTGGCGAGGCGATGCGCTTTTCCTCGCGCTGCCCATCCCCGGGCGCCGCATCGCCGCTGCGGTCGCCGTTGGTCTTGTTGAAGGCGCGCGTCAGGCTCTCGAGGTAGGCGATGACGTCGCTGCGCTCCTGCGCTTCGAGACCGGCGAAGGCCATGTAGGTTCCCGGCATGAACTGCTCGGGCCGGTCGAGGAAGTAGTAGAGCGCGTCCTTCGTCCACACGAGGCCGCGCGCTCCTGCCGTCTTCATGATCTCCGAGTACTGAAAACCTGGCAGACTGGCGGCGACCCGGCCCACGACGTTGTGCAGCGGCGGTGCGAGAAGCTCGGTCGAATTCGGGTTGGAGACGTGACAGACCGCGCATTTGCGGAACACGTGGCGGCCGCGCACGGCGTCCTGGGCGACGGCCGGCACGGCTGCCATGACCGTCGACAAGGCGACGGCGACGGCCAGCATGCGATGCACGATGCGTACTCGGAGCATGAATGTCCCCGCCGTGTGGTCCCTCGGTCCGCCCGAGTTGATTTTCGTCCGCTGCCCCGGCTCCCGTGCCCCGGGCGTTGAGACCCACCACCGATTATGGAAGATCGTTCTAGCCGACCCCCCGGGGGGCGCCAATCATATGTTGTTCGCACTCCGTCAAATGTTATCTACGCGTTTGTTGAAAATCTCGGCAACCATTCCCGCATACCAGCCGAGGCTTTCCTTGAACGACTTTTCGCGCGTGCGCGCATCCTCCGAGCCCTCGGATACGAAGCCGAGCTTGGTGGCGACCTTGCCGTCCTTGGGCTCGTAGAAAGCACCGATCTTGACGCTGTTGGCCGGCCCCAGCATCGACCAGCACGTATTTCGGTAGCGTGCGGGATAGCGCGGCTTGCCGGCGAAGTTGGCTTCCAGATCGTTCGACACCGACTTTGCCTGGCTGTTGGCCGAGAAGGCAGATTTCGGCATGTCGCCGGCCGCTGAGGAATCCCCAATGACGTAGACGTCCGGCACGGCCTCGGCGGCGAACGTCTCCGGCACGATGGGGCACCAGTCGCCCTTCGTCGCCCCGGTGACGAAGGCGATGCGGCCGGCCTTCTGCGCGGGAATGATGTTGGCGACGTCGGCCTTGATCTTGAGCCCGGCCTTGGTCTCGATCTCGCGGGTACCGGCATCGACGCGCGCGAGCGCATGATCGTCGATGTCGTTCGTGAGGTGCACCTCGACGATACCCGCATAGTCCTTGTTGAACGCCTCCATGAAGAGCGCCTGCTTTGAGAACGTCTTCTTCGGATCGAGCAGGATCAGCTTGGAGCGCGGCTTTTGCACCTTGAGGTAGTGCGCGATCATGCACACCCGCTCGTAGGGTCCCGGCGGGCAGCGATAGGGGTTGGGCGGGGCTGCGACGACGACGGTCCCTCCGTCGGGCATCGCTCGCAACTGGTTGTAGAGGAGTTGCGTCTGCGGACCGGCCTTGTAGGCATGGGGAAGTATCTCCGAAACCGCCTCCGAGTAGCCGGGGATGGTGTCGAACTTGAAATCGATGCCGGGAGACAGCACGAGCTTGTCGTAGGGCAGCTTACTGCCGCCCTGCAAAGTAACGGTCCGCCCGGCCGTATCGACGTCGGTCGCGAGATCCGTGACGACGCGCACGCCGATCGCCGTCAACCCGGCGTAGTCGTGCACGAGGGATTCGAACGAGCGGAAGCCGCCGAGATAGAGGTTCGAGAAGAAGCAGGTCGTGTATTGTGCCTTGGCCTCGACCAGCGTGATGTCGATCTCGGGTGACCCCCGTCGCAGGATGTGGGCGAGCGTTCCACCGCCCGGCCCGCCGCCGACGATGACGATGCGCGCCCGCGCCCCGCGCCCGACTGCTGGCGCTTGCGCCCGCGCGATGCTGGATACGGCCGTGCCTGCCGAAAGCACGAGCCCGGCGCCGCCAATCACCTTGCCGAAGTCGCGCCTGCTGAAATCCTTCATCGCCGTCTCCCACCGAGCCTTCCCGGCCGGCTCCACCAGTTATCGCCGAACTGTTGACGTCCGCCTACTGACTTCAGAGCAGATGCTCTTCCTCGCGCAGGATCACCTCGGCTCCGGCAGTTCCAGCAGCCGCCGGTCCGCTTCCACCTCGCCGAGCGACTTGGCGACGAGATACCAGCGCCTTGCCTGTAACGGCTCGGCCACCACGCCCATTCCCTTGACCCACGGCAGCGCGTTGGGATCGTAGGATGTCGCCAGCACGAACGCAGCCTTGCCATGGCCATGCTCGGCCGCCCGCTCCAGCAGCAGGCGGGCCTGCGCGATGTCGCCCTGCGCCAGCATCTCCTCCGCGCGCTCCGTCCAGCGCGAGATGCGGTCCTTCGTCTTGGGATCGTCGGTCGGCTTGATGACCGGTGGCGGCAGAGCCTGCGCGACAGAACCAGCACCACCGGTCGCAGCGGCCGTCCCGGCGGCGGGCTTGATCCGCCCGAGGTAGAGCGCGAGCGCCTGGATCTCCTCCTCGCTCAGCGACTTGGCGATGACCTGCATGAGCTGATGGTCTCGCTTCTCAGTGCGGTAGGAGTACATCGTGTCGATGAAGCGATCGACCGTGAGCCCGACCATGACGGGAATGCCGACATCGGTGCCGTACAGGTTGTGGCAGCTCGTGCACTCACGCACGATGTGCTTGGCCTCCTCGATGAGATCGGTCTCGCTGCGGTTCTTGGGCAGAGCCGTGGCCGCGGCTTGCGCTGGTCCAGGGCTGGGCGGTGCCGCAGCGGGTGCAGCAGGCGCGGGGCGGACTGGTGCGGCAGCAGGCGCCGCTGCCGGCGGCGCTGGAGGCGCGGCGGGTGGACGTGTCTCAGCCGGCGGCGGCGCTGCGGGCGCGTTCGGCTGTCCTCCGCCGACGAGGGATTCCCACGTGACCCCCGGCTTCGGGTCGGCCTGTGCGGTAACTGTGGCGTTGGCTCCGGTCGCCGGCGTATCCGCCGCCGCGGTGGCAGGTGCGGTCACTGCTGGCCGCGCTGGCGTCGGTGCTGGCGGGGTCACGGCCGCGGTGATGGCGCCCTGCGCGGCGGCCGGCTGGCTTACCGCCGCCACGACCTTGACCGCAAGTTCCGTCACCCACTCGATAGCGCCCGACTTGTTGCCGGTGGCGACCGCTATGACGTGCTGCCCGCTCGCCTCCGGCGCCAGCACCATCTGGGCCGCGTCGAGCTTGTCGCGCTCGATGAGCCAGATGCCGTCCCCGACGCGCTCGCCGATGGAGAAGCTCAGCCATGGCGGCGCCTTGTAGATGACGACGTAGCGGCTCGCCGACTCGACGGCGGCATTGACGCTGACCGGCAGATCCGTGCTGCCCCCAGCCGGCGCCGCGACGGGTCCCTCGATGACGAGCGGCGGCTGCGATTGCACGAGGTGGAGAGGCACGCTCCAATCCGCGCGGCGCGCTTCGGTCGCGAAACCGGGCGGCACCACGGCGCCGGCCGGCGATACTGAGAGCGCGAGAGTGCCAGCGAGGACCGTGACGAGGCCCGCGTTGGCGCGCGCACCCCGCGCCGGGCGCAGGAGCATCATCTCACGCTTGTGGCCCGGCAAACTCGTTGAGCCGACCACCCCGATCTGACGGACCACCGATCGATTGCGCATCACTCGCGAACTCCCCACACCTCGAACCGACATTCGCTGGAACACGAGCCCGCCATCGACTCAGCGCGCTTTCCCGCCCTCGCGCCCTCGGCACGCAAAGCTCACCACAGCCGCGGCCCGGAGGGCGCGCCCGCGGCCGGCGCCTGCGCCGGGCTCGGCGCGGGCGGAGACGGCGCGTTCGCCGCGCCCGTCTTGTTCATCCAGTCGAGGAACTGCCGGAACAGCGCTTCCTGCTGCGCCGCGCTCACCCCGGCACCGCCGTCGCGCTGCGACGCCAGGAATTCCTGAAACGCACGGCGCTGCGCATCGATGCCCTGATCTGGCCCGGCGGCCGCAGTCGTCCGCGCGGCATTGGCCGCAAGCCACTCGCTCGCCGCATCGAAGCGCTGCCATCCCGGCACGTCCGCGGCGAGATTGACCTCGCGCCACTTGGGATGGCGCGGCACCTTGCGGAACTCCTCGAACTTGCCGAAGAACCGCTCGACGAACATCCCCGCGCGGCGATGCCTGTCCGTCCCCTTCTTCCAGTTGTAGACCGCGAGCACCGCCGGCACGGCGACGGTCTCGATCATCTCGCCCTGCGGCACGATCGTCGGATAGTCCTCGTGCGTGAAGCGGGTCGGCAGATAGTCGGCCTCGAGCGCCTCCTCGTAGGGGATCGGCAGCAGCTTGAGCTCGCCCTTGAGACGCAGGATGTCGAAGATCGGCGAGGGCTTCGCCGACACCATCACGGTCGCCGCGATCTCACCCTTCTGCACCGCGACGAGCGCATCCGACTGCACGAGATTGACCGGCACGACCTTGATGCCGAGAGCCTCGAAGATCAGTTCTGCCGTGAGCCGCGTGCCGCTGCCCTTCTCGCCGAAGTTGACCTTCTTGCCGTCGAGATCGCGCACGTCGGCGACCGCGCTGCCGGCGACGATGTGCACTTCCTCGTTGAACAGCTTGGCGATGTAACGCACCCGGTCGGCGATATCCGGGCCGAGCTCGCCGGTCTTCTTGAGGTACGACAGGACGTTCGACTGCGTGATGCCGATATCGGTGTTCTGCAGGTGCAGCACGTCCTCGACGTTCTGCAAGGCACCTTTGCCGATCGTCGCCAGCACGCGGAACTCGTTGCCGTCGTCGAGCACCGCCGACATGTCCTGGGCGGCCGCCAGATAGGAGCTGTCGATGCGGCCGGCGACGACACCCACCGTGTTGGCGTTGATGCGCTGCTTCTCGGTGAAGGCCGGCTCGGCGCGGCGCACGGCGGCCGGTCTGCGCGGCTCTTCCTGTGCGGCGGCCGGTGTAGTCGAGACGAAGGCGGCGCCCAGGCCCGCCGGCAGGCTCGCGCCGAGAGCGAGCACCAGCGCCGTTACCGCCCGGCTCATGGGCCATGCGCGGTGCCGGCCGCACGGCGATGGACGCTTCGGTCCGAACAAGCGTTGGGCGAGCCAGTGGCGTGACGGACCGAGCACCATCTTCGAACTCCGATTAGCAGAGGCGGGCACGTAACAGCGTGAACGTGCCACCGAACACGTGCCGAGTGACACGCGATGAGCACGCGCGATGCGCATCGCCGCCGGGCGTCGTCGAGGGCCATGGCGCAACCTGTTCCCGCCCGGCCTCATCGCTCCCGCCGAAGGACGGTGCAAGCGCGCTTGAACCGCCAGCCCCCTGATGGAACGGCCATGCCACGGCAAGACCCAGTGAACGCCCTGATCTCGACCATATCAGTACCGGCAGGATCAGCCTTTTCCAACCAGAAATGTCATCTGGCAGAGAGGGTTAATCGCTATCCGGCGACAGTTGCATGAGCGCGGTTCACCGAAACCGCGCAGCATCGCTTGGCAGTGCCATGCGGCAACACGAGGGCCGCGCCTGAGGACGAGGGGGTCCGGCCGGCCGGAGCCGGCCCAAACTCAGCCCGCTTCCCGGAAGCTTTGCGCGGTCTCGAGATCGACCGAGACGAGCTGCGATACGCCGCGCTCGGCCATCGTCACGCCGAACAGGCGATCCATGCGCGTCATGGTCATCGGATGGTGCGTGATGACGAGGAAGCGCGTTGCGGTCTCCTCCGCCATGCTCTCCATCATCCGGCAGAACCGGTCGACGTTGGCGTCGTCGAGTGGCGCGTCGACCTCGTCGAGGACGCAGATCGGCGACGGGTTCGTAAGGAACACGGCGAAGATCAGCGACAGCGCGGTGAGCGTCTGTTCGCCCCCCGACAGGAGCGACAGCGTGGCAGGCTTCTTGCCCGGCGGCCGCGCCACGATCTCGAGCCCGCCCTCGAGCGGATCGTCGGCCGACTGGATCATCTCGAGCCGCGCCTCGCCGCCCCCGAACAGCACGCCGAACAGCCGCTGGAAATGGCCATCGACGATCGCGAAGGCCTCGTTCAGGCGCTTGCGCCCCTCTCGGTTGAGCTGGCCTATGCCTGCGCGCAGCTTGGCGATCGCCGCCTCGACGTCGCCGTGCTCGGCTTCGATGCGGGCAAGCTCCGCACCGATCCGCACCGCATCCTCGTCGGCCTTGAGATTGACGCCGCCGAGCCGTTCCCGGTCGGCGCGCAGACGGGCAAGGTTGCGTTCGGCTTCGCCGAGTGCGGGCAACCCCGCGCCGGCCGCAACGCCGGCGTCGGCGAGGCACGTTTCGGGAGTAGCTCCATCGCGCATGTCGGCGATCACGCGGGCGGCTTCGCGCCGCGCGTTGCGGGCAGCGTCGAGCCGGGCTTCGGCGCGCGCCCGCTCCTCGCGGATGAGACCAACTCCCGCCGCAGCCACCTTCAGCCGCGCGACGATGGCCCTCAGTGCATCCTCTGCCGCGGCCAGCGCATCGGCCGCATCCCGCCGCGCGGCCTCCGCCGCCGACAATTCGTCGAGGAGGCGGCTGCGCCGTGCGCCGAGCCGCTCCGGCAGGCCATCGAGCCCGTCCCGCTCTCGCTTCAGCGTATCGAGGCGCGTCGTCAGGGCGGCAATCTGGGCCTGCGTCTCGGTGTGGCGCGCTCGCCAGCGGTCGGCCTCGCCACGCGCGTTGCCGAGCCGCCTGTCACGCTCGCCGATGCGCTGCTCGAGTACCGTTCGAACCGCCCGGCACTCGGTATAGGCGGTCCTGAGCCGCAGCACGGCGCCATCGCCTTCGGCAACGTCGGCAGCCAGAACGGCAAGTGCTGCCTCATCGAACGCGGCGACGGCGGCCGCTGCGGCTTCAAAGGCGGCGTCGGCGTCCTGCCGCTCCGCCTCCCAGCGCTCGTGCGCGCCGGCGAGCGTGGCGAGCGCGGCTTCGGCGGAGCGCATGCCGGCAACCTGCTTGTCGTGCTCGAGGCGCGCGGCGGCCAGTTCGGCAGTAAGCCTGCGGCTCGCCTGGCGCAGTGCGGCCACCCGGCCGATACTGGCGGTGTGCGCCGCATTCGCAGTAGCCAAGGCCTCGGCGGCCGACCGCTCGGCCTCGGCGGCGAGTGCTTCCTCGCGCTCGATCGCAGCGATCCTGTTTCTGATCTCGAGGCGCCGCGCAGCCGCGCTCGGGCTGCCGGGGGCTGCTACGAACCCGTCCCACCGCCACAGCCCGCCGGCGCGGCTGACGAGCATCTGCCCGGCAGCGAGTGCCGAGTGCAGGCGCGCGCCATCCTCGGCGCTGACGATACCGATCTGGGAAAGCCGCCGCGTCAGCTCGCGCGGCGCGGACACGAACGAGGCGAGCGGCTCTGCACCCAATGGCAGCGCCGCATCGTGATGCAGCGCGTCGGCACTTTCAAGCATCCGCCAGTGCGCCGGAGCGGCCTCGTCGAGCGGCGCCTCGATGTCATCCCCGAACGCCGCGCCGAGAGCCGCCTCGTAACCCGGCTCGACCGTCATGGCATCGATGACCGCGCTTGCTGCGTCGGGCGCGGCCTGAGCGATCATCCGGCCGAGCGTCGCACGTTCCGTGGCGAGCCCGTTGAGCTCGAGACGCGCCCGCTCGGAAGCCTGGCGCAAGGCCGGCAGGCTTGCGCTCGCCGCATCTGCGTCGGCCTCGGCCGCCTGCAGGTCGCGCTCCGCGTCGGCCCGCCCTTGCTCGAGCCGGGCGACGGCTTCCGCGCTGGCCGCGGGGCTCGGCATCTGATCGAGTGCGGTACGCGCCGCCGCGACGCGCGCCGCGATCGCCGCACCATCGCGAGCGATCCGCTCGGATGCGCGCTGGCGCTCGGCGAGCGCGTTCACCGCCGCTCCCCGCCGCGCCTGCTCCGCAGCCAGCCGATGGCGCACCTCGCCGATGTCGCGCTCGGCGGTCTCGAGACGAACCCTCTGAGCCGCCTCCGCCGCGAGCGCGGCCCCCTGCTCGTCCGCCGCGTTCGCCTGCTCGGCGGCAAGTGCGGCGATCTCGCACTCCAGGCGTTGGGCACTCTCGCGCGCCTCGTCGGCCCGCTGCATCTCACGCGCGAGGTCGCGCTCGGTCTCGGCGAGCCGGGCTGCCACCTCGGCGGCCCGCTTCGTCTCGCGCGCCGCGTCGGCCTCGAAGGCCTCCTGCGCGCTCCTGAGGCGGCCCAGCGCACCGGCCTTCTCCGCCTCGGCCTGCCGCAGCGGCTGCATGGCCTCTGCCGCACACCGCTCGGCATCGAGCGCGGCTGCTTCCTCCGCGACGGCCGCGGCGAGCCGGGTCAGGATGCCGCCCAGCTCCCCTTCGGCCTCATCGACGAGCCTCTGCGTCTCACGCCATTTCAGGTAGAGTGCGAGTGCTTCGGTGCGCGCGATCTCGCTGGTCAGCTCGCGGTAGCGGCGTGCCTGGCGCGCCTGGCGCTTCAGCCCCTCGAGCTGGGCCCGCAGCCCTCCGGCGACATCGGCGATGCGGCCGAGATTGGCCTCCGCCGCCTTGAGCCGCAACTCCGCCTCGTGCCGTCGCGAGGCGAGACCGGCGATGCCGGCCGCATCCTCCAGCACGCGGCGCCGCGCCTCGGGCTTGGCATTGATGATCTCGCCGATCTGGCCCTGGCGGACGAGGGCCGGCGAGCGGGCACCCGTGGCGGCATCCTCGAACAGGATCTTCACGTCCCGCGCGCGCGCCTCGCGACCGTTGATGCGATACGACGATCCGGCCTCCCGCTCGATGCGGCGCACGATCTCGATGACGTCGCCGCCGTTGTACTCGGCCGGCGCCCTGCGCTCGGCATTGTCGATGAGGATTGCGACCTCGGCCACGTTGCGCGCCGGCCGCGCCGTGGTGCCCGAGAAGATCACGTCCTCCATGGACGAGCCGCGCATGGATTTGTGCGAGGTCTCGCCCATCACCCAGCGCAGTGCTTCGAGGAGATTGGACTTGCCGCAGCCGTTCGGGCCGACGACGCCCGTCAGCCCCGGCTCGATGAGGAGTTCCGTCGGCTCGACGAACGACTTGAAGCCGGTGAGCCGCAGGCGGCTGATCTTCATGTCTGAGCCCCGGTTTCGGCTCGCGGCCGCGCGCGGATCAGGACTTGCGCTGAGCCTCCGCGACCCCGCGCCTGGCCGCCAGCCGCTCGTCGATGAGGGTGGCGAGTTCCTCGTAGGTCAGCACCTTCTTGATCAGCGTCTGATCGATGAAGAAGTTGGGCGTGCCGATGATGCCGAGCGTGCGGCCGCGATCCTTGACCCACTCCAGCCCGCCGATCATGGACCGATTCTCGAGACAGCGATCGAAATCGTTGCGCGACAGTCCGACCTCGCGGGCGACGCTGTGGATGGCATCGAGCCGCACCTCCTGCGACACCCAGCGCGCCTGCTGCTCGAGGAACTTGCCGTAGAGCGTGAAGTATTTGTCTGGGCTCGCGCAGCGCAGCGCGATGGTGGCGTTGCCCGAAGCCCGGCCGATCGGGAACTCGCGCAGTATGAAGCGCACCTTGCCGGTGTCGATGTAGGCCCGCTTGAGTTTGGGAAACACTTCCGCCTGGAACTTGCGGCAGTAGGGACAGGTCAGCGAGGCGTACTTGACGACGACGACGGGCGCGTCCGCCCGCCCGAGCGACATCTCCGGCAGGCTGCCCGTTTGCAGGACTTCTTCGAGGCTCGGCTGGAGGATCACCTGGCGCTGGCCGGCCGCCCCTTCGCCGGGCGGCTTGAAGGGATTGAACGGCTCCTCCGCGTTCGCTCCCGCTCCACCCGGCGCGGCCGGAAATGCGCTGCCGCTCGCCGCTGGAGCTTGCACGCCGTCGCCGGTCATGCCGCCCGCCGCCGTCAGTTGCCCCGACGCGCAGGCGCCGAGAAGGCCCGCCGCGAGGGCGAGCCCGACCGCGGCTGCGATACGGCCGGAGACGGGCGTCACGATCAGCCCTTGGCGAGGATAGGGTCGATGATCTTGGTGAAGTCTTCGAGCGTGCCGCCGCCCTTCAGCCGCTCGCCGTTGATGAAGAACGTCGGCGTCGAGTTGACGCCGAACACCGAGGCCGCCCGCTCGCGCTGCGCCAGGATCTTGTCGAGCAGCGCCTGATCCTTGAGGCACGTCTCGAAGCTCTCGCGGGTGAAGCCTGCCTGTTTGGCGAGTTCGAACATGGCATCGACGGGCGAACCCTCGACGAAGGCCCAGTCCTTCTGTCGCTCGAACAGCACGGTGACGAGCGGATAGACCTTGTCGTCGCCGGCGCAGCGGCCGAGCATCGAGGCTGCCGCAGCGCGATTGTCGAGCGGGAACTCGCGCAGGATGAAGCGCACCTTGCCGGTGTCGATGTACTGTTCTTTCAGCTTGGGAAACACCTGCTCGTGGAAGCGCGCGCAGTGCCCGCACGTCATCGAGGCGTACTCGACGATGACGACCTTCGCCCCCGCCGGGCCGAGCGCCATCTCCGCAAGATCGCCGGGCTTCATGAGTTCGTCGAGCGGAACCGTGTCGGCGCGCGCGGAAGCCACCGGCAGGCCGAGCGCAGTGACGGCCGCCACGGCACCCGTCAGGCCGATCAGCCCCCGCCGGCTCGTCGTGGCAGAGGCAGCAGGCGAGCAATCGAAAGTCATCAGGGTCTCCCGTGGACGCGGCGTGCAGGTCGGTGACGGCGGAGTTGGCCCGGCGCGCCGCTCCGCTCTAGGGACGCGCGGCACGGGTGCCTCGAGCACAACTCCGGCCCGCTCGACCGTCGAGTTAGGCTTCAAGCGTTGTGGGATTAAGGCAAATCGGCACTGAATGCCAACTGAATAGCCCGTAACACTAAGCTGGAGCGACCTTCCGAGCTAGCCCGCCGCGGCGCCGACCGAGGCAGCAAGGCGGGCGAGCGCCATGGCGAGGCGGTCGCCGTCGCTCGACCCCGCCGCCGCGCTGTTGCAACGGTGCGCGAACTCGACCGCGCGCGCGGCCCGCGAGGAGCCATGCGCACCGCCGCGCACGCCTGCCGGCCTCTTTGCCGACCCAGAAGTTGACCCTGATGCCGGCCTGTGCGCCGCCCGCGCGATCTCGCCGGCCGGGCCTTTCCCGTCGCTGAGCACCACTGTCTGCAAAACCTTGATCTGCCCGACGGCGCGATAGCCGAAATAGCCGTTGATGCGCTCGGCGATCTCGGCGCGCGCATATTCGATCTCGAGCGCGCGTGCCGGCGCGACGTGCAGGATGAGGGTCGCCGGCGGCCGGCCCGCGTCGATCTCCTGACCGTTCCGACGGCCGGCTTGAGCACGGGGCCACACGAGACGCGCCGGCCGGGATGCGCGCGCTACTTCCTCGCCGACGATCGCCGGCCAGTCGGTGATCAGCGTCGCCGAGGCGAACCCGAACGTCTCGAACGCCTTGCGCGTCAAGGCGGGCAGGAAGGCGCCGACCGATTTGCCGGGCGCCGGCCGGTGCAGGCGCGCCGCCGTCAGGTGCGCTCCATTGCGCGTCATCGCTGTTCGATCGCCGATCATCACGACCCCGCCGAGCACCGCCATCCGACCATGGCCCGGAAACCGATCCGCCACACCGCCCATCACCGTTTGTGAGCACGACATCGAATTGGTTAACATCAGGTTGCTGATTCGCGGGGGCGGCGAGAGGGTGGCCATGGAAACTGTGGCAGCAACGCAACGACAATTGCCGCTGCGACCAGCAGGACCGGCCACGGTTGCCGCCTTGCTCGAGTGGTATGACGCGGAGCGGCGCCACCTGCCGTGGCGCGCCGCGCCCGGCCGCCGCGCCGATCCTTACCGCGTGTGGCTCAGCGAGATCATGCTGCAGCAGACCACCGTCAAGGTGGTCGAGCCCTACTTCCTGCGTTTTCTGGCGCGCTGGTCGAACGTCAAGGCGCTGGCCGCAGCCGATCTCGACGACGTGCTCTCCATGTGGGCCGGCCTCGGTTACTACACGCGCGCCCGCAAGCTCCACGAGTGCGCGCGCACCATCGTCGAGCATCACGGCGGCCGCTTTCCGCGCACGGCCGCCGCGCTGATCGATCTGCCCGGGATCGGGCCCTATACGGCCGCTGCGATTGCCGCGATAGCTTTTGGCGAGCGGGCGACGCCGGTCGACGGCAACATCGAGCGCGTCGTATCGCGCCTGTTCGCGGTGACCGCCCCGCTGCCGAAGTCGAAGCCCGAGATCCGCCGGCTGGCGGCAACGCTGACACCCGCCGACCGGCCGGGCGACTACGCCCAGGCCATGATGGACCTCGGCGCGCGCATCTGCATGCCGAAGTCGCCGTCGTGCCTGATGTGTCCGATCCAGCAGGATTGCCACGGCCTCGCCCGCGGCTTTGCAGCAAGCCTGCCGCGCCGCGCCGCCAAACCGCAGCGGCCGACGCGCAGCACGATCGCTTTCCTCGCCTTGAGCGAGGACGGCCATATTCTTCTGCGCCAGCGTCCGCCGCGGGGCCTGCTCGGCGGCATGCTGGAAGTCCCGTCGACCGCCTGGAACGTGCCGCCGCCGCCGCCCGCTATTGCCATCGGCGCAGCGCCCATTCAGGCCGACTGGGTGCCCGTCAGCGGCCGTGTCGAGCACACTTTCACCCACTTCAGGCTCGAGATCGACGTTCTGAAGGCGATCGTGCCAGCCGACGCGCCGCTCACCTTCTGGGCAGAGGCCGAGCGCTGCCGCTGGGTCGCCCGCCGCGACCTCGACCGGCAGGCCCTGCCGTCGGTGATGCGCAAGATCATCGCGCACGCTCTGCCGCACGCCTGAGGGCAGGCCGAGTACAATCTCGCATGGTGCGTTGAGGCCGCCGTCAGCTGGCGCCCGTTGCGTCAGTCGGCACTCAGTGCGTTAGTTGGCGCTCAGTGCCTCGGCCGCCGCGCCCTTGTCGTCGGCTGCCGTCTGTTGGATTTCGCGCACCACGCGGAAGCCGAGGCCGTTCGACGCCGTGCCGGTCTCGATGGCGACCCGCATGGCGAGGTTGACCTGCTCGGGCGGACTGAACCACGCCCCGCCCTTGGCGATCTTGCGCGTGCAGTCCTCGCCGGAAACCTGCGGCCGGCGGACATCTGCCGAGCGGTAGGCCGGCGACCAGCAATCCGCGACCATCTCCCACACGTTGCCGTGCACGTCGTAGAGGCCGAAAGCGTTCGGCTTGTAGCTGCCCGCCTTGGCGGTCCGCGAGCGCTTGCCGCCGAGCTTGTCGGCGAAGTTGGCGTCCTTGCCGGTGATGATCGCGCCCGTGACGTACGCCGTCGTCACGCCAGCGCGGGCCGCATATTCCCACTCGGCTTCGGTGGGCAGGCGGTAGCGGTTGCCGGTTTTCTGCGTCAGCCAGTCGGCATAGGCGCCAGCATCACGCCAACTCACGCACGTTACCGGATCGTCGTCCTCCTGCGCGAACCCGACGTTGCCATACCCGCCGACGGCGCGCTTGGTGCCTGCGAACATGCACTCCGCCGCCGGCTTGTGGCCGGTCTCGGCGATGAATGCGGCGAACTCCTTGACCTTCACCTCGTAGCGTCCGATCCCGAACGAGCGGGTGATCGTCACCTGGTCGGGCGGTCCGGTCTGCGCGGTACCCGATACGACGGCGAGCGGCGAACCGAGAAGGGCGACGCCCGTGGCGATCTCGACGATTTCCGGGCACTCGGGACAATCGTCGATCGAACCCTTCTTCTGCCCTTCCTCGATGGCGACCTCGCCCGGACCACCCGCACCGTTGTTCTCGTCGGCCGCGACGTAGGTGGTCTTGCCCGGCTTGCCGTTGGCGATATCCATTGCTTTCTGGCGCTTGTCCTCGCCGTTCTTCTCCTCGACCTCGATTCCCTTGAAGGCGAACTCCGAGTCGTCCTCGATCATGAAAAAAAGCCCGATCACGGCTGCGAACAGCAGAAAAAGCCCATACTTGATCGGGGCCTGATACTTGTCCGCGACGCCGCCATCGACGATCCAGGCGAGGATGCCGACCGTGCTCAGCACGGCAGCGACCGCGATGACGATGAATACATTGAGATCGATCACAGATGGCCTCCGCGCGCCTCGCCCGGTACTGAGCCCGGTCGTTGCGTCCCGCAATCAGCAAGTGCTTCCTCGACAGGTGTAGCGGGCAGGTCTCAAGAGCCCCTTAATCCTGGCCATGCCCGCCCCCTGCGCAGAGCCTCCGAAGGGCCTGGCATGCGCGGTTTCGTCCCAGCGCATCTGCACCCATCGCGCGGGCTCGCTTCCTTGACACCCCCGGCTGCCCTAACTAGGGTCCGCGCCGGTTACTGGAGCGATGTGGGCGAGGTCCGCGCTGGTCCCGAACAGGGGTCGTCGGACATGGGCGCGCTACGCTCCGGGCCGAGCCTGCCAGGGCCCTGAAGCTGCAACCGTCCGGTAACGCGATGTCGAATGCAGACAAGGGCGAGCCCACCCCACGCGGCGTGATCAGCGAGGAGGACCGTGCCGCCATGCGGCAACGAGCCTCCGAACTCGGCCGGCGGCTGGACAAAGCCCGCGAGGGCGAGGTCGCCGAATCCGGTCGCCGGCATTCCGCCGGCGGCCGTGACGACAAGGGGATGGGACCTGCGCTCAGGCTCTCGACGGAGCTGATCGGCGGCATTCTCGTCGGCTCGGCGATCGGCTGGTTCCTGGACCAGCCGTACGTGTTCGGCACATGGCCGGCGATGTTCATCGTGTTCTTCCTGCTCGGCTCGGCTGCCGGCATGCTGAACGTGGTCCGCGCCGGGATGAAGATGAAAACCGGCCCGTCCGATCCCTCCAAGGGGCCGTCGGTCCGCGATGATGACGAAGACGCCTAGGGGGAACGAACTGTGGCAGCTGGACACGGGCCCATCGAGCAGTTCGAGATCAAGAAGCTCGTGCCGATCGAGATCTTCGGTATCGACGCTTCGCTGACCAATTCCGGCGCGTACATGATCGCCGCGCTCGGCATCATCTTCGGCTTCCTCTACCTGTCCTCGGGAGGCCGCTCGCTCGTTCCGACGCGGCTCCAGTCGATGGCCGAGATCATCTACGAGTTCGTCGCCAATACCGTGCGCGAGAACGTCGGCCCGAAAGGCATGCAGTTCTTTCCGCTCGTGTTTTCGCTGTTCATCTTCGTGCTTGTGCTCAACTTGCTCGGGATGATCCCGATCCCGGGCGTCACGTTCACCGTGACGAGCCACATCGTTGTCACCGCCGCTCTCGCCCTCCTCGTCATCGGTATCGTCGTCGGCTACGGTCTCTACAAGCACGGCCTGGGCTTCTTCGGCCTGTTCGTACCGTCCGGCGTCCCCGCGGTGCTGCTGCCCATCCTCGTGCCGATCGAAATCATCTCGTTCATCTCGCGCCCCATCAGCCTGTCGGTGCGCCTCTTCGCCAACATGCTTGCTGGCCATATCGCGCTGAAGATCTTCGCGAGCTTCGTCGGTCTCCTGCTGGGTGCGGGTGCCTGGGCGATCCTCGCCCCGCTGCCGCTCGCGCTGACCGTGGCGCTGACCGCCCTCGAGGTGCTCGTCGCTGTGCTGCAAGCCTACGTCTTTGCCGTTCTCACCTGCATCTATCTCAACGATGCGGTCGAGGGCGGTCACCACTGAGCCGCGTGGCCTCGGCCGCGCCAATCCTCGTCAACTGTCGCTCCCGCCAAGGCAGCGATCCTCTACCCTGAGAAGGAGCATCATCATGGATCCAGTCGCAGCCAAGTACATCGGCGCCGGTATCGCTTGCCTCGGCATGGCCGGTGCGGGCATCGGCCTCGGCAACCTGTTCGGCCAGTTCCTGGCAGGCGCTCTGCGCAACCCGTCGGCCGCCGACGGCCAGCGCGGCACGCTGCTGCTCGGCTTCGCGCTGACCGAAGCCCTCGGCATCTTCTCGCTGCTGATCGCGCTGCTGCTGCTGTTCGCCGTCTGATCTGCGGCGCGACGCAGTTCTGGCACGCACCTTACTGACCGGCAGCGGGTGCGACACCGCGATGCTCGCTGGCGGGCTTTCGGGGCCTGCGGCGCCATTCCTCGGGATTAGACGTCGCCCCGGCTGCCGGGGCGACGTCAACGGCCTCACGTCAAGTCCCCTACACCGATCGAGAGCAAGGGCCGGCCATGGCTTCCAAATCAGCCGACGGTACACACACGAGCACCGAGGCGCACGGTGGTGCGGCGGGAGCCTCGTTCCCCCCGTTCAATACCGAGACGTTCGCGCCGCAGCTCGTGTGGCTCACGATCACCTTCGTCGCGCTCTACTACCTCATGTCGCGCATCGCTCTGCCGCGCATCGGCGAGGTCATCGAGGAGCGGCGTGATCGCATCCAGCGCGACCTCGAGGCCGCCGAGCGCCTCAAGAGCGAGACGGATGCCGCGCTGGCGAGCTACGAGAAGGCGCTCGCGGATGCCCGCAACAACGCCACCGTAATCGCCAAGGAAAACCGTGACCGTCTCGCCGAACGTGTCGAGGCCCGGCAGGCCGCCGTCGAGAGCGAGATCGAGGCGCGCGTCGCCGACGCCGAGCGGCGCATCGGCGAGACCCAGTCGAAGGCCATGGCCAGCGTCAACGAGATCGCCACCGACGTCGCTGCCAGCGTCGTGAAGGCGCTGGTTGGATCGGAGCCCTCCGCCGACGAGGTGCGCCGAGCACTGCTGGGACCAGCCGGCCGCTGACCCGGCGCGAATGTCCGAGACCCCGCTTTGAGAGGCGCAGACCCTGATGTCCGACTTGATCGCCAATCCCGAGATTTGGGTTCTGGTCTCCTTCCTGATCTTCTGCGCCATCCTCTACCTCATGGGCGTGCCTGATCAGATCGGCAAGGCGCTCGATGCGCGCGCCGAGAAGATCAAGGCCGAACTCGACGAAGCCCGCCGCCTGCGCGCCGAGGCTCAGGAGCTTCTCGCCGAGTACCAGAAGAAGGCGCGTCTCGCCGAGGACGAGGCACGCCAGATCGTCGAGCAGGCGCGCCGTGAAGCCGAAGCGCTGGAGAAAGAGACCGAGCGCAAGCTGCAGGACAGTCTCGCGCGCCGCATGAAGATCGCCGAGGAGAAGATCGCCCGCGCCGAGGCGCAGGCCGTCAGCGAGGTCAAGGCCTCAGCAATCGATGCTGCCGTTGCCGCGGCCGAGAAACTGATCAGGGCGAAGGCGACCGGCGACAAAGCCGATGCGCTCATCTCCGACAGCATCGCTTCACTGCAGAGCCGCCTGAACTGACCGCGGCCGCGCAATCAGCGGCCGTGACGACGTGTTGGTGTCAGCCAGCGCCGGGCGTCTTCTTGTCGAACGTAACGACGACGTCGTACTCGCCCGGCCGAGAGCCTTGCGCGACATCGAACGCGATCGTGCGCACGGCCGAGAAATAGCCGATCGGATTGTCGGCGACCATTTCCACGCTGACGATCATGGCGTCGTTGGCGACCGCCTGCTTCCTGTCGTCGGCGACAGCGACCGTGACGGGCAGCGTAACGACACCCGGCCCGCCGCGCGGGCCCATCAGCACGCGCCCGGAGAAGCCGTACTTGACCACGACGCGGCCGCCCTCGATCGTGCATTCGCGCGCGGTCTTGGTGATTTCGCCGCGGTGCGTGATGGCGAGCGCATCACCGATGCGGCCTGCTTCGTAGAGCGTGACGTGATTGCCGCTGCCGCCGACCTGCACGCGCGGACAGCCGGCCGACGCGCCGGCCAGAGCCATCGGATTGGTGCCCGTGATGTCGGCCTTGGCGGCCGAGAGGAGCTGCTCCTCGTTGACGGCCTGCGCCTGCTGCGTGCTGCCGGAGCCCGCGCCACCGAACACCGTCGAGCCGAAGCCTCCCGACAGCGACGGCATCGCGCAGCCCGCAACCGACAGGGCGAGCGCACCAGCAAGGCCAACGAGCGGCAGCGACGATGCGGCTTTCCGTTGCGCGGTTCGCCTCGCCTCCGCATAGTCGTCGCCGCGGGTCCGGCCGGGCGCGCATGGCCGCAACGGCGGTTGCGCAACGCCATGCGTCGACGCAATCCCAGACGGAGTGGAAGCCGAAGTGAAGCCTGTCTCGGTCAAGATCCTGCCCATGTTTCGAGTTCCGAGCCCTGCCCAACCGGTCGACCATGACCAGTGCGGCAGGAACAACTCACACTGACACCACAGTCACCTGACACCACACGCGCACCCGACACCACGCACACCTGACATCTCACGAAGACGTGTCGCAGGCGAGGCACCCTGCGGTCCGACCCGACACTATTCGCGACACCGGCACAAGACGTGACGACGATTCCCGAGGGACGCTCGACCATGGCAGAAGTCACTGGAACTGGCACTCGAGCCGCAGCACAACCGTTGGACGCAGAGCCCCTGCTCCTGCTGATGGCAGCACCACGCGGCTTTTGTGCCGGCGTGGATCGCGCGATCAAGATCGTCGAGCTAGCCCTCGTGAAGTATGGCCCGCCCGTCTACGTCCGCCACGAGATCGTTCATAATCGCTTCGTCGTGGACACGCTGAGAGCCAAAGGCGCCGTTTTTGTGGAGGAGCTCGACGAGATCCCCGACACTGCGCAGCCTGTGATTTTTTCGGCACACGGCGTCGCCAAATCGGTCCCGGCGGCCGCCCGCCTGCGCAACATGTTCGTGCTCGATGCAACGTGTCCACTGGTCTTCAAGGTGCACTTCGAGGCCGCCCGCCATCACGAGCAGGACCGCACCATCGTGCTCATCGGCCACGCCGGCCATCCCGAGGTGGTCGGCACCATGGGCCAGTTGCCGGCCGGCGCCGTTCACCTCGTCGAGACCGTCGCCGACGCGGAGGCGTTCTTGCCGCATGACCCCGACCGGCTCGCCCTCGTCACCCAGACGACGCTGTCGATCGACGACACCGCCGAGATCGCCGCTGTCCTGAAGCGCCGCTTTCCGGCGATCGCGCTGCCGCACAAGGAAGACATCTGCTACGCCACGACGAACCGGCAGATAGCGGTCAAGGAGATTGCGGCGCGCTGCGATCTGGTCATCGTCGTCGGCGCGCCCAACAGCTCGAACTCGCTGCGCCTCGTCGAGGTCGCCGAGCGGTCGGGCTCACCGCGCGCCGCGCTCGTCGAGCGGGCCTCCGATCTGCCGTGGGCCGCGATCGCGAACGCGCGCACGATCGGCATCACGGCGGGCGCCTCCGCGCCCGAGGTGCTCGTCGAGGAGATCGTCGGCGCGTTGCAGGCCCGCCGGGCCACCTCGATAGAGTTCGTGGTGACGGCGGAGGAGAGCATCGCCTTCAACATCCCGCGCGAGCTTCGCGACGTCGCGCAAGCCCCGTGACGGGACGCGCAAATCAGTAGAGAAGCCGGTCGACTGAACGCCGGGCTCGAGATCATGGCCGTCTACACCGAAGTCACCGACGACGATCTACGCGCCTTGCTCGTCCGCTATGGGGCGGGCGAGCTCATGTCCTACAAGGGCATCGCCGAAGGCGTCGAGAACACCAATTACATCGTGCACACGAGCCGCGGACCACTGATCCTGACGCTCTACGAGAAGCGCGTGGCCGAGGCCGACCTGCCGTTCTTCCTCGGCCTCATGGAGCATTGCGCGGCCCGCGGCGTCGCCTGCCCCGTACCGCTGCGCGACGCCGACGGCAACCACATCGCGACCGTGGCCGGCCGGCGCGCGGCGCTCGTCTCGTTCCTGGAAGGCTTCTGGCTGCGCAAGCCCAAGCCGCAAAGCTGCCTCGAAGTCGGCCGGGCGCTGGCCCGCCTGCATGCCGCCGCCCGCGACTTTCCGCTGCGTCGCTCGAACGCGCTCGGCCAGGCCGGCTGGCGTCCGCTGTTCGAAAGCTTCGCGAGCGAAGCCGACGGCATCGCACCCGGCCTTGCAGACCTCGCCACAACTGAACTCGACCACCTCGCAACCGACTGGCCCGCCGCCGCTGCTCTGCCGGCCGGCGTCATCCACGGTGACCTGTTCCCCGACAACGTGTTCTTCCTCGGCGACAGCCTGTCCGGCCTCATCGACTTCTACTTCGCCTGCAACGATCATCTCGCCTACGACATCGCGATCTGCCTCAACGCCTGGTGCTTCGAGCAAGACTACGCCTTCAACGTCACCAAGGGCCGCGCGTTGCTGCGCGGCTACGAGGAGGTGCGACCGCTGACGCCCGAGGAGCGCGAGGCGATCCCGCTGCTGGCGCGCGGCGCTGCGCTGCGCTTCCTGCTGACGCGGTGCTATGATTGGATCAACACCCCTGACGATGCCTTCGTCGATCCGCACGATCCGATCGACTACCTGCGCCGGCTGCGCTTCCACCGCGAGGTGGCATCGATCCGCGACTACGGCTACGAGGCGCCCGGATGAGCCCCGCGAGCGGAGGCGGCAAATCGGCCCCCAATGAACCCGGCACGGGTACCGCCGGCACGGTTTCCACCGGCCCGCACGTCACGATCTATACGGACGGAGCCTGCTCTGGGAATCCCGGCCCGGGTGGCTGGGGTGCGATCCTCATCTCCGGCGCCCACCGCAAGGAACTGTTCGGCGGTGAGCGGGCAACGACCAACAACCGCATGGAGTTGCAGGCCGCCATTGAGGCCCTAGGCGCATTGAAGAAGCGCTCGCGGGTCGATCTCTACTCCGACAGCAGCTACGTCCGCGACGGCATCACGAAATGGATTTTCGGCTGGCGCCGCAATGGCTGGCGCACCGCCGACAGCAAGCCCGTCAAGAACGCCGAGCTGTGGCAGCGGCTCGACGATCTGCGCTCCCGCCACGACGTCACGTGGCACTGGGTCAAGGGGCACGCCGGTCACCCAGAGAACGAGCGCGCCGACGCTCTGGCTCGCGAGGGCACCAAACTGGCGAAAAGCGGGTGAGCGGCCGGACGTAAGCGCGCCTGAGCGACGCCCACTTCGCGTCGGCAGCCGTCCCCTCAGCCACTCGCAAGGGTTGACAGCCCCGCCGTCGCGCGCCTGTATCGCAGGTGCGAGATGACGTCGCCGGGGCAGGTCCGCGACGCCGTCCCCAAGGTCGCGACGACGACCCTGACCGAGGTGCCCGAACAGAGGTGCGCTTGAGCAATCCTGTCCTCATCGAGGTGACGCGCGGACCGCTCGTCGAGAGCATGCACACAGGCGCGCTCGCCCTCGTCAGAGCGGATGGATCGCCCGTTCTCGCGCTCGGCGACATCACCCGCGTCGTCTTCCCGCGCTCCTCGATCAAGGCGTTGCAATGCCTGCCGCTGGTCGAGTCCGGCGCGGCCGATCGCTACGACTACGGCGCCGCCGAGCTGGCGCTGGCGTGCGGCTCCCACACCGGCACCGAGCGGCACGCCAGGCTCGCCGCCCAGATGCTGAAGCGCATCGGCCTCGGCGATGCCGCGCTCGGCTGCGGGGCCCACGCCCCGCTCGGGTCGTCGGCGGCCAAGGCCCTGTGGAAATCCGGCCGCGAGCCGGGACAACTGCACAACAACTGCTCGGGCAAGCACGCCGGCATGCTCGCCACCGCCGCCCACCTCGGCGAGCCGCTCGAAGCCTACTGGCTGCCCGACCATCCCGTGCAGCAGCGCGTGCATCAGGTGTTGAGCGAACTGAGCGGCCTGCCCCTGGGCGCCGACGTGCGCGGCATCGACGGCTGCTCGGTGCCGAACTGGGCGATGCCGCTCGCCACGCTGGCCCGGCTGTTCGCCATGCTGGTCAGCGGCGAAGGCCTCGCCCCGGCCCGCGCGGCGGCCGTCCGCCGCATTCTGGAAGCCTGCTGGGCCGAGCCTGAACTGGTCGCCGGGCGCGGCCGCGCCGACAGCGTGATGATGGCGGCATTGCCCGGCCGCATCTTCATGAAGACCGGTGCGGAAGGGCTCTACTGCGGCGGCTTTCCCGAGTTCGGCCTCGGCTTTGCTCTCAAGATCGACGACGGCACCACGCGCGCCTCGGCGGGCACGGCGGTGGCACTCGTCGAGCGTCTTCTTCCGTCCGCGAAAGGCCTCATGCGGCGAGCCGAGATCAAGTCGTGGCGCGGCTGGCCCGCTGGCGAGATCAGGACAGCCCCCGCCCTCGACCGCGCCCTCGACACGCTCGCCTTCTGAAAGCCCCTGCCATCAACTCGCGATGTTGCCGGTGACGACGAGGCCGCCGGCGCCGGCCGCCTCCCGCGCGAGGTCGGGCCCCACACCCCGCCCGTGATCCATGCGCCGGATGGCGCCCTCCATGACGCCGGCAATGAGATTGCCAGAAACGAGGCATGACGCCCCGCCCGCCCGGTCGGAGATGAGGATCCCGGTCCGCGCCCGCCGGATGACATTACCGTTGACGGCGACATCGCGCAGGTACGGCCCCCAGCCGACCATGATGCCGGCCGACGGCGCCTCCTCGATCGTGTTGCCGGTGACCGCCGCGTCGGCCTCGACGGTAATGCCCTCGCCGCGCTTGTCGACGGGTTCGTGCTCGCGGCGGAACAGGTTGCGCACGAGATTGCCCTGCACGACGGCGAGCCGCCCGCCGCGATCGAAATTGGTGACCGCGATACCTGTCGCCGCTCGGTCGACGATGTTGCCGGTGATCACCGCACCCTCGAATCCGAACTCCGCGTAGAGAGCGACTTCGCCGATGCCGGCGCAGCGGTTGTTGGCGATGAGAATGTCTGAAGCGGCGTTGCCGCGCACGGCCGAGTAGGCGCAGTCGACGATCACATTGCCCGAGACGATCACGCCGTCGGCGCGGAATACGTTGATGCCGTTGCCGTTCTGGCCCGAGCCGCCGTCTCTCGCCGCGATGCCCGAGATGCGATTGGCGATGACCTGCGTGCCGTCCTCGCCGGCGATCTCCCGCCACACGAGAATGCCGTTGTTGGCGCAGCGCTCGATCGTGTTGCCGGAGATGACGAGGCCGTTTGCGTCCCGGCAGAACAGGCCAGCGAGCCCCGCGCCGGCGATGCGGCACGCCGACACGCGACCGCTGACCCGCGCCATGACCAAGCCGTTGACCGGCGCGTCGCCTGCGTCGATGTCGAGCCCTTCGATGGCGACGCGCGCGCAGTCATCCAGCCGCACGACGTCGTTCGTCGCCCGCGCGCCGTCCAACGAGATGTCGGCGATGACGAGATCGTCGGCGGCCCTGGCGGAGAGCAGCGGTCCGCCGTCCGAGGCGACAAGCCGCGTGAGGCCGTGTGCGCCGATGAGGCGGGCACCCGCTTTCAGCCTGAGAGGGCCAGTGACGTAGCGGCCCGGTGGCAGAGAGAGCGGCCGGCCGGCCGCCTGCGCCGTGTCGATCGCCCGCTGCAAGGCAACAATCTGGTCGGCCTCGCTGCCGATGACGAGGCCGAGCTCCGCGGGTGGCACGATTGTCTCGGCCCGGGACGCACGGTCGCGCCCATTCGGGGCTGCAGCCGCAACCGTGGTTGCGCCCGGCACACCGAGGCCCGCTCCGACGATGCCGGCTCCCGCCATTCCCGCCACGAGTGCGTGCCGCCGATCGAGTTGCATGTGGTGCCTCCGGCCAGGAACGGGACGGACCGCGCGCTGCGAGGGCCCGGGCTCATGAAGTTGGCTGATGACCATGCAAGCAGGGGACCACGTCAGGATCGGGCGCCGCCGTCCGTCAGGCAGGCCGTCACGACCGCCACGCCGGCTTCGACGGCATCCTCCCAGGCTAGCGGACAGTCCGCAGCCCCGAGGTCGGCCGGCACGTGCAGGAACCCGACCGCCACGTCGGGCGCCGCCTCCCGCAGCGAGGCATGCAGCACGGCGTTGCACAGATAGCCGCCGGCGTCGTCGGACAGGGCGAAGCGGATGCCCATATCGTCCAGAGCTGCCGCCACGCAGTCGAGCGGCAAGCTGACCGGCAGCACCGCGGCCTCTCCGAGATCGGCGTCGATGAGGTTCAAGGACGGCAGGTTGCCATCGGCGTCGGCCGACGTGCGACAGAAGTTGTGTGCCTGCCGCTCGACGACGAGCCCGCGCGCCGCCGACGAAACGCCGAAGTGGATGACCAGGTCCGGGCGATGCTCGCCGATGAGGGCCCGCACGCGCGCCGGCCCGCGCTCCCAGGCGACGGGCAGAATGTCAGTGATGATCGAGAGGTCGATACGACGCTTGCCGAGCGCCATCGCGATCTCCGGCACGAGCCGGACAGTCGCATTGATAGGTACGCCGGGAAACGGTCCGAAGCCGGTCAGCACCACCGTCGTCGGTCGCGCGTGCGCAGCATCGCGCGCTCTGCTCACGGCAGCCCCATCAGCGCCATCACGCGGTCGGCCGCGAGCGTCGGCAAAAGCCGGCCGGCGGCGACGTCAGCCTCGATGCCTGGCAAGTCCGCCGCTACCCTCGGATTGGCCTTGAGCGCCGCCATCAGCCGCTCACCCAGCATATCGCGCATCCAGTGCACGGCCTGCTCGCGCCGACGCGCCGCGTGCTCGCCGGACGCGATGGTCAGGGCCCTGTGTTCCGCGATCTTGGCCCACATCTCGTCGAGCCCCTGATTGGTCGCCCCGGATATGGTGATGACGGGCGGCGACCACGTCGCCGAGCGGGCCGCCAGAATATGCAGAGCGTTGCGGTATTCGGACGCCGCGTTGCGCGCCCGCACCACGTTGTCGCCGTCGGCCTTGTTGATGGCGATCATGTCGGCGAGTTCGATGATGCCCTTCTTGATGCCCTGCAGATCGTCCCCGCCGCCCGGCAGCAGCAGCACGAGGAAGAAATCGACCATGTCGGCCACCGCCGTCTCGCTCTGGCCGACGCCGACCGTCTCGACGATGACGACGTCGAAGCCGGCGGCCTCGACGAGGGCCATCGTCTCGCGCGTCTTGCGCGTCACGCCGCCGAGCGTGCCCGACGTCGGCGAGGGTCGGATGAAGGCGTTGTCGGCGACCGCC
>JANRIT010000005.1:0-57889 GCA_033764645.1 Hyphomicrobiaceae bacterium
TTGAAGAACCAGACCTCGGGCGCGAGAGGATCGCCGCCGAAGTCGATAATTCCAGATGTGCCAACGGCGTAGAGCGACAAAACGAAAGCGGCCACGGGGAGCCGTCCGTAGCGTCCGAGCCAGACGACGAACGGTATCAGCGCCAATATGACGAGGTACATCGGCAGGATATTGAAAAGGCCGGGGACGTACGACAGGGTCAACAATCCGACGAGATACATCGGTGTGTCGGGCCCGAAAAATGGCGCGATCGAAGATGTACTGAGATAGTGGCCGCCGGTCGCAAGAAGATAATCGGCTCCAATCAGCAGCGAGGCGGAAACGAGAAAAACGCCGATGTGCGCCCAGTAGACCTGCCAGCACCGATGCGCGATGCGGCTGAGGCCGGGGATCAGGCCGCTCTCGTCGAACATGCGACCGAATGCGAGGGCCGAGGCCATGCCCGAGCAGAACACGAATATCTCCGTTGCATCCGAAAATCCGAAGCGCGCCGGAATGACATTCGCCCAGATGTTGTGCGGCACGTGCGAAACAAAAATGATGAACATGCCGAGGCCGCGGAAGAAGTCGAGCCGGACGTCACGAGGGCGCCTGAGGCGCGTTGGTACGACGTGAGGCTCGGCCGGGCCGACGGCGGAAGCACTAGATGCGGTCGACATAAGCTGAAGCCTCGATTTGCGGCACGAGCAGTGAAAAAGTCGTACGCTTGAAGGCGGCGTTGAACTCCACCTCCAATTCGGCGCGGCTCGATATGCGGGCGCCGTAGCCGCCCATGGCGCGGGCGATGGCGGGGAAATCCGTGGCGCCGAGACGGACGCCTGCGCGGGTGAGGCCCATCTTGGCTTGCTTCAGTTCAATAAGCGCCAGGCTCTCGTCCTGCAGGCAGACCACAACTATGGGCAGGCCTTCGTCGCGCAGCGTGGCGAGCTCACCGAGCCCCATTTCGAGGCCGCCGTCGCCGAGGATCGCCACGACAGGCGTCGCTGGAGAAACGGCTTTCACTCCGGCGGCGAGCGGGATCGCGCATGCCATCGTGGACAGCCCATTCGACTGCAGGAGCCCGAGCGGGCGACGGATCTTCATTTGCTGGCTGAGCAGAATGCGGTGGGCACCCGAATCGGCGGTCAGAACAGCGCCGGCCGGCAGCAGGTCCTCGATGGTCGCGAAGACGGCATGTGGCCCCCAATCCGACGGAGGGGCGAACAGTCGCTCCAGAGCCGACCGCGCCTCGCGCGGGGCGCCGTCGGGCCACACCTGTCGAGGAGGAGCGTGCGATGTCAATGTGCGCAACGCATCGCCAAGCGCCAGCAGAGTTGGCGTCAGTGGGCCGACGATTTGCACATCGGTCCTATGCATGGCGTGATCGACCGGCGCGGCCGTCATGTCGACGACGAGAGCGTCACTGTCGAAGGGGTCGAGCCAGCCGGTGCGCATCTCGATTGGATCGTAGCCAGCGAGCAGCACCGCGTCGGCGGCGCGGACCAGGGGAAGCAAAGCCGCATCGGCGCGCGGCGACAAGCCAGCGCCGCCCAGGCTCAGGGCGTGCGTCTCGTCGATCGTACCCTTGGCCTTGTAGGTGGTGATGACGGGTGCTGCGAGCCGCTCGGCCAGTGCTGTGACGACGGCGGTGGCGCCAGGGGTGCGCGCTGCCTCGAAGCCGGCGACGATCAGCGGACGTTCGGCTGCGCCGAGTTTCTCGGCGATCGCGGCAAGCGCCGCATCGTCGCTCGCTGGCGCGGCCTGGAAGGCACGGGTCGCCGGCCAGACCCGATCGGTCGCCACTGCGGTGCGGGCGGCGATCGCGGGAGGAAAATCGATATGCACGGGACCCATCGGCGGGGTCAT
Organism: Hyphomicrobiaceae bacterium; assembly: GCA_033764645.1. Lineage (GTDB taxonomy): Bacteria > Pseudomonadota > Alphaproteobacteria > Rhizobiales > Hyphomicrobiaceae > Filomicrobium. The sequence goes on from JANRIT010000005.1 coordinate 1,846, forward strand.
GGCGAGGCGGATCGCCCTCGCCGTCACGGCACCGGCCCCTTCAGCGCCGATCTCGAAACTGCCCTTGACGAGTGAGCGCAGCAGCGCCTGCTGATCGAAGATCTGGTGCGTGTAGCGGCCGCGCACGTCGCCATCGACGACCCCCGACATGACGATCAAAGGGATACGTTCCTGCGCCGCGTCGGCGATGCCATTGACGGCGTTGGCGAGACCGGGACCCAAAGTGGTGACCAGCAGGCCGGGGTCGCCGGTCACGGTGGATGCACCGCCTGCCATGTAGGCTGCGGATGTCTCGTGGCGGCACAGCACGAAACGGATGCCAACAGACCGCAGAGCGTCCACGAAAGTGACGATCTCGCCTCCGGGCATGCCGAAGGCGAGGCGCACGCCATGGGCCGCGATCGTACCCGCCACGATGTCGGCGACGCGAAGCTGTCCGGTCGGGCCAGCGGCTCGGGATGACGCGCTCATTGGGGCCGTTGGTCCGGCGACCCTCTCGTTCATATGGACATCGGTCGATGTTCGATACGGTACGCGTGCCCGGCGAGAACCACTCGACGAGTATGCTTATGTTGCGTTGCAGCGACAGGCGGCATTGCGCCTCGTGTACATTCTTGCACGACGTCATCCCGCCGCAGCAAGTCGGTTCACGGCGGAAGACCTGACGCGCGCCTGCCCGGCACGCCGCTCTGCCGCGACCGCGAAGCGATCCAGTGCTTTCAGCTCGGCTCGCATCCGAGTCACCGCCGCAAAGCCCACCCGGTCGCCCGCCTGTGCTGCGACGTCGATCAGCGTGCGCAAGAAGAGATCGCGCTGAGCATGGCTGCCGCCGATTCGCGGCAGATCGCCGGCGATGCGCACCATATCGGTGGACAACCAGGACATATGGCCCTTCGTGCGATGGGCCCTCAGGAGCAATTCTGCAAGCGGAAGGCCGATGTCGCGAGCGACGCGATGCTGGGTGACTGACGTATCAGTAGCGTACGCCGCAGATTCGCCCAGGCCGGCGACGAGTTCGTCGGCCGCCGCAAGGTCGCCGCGCGCCAGCAATGCAAGTAGATAGTGAAGTGATGCGAACACGTAGGAGGTATCTGTCCGGCGGCGACCCGCGATGGTGGCGAGAGCCTCCCAGCGACCCCCGACGTCAACGTCCAACTGCTCGAGGCGCCAGAGCAGCGAGACGGCATTGGCCATGTCGCGGAAGTCATCGCTGCCGGTCGGCCGAACCTCGGTATCGTAGAGGTGCAGCACCTCATCGAAACGCCCTGCCTCCAGTTCGTAGAGAGCGAGGTGCCAGGCGAGGTGATAGGCGAAATTGTTGCACGCCGACCACCCGCCTCGCGTCTCGTTGAGCCAACGCGTGCCGGCCGCCACACGACCGCGCATTTCGAAGACATGGCTGACGGCATGTACCGCCCAGGCGTCCGCCGGCTCCAATTCCACGGCACGCCGGCCGGCACGTTCGGCCTCGCCCATCGCACCAGCCTCCTCCAATGAAAAGGCATTCATGCCCAGTATGAAGCCGTAACCGGGCGTATCGGGGCCGACGGCTGCCAGAGCCGCTGCCGTGGCGCGGCGCATGTGACCGAGTTCGCCATTCATGAAGCGGAGGGCATTGGCGATCTTGAGTGGCAGGAGTTCGCCTGGATGAACGAGGGCATGCGCCTCGAGACCCTCCGCGGCTTTCGCGAAGCGACCCTCGACAGCATGCGTCAGGGCTGCCATCAGCGCCTGTTCGGATGGCGTGGTGACATGGCCCGCGTCGGCGCACCGGCGCACGTCGGTGAGGCAAACTCCGGCACTGGTGAAATTCTCCGACTTGCCGAGCAGGACGCAGCCAAGGCCCTTGAGCGCGTGGGCCGAAGCGAAGTCCGGATCGGCCAGCAGCGTCGCCTTCAGGTCTTCGAGCGCGGGTCGGTGCGCGGCAACTGCAAAGACGGCCTGGGAGAATGCAGAAACGGCACTGTCAGAGGTCGACGAGTGCTGGCCGGCGTACGTGTCGAGGCGCATCAGGTGCTCCTGCGCTGTGCCGAGAGACCGGTCCTGTCGGACCGGTGATCAATTCGCCGAGTGCGCCGCCCGATGGCGCTACGAACGTGCGTTGCTCGCGACGATGCCATCCGGAAGGTTCATTGTGCAGTGCGGCGAGCTCGACGACGACCATCGGTCCGGATCGCCCGACGTCTGCGCCAGCCACCGGCCTGTCGATGATTTAGAGCGTAGTCCGGCGCTATTTGTGCCGTGAATACAAAGTGGTTCACAAATCCGAGATGGCGCATGAATGCGAGTTGAACGCGCTTCGCCTTGTCACGGACGGGACGGCGGCGGCGTGTCGTGCGCCCTCGAGAGGGACGGCGCGCCGGGCACAACTTTTTGCGATGCAGCGTGATTTTCTGTGATCGGCCCGCCCTGAGCAGAGATCAGCAATCAGCGATCAGAGATCAGCGGCCGGCGTCGTAGGCGGCGATGCTCGCGACGTTGACGATGTCGCTGTCCTTGGCGCCGAGCGGGCAGATCTGCACCGGTTTCTCCAGCCCGACGAGCAGGGGGCCGATGATCGTTGCCCCGCCGAGCTCCTTCAGCATCTTGGTCGAGATCGACGCGGCGTGGAACGCGGGCATGACGAGCACATTGGCGGTGCCCGACAGCCGGCAGAACGGATAAAGCTTCATGAGGCCGGCGTTGAGGGCGACGTCGGCTGCCATGTCGCCGTCGTACTCGAAGTCGACGGCGCGCTCGTCGAGGATGCGGACAGCTTCGCGCACCTCGTCGGAGCGCTCGCCGCGCGGCTGGCCGAAGGTCGAGTAGGCGAGCAGCGCGACGCGCGGCTCCATGCCGAGGTTGCGGGCGGTGCGGGCGGCCTCGATGGCGATAGTGGCGAGTTCCTCGGCGCGCGGCATGTCGTGGATCGAGGTGTCGGCGATCAGCACCGCGCGCTCGCGAGCGAGCGCGAGGCTGACGCCGATGACGCGGCGGCCCTCGGCGGCGTCGAGCACGCGGTGGACGTCGCGGTAGACGCTCGTGAAATTGCGCGTCACGCCCGAAATCATCGCATCGGCATAGCCGTGCGCGACCATCAGAGCGGCAAACACATTGCGCTCGTTCATGACGAGGCGCTGGCAGTCCCGGCGCAGGTAACCGCGGCGCTGGAGGCGCTGGTAGAGGAAGTCGGTGAACTCCTCCGCGTACGGCGACTGGCGGGTGTCGTGCAACTCGAACTCGGGCCTCAGCCTGATGCCGAGAGCCTCGAAGTTGGCGCGCACCGTCTCAGCCGAGCCGACCAGCATCGGCGTGCCGAAACCCTGCTGGAAATACGTGTTGGCGGCGCGGATGACGGCGTGGTCCTCGCCTTCGGCGAAGATGATCCGCTTGGGGTCGCGGCGGACCTTGTCGAAGATCGACTGCAGCCAGCCGATGGTCGGGTCGAGGCGGCCGGCGAGGCGGGCGACGTAGGCCTCCATGTCGACGATCGGCTTCCTGGCGACGCCGGTATCCATCGCCGCCTTGGCGACCGCCGGCGGGATCGCGGTAATGAGGCGCGGATCGAAAGGGGCCGGGATGATGTAGTCCGGGCCGAAGGTCGGCCGGCGGCCGTGGAAGGCGTTCGCAACCTGGTCGGGGACCTCGATGCGGGCAAGCTCCGCCAGCGCCTCGGTCGCGGCGATCTTCATGGCGTCGTTGATGGTCGAAGCCTGGACGTCGAGCGCTCCGCGGAAGATGAACGGGAAGCAGAGGACGTTGTTGACCTGATTGGGGTAGTCCGAGCGCCCGGTGGCCATGATCGCGTCGGAGCGCACGGCGTTGACATCCTCGGGCGTGATCTCGGGCTCGGGGTTGGCCATGGCGAAGATGATCGGGCGGTCGGCCATCGAGGCGACCATCTCGCGCGACAGCACGCCGCCGGCCGACAGGCCGAGGAAGACGTCGGCGCCCTCGATCACGTCGGCGAGCACGCGGGCCTTGGTCGCTCGCGCGAAGGGCTCCTTGAAGGGGTCCATCAGCTCCTTGCGGCCCTTGTAGACGACGCCCTTGATGTCGGAGACGGTGAGGTTCTCCTTGCGCAGCCCGAGCTTGATCAGGAGATTGAGGCAGGCGAGCGCGGCCGCACCTGCCCCCGAGCACACCATCCTGACCTCGCCGATGTCCTTGCCGACCACCTTCAAGGCGTTGACGATGCCGGCGCAGACGACGATCGCGGTGCCGTGCTGGTCGTCGTGGAACACCGGAATGTCGAGCGCTTCCTTCAGCCGGTCCTCGATCAGGAAGCAGTCCGGCGCCTTGATGTCCTCGAGGTTGATGCCGCCGAACGACGGGCCGAGATAGCGTACCGCGTTGACGAAGGCATCGACGTCCTCGGTCGAAACGAGGAGGTCCATGGCGTCGATGTCGGCGAAGCGCTTGAACAGTGCGCCCTTGCCTTCCATCACGGGCTTGGCGGCAAGTGCGCCGAGGTTGCCGAGGCCGAGGATGGCCGTGCCGTTCGACACCACGGCGACGAGGTTGCCCTTGTTTGTGTAATCGTAGGCGCAGGCCGGATCCTCGGCGATCGCCTTGACCGGAACGGCAACGCCGGGCGAATAGGCGAGCGACAGGTCGCGCTGCGTCGTCAACGGCTTCGTCGGCATGATCTCGAGCTTGCCGGGCTTGCCCTGCGCGTGGAACTGCAGAGCTTCCTGCGGCGTGAAGCGGGCCTGATCGAAGCGGGTCGCCATGGGCTTGGTACTTTTTTCTGAGTGGCCAGACTTCGGCATGAGCGCGCGACGATAGGGTGCGGTCGGTGGCAACACAACCGGGTCACTGGTAGGGCATGAATGGGCCGGCGACCGCCGGCGGCCTGGGCAGGAGCAAGCCGCACAGCATGGCGCGATCGGATCGGCAAAAGGGCGCGGGAGCAGTCGCGGCCGGCGAGCCTCAGACGACCGCCGCCGAAGCGACGCCGTCGATGGCGCAGTATCTCGAGATCAAGGCCGCCAATCCGGATTCGATCCTCTGGTACCGGATGGGCGACTTCTACGAGTTGTTCTTCGCCGACGCCGTCGTTGTTTCGCAAGCCCTCGGCATCGTGCTGACCAAGCGCGGCAAGCACCTCGGCGAGGACATCCCCATGTGCGGGGTGCCCGTGCACCGCGCCGACGAGTATCTGCAGCGGCTGATCCGGCAAGGCTATCGCGTCGCAGTCTGCGAGCAGATGGAGGACCCGGCGGAAGCGCGCAAGCGCGGATCCAAGGCGGTCGTCCGCCGCGATGTGGTGCGCCTCGTCACGCCGGGCACGCTGACCGAGGACAGCCTCCTCGATGCGGGGCAGGCCAACCGGCTCGTCGCCATGCTCGCCGCGCCGGCCGCCAAGGCATCCCGCGCTGCCCGCCAGGTCGCGCTGGCAGCCATCGACATCTCGACGGGCGAGTTCGAGGTGGGAGCCGTCGCCGAGGCGGACCTGCCGGGCGAACTGGTGCGGCTCGCGGCCCGTGAGCTCTTGATGAGCGACGGCCAGCGTGCCGATCCGGCGCTCGCCACGGCGGTGACTGCGACGGCGGCAGCGCTCACGCCGACGGCGGCGGCCAACTTCGATGCCGATATCGGCGAGCGGCTGCTCGGCGAGTGGCTGGGGGTTGCCGATCTCGGCGGTATCGGCACGTTCGACCGGCTCGAACTGGCCGCTGTCGCCGCGCTCTTGCGCTATGTCGAGCTGACGCAGATCGGCGCGCGCCCGCGCCTCATGCCGCCGCGACGCCTCGGCGGCGGGGTGACGCTCGTCATCGACGCAGCGACGCGCGCGAGCCTCGAACTCACGCGCTCCACCTCGGGCGAGCGGCGCGGCAGCCTGATCGGTGCCATCGATCGAACGGTGACGGGCGCGGGCGCGCGCGAGCTTGCGGCCCGTCTCGCTGCGCCGCTGACCGACCCTGCGGCGATCGCTGCGCGCCTCGATGCGGTCAGCTTTCTCGTCGATGCGCCGAGCACGAGGGCCGCGATCCGCGACGCGCTGGCGGCCGCCCCCGATCTCGCACGGGCCGCCTCGCGGCTCGCTCTCGATCGCGGCTCGCCGCGTGACCTCGGTGCCATACGCGATGGCTTGGGGGCGGCGGCGTGCGCAGGCGACCTCATCGCAGCGGCGGCGGGTGCGATCGGCCTGCCGACCGCACTGCACGATATCGCGGCGCGGCTCGGCAAGGCGCCGCGGAACCTCGCCTCGCATCTGACGGCCGCGCTTGCCGACGACCTGCCGATCCTGAAACGCGATGGGGGGTTCATTCGCACGGGCTACTCGCAAGCGCTGGATGAAGCGCGCGCGCTGAAGGAAAACGGCCGGCAGGTGATGGCCGCGCTCGAAGCGCGCTATCAGGCCGAGACCGGCATCCGCACGCTGAAGATCCGGCACAACAACATCCTCGGCTACTACGTCGAGGTCGGCCAGGCGAGCGCCGGGCCGCTGACCAAGCCGCCCCTTGCCGACACCTTCCGGCACCGCCAGACGATGGCCAACGCCATGCGCTTCGTGACCGATACGCTGCTGGCGACCGAAGGACAGATCGCAAGCGCGGCCGAGCGCGCACAGAGCCTCGAGCAGGAGCTTTACGCCGCGCTCGCCCGGGAGGTCCGCGACAGCGATGCAGCACTCGGCGAGGTCGCTGGCGCGCTCGCCGAACTCGACGTTCAGTGCGCGCTCGCCCAACTCGCGGAGGCGGAAGCCTATTGCCGGCCGGTGCTGGACGAAAGCGACGGGCTCGACATTCGCGGCGGGCGACATCCGGTCGTCGAGCAGGCCCTGAAGGCGGATCGCGCACCTGCGTTCATCGCCAACGATTGCGTGCTCGGCGCGACCAGCGGGCCGGTGCAGGTCATCGGAGGCGAGCCGCCGAGCGACATGGCCGCGCCCGCGCCCGGCTTCGGGGCGCCGGCGCCCGCGCGGGTGTGGCTCGTCACAGGGCCGAACATGGCCGGCAAGTCGACGTTCCTGCGCCAGAATGCGCTGATCGTGGTGCTGGCGCAGATGGGCTCGTTCGTGCCCGCGGCAGCGGCGCGCATCGGCATCGTCGACCGGCTGTTCTCGCGGGTCGGGGCGGCCGACGATCTTGCACGCGGGCGTTCGACGTTCATGGTCGAGATGGTCGAGACGGCCGCCATCCTCAATTCGGCGAGCGCGCGCTCGCTCGTCATCTTGGATGAGATCGGGCGCGGCACGGCGACCTACGACGGGCTCGCCATCGCCTGGGCGAGCCTCGAGCACCTCATCGAGACGAGCCGGTGCCGGGCGCTGTTTGCCACGCACTATCACGAATTGACCGTGCTGCCCGAGCGCTACGGCGAGGTCGCCAACGTTACGGTCGACGTCAAGGAGTGGAAGGACGAGATCGTCTTTCTGCACAAGGTCAAGGCCGGTGCGGCCGACCGCTCCTACGGCATCCAGGTCGCCAAGCTCGCCGGCCTGCCCAGGTCCGTCATCGCGCGGGCGAGCGAGGTGCTGACCCGGCTCGAACGGTCGGCTGCGGCCGGGGGCGGCGGGGCGGCGGCGAAGGCCCTCATCGAGGAATTGCCGCTGTTCGCGGCGGCGCGCGACCGCGCCAATGGTGCCGATCAAGCGATGCTGGCGGATGGCGTGGCGGGCGGCGCCCGCGCGCGCTCTGAAGTGGAACGCGCCATCGACGCGCTCGATCCCGACGACCTGACGCCGAAGGCGGCGCTCGAAGCTCTCTACCATCTGAAGGCGCTGCGCGAGCAGTGAGCGGGGAGCGGTGAACGGTGAGCGGTAAGCGCGTTGGGCCGGCGCCACGGCGAGGGGGATCACACGAGTTGCCTACTGGTGCTGGGCAACAGACACGATAGTTTGGCGCCATGAATGACCCGACCCTGCCGGCCCGGCCCTACTTCCAGGCGGCGCTCGAGTTCGAGCGCATCAGCGCGGTGATGGCTGACGCCGCATCGGCCGAAGTCGCACGCGGCAAACTGATCGAGCAATTGAAGGGTCTGGTCGGGCAGGCACGCGCGGCAGCGCGGGCGGAACTCGAGAGCGAGGGCGGGCCGGCATGCGCGGCCGGGCTATCCGAGTTTCAGGATGCGCTCATCGCGCTCGTGCTCGACGTCGTGTGCGATTGCATGCTGACCAAGCCCGAGGCGGGCCACGCGCGCCAGATGGTCGTCATTGCCACCGGCGGCTATGGCCGTGGCCTTCTGGCTCCCGGTTCGGACATCGACCTCCTGTTCCTGCTGCCGCCGCGCGCGGGCGCGGGAGCCGAGAAGGCCGCCGAGAAGCTTCTCTACATTCTATGGGATCTCGGCTTCAAGGTTGGCCATGCGACGCGCTCGGTCGGCCAGTGCCTGAAGCTTGCCGCCGCCGATACGACGATCGCCACCGCGCTGCTCGACGCGCGCCGCATCCTCGGGCCCATGGCGCTGTTCGAGGAGATGCGCTCGCGCTTTTCCGTCGAGGTGATGAAGCCGTCGGTGAAGTCGTTCATCGATGCTAAGATGGCCGAGCGCGACGAGCGGCACAAACGCGCCGGCGATGCGCGCTATCTGGTCGAGCCCAACGTCAAGGACGGCAAGGGTGGCTTGCGCGATCTGCATACGCTGCACTGGCTGTCGAAGGCGGTGCACGGCGAGGAGGTCGGCAGCCGCACGGTCAGCGACGGCATCTTCACCGAGGAGGAAGCGGCGACCTTCCGGCGCTGCGAGCACTTCCTGTGGACCGTACGCTGCTACCTGCACTTTCTCACCGGCCGGCCCGAGGAACGGCTCACCTTCGACGTGCAGCCGCAAATGGCAGAGTGGCTCGGCTACAAGCGCCACGGCGGGCTGCGCGCGGTCGAACGGTTCATGAAGCACTATTTCATCGTCGCCAAGGACGTGGGCGACCTGACGGGCCTGCTGTGCGGCGCGCTCGAACTGCAACAGGTCAAGTCCACGCCCAGCATCGGCAGTATGCTGAGCCCGCTCGCCTGGAAGACGCGCCGTGACATTCGCGTCAAGACTGATTTCCGCATCGACAACGGCCGCCTCAACGTGGCCGACCCCGACGCCTTCCGGCGCGATCCGGTCAACATCATCCGCCTGTTCGCGCAGGCCGCGCGGACCGAAACCTTCCTGCATCCCACCGCCACGCGGCTCTTGCGCGCCTCGCTGCGCCTCATCGACGACAAGCTGCGTCACGACCCGGAAGCCAACCGCATCTTTCTCGACTTGATGACGAGCGAGAAGCACCCGGCAACGACGCTCAGGCGCATGAACGACGCCGGCGTGCTCGGCCGTTTCATCCCGCCGTTCCGGCGCGTCGTCGGCATGATGCAATTCAACATGTATCATCACTTCACGGTCGACGAGCACCTCATCCGCACCGTCGACATGCTGAGCGAAATCGAGCGCGGGGCTGCGCCCGACGAACTGCCGCTGTCGACACGGCTGATGAAGTCGATCAGCAACCGGCGGGTGCTCTATGTCGCCGCTTTCCTGCACGACATCGGCAAAGGGCGGCGGGAGGATCACTCGGTCGCCGGCGAGCGCGTGGCGCGGGACTTGTGCCCGCGGCTCGGGCTGACACCTGCGGAAACCGAAACGGTCGCCTGGCTCATCGCCGAGCATCTGACCATGAGCAATATCGCCCAGTCGCGCGATATCTCCGACCCCAAGACGATCCGCGACTTCGCCGACGTGGTCAAAAGCCCCGAGAGGCTCAACCTGCTCTTGCTGCTGACGGTCGCCGACATCCGCGCCGTGGGGCCGGGCACGTGGAACGCCTGGAAGGGGCAACTCCTGCGCAGCCTCTATTACGATACCGAGCCCGTCGTGGCCGGCGGGCATACGCAGCAGGCGCGCAAGGCGAGGGTCGCACGGGCGCAGGCGCAACTCGCCGCCGCGCTCGCCGCCGAGGGCTGGGAGGCGAGAGCCATCGCCTCGATCACCGAACGCTTCTACGACGACTACTGGCTGCGCTACGACACGCCCGCGCAGATCGAGCATGCGCGGCTGATGGTGCAAGCCGCCGCCGACGGGCTGAAACTGGCCGTCGATCACCGCACGGACGCCTTCAAGGGAATCACGGAGCTTACGATCCTCGCGCCCAATCACCCACGCCTGCTCGCGCTGTTTGCCGGGGCCTGCGCGGCGACGGGGGCCAATATCGTCAGTGCGCAGATTTCATCGACGCGCGACGGGCTTGCCATCGATACGTTCCTGCTGCAGCGCGAACTCGGCTCGGACGAGGATGAAGCGCGCCGCGCCAGCCGCATCCGCGGCATGATCGAGCGCTTTCTCAAGGGCGAGATCCGGCTCAAGGCGACGCTGGCGCAGCGCCGTCCGGCGGAACACCGCGTGGAAGCCTTCCATGTCGAGCCGGAGGTGATGGTCAACAACGAGTTGTCGGACACCTTCACCGTCATCGAGGTCGCCGGTCGCGACCGGCCAGGCCTGCTCTACGACCTGACCAGCGCCCTGTCGGACCTCTCCCTCGACATCTCCTCGGCGCACGTGACGACGTTCGGCGAGAAGGCCGTTGACGTGTTTTACGTGACGGACCTCGTCGGCAAGAAGCTCACATCGAAGGCGCGGCTCGAGACGCTGGTCGCGCGCCTGACGGACATCCTGCGGCCGCCGAAGAAGGCGCAGTGACGTCGAGCGCAGACGCGGCGTGTGTTACGGGGCGATCCTCTTTGATTAATCTCAAATGATTGCAATGCCTTGCGACGTTACTCTCGGTCTTGTCATTGCTTTCTGCCATCAGCGCGCGGCGATGGCGACGTATTCCCGCAGTGCGGCTGGCAAGGCCTTCGTTCACCCAGAACGCGCGGAAAGTTGACCAATACTTTGTTTTTGATGATGTATACGCCTCTGCGGTTTGGCTTGCCAGGAACCAGCGGCGGTCAGCGGACTTCTCCCTGGCGGGGGAGCGGACGCTGCGACGTGCGCAACGCTCCTCGCGCCCGCTCTGGGAGTTCGGTATGGCGTTCCTCGTTTCCCTCGTGCGCTACGGCTATACGCCGCTCATGCTGATCGGCTTCAATGGCCTCGCCGTGTGGCTCGTGGCCTCGGGCTATCCGCTGTGGAGCGTCGGTCCGCTGGCACTCGCGGCAGTGCTGCTGTCGTTCCTCGTGGAACGGATCGCGCCCTACGAGGAGGAGTGGAACGAGGACCACCACGGCGATACGTCGAAGGACTGGGCACACGGCATCGTCTACGAGTTCTCGACGCTGAACAGCCTGTTGATCCTGCCCGGGCTGACCCTCGTCGTGCCCAATCTCGGCATCTGGCCCACGCATCTGCCGCTGTGGGCGCAACTCCTCGTAGCCATCGTGGTCGCCGATGCCATGATGACGCTGATCCACTACTACAGCCACAAGGTCGGCTGGATGTGGCGGCTGCACCAGGTCCACCACGGCGTGCACCGGCTCTACGGCTTCAACGGCTTCGTGCGCCATCCGCTGCACCATACGCTCGACCTGACGGTCGGCATGGCGCCGCTCATCCTCGCCGGCCTGCCGTTCGATGTGGCCGTGCTGCTCGGCTTCACGGTCGTCATCCAGTTGCTCGTGCAGCACACCAACGTCGACGTCGTGCTCGGTCCGTTCGGCCGTCTGCTCGCGGTCGGGCCCGCCCATCGCCTGCACCACGTGCATTGGGACGGTGAAGGCGACGTCAACTTCGGCCTGTACTTCACGGTGTGGGACCAGCTTCTCGGCACGTTCCGGGCGGAGGCGCCGCGGGCACCCGTCGCCGGCGACATCGGCATCACGGGCGAACCGCGCTTCACGCAGAGCTATCTGCGCCAGCTCATCTTGCCGTTCGTCAAGCAGAACGCCGGCCCGGAGCCCGGGCTGCGGCGTGAGCCACGCGAACCGAATGGTGCGCCGGCCGAATGAGGCCCTATCGGCCGACCAGCCTACGGGAAGCTGCGTCGTCAAGCCGCGCTGCGAGGTGAATCGCCTTGCCATCGAACGGGCTTTCGGGCACGTCGCCGAGCCATGCTCTATCGCGCCTTTCTCACCGTCGGCGGGCTGACGATGGTCAGCCGCATCCTGGGCTTTGCTCGCGATATCCTAATCGCGGCGGCGCTGGGATCGGGGGCGATAGCGGACGCCTTCTTCGTCGCCTTCCGCTTTCCCAACCTGTTCCGGCGCCTGTTCGGCGAGGGGGCGTTCAACGCGGCGTTCGTGCCGATGTACGCCAAACTGACGGAGACCGACGGCGCGGCGGCCGCCAACCGCTTCGCGGCGACCGCGCTCGCCGGCCTCACCTTCGTTCTCGTCGTATTCTCGGCGATCGCCATCGTCGCCATGCCATGGCTGATGGCCGTGCTGGCGCCGGGCTTCGTCGCCGATCCGGCCAAGTACGATCTCGCCGTTGTCATGACGCAGATCACGTTCCCCTATCTCATCTGCATGTCGCTCGTGGCGCTCTTGTCGGGCGTGCTCAACTCGCTGCACCGCTTCTGGGCGGCAGCCGCCGCACCCATCCTGCTCAACGTCATCCTGATCGGGGCCATCGGGCTGGCCATCGCGCTCGGCTACTCTGAACGCCCCGAGGCCGGCCTCGTGCTCAGCGTCGGGGTGGCGGTCGCCGGCTTCGCGCAACTTTTGATGCTGTGGATCGCCGTACGGCGGGCGGGCGTCGCGCTCGGGTTGTCGCGACCGAGCTACACGCCGGAGATGAAGCGGCTCGTGGCGCTCGGCGTGCCGGGCCTGATCGCGGGCGGCATCACGCAGATCAACATCGTCGTCGGCACGATCATCGCTTCGCTGCAAGCCGGCGCGGTCTCCTACCTGTACTACGCCGACCGGCTCTATCAGCTTCCGCTCGGCATCGTCGGCGTGGCGATCGGCGTCGTGCTGCTGCCCGACCTCGCGCGGCGCCTGTCGGCCGGCGATCACGTCGCGGCGATGGATAGCCAGAACCGCTCACTCGAGTTCGGCCTGCTTCTCACGCTGCCGGCGGCGGTCGCTCTGTCGGTCGCCGCCGAGCCGATCGTGCGCGTGCTGTTCGAGCGGGGCGCCTTCAAGCCAGAAGACACGCTCGCAACCGCCCCGGCACTCGCGGCTTTCGCCATCGGCCTGCCGGGCTTCGTGCTGATCAAGGTGTTCCAGCCGGGGTTCTTCGCGCGCGAGGATACACGAACGCCGATGTACTTCGCCGGCGTCAACATGGCGCTCAACGTGGCGGGCTCGGTCGGGCTGTTCTTCTTGTTCCGCGAATGGGGGATGCGTCCGCATGTCGGCATCGCGCTCGCCACGACCGTCGCCGGCCTGGTCAACGCCGTACTGCTGTGGGGCACGCTGCTGCGGCGGGGGCACTTCGTGGCCGATGGCCGGCTCATGCGCAACCTGCCGCTGATGCTGCTCGCCAGCGCGGCAATGGGCTCGGCGCTCTACGTCGCCATGACCCTCGGGGCGCCCTATCTTGCCGCCTCGGCGCCGCTCTGGCTCAGGATCGCCGCGTTGACCGGCCTCGTCGCGCTCGGCGCTTTCGTCTACGCAGCGCTCATCCTGTCGACCGGCGTCATGAGCGTCGCGCAGTTCGCGCGCTATGGCCGCCGCCAGCGCTGAGGCGAAGGCCGATCAACCCTCGGCTTCAGCCTTCGACCTTGCTTCGGCCCCGCCGTCTCGGCCATAACCCGCCGTCATTCGACGAGCGACCAAGGAACTGGGGCCATGGCATTCAAGACTCGCGTGTTCTCGGGCATGCAGCCGACCGGCAGCCTGCATCTGGGCAACTATCTGGGTGCCATGCTGCAGTGGATCGAATTGCAGAAGTCGCACGAGTGCCTCTATTGCGTCGTCGACCTGCACGCCATCACCGTCGCACAGGACCCAGCCGAATTGCGACAAGCGACGCGGCAGGTGACGGCGGCCTATATCGCCTCGGGCCTCGATCCGGCCCGCAGCATCGTGTTCAACCAGAGCCAGGTCGCTGCCCACGCAGAACTCGCCTGGGTGTTCAACTGCGTCGCCCGCCTCGGCTGGCTCAACCGCATGACGCAGTTCAAGGAGAAGGCGGGCAAGGACCGCGAGAACGCGTCCGTCGGCCTCTACGCGTACCCGAACCTCATGGCCGCGGACATCCTCGCCTATCGCGCGACGCATGTGCCGGTCGGCGACGACCAGAAGCAGCACCTCGAACTCGCGCGCGACATCGCTCAGAAGTTCAACAACGATTTCAACACGCAGATCGTAGCGGCCGGCTATGCCGACGGCATCTTCTTCCCGCAGCCCGAGCCCGTGATCACGGGGCCGGCGACGCGGGTCATGAGCCTGCGCGACGGCACCAAGAAGATGTCGAAGTCGGACCCCTCGGACCTGTCGCGCATCGCGCTGACCGATGATGCTGATGCCATCGCCAAGAAGATCAAGAAAGCCAAGACCGATCCCGAGCCGCTGCCCTCCGAGGTGGCGGGCCTCGAGGGCCGACCGGAGGCGCAGAACCTCGTCGGCATCTATGCCGCGCTTGCGGCTGCGTCGCGCGAGGCCGTGATCGCCGATTTCGGCGGCAAGCCGTTTTCGGTCTTCAAGGGCGCGCTCGCCGACCTGTGCGTCGACAAGCTCGGCGGTATCGCGGGCGAGATCGCCCGCATGATGCAGGACCCGGGCGGGATCGACCGCATCCTGGTCGACGGTGCCGGCCGGGCGCGCGCTATCGCCACGCCCATCATGGACGAGGTCAAGGACATCGTCGGCTTCATTCGCGCACACGCTTGATGAGCTTTGCTTGCTGGAAAGGCGATTGTCGCCACCTGCCGACAATGGCAGCATGTTGCTCATGAAAAAGCGTCGCTCGTTCGAGGCCGGTCACCGGCGCAAGTTCCTGCTCATCGTCGACACCTCGCAGGAGGTGGAGGCAGCGCTCTACTATGCCGCCTCGCGCATCCAGCATTCCGGCGGCGTCCTCGTCATGCTGTACATCATCGAGCCGCAGGAGTTTCAGCACTGGATGGGTGTCAGGCAGGTGCAACTCGAGGAGGAGACCGCCAAGGCTAAGGCGCTGTTCCGGCTGTTCCGGCGCAAGCTCAACCAGTCGGGTTTCGAGGATGTCGGCCACGAGGAAGTGATCGCGGAAGGCATGAAGCCCGCCGAGATCACCAAGGCCATCGAGGCGGACGAGGACATCGCCATCATGGTGCTCGGGGCGGCGGTCGATGCCAAGGGCCCGGGACCGCTCGTCTCCTCGCTCGCCTCCGGCAAGGCGGCGGGTACCTTCCCGATCCCCATCACGATTGTCCCGGGGAACCTTACCCTCGACGAGATCCAGGCGCTGGCGTGAGCACAACTGAGTTGTCCGGTCCGCGCCCGTCATCGGGCCTCAGTCCTCAGTATCTGTTGGCGCGGGTCTCGACTTTCCTGGCCGGCTGGCCTATCTCCGATGTAGAACAATTCTAATCTCGTCGGCGCCTGCCCCGAAGGCGCCGGATCGAACGACGGAGAACCCAAATGTTCATCCAGACCGAAGCAACGCCCAATCCGGCGACCCTCAAGTTCATCCCCGGCCGCGAGGTGCTGGCGGCGGGAACGGCCGATTTCCGCAGCGGCAGCGAGGCGACAAAGTCGCCGCTGGCGCAGCGCCTGTTCGAGATCGACGGCGTGCGTGGCGTGTTCCTCGGCTCGGACTTCATTTCAGTAACGAAGGGCGAGGCGGAGTGGCAGCACCTGAAGCCCATGATCCTCGGTGCGATCATGGAGCACTACATGTCGGGGGTGGCGTCGGTCGCCACGGACGGCGCGAACGACAGCGCAGAGGGGAATTTCGACCCGAAGGACGCCGAGGTCGTCGCCACCATCAAGGACCTGATCGAGACGCGCGTGCGCCCGGCCGTCGCCCAGGATGGCGGTGACATCACGTTCTCGGGCTTCCGCGACGGCGTCGTCTATCTGCACATGCGGGGAGCGTGCGCGGGATGCCCGTCGTCGACGGCAACTCTGCGCCATGGCATCGAGAACCTGCTCAAGCATTTCTGCCCCGAGGTCGAGGCGGTGCAGGCGGTGTGAAGGTGGCCTGATGTGACTGCTGTCGTGGCACTCGACGAGAAAGCGCTCGATGTCCTGTTCCGGGAGGCGCGCACGCACGATCACTGGCTCGACAGGCCGGTGCCGGACGACCTCCTCGGCAGTCTCGTCGAACTCCTCAAGATGGGTCCGACGAGCGCCAACTCGTCGCCGGCGCGGTTCGTCTTCATCAAATCGGCCGAGGCCAAGGCAAGGCTCAAGCCGCATCTGTCGGCGGGCAACGTCGAGAAGACGATGCGAGCGCCGGTGACGGCGATCATCGGACACGATCTCGCGTTCCACGAGCATCTGCCGCGGCTGTTTCCGCACACGGACGCGAAAAGCTGGTTTGCCGGTGACGAGGCGAAAATCGCTGTGACGGCATTCCGTAACGGAACGCTGCAGGGCGCCTACATGATCCTTGCGGCGCGCGCGCTCGGTCTCGACTGCGGGCCGATGTCCGGCTTCGATAACGCGGGCGTGGACAAGGAGTTCTTCGCAGGAACTCAGATCCGGTCCAATTTCCTGTGCAATCTCGGCTATGCTGATCGCACGAAGGTGCGCCCCCGCTCGCCGCGCTTTGCCTTTGCCGATATGGCGAAAATCCTGTGATTGGCTGATCGATAGCCGTTATTCAGCGGCGCGCAGCCCACGGTGGCGCGTTGCGGGACGAGACGCTATAGGCTCGCCTATCATGTGCGTTATCGCCTTCGACACCTGTTTCGATGCCTGCTCGGTCGCGATCGCGCGCGAATTGGAAGGCGCGCGCGTGGTCACGGGCACATGCGAGGCGATGGCCACGGGACAGGCGGAGCGGCTGTTGCCGATGCTCGGCGAGGTTCTCGATGAGGCCGGCCTCGCACATCGAGACGTCACCGGCATCGCGGTCACGACGGGACCTGGGACGTTCACCGGTACGCGCATCGGCGTGGCGGCAGCGCGCGGGCTTGCGCTTGCGCTCGGCGTGCCAATCGTGACGGCATCGACGCTCGAGGTCATGGCGCTGGCGGCGGCGGCTGATGCCAACGTCCGCCGGCGCCTCGATCACCTGGGGGAAGCTTCAGAACTCGTCGTGGCCGTCGATGCGCGGCGCGGGGAAATATACCGCCAGCGTTTCGCGGCGCGATCGCTGTCGCCCATATCCCATCCGGAAGTGATCGGGCTTGCCGACGTGGACGCCAGCCCGCACGACGCCATCATCGTCGGATCGGGCGCGGCAGCGCTGGTGGCGGCGATGTCGGCGGCCATGGCGTCATCGGGCGCGGCGGGCGTCCACGAGGCGCATCTCTCCGGGTTGCTGCCGGACGCCCGGTTCCTGGCTCTCACTGCGCACAAACGCCAGCCGGTTGCGCATCCCGCTCCGCTCTACCTCAGGGCACCGGATGCCAAGCCGCAGGCCGGCGCGAGCCTGGCGAGGGCGCCGGCATGACGAGCGGGCCCGAGCACCGCATCGACAGCAAGCTCATCAGCCTGCTGTGGGCGGAGGGTGAGGCGGCAGCCGACATCGCCCGCCTGCATCGCAGTCTGTTCCAGCCGGCGTGGGACGAAGCTGCGATCCGCGATCTCGTCTACCAGCAGGGCGTGCAGGCGCTCGTCGCCAAGGTGCGGCTGCGCGATACGGGACCGCCGATCATGGTGGGTTTCGTGGTTGGCCGCGTCGCTGCCGACGAAGGCGAGATCCTGACGCTCGGCGTGATGACCGAATTGCAGCGGCGCGGCATCGGCCTGA
Organism: Hyphomicrobiaceae bacterium; assembly: GCA_033764645.1. GTDB lineage: Bacteria > Pseudomonadota > Alphaproteobacteria > Rhizobiales > Hyphomicrobiaceae > Filomicrobium. The sequence continues at coordinate 19,534 of JANRIT010000005.1, forward strand.
TGCTTGTCGATGGCATCGCCCGCGCGCTGACGGGAGCGGGCGCGACGCGCTTGTTCCTCGAAGTCGCGGCCGACAATCCCGGTGCGATTGCTCTGTACAGGGATCGGGGGTTCGCCGAGGTCGGACGGCGGCGTGGCTACTACGCGCGCCCGGGCCGGCCCGCCGCCGATGCGCTCGTCCTCGAAAAGCGGCTCGAGCAAGGGGCAGCGCGCAGGACGGCGGGGTTGTGAGGCGGTGCTCGACGGGTTGCGCGCTGCGCGGGTGCTGGCCACCTTCCTTGCTTTTACCTTGCCGCTCATGCCGGTGCAGGCGGTGCTGCTCGTCGTGGCGCCGCGGCAGGCGAGGACGTTCCCGGCATGGTACCACCGGCAGGTGCTGCGCATCCTCGGACTGCGCGTCGAGCGCAGGGGTGAGATCGTCACGGACGCGCCCGTTCTCGTCGTCGCCAACCATACGAGCTGGCTCGACATTCCGCTGATCGGTTCGGTCGGTCCGGTGGCCTTCATCGCCAAGTCCGAGGTGGCGGGCTGGCCGCTTGTCGGGCAATTGGCGCGGCTGCAGCGGTCGGTCTTCGTCGACCGGGCGCGGCGCGGCACGGCGGTGGACAGCGCTGACGAGGTCGCAACACGGCTCGCCGCCTCGGACGTGCTCGTGCTGTTCCCGGAAGGCACATCGAGCGACGGCAAGCGCGTGCTGCCGTTCAAGTCGTCCCTGTTTGCCGCCGTCAAGCCACCCGCGCGCGCGGCGATCGGCGCTACCGCCGCGGCGGCCGATCCCTATCTCAGGGGAAGTGCAAAGCCGGCTGTCGTGCAGACGCTGACACTCGCCTACACGGGGCTGCACGGGTTGCCGCTGTCGCGCGGTGAGCGCGCGCTGATCGGCTGGTACGGCGATATGGACCTCGCGCCGCACGCCTGGGAACTGCTCAAGGCGGGGCCCATCGATGCCGTCGTGGAGATCAGCCCGCCGGTGCCGCTTGCCGACTTCGCCGACCGCAAGGCACTGGCGCAGCACGCCGAGGCCGATATCCGTGAGCGGCTGAGCCGGATCCTGACCGGCCGCGCGGCGGCCACTCGTCATGCTGCATTGCAGCAAGAGTGAATGTGGTCCATAGATGACAGGGCCGCTATGAAGGCTCGAGGCGCCGGATAGCAGGCGAAACCGGCGCTCGGCCCGTTAACCGGGACGGAAGCGGGCTGCCGTTAGCCTGATCGCCAGCTTACGCGCGCCAACAAACAGCCGACGACGAGGGTGGCATGGCCGGCCGCAAGACCGTCTACGTGAAGACGTTCGGATGCCAGATGAACGTCTATGATTCCGAGCGCATGGCCGAGGCGCTGGCCCCGCACGGCTATGACAGCACGGACGCGCTGGAAGCAGCCGACGTCATCATCCTCAACACCTGCCATATCCGCGAGAAGGCCGTCGACAAGGTCTATTCCGATCTCGGGCGGCTGCGTCAGTTGAAGGACGAGCGCCGGCTTGCCGGCCGGGAGACGACGATCGCGGTCGCCGGCTGCGTGGCGCAGGCGGAAGGCGCGGAGATCATCGCGCGGGCGCCGGTGGTCGACGTCGTCGTCGGGCCGCAGAGCTATCACAGGCTGCCGGACCTGCTGCTCAAGGCGCAGTCCGAGGGCCGCCGTCTGATCGACACGTCGTTCCCGGAGGACGACAAGTTCGAGCATCTGCCGGCGCGGCGTGCGGATGAGCCAGAGCCAGCGCAAAAGCGCGGCCAGGGGATCGTCACGCGCGCGGCCTCCGCCTTCCTCACCGTGCAGGAAGGCTGCGACAAGTTCTGCACGTTCTGCGTGGTGCCGTATACGCGCGGGGTCGAAGTCTCGCGGCCGGCCGCCGCCGTCATCGCGGAGGCGCGCACGCTCGTTGAGCGCGGTGTCGCCGAGATCGCGCTGCTCGGCCAGAACGTGAACGCCTATCACGGGATCGGTCCGGACGGGACCACGTGGACGCTCGCCCGCCTGTTGCGCGCGCTCGCCGACATCGAGGGCATCGAGCGGCTGCGCTACACGACGAGCCACCCGCGTGACATGGGCGACGACCTGATCGAAGCCCATCGCGACATGCCCAAGCTCATGCCCTACCTGCACCTGCCGGTGCAGTCGGGATCGGACCGCATCCTGGCGGCCATGAACCGCAAGCACACGGTCGCGGATTACCGCCGCCTCGTCGAGCGCATCCGCGCGGCAAGGCCTGACCTCGCCCTGTCGACCGATCTGATCGTCGGCTTTCCCGGCGAGACGGAACAGGATTTCCAGGCGACACTCGATCTCGTCGCCGAGACTGGCTTCGCGCTGGCCTACTCGTTCAAGTATTCGGCGCGGCCGGGAACGCCGGCGGCCAAGAGCGACGAGCATCTCGACGAGGCCGTCAAGACGGAACGCCTGCTGCGCCTTCAGGACCGCCTCGATGGACAGTCGCGAGCGTTCAACGACGGCTGCATCGGCCGTACGTTCCCCGTCCTGTTCGAGCGCGCGGGACGCAAGGGCGGCGAACTCGTCGGGCGCTCCCCCTATCTTCAGCCCGTGCACGCGGCGGGCCCGCACGACCTCGTCGGGCGCATCTTGCCTGTGGAAATCTCGGCGGCCGGCAACAATAGCCTGAGCGGTGTCATCCGCGCCTGACGGTGGCGGGCTAGGCTTTCAGAGTGGCAGTGGCGCCGGCGGTTGATTCCCGTGGCGTCGGCCTTATTGTGCCGAGGCGGCAGCACGGGTGGCCGCCGGGTGCGGCTTCGGCCGTGCCTCGACCACCCTCGCGCGACCCGATGAGGAGTTGTCCTGACTTGACAGGCTATCGCGGCCAGCCCGCCGGATCGCGCGGGACCAAGGCACAGAGCGCCAACAAGCGCGTCGTCGTGCCATTCGAGGACAATCGCCACCTGCCGCAGTTGCTCGGCGAGTTCGATACGCACCTTGCCTTGATCGAGGACCGTCTCGGCATCCAAGCCCACGCGCACGGCAATGTCATCATCCTGACGGGTTCGGAGGCCGCCTGCGCCATCGCCCGTGACGTGCTCGAGCAGCTCTACAAGCGCGTCGCGAAAGGCGACAGCATCGGCCCGGGCGATTTCGACGGGCTCATCCGGCATGCGCGCCAGGAGGCGCCTCAGTCCACCGACGGGCAAGCGCAAATCGTGACGCGGCGGCGCGTCGTGAAGGCCAGGACGCTGACACAATCGGTCTACATGCGCGCCCTCGAGAAGGTCGATCTCGTATTCGGCATCGGGCCGGCTGGAACCGGCAAGACCTATATCGCCGTGGCGTTCGCCGCCCACTGCCTGGAGCGCGGTCTCGTCGAGCGCATCATCCTGTCGCGGCCGGCGGTCGAGGCGGGCGAGCGCCTCGGCTTCCTGCCCGGCGACATGCGCGAGAAGGTCGATCCCTATCTGCGTCCGCTGTACGACGCGCTCTACGACGTGCTGCCGCCGGAAAAGGTCGAGCGCGACCTTGATCAGGGTGTCATCGAAATCGCGCCGCTGGCCTTCATGCGCGGCCGGACGCTCGCCAATGCGTTCGTCATCCTCGACGAGGCGCAGAATACGACCAGCATGCAGATGAAGATGTTCCTCACGCGGCTCGGCGAAAACTCGAAGATGGTCATCACGGGCGATCCCTCGCAGATCGACCTGCCGCCGGGCATGACGTCGGGGCTCGAGGAGGCCGTGGCGCTGCTCAAGGACGTGCCGGGCATCCAGGCGGTTCGCTTCCAGAGCGCGGACGTCGTGCGCCGCGATCTCGTGGCGCGCATCGTGACGGCCTACGAAGCGGCCGAGGCCAAGGCGAAGCCGCGATGACATCCCGCGCGACGACTGGCGTTACCGAGCACGATGGTGCAAGCGATGGCCGCACGGCGGCCAGCGAGGATGCCGGCGGGCAAAGTCCGGGGCCCTGTCCGAGTTCAGGGCCCCGTCCGGACCCCTTGCACCGAGCCGCGCCCGAGGCCGAGGTCGTGCCGTCCGGACCCGTCGTCGACATCCTCGAGGATGACGGCGACTGGAGCTTCGTGCCGGACGTCTCTGTTCTCGTCCAGCGCGCCGCCGAGGCTGCGGGGAGCGACGAACGCAGCCGGCTCGGCGGCACTGCGGCGAGCATCGTGCTCTCGTCGGATGCCGAGGTGCGCATCCTCAACGCCACTTGGCGCAGCATGGACAAGCCGACCAACGTGCTGTCGTTCCCGGCCGCACCGGCGCCGCACTTGAAGGGGCACGGGCGCACGGGCGAGCCCTCCTTCATCGGCGACGTCGTACTGGCGGCCGAGACCATCGCGCGGGAAGCGACAATCCTCGGCGTGCCCGCAGCGCATCACGTGCAGCACCTCGTCGTGCACGGTCTCCTGCATCTCGCCGGTTTCGATCACGAGGACGACGCCGAGGCGACCGTGATGGAAAGCCTGGAAACGTGCATCCTGAGCCGGCTCGGCATCCCCGATCCTTATGCGGACGACGCCGCCGGTGAGCGTGCCGACGCCGAGCGACAGCCATCGCGAGAGCGCACTTCGTCATGAGCAGCGATTCCTCTTCTCCCGGGTCCGGGACGGCCACCGCAACGCCGGCTGCAAGCCCGGCCGGCCCAGCCGACGAGGCCAAGGCGGCTGGCCCGTTCACCTGGTTCACCGGCCTGCGCGGCCGGCTCGGGCTGCCGGGCGGATCGAGCCTGAGGGAGACGCTCGAGGAAGCTCTCAAGGGGGGCGGGACGGCGGGCGAGGCAGCTTTCAGCGCCGAAGAGCGGCTGATGTTCCTCAGGCTGCTGCGCTTTGGTGCGAGCCGCGTCGAGGACGTCATGGTGCCGCGCGCCGATATCATCGCCGTCGAGGAGAGCTCGTCGGTCGCCGAGTTCCTGCGCACCTTCGAGGAGGCCGGCGTATCGCGTGTGCCGATCTTCAACGAGACGCTCGACGATCCACGCGGCATGATCCACATCAAGGACCTGTTCCGCTGGCTGATCAGCGAGGCCGGTGTTGCGGCGCAGAACACCGGCGCCGCTGCGACTGCGGCTGCCGGGGTTTCCGGGAGTGGCGGCGCGGACGCCGCCGGAGGCGCACTCGGCGAGCCGGGCAGAGAAGCGACGCACGGGGCGGAGGACGCCGGCGAGAGTGCCGCGAACGGTGCGCCCGACCTCGCCCGGCTCGATCTCGATGCGATCGATCTCACCCGGCCCGCACCGGCCGCCAAGCTCAAGCGGCCCATGCTGTTCGTGCCACCCTCGATGCCGGCCATGAACCTCCTCATCCGCATGCAATCGACGCGCATCCACATGGCGCTGGTGGTCGACGAGTTCGGCGGCACCGATGGGCTCGTCACGATCGAGGACCTCGTGGAGCAGATCGTCGGGGACATCGAGGATGAGCACGACGAAGCGGAGGCGGCTCATATCGTCGAGGATGCCAAGCTCGGGCTCGTTGCGTCGGCGCGTGCGCCGGTCACGGAACTCGAGGAGCGGCTCGGCCGGAAAATCCTCAGCGAGGAGGAGGCCGAGGAGATCGATACGCTCGGCGGGCTCGTCTTCACCGTCGTCGGGCGCGTGCCGTCGCGGGGGGAGATCGTGCGGCACTCCTCGGGCATCGAGTTCGAAGTGCTCGACGCCGATCCGCGCCGCGTGAAGAAGCTGAAGATCCACCTCGAGCCCGTGCGCGCCAGCGAGGCGGGCAAGGCGCAGAGTAAGGGCTAGCTCCAGTGGCAGGACAGGTCAGCCGCGAGCGGCCGTCGCAAGCTGGCGCGCCCGCGGAGGGCAGTGGACGGCTCGGCCCGGTCGCGCGCAGGGTCGCAGTGCTTGCACACCAGGTCGGGCGGCTCGCCTGCTGGCGGCGGGCGCTCGCTGCCTTCTCAGCCGGTGCGGCGAGCGTGCTGTCACTGGCTCCGTTCCACCTGTGGCCGGTGCTGGCCCTCACGCTCCCGGTTCTGGTCTGGCTGATCGACGGACAGAAGCGGACGCGGGCGGGATCCCGGCTTTCCGGCATGCGCGCTGCGGCCGGCGACGGCTGGTGGTTCGGCTTCGGTTACTTTCTCGCTGGCGTGTTCTGGATCGGTGAGGCGTTTCTCGTCGAGGCGCACATCTTCGGCTGGATGATGCCGTTCGCCGTCGGACTGATGGCAGCGGGGCTTGCTCTCTTCTTGGCTCTCGCAGCCGCAGCGGCCCGGCTCTACTGGCCCGAAGGGCTTGCCCGCCTTCTGGTGCTGGCTGTCGCGCTCGCCGTCAGCGAGTACCTGCGCGGGCACGTCTTCACGGGTTTTCCCTGGAACGTCATCGGCTACGCGCTGACCGCACCGCTCGTCATGATGCAGTCGGCGGGGCTCGTCGGCATCTATGGCTTGACGCTCATTGCCGTGTCGGCGCTCGCAGCACCGCTCGTTGCCATCGCGGATGCGCGGCGCATCGACCGGGGCGTCGGCGCTGCGGTCGCAGCCTACACGCTGGTGCCGCTCGCACTGTTGGCCGGCTACGGCGTCGCCCGCCTGGTGGCACCCGATCCGCAGCCCGTCGCCGGCGTGCGGCTGCGCCTCGTCCAGCCGAGCATCCCGCAAGCTGAGAAGTGGTCGGCAGACAGCCAAGCGTGGATCTTCAACGAGCATCTGATGCTATCGCGGCAGGACGCTCAGGGACGTGTCGACGATCTCGACGGCATCACGCACGTCATCTGGCCGGAGGCGGCCATGCCCTTCCTGCCGCTCGCCACGCCACAGGCGCTCGAGGCGATCGGCCGGCTGCTGCCACAGGGCACCTACCTCGTCAGCGGCGCGCTCAGGATCGAGAACAGTGAGATCGGCGATCGGGTCGAGCCGAGCAAGGCGCCGGTGAGGCGCGTCTTCAACTCGATGCTGGTGTTCGGCACGGGCGGTGGCCTCGTCACGCTGTACGACAAGATCCACCTCGTTCCCTTCGGCGAGTATCTGCCGTTCCAGGAGACGCTCGAGGCAATCGGGCTGGAAAGCCTGACGCGCTTGCGCGGTGGCTTTGCCGTCGGCGAGCGGCCGCGCCGGCTGCTGGCTGTGCCAGGCTTGCCGCCCGCGAGCCCGCTCATCTGCTACGAGGCCATCTTTCCGGCAGCGATCGTGCAGGGCGCGGAGCGGCCAGGGCTTCTCATCAATGTGACGAACGACGGCTGGTTCGGAGAAACCACCGGCCCCTACCAGCATTTGCATCAGGCGCGGGTGCGTGCGGTCGAGGAAGGCGTGCCGATGGTCCGATCCGCGAACAACGGCGTTTCAGCGGTGATCGACGGCAAGGGCCGTATCGTTGCCGAGATTGGCCTCAACGTCAGGGGAGCCGTCGATGCGCCGCTGCCGCCGGCGCTGGAACCACCCCTTTACGCTCGCTTCGGAGATAACACTTTTGCGGCAATTCTGACAGTCTATCTTTTTGCGCTCGCAACGTTTATTTGGATAGATCGGCGTTCGGTAACGCGCTGAGTAGCGCTGCCCGTTCGGATGCTGAATGCTGAGCCGTCGCGGACAGCCGCTCGGTGCGCACGCGCAATGCGCCTGTCTGCGATGCAAGCACTACGTCAATATCGAAATACCGCTTCGTGCGTTTGCGTATCGGCGCCATGGCCGTCCCACGAGACCAACGCAACACCACACTTGGTAACGATAATCGATAAGCGCGAAGAGCGCAACCAGAACGCGAAGGGTGCCGGGCGTTGGCATCGCAGGGAGAGGTTGATGGCTGAGGCCGACGACGACAGTGATGGCGAAGGGCCGGGCGACGAGCGCAATTCGCGCCGGCCCAACCCCATCGACATCCATGTCGGAACGCGCGTCCGGCTGCGCCGCATGCTGCTCGGCATGAGCCAGGAAAAGCTCGGCGAGAGCCTCGGCCTCACCTTCCAGCAGGTGCAGAAATACGAGAAAGGCATCAACCGCATCGGCGCGAGCCGGCTGTTCGACCTTGCCCAGGTGCTCGGCGTGCCGGTGCAGTATTTCTACGATGAGGCGCCAAACCAAGCTCCTGGCGCGCCCGCGCCGGGCTTCGGCGAGCGCGGCGGGGAGACCTACGTGTTCGATTTCCTCGCCTCGCGTGAGGGGCTGGAGCTGAACAAGGCTTTCGTCCGCGTGTCCGATCCGAAGGTCAGGCGGGCCATCGTCGATCTCGTCCGCTCGCTCGCCGGCGAGGACCCGACGACGTAGCTCGAGGGGCTGTGACGTCAGACCTCCATGGGCCGTAATTCTACGCTACCGCAATGCCGAGCGACCCACCGTCGCTCCAGCCGGGCTCGGCTTGACCCCTGCCGCAAAGATTGCAACAACCCGCGCGATCACTCCGCGGGCGCATCGACGCCCGCCTTGTCCGAGGGGACCAGCTTTGGCACGCAAATCCTACCTGTTCACGAGCGAATCGGTCTCCGAGGGCCATCCCGACAAGGTCGCCGACCGCATCTCCGACGAGATCGTGGACCTGTTCTACCGCGAGGGCCCCAAGGCGGGCATCGACCCGTGGGCCATCCGCGCGGCGTGCGAGACCCTGTGCACGACGAACCAGGTCGTCGTCGCCGGCGAAACGCGCGGGCCCTCGACCGTCACCGTCGACATGATGACGCAGCGCATCCGGGCTGCCATCAGGGAGATCGGCTACGAGCAGGACGGCTTCCACTGGGCCAACGCCAACATCGACATCCTGCTGCATCCGCAGTCGGCGGACATCGCAGCCGGCGTCGATGCCAAGCAGCCGAGCAACCAGGAGGAGGGCGCCGGCGACCAGGGCATCATGTTCGGGTACGCCTGCACCGAGACGCCCGTTCTCATGCCGGCGCCCATCTACTACGCGCATCGCATTCTCGCCGACCTCGCGGCAGCACGGAAGTCGGGCGCCGGGGATGCCGCAAAGCTCGGCCCGGATTCCAAGAGCCAGGTGACCGTGCGCTACGAGGACGGCAAGCCCGTCGGCGTGACCGCGATCGTCGTCTCGCACCAGCACGTCATCAAGGACCTGACATCGCGCCAGGTGCGTGACATCGTCGAGCCTTACGTGCTGAAGGCGCTTCCCGACGGCTGGGTGACCAAGGACACGGCCTGGCACATCAACCCCACCGGCGCGTTCTACATCGGTGGTCCGGATGGAGACTGCGGGCTCACGGGGCGCAAGATCATCGTCGATACCTACGGCGGAGCAGCACCACATGGTGGTGGCGCGTTCTCCGGCAAGGACCCGACCAAGGTCGACCGCTCGGCAGCCTATGCAGCGCGCTATCTCGCCAAGAACGTCGTCGCGGCCGGCCTCGCCGAGCGGTGCACGATCCAGCTCTCCTATGCCATCGGCGTCGCCCGTCCACTGTCGATCTACGTCGACACGCACGGCACGGGCAAGGTCGCGGAGAGCGCCATCGAGGAGGCGCTCGGCAAATCCATGGACCTGACGCCGCGCGGCATACGTACGCATCTCGATCTCAACAAGCCGATCTACGCGCGCACGTCCGCTTACGGCCATTTTGGGCGCGAGCCGGACGGGGACGGCGGCTTCTCGTGGGAGAAGACCGACCTTGCCGCGAAGATCAAGGCGGCGGTCGCCTGACGGTTCGCCCGTTACCGAGCCCGCAGGCAGACAGTGGCGGCCGTCCTCCGGGACGGCCGTTCGCGTTCGGGAGCTGATCGACATGACGGGGAGCGGCGAGACACCCGATCTGCGGTCCTACGGACGACGGCGCGGACGGGCAGCGAGCCCGCGCCAGGAGCGGCTTCTCTCGGATGTTCTGCCGCGCGTGCGCATCGACCTGGCCAGTGCGGCCGGACACCTTATCGATCCGACGGGACTGTTCGGCCGAGCCGTCGAAGCCGTGTGGCTCGAGATCGGCTTTGGCGGCGGCGAGCATCTCGTCTGGCAGGCACGGGAGAAGCCCGGCATCGGGCTCATCGGCTGCGAGCCGTTCGAGGACGGCGTGGTCAAGGTTCTGTCGGCGATCGAGGAGCACGGCATCGACACCGTGCGCCTTCATGCCGACGACGCGAGACCGCTGCTGCGGGTGCTGACTGCCGCCTCGATCGACCGGGTGTTCGTGCTGTTTCCCGATCCGTGGCCCAAAAAGCGGCACGTCAAGCGCAGGCTGGTCGGCAAGCCGCTGCTCGATGAGATCGCGCGTGTCCTCAAGCCCGGCGGCGAGTTGCGGCTGGCGACCGACATCGACGACTACCTGAGGACCATGCTGATCGCTCTCGACGGCGATGCGCGCTTCTTGTGGAGCGCCGCCGGGCCTGCCGACTGGCGCGAGCGCCCGTCCGACTGGCCGCAGACACGCTATGAGGCCAAGGCGATCCGCGAGGGCCGGCGGGGCTACTTCCTGCGCCTCGAGCGGAGCGCTGCGCCAGCGCGGTGAAGCGCCTGCCGGCCGCCGCTGCCACCTGGTCATCCCCGGCGGAATAATTCTCCGGGAAAGCACTTGTCAGGGCGCTTCCATTCACGTACGGTTCAGGTACTCATGATCATCTCAACTCTGAGAGCGGCCCTCTGGGTCCGCTCTTTTTGTTGTGAGCGCGAGTGCCCAACCACAATCTGGCGAGGTCTCAGTGACGGGCGAAAGCGGCGCGTCGCGGGAACGCTTCATTCGCGAAACAGGTCAGGCTGCGGCCATTGCCGGGCTCGTCGAGCCGGTGCTCGCCGATCTCGGCTTCAGGCTCGTGCGCGTGGCAGTGCTGGCGCACGAGGGCAAGGTCGTGCAGATCATGGCCGAGCGGGCCGACGGCTCGATGACCATCGACGACTGCGAGGCGGTGTCGCGGCAGGTCTCGCCGGTGCTCGACGTGGCCGACGTGGTCGCCGGCAGCTATCGCCTCGAGGTCTCATCGCCCGGCATCGACCGGCTGCTCGTGAGGCCTTCGGATTTCGAGGACTGGGCGGGCTACGAGGCGAAAATCGAACTCTCTGAACTCGTCGACGGTCGCAAGCGATTTCGCGGTGTCGTCGAGGGTTTCGAGGACGGCGAGGTGCTGATCGAGGTCGATCTCCCGGGGCAGGGTCCGACCGTTCTGGGCCTGCCCATCAGCCTCGTTGCGGAGGCAAAGCTCGTCCTGACGGACGATCTCGTGCGCGAGGCCCTGACGCGGGCCAAAGCGGCCAAGACCAAAGGACCTGCCGACGACAGCGTCGCGGCGGGCGATGAACTGGATGTGGAGGACTAGTCCATGGGCGTGGCAGGCATCAGCGCCAACCGTCTCGAGCTTCTGCAGATCGCCGACGCTGTGGCGCGCGAGAAGTCGATCGACCGGTCGATCGTCATCCAGGCCATGGAGGACGCGATCCAAAAGGCAGCGAAGTCGCGCTACGGCACCGAGAACGACATCCGCTGCGCCATCGACGCCAAGACCGGCGAGACGCGCCTCACCCGCGTCGTGACGGTGGCCGATCCGGTCGAGAACGACAAGACGCAGATGACGCTCGAGGAAGCGCGCCGCAAGAAGCCCGACGCGGAGATCGGCGACGAGTTCGTCGAGGCGCTGCCGCCGCTCGATTTCGGCCGCGTGGCCGCGCAGAACGCCAAGCAGGTCATCGTGCAGAAAGTGCGCGAGGCCGAGCGCGAGCGCCAGTTCCTCGAATACAAGGACCGCATCGGGGAGATCGTCAACGGCACCGTCAAGCGCGTGGAGTACGGCAACGTCGTCGTCGACCTCGGGCGGGCGGAAGGCATCATCCGGCGCGACGAGACCATCCCGCGCGAGAACTTCCGCTACGGCGACCGCGTGCGCGCGTTCATCCACGACGTCAGGCCCGAGTTGCGCGGACCGCAGATCTTCCTGTCGCGCGCCAAGCCCGAGTTCATGGCGCGGCTGTTCGCCCAGGAGGTGCCGGAAATCTACGACGGCATCGTCGAGATCAAGGCGGTCGCCCGCGATCCGGGCAGCCGCGCCAAGATCGCCGTCATATCCAAGGACAGTTCGATCGATCCTGTCGGCGCGTGCGTGGGCATGCGCGGCAGCCGCGTGCAGGCGGTCGTCAACGAGCTGCAGGGCGAGAAGGTCGACATCATCCAGTGGCGGCAGGACCCGGCCGAGTTCATCGTCAATGCGCTGGCGCCCGCCGAGGTGTCGAAGGTCGTACTCGACGAGGACAGCGAGCGCATCGAGGTCGTCGTGCCGGAGAACCAGCTCTCGCTGGCTATCGGACGGCGCGGCCAGAACGTGCGGCTCGCCTCGCAGCTCACCGGCTGGGATATCGATATCCTGACCGAGGAGGAGGAGAGCGAGCGGCGGCAGAAGGAGTTTGCCACGCGCTCCAACATGTTCATGCAGAAGCTCGACGTCGAGGAGACGATCGCGCAGTTGCTGGCGGCCGAGAACTTCACCTCGATCGAGGAGGTGGCCTACGTCGATCTCGACGAGATCGCGGGCATCGAGGGGTTCAACGAGGAAGTGGCGGACGCCATTCAGGGTCGCGCGCGCGAGTATCTCGAGCGCATCGAGGCGGAGCGCGATCAGCGCCGGCGCGAACTCGGTGTCGCCGACGAGATGGCGCTCGTGCCGGGCGTGACGACGGAAATGATGGTGGCGCTCGGTGAAGCCGGCATCAAGACGGTCGAGGATCTCGCCGATTGCGCCACCGACGATCTCGTCGGGTGGGTCGAGCGCAAAAAGGAGAAGGACGCAGAGCCGGTCCGCCACAAGGGGTTCCTCTCCGGCCTCGACATCGGCCGGCAGGAAGCCGAGGCGCTGATCATGGCCGCTCGCGTGCACGCCGGCTGGATCGAGCCGGAGCCCGAGGTTGACGAGGATGCCGACGAGGCGGTCATGGGCGAGGACGAAGCTGGCGAGGACAGCGAGCCCGACCTCACCACTCCGAGCCAAGGCTGAGAGGGCGCGGGCGGAAACCAAGAGCGGGGACCGGCCAACGGACAGGGCATTGGGCAAGCGTCAGGATTTCGCCAGGCAGGAGGCGCGCGCGCCGACGCGCACGTGCGCGGCGACCCGCAGCGAGCGGCCGGTCGACGATCTCATCCGCTTCGTCGCCGGGCCGGGCGATGCCATCGTGCCCGATCTGGCGCACAAGCTGCCCGGTCGCGGCGTGTGGGTGACGGCCGACCGTCAAAGCGTCGACAAGGCGGTGCGCGGCGGCGCCTTCGCCAAGAGCCTCAAGCGCAAGGTCATGGCTAGCGTGGAGCTACCGGCGACCGTCGAGCGGCTGCTGGCGGAGCGGGCCATCGCGGCACTCGCGCTCGCCAACAAGGCGGGGCTCGTCGTCACCGGTTTCGACAAGGTCGATACGCTGCTCGAGCGCGGCGAGGCGGCAACTCTCGTGCATGCACTCGAGGCAGCGGCTGGAGGTCGTGACAAGCTCGATCGCAAGCACGCGGCGATCGCGGCGGCGGCGGGCCGGCAGGCTCGCATCATCGTCCTATTCACGATCGATGAAATGGGCTTGGCCTTAGGCAGGGCAAATGTGGTACATGCTGCCCTGAGGACCGGCGGGGCTGCGGAGCGGTTTGCCCGAGAGGCCAATCGGCTTTCCCGTTACCGGTCAGGCGTCCCACTCACGCTCGCGGGGGCTGGCACGATCGCGAGGGCTGGACCACCGGGAGACGACGTCGGCTAGACGATCCGTCTCGCGAGCGGCGGCACACTCGATCGGCAACCAAGCCGAGTGAGGCCGGGGGCGGCGCCGATACTTCTGGCAGGACGCGGCTTTTTTCGTGAAACGATGGTCGTTTCGCCGTATGAAGCCGCATCGACGAGCACAATTCGAACGGAAACCATATGAGCGAAACCAAGGATTCTACCGACAAGACCAAGGGCGGGGGCGAGCGCAAGCAGCTCACCCTGCAGCGAACGGTGGAGTCCGGTCACGTTCGGCAGAGCTTCAGCCATGGGCGCTCGAAGGCGGTCGTGGTCGAGAAGAAGAAGTCGCGCAAGATCGCCGGTCCCGGCCAGGCTGTCGTCGAGGAGCCGCGCGCCGTCGTCGCGCCGCCGCGCCCGCGCGCCGAGCCGAAGGGGGCATCAGCGCCGCAGCGGTCGGGGCCGACCGGCGGGGCGGCGCGCGATTTGTCTTCGGAGGAAAGCCAGAAGCGGCAGCGTGCCCTCGATGCGGCGCTCAAGGCGCGCGATCAGGCGCCGGTGGCGCCTGTCGCGGTCGCCGCGGACGTGGCGCAACCAGTCGTGGTCGAGGCAGAAATTACGGCCCTGGCGGACGTGTCGGCGCAGCCTGAAGCCGGTGCTTCAGCGGCGGAGAATGTGACGGTGCGCGCAGGCGCGGACGCGGGCGGCGCACGCGAGGCTGTCGCTCAACAGCCGTCGGGTGCGGCTACTGCGGCTCCGCTCGTTGCACGCGAGCCCGTGCGTGAACGGCGGGATGCCCCGCCGCGCCGGGATGCAACAGGCCGCCCGGGCGGCGGCCGCGACTTTGGCGGACGCGAGCAGTCGGGTCGTGAGCCGTCGGGGCGCGAAAGCACGGCTCGCGACGGCGGCTTGCGTCGCGATGGAGCCCCGCGAGACGGTGGCGGGCAGCGCGAGGGCTTCCAGCGCGACACGGGCCGCGACGGCGGCCGTGACGTGGGGCGGCGTCCGCCGCCGCGTGACGACCGGTCGGCGGGTCCTGGAGCAAGCGCCGGGCCGCGCACCTACGATACCGCCTTCCGTCCGCGCGAGGGTGGGCGGCCCAAGGAGATCGTCATCCCACGGCCGCCTCGGCCGCAGGACATCGCCGAGACCAAGCCCGAGGTGACCAAGGTCACCCGCACCATCCGTCCGCAGGCGACGACGCCCATACCGGAGGTCGCCGAGGACGAGGATGCACGCGGCAAGTCGGTCAAGGGCAAGGGCCCGCGCGGCAACGTGCCGGGCGGCGGCCGTGTCACCGAAGATCGTGGCGGCCGCGGCAAGCTCACGCTCGACAAGATGCTCAACGACCAGGAGCGCTCGCGTTCCATCGCCTCGCTCAAGCGCCGGCGCGAGCGCGAGAAGCTCAAGGCCATGGGGATCGCGCAGCCGCGCGAGAAGATCGTGCGCGAGGTCATCATTCCCGAGGTCATCACGATCCAGGAACTCTCCAACCGCATGGCCGAGCGCGGCGTCGATCTCATCCGCTACCTGATGAAACAGGGCGCGATGCACACGATCAACGACGTGATCGATGCCGATACGGCGGAACTGCTGGTCAGGGAGTTCGGGCACACGCCCAAGCGCGTGTCGGAGTCGGATGTCGAAGAGGGCTTCATTGGCGATACGGATGCCGACACGACGATGGACGCACGCGCGCCGGTCGTTACGATCATGGGCCACGTCGACCACGGCAAGACGTCGCTGCTCGATGCCATCCGCAGCGCCAATGTCGTCGCCGGCGAGGCTGGCGGCATCACGCAGCACATCGGCGCCTATCAGGTCGAGACGGCCAAGGGCGGCAAGATCACGTTCATCGATACGCCCGGCCATGAAGCCTTCACGGCCATGCGAGCGCGCGGCGCCAAGGTGACGGACATCGTCGTGCTGGTCGTCGCCGCCGATGACGGCGTCATGCCGCAGACGGTGGAAGCCATCAATCACGCCAAGGCGGCCGGCGTTCCGATCATCGTTGCCATCAACAAGATCGACAAGCCGCAGGCCGAACCGAACCGCGTGCGCACCGATCTGTTGCAGCACGAGATCGTCGTCGAGAGCATGTCGGGCGAGACCCAGGAGGTCGAGGTCTCCGCGCTCAAGAAGCTCAATCTCGACAAGCTGCTCGATGCCATCCTGCTGCAGGCCGAAATCCTGGAACTGAAGGCCAACGCCAACCGCAAGGCCGACGGCATCGTCGTCGAAGCCAAGCTCGAGCGTGGGCGCGGCCCGGTCGGCACGGTGCTCGTGCAACGCGGCACGCTCGCGGTCGGCGACATCGTGGTGGCCGGCATGTCGTGGGGGCGCGTGCGCGCGCTCATCGACGACAAGGGTGAGAACGTGGCGAAGGCCGGCCCGTCGGTCCCCGTCGAAATCCTCGGCTTCGATTCCGCTCCCGAGGCCGGCGACCAGTTCGCCGTCGTCGAGAACGAGGCGCGCGCTCGCGAGATCACCGATTACCGCATGCGCAAGCGGCGCGAGAAGCTCGGCTCGGCCGGCACGCCGCGCACGCTCGAGCAGATGATGCAGTCGCTCAAGGACGGGGCTGGCAAGAAAGAGTTCATCATCCTCGTCAAGGGCGATGTGCAGGGCTCGGTCGAAGCCATTGCCGGGGCCTTGAAGAAGGTCTCCACCGACGAGGTCGAGGCGCGCATCATCCACTCCGGCGTCGGCGGCATCACCGAATCCGACATCGCGCTCGCGAACGCTTCGAATGCCGTGGTGTTCGGCTTCAACGTGCGAGCCAACGCACAAGCCAAGCAGGCCGCCGACCAGAACGGCGTCGAGATCCGCTACTACAGCATCATCTACGACCTCGTCGACGACGTGAAGGCGGCCATGTCGGGCCTGCTCGATCCGACGCTGCGCGAGGTGTTCCTCGGCTATGCGCAGATCCTGCAGGTGTTCAACATCACGAAGGTGGGCAAGGTCGCCGGCTGCCGGGTCACGGAGGGCAAGGTGGAACGCGGCGCCAAGGTGCGCCTGCTGCGCGACAGCGTCGTCATCCACGAGGGCTCGCTGTCCATCCTCAAGCGCTTCAAGGACGACGTCAAGGAAGTGCCGGCAGGTCAGGAGTGCGGCATGAGCTTCGCCAACTACCAGGACCTGCGCGAGGGCGACGTCATCGAGTGCTTCCAGGTGGAGAAGGTGCTGCGCACGCTGTGACGGCGGCGTCGAGGGTCGGCGAGGGTCGGCGAGGTTCAGCAATGGCTGGCGACTACATCCAGGCTCCGCTGTGGACGTTCGAGGACTTCGTGGCGTTCTATGACGGGCGCCCGGAGCGCGAGACGTGGGAGCTGATCGGCGGTGTGCCGTACATGATGAGCCCGCCTCGCGTTGTGCATCAGCGCATCTCCGACAATCTTTATCGATTGCTAGGTGACCGGATCCATAGCCTGGGACTCGGCTGGGTGCCATCGCGCGAGATCGGCGTGCGAATTCCGGAGGACGACACGTTCGCGCCAGAGCCGGATGTCACCGTCATCGACATTGATGTCGCTGAGGATCTGATCTGGGCCGAGCGTTTCTACTTTGTCGCCGAGGTGCTCTCCGGAAAAGATCGCCCGGAGAAGCGGGATGGATCGGACAAGCCGCGTCCGCTGGCGGCCAAGCTCGACTACTACAAGGCCCATAGCCACTGCCGCGGCGTCATCATAGTTCGCCAGGATATCGTCGCCGCCGAGCTCCACGTTCGCCGTGAGGGCGGCTGGACCGAAGCCAGTCTCGCCGCGCCCGGCGATCGCATCGCCGTCCCAGACATCGGCGATATCGGCCCGCTGGCTCACCTGTATCGGTACACGCCCCTGTGGCGGGCCGAGTTCGCGGCGCTGTAGCCGCGCGGTCCGACTTGACTTCCAGTGCCAAAACGATAGCTAGCGCTGTCCCAGTGCCGCCACTGCGCACGCAAACCAGGAACCCGCCGTCCGGTTCAAGCCCGGCGCGGGCTACGCTCCATGATCCGCAAGCACAAGCCGGCCCAGCCCGTGGGCCCGTCTCAGCGCCAGCTCCGCGTCGGCGAGATGATCCGTCATGCGCTCGCTGAGCTCATGGCGCGCGGCAGCATCCACGACGAGACGCTCGAGAGCCATCTCGTGACCGTCTCGGAGGTGCGCATGACGGCCGATCTGAAGACCGCGACCGTCTATATCGTGCCGCTCGGTGGCGACGACATGAAGCCCGTGCTCGAAGCCTTCGAGCGCAACAAGAAGTTCCTGCGCGGCGAGGTGGCGCGCGCGGTCAACCTGAAGTTCGCGCCTGACCTGCGCTTCCGCTCGGATGACAGCTTCGAGGAAGGCATGCGCATCGATGCGCTGCTGGCGAGCCCCGCCGTCAGGCGGGACGTCGACGGCGAGCAGGGCTGAAGCAGCACGTATCGATGGGGGGGCGGAGCGCCGGCTTCGCCGATACCACGCACATGGCACGGCGGAAAAAAGGACAGCCCGTCAATGGCTGGCTCGTCCTCGACAAGCGGCTCGGCATGACGTCGACACAGGCGCTCGGCGCGGTCAAGCGGCTGTTTGATGCGCAGAAGGCCGGCCACGCCGGAACGCTCGATCCGCTGGCGACGGGCATCCTGCCGATTGCCTTCGGTGAAGCGACCAAGACGGTCGCCTTCGCGGTGGATGGCGAGAAGGCCTATCGCTTCAGCGTGCGATGGGGTGCGGAGACGACGACCGACGACAGCGAAGGCGAGGTCGTCGCGGTCAGCGACCGGCGCCCGAACCAGCAGGAGATCGAGGCCCGTCTCGACGACTTCATCGGCCAGGTGCGCCAGGTTCCGCCGCAGTATTCAGCGATCAAGATCGACGGCAATCGCGCCTACGCGCTAGCCCGCGAGGGCGAGCATGTCGAGCTCGAGGCGCGCACCGTCGTCATCGACGACCTCGTCATCGTCGACATGCCCGACCGGGATACGACCGTGTTCGAGGCGGTGTGCGGGCCGGGCACGTACGTCCGGGCCATTGCCCGTGATCTCGGCCGCGCGCTTCTCTGCCACGGCCATGTCGTCTCCTTGCGCCGGCTGAAGGTCGGCCCGTTCGACGAGCACGCGGCAATCGCGCTCGAGGAACTCGACCGCATCGCGCAGGCCGAGGGACGCGAGGCACTGCTGGCCACGTTGCAGCCGATCGCCGCACCGCTGCGCGACCTGACCGAACTCGCCGTCTCGCCCGGGGATGCCGCCAGTCTGGCGCGGGGACAATCGGTGCTGCTGCGCGGTCGGGATGCCCTCGTCTTCTCCGGGCCGTTCTACGCGACATGCAAGGGCCAGCTCGTCGCGCTCGGGGAAGCCGAGAAGGGCATTCTGAAGCCGACCCGGGTGTTCAACCTCGCCGGCTGACGGCCTTGCGCCTGTGCCGTCGCATGCGCTGGAACTGACCGAGAATTCGTGTATACACGAACGCTTCTGCGGCTGTTGCAAGCGGCGGATACAACGCGACCTGGCTGGACGACATCCCGGCCATGGCCGCCGGCACCCGACGGGTGCCAGCCTCCCAATCTGTTCGAGAAAGGATCAACCGATGTCGATCACGACCGTGCGCAAGGCCGAGCTCGTCAAGGAGTTCGGTTCGAATGCCACCGATACCGGCTCGCCCGAGGTGCAAATCGCCATCCTCACCGAGCGCATCACGTATCTCACCGATCACTTCAAGACCCACAAGAAGGACAACCACTCCCGCCGTGGGCTGCTGAAGATGGTGTCGCAGCGGCGCCAGCTGCTCGATTACGTGAAGGCCAAGGATCGCCAGCGCTACCAGACCCTCATCGAGAGGCTCGGCATCCGCAGGTGAGGCCGCGGACAAGGCCGGTGTGCGCGAGCGGCGCTGACGCGCCCTGGTTGCGACCTCAACGCGAGAACTGCAATCGGCGCCGGCCTCAATTGAGGTCTCGGCGCCTTTGGCGTTCGTGCTAAACATCGCTCGCAACCGAACGACAGAAACGAAGAACCGCAAAGAAAGACGATCAGATATGTTCGACATTCACCGCGTGGAGATCGATTGGGGCGGGCGCAAGCTCAAGCTCGAAACCGGACACATGGCGCGGCAGGCCGATGCAGCCGTCGTCGCCCAGTATGGCGAGACGAGCGTGCTGGCGACCGTGGTCGGCGCAAAGTCGCCCAAGCCCGGCATCGACTTCTTCCCGCTCACCGTGAACTACCAGGAGCGCACGTACGCGGCCGGCAAGATTCCCGGCGGCTACTTCAAGCGCGAAGGCCGCCCGACCGAGAAGGAAACGCTCACCTCCCGCCTGATCGACCGCCCGATCCGTCCGCTGTTCGTCGAGGGCTTCAAGAACGAGGTGCAGGTCGTCGTCACGGTGTTGTCGCACGACATGGAAAACGATCCCGACATCATCGGCATGGTCGCGGCCTCGGCTGCACTGACGCTGTCGGGCCTGCCCTTCCTCGGACCGATCGGCGCGGCGCGCGTCGGCGTCATCGGCGGGGAATTCGTGCTGAACCCCATGGTCGACGAGATGGCCGAGAGCGAACTCGACCTCGTCGTGGCGGGTACGCAGGATGCCGTGATGATGGTCGAGTCGGAGGCCAAGGAGCTGACCGAGACGCGCATGCTGGAAGCGGTCATGTTCGGCCACAAGCACTTCCAGCCCGTCATCGATGCCATCATCAAGCTCGCCGAGACGGCGGCGAAAGAGCCCTGGGACGTCAAGCTTCCCGACGGCGACAAATACCTTGCGCAGGTGCGGGCCATCGCCGAGGACGGCCTCAAGGCGGCGTTCTCGACGGCCGAGAAGAAGAAGCGCAACGACATGGTCGCCGAGATCAAGGCGAATGTCATGGCCGGCGTAGAGACGCCCGATGATCCCGCCGAGAAGGTGCTTCTCGGGGGCGCCTTCAAGGCGGTCGAGATGGAGGTCATGCGCGGCACCGTCGTGCGGACCGGCCGGCGGATCGACGGGCGTGACCTGAAGACGGTTCGGCCCATCCTCTCGGAGGTTCACGTCCTGCCGCGCACGCACGGCTCGGCGCTGTTCACGCGCGGCGAGACGCAGGCCCTCGTCGTGGCCACACTCGGCACCGGCGAGGACGAGCAGTTCGTCGATGCGCTCGAGGGCACACGCAAGGAGCGCTTCCTCCTGCACTACAACTTCCCGCCCTTCTCGGTCGGCGAGACCGGCCGCATGGGCTCGCCCGGCCGCCGCGAGATCGGTCACGGCAAGCTCGCCTGGCGCGCCGTCCGGCCTCTTCTGCCGGCGCAGGACGAGTTCCCCTACACCATCCGTGTGGTCTCCGAGATCATGGAGAGCAACGGATCGTCGTCGATGGCGACCGTGTGCGGCGCGTCGCTCGCCCTGATGGACGCCGGCGTTCCCCTCAAGGCGCCGGTCGCGGGCATCGCCATGGGCCTCATCAAGGAGGGCAACGACTTCGCCGTCCTGTCGGATATCCTGGGCGATGAGGATCACCTCGGCGACATGGACTTCAAGGTCGCCGGCACGGAGAAGGGTGTCACGTCGCTGCAGATGGACATCAAGATCACGGGCATCACCGAGGAGATCATGCGCATCGCGCTCGATCAGGCCAAGGACGGTCGCCTGCACATCCTGGGCGAGATGGCCAAGTCGCTCACCGGGGCGCGCACCGAGCTCGGCGAGTTCGCCCCGCGCATCGAGACGATCAGCATCCCCACCGACAAGATCCGCGAGGTGATCGGCTCGGGTGGCTCGGTCATCCGCGATATCGTTGCCACCAGCGGCGCCAAGATCGACATCAGCGACGACGGCACGGTCAAGATCGCGGCCTCCAAGCGCGAGTCCATCGAGGCGGCGATGGCGCGGATCAAGGCCATCACGTCGGAGCCCGAGGTCGGCGAGATCTACAAGGGCAAGGTCGTGAAGATCATGGAGTTCGGCGCCTTCGTGAACTTCTTCGGCGCGAAGGACGGTCTCGTGCACATCTCGCAGCTCGCCCCTGGGCGGCCGCAGACGGTCGGCGAGGTCGTCAAGGAGGGCCAGGAGGTTTTCGTCAAGCTGCTCGGCTTCGATGATCGCGGCAAGGTGAGGCTGTCGATGAAGATCGTCGACCAGCAGACGGGCAAGGAGATCCCCCGCGAGGAGGGTGCCGAGCCCGAGGAGGAGATGCATCGCGAGCGGCCGCCCCGGCGTGACCGCGAGGGTGGCGGGCGCGGTGGCGACCGGCGTCCGCGCCGCGATCGCGACTGAGGCTTCGCTCGGCCCGGCCCGCAGGGCTTTGCTTGCACCCCTGACATGCTCACGGCCCCGGGTCCTGGCGATCCGGGGCCGTTGCGTTGCCGGGGCCGTCTCGAGCCAGAACGGGCAGCGTATTCTGTGCTCTTCATCAATTGTTTGCCGTGTTCCGTTAAAAAATCGCATCATGCACAGCAAAGGCCATTGTCCGGTGTGACGGTGCTCCACCTGCGACAGGCGAAGGCGTGTCTTGGAGCGCGGCATGGTGGCAGGGAGGCTCTGGCGTCGACGTACAGGCCTCGTCGCGGCAGCGATCGCGTGGCTCGGGGCGCATTTCGGCTGGTGCATGGAGGCGGCGGCCAAGGAACCCGGGCGGACCTACTGCTTCCGCGGCGTCTGCCACCGGGTCAAGACGATCGCGGAGACCGAGCGGCTCGTCGGCACGGTCTTCCGGCTCGTCGCCTCGCACTATTCTTCGTGCCGCGTCGACCGCTTCAATCCGTGCGGCCTGACGAGTTCGGGCGAGGTGTTCCGGGCAGATGAACCAGACAACGCGGCAAGCCCGACGCTGCCGGACGGGACGGTGCTACTCCTGTTCAACCCGCGCACGCGGCTTGCCGCGGTCGTGCGGGTCAACAATGCCGGGCCTTATCTCGGCCGGCGCGAACTCGACGTGTCGATCGGTACGGCGCAGCGCCTGGGCTTTGCCGCCGATGGCGTCGAGACGCTCGAAGTGAAGGTGCTGCGGGCGCCCGAGCCGCAAGAGGCGGGGTATCGCCGCCAGCGCCGCTATCCGCGGCTGCCCGGGTTTCTCGGCGGCTTCGACGATCTGGAGGCGGCGCAGCGCGCTTTGATCGCTGCGGCATCGAACGGAGCAAGGGACGCTGCGGGCGGGCGGCGGGCTGATCGCGCCGGCGGGCATCGCGCGGCGGCAAGCGAGCGCACGGCGCGTGCGGGCGAGGCTGTGCGCCAGCGCAGGGCTGCGATCGAGACCATGCCCCGGTCGAGACCCCGCCTGATCACGGAGCCGGCTTCTGCTGCACGCGAGGGCAAGGCGGTATTGCGGCCCGCTCGCCTGGCGGGGAGGGCGCTCGAGGTGCGCGCGGCGGCCGTCGTGGCGCAGGTGATGCCAGCGCGCAGCCGGCGTATCCGGAGCTCTCGGCAACTGGTGTTTGCCGGGCATGTCGCGACGGCGCCTTCCATCGATCAACCGTCAGTCGAGGCTCGGACGCTGCTGCCGGTCGGGCTCGAACACGCGATGGAGCGCGGCATCCCCCTTCTCGTCGATCCCGCTGTCGCGGCTGGCAGGGCGGGTGTCTGGCCCCATCGTGCAGGCCTCTCCGAGCTCGCGGCCATCGATGTCGACGACACGTGGCGTGGCTTCCTGATTCGGGTCGCGGACATTGCGCGCGCCAAAGCGAGGGCAGGGCTCTTGCCGCCGCTCGCAGCGGCACGCAGCGCGGAGGATTTCGCCCAGCCGTTCGATCTCAGGGTCGAGGCCGAACGGCTCGTGCGGGCGGTGCTGGATTTCGTCGCCTATGCCCGGCGCTCCGCGCGAGCTTCGTTCGACAAGCCATCCTGACATTTCGAGGGAGCGGGTCCGCGCCGGAGGCTCGTGCTGAGGCGGGGGGCGTGCCGCCCGTCGCGGCGCGCCGACCACGTGTGGAGTGTCAAGCCGAAAGGTCCTCGAGTTGTCGCGGTGTGGCGCCGTCATCAGCCGCATGGCTCATCGGCGATCTCAACTCGGCGCCGCCTCGAAGCGAGGGCGCATGCAAATACTGCAAGCGATTGTCGAGGTCAGGTCTCGAGCTTTGCCGCAGTCGCGCCGGCAGAGCGACAAGTAGAAGTTCAAAAAGCTTTCTCCATGCTCGTAGATGGGGAGACTTTGCGCTTCCAATGCTTGGAGCCGATATGTCATTCATACCCGAATGAGTGCCGCGAAGCCTTCTGTTGTCGACATGATCATTATTCCCCGTTTCCGAAGGCGCATCGGCGCTCAGCGCATTCTCTTCAATCCCTGACTTCAAATCCGCAAGCTTCTGGAGCAGCCGCCGTGTCCGATCGGTATCCGGTCGGGCGATGACTGCCTGCGTGCGCCGCCACGACGTCTTTGGGGCATCGATGACCTCAGGGGAAATGGCGACAGCGCCGCGCAGTGCAAACAGGACGCGCGCAGTCGGATCGTCGCCCGTATCGGGATGGAGCGGCTTGCCGAAGGTCTGCTGGTGGTGCCAGTGGCCAGCGATGTTGCTGAGCGCGCCCCGCGCGATCACGCGCAACTTGCCTTCAGCGATGTCGGCTGCCGGTCCGAGCGATCCATCGCCTGGGCCGATCTCGGGATCGAACGAAAAGTAGACGACGGTGAGGTTCACGATGTTCTTGCAGCGCCAGGCGTGCACTTTCACGCGCGCGTAGCCGTAGCGCCGACTTGAAATCCCGACGACGTAGGACTCAGGATCGCCGGTGCGCTCGACCTGCTTGCGAACCGTATGGTAGGCCCGCGAGAAGCCTGAGTGCAGCGCACGCTGCTGTTGCTTCGTCAACGCCCCCTGACTGCGCGCCACGTCGTGGGGCACGGAGCCGATGATCTCGTAGGCCTGGAAGATTACTCTCAATACGACCCGGGTCATGGTACGTCCTCCCTCGCCGCCGCCAGCGGACGCTCTGATTATGCTCAGTCTGACCAAGGATCGCGGCGGCGGTAAGGCTGCACGCGGACCTTTCGATGAATGTAGGCTGAATGTCGGCTTGTGCTGTCCAATTGTCAGAGTTCGGCGTAAAATGCGGCCGGCGCTCAAGTCGGCAGTCAATCGTAAATCGGGTAGCTGTGGTGGAGCTGGTCGAAAGGCAAGGGTGCTGGAAAAGAAAAGATGGCGAAAACGCATCGCCAACATGGCACTCAATATGGATGAGTGCTGCTGCCAATTATTTATGCGAATTGAGGCGCGGGCGCCGGCCTATTTCAATTCGAGGCGGCCGAGCCGCAAAGCATTGCCGATGACCGAAAGCGAGGAAAGGCTCATGGCCGCCGCCGCCAGCATCGGCGAGAGGAGAAGTCCGAAAAGCGGATAGAGCGCGCCGGCAGCCAGCGGAATGAGGACGGCGTTATAGCCGAAGGCGAGGCCCAGGTTGGCCTTGATGTTGGCGACGGTGGCGGTGGCGAGCGAATGGGCGCGCAGAATGCCCTCCAGACTGTCGTCGAGGAGGGTGACGCCCGCGCTTTCGATGGCGACGTCAGCGCCGCTGCCGATGGCAATTCCGGCATGCGCCGTGGCGAGGGCGACGGCGTCGTTAATGCCGTCGCCGACGAAGCCGACGCGCCGGCCGGCAGCCTTGTGCTCGGACACCAGCCGGGATTTGGCTTCCGGCGACAGTCCGGCATGCACGCGGTAGATGCCGAGATCGCGCGCGACCGCATCGGCTGTCGCGGCGTCATCACCCGTGGCCATGACGATCTCGATGCGCCGGCCGCGCAATTCGGCGATGACGGCCTTTGCCTCGGGCCGCACGCGGTCGGCCATGGCGAGGACGGCGACAAGGTGGCCGTCGACCGCGACTGCGATCGCTGTCTTGCCTGTCGCCGCGAGGTCCTTCAACTGGGCTGCCGCGATCGCGACCGTCGTATCCTCGCTGCCTGTTTCGCTGTCGGCGCCGCGGGCGAAGCCGAGCGATCCGACGCGCACGCGTCGGCCCGCGACGGACCCCGTCACGCCCTTGCCGGCCACTTCCCCGAAGTCTATGGGGCTTTCGAGTGCTATGCCGCGCAAACGGGCCGCCGTCGTCACGGCGCTGGCGAGGGGATGGTCGCTGTTTGCTTCCAGGCTGGCGGCAAGCGAGAGCACGTCGTGCTCGGTTCGGCCGCCCAAGGGCACGATGTCCGTCAGGGCCGGCCGGCCTTCGGTCAGGGTGCCGGTCTTGTCGATGATCAGCGTATCGATATCTGCGAGCGCTTCGAGCGTTTCGGCGTCGCGCACCAGGATGCCAGCGCGGGCGCCGCGCCCCGTGGCGACCATGACCGACATGGGTGCTGCGAGTCCGACAGCGCACGGGCATGCAACGAGCAGGACGGAGACCGACGTGACGATGGCCATGGCGAGGCTCGGTGGCGGGCCGAATGCGAGCCAGGCGAAAAATGTGATGGCGGCGACCGCCAGAACGGCCGGCACAAAGATACGGGCCACGCGGTCGGCCGTCTGCTGCATCGGTGCGCGCGAGCGCTGCGCGGCAGCCACCTTGGCGATGATGCGCGCGAGCGTGGTGTCCGCGCCGACCCGGGTTGCCTCCATGATGATGCTGCCCGAGCGCAGCAGCGTGCCGCCCGTCACGTCGTCGCCGGCACGCTTGTCGACCGGCATGGGCTCGCCGGTCAGCATGGCCTCGTCGATGGCCGAGGCGCCATCGATGATGCGCCCGTCGGTCGGAACAGCCTCGCCGGGCCGCACGCGCAGGCGGTCGCCGGGGCGTATGGCGGCGAGTGGTACGGGCGTCTCCTCGCCGCAGCAGCCGATGCGGGCTGCGGTCTTGGGTGCGAGGTCGGTCAGCGCGCGAATGGCGTCGCCCGTACGCTCGCGGGCCTTCATCTCCAGGATCTGGCCGAGGAGGACGAGGGTGATGATGACGGCCGAGGCCTCATAGTACACGCCGACCGCGCCGTGGTGGTCGCGCATGGCCGGCGGAAAGAGGCCCGGCGCGATCGTGGCGGCCACGCTGAACAGCAGTGCTGCGCCGACGCCGAGGCCGATCAGCGTCCACATGTTCGGACGGCGGCTGCGGACAGATGCGAGCGCGCGCTCGAACACCGGTCGCCCGCCGTAGGCGAGGACGGGCAGGGCGAGGGCGAGTTCCAGTCCCGCCGTCCACCGCGCGCCAATCCAATCGGCTACGGCCAAACCCACATGGCCGCCCATGGCGATGACGACGAGCGGCAGGGTAAAGGCGGAAGCGACCAGAAAGCGGTGCCAGAAGTCGGTGAGCTCAGGGTTCGGCGGAGCGTCCGCCGGCGGCACGCCCACAGGTTCCAGCGCCATGCCGCAGACCTGGCAGACGCCGGGGCCGGCCTGCTCCTGGCCGGGGCACATCGGGCAGCCCCAGACCTCGGTCGTGGCTGGCGAGGTGGCGGCAGTGCTCGGCGGCGGCGAGGGCATCGAAGCAGTGGCGGGTTCGCGCGCCAAGTAGCGCTGCGGCTCGGCGGAGAAGCGCTCGGCGCAGCGGGGATTGCAGAAGTGGTAGGTCGTGCCTTCGTGGGCGACTGTCGGCTTGCCCGCGGTGGTGTCGACGGTCATGCCGCAGACGGGATCGATCGCTGAGTCTGCGTGTGGCGCCGGCCCAGAGCGTGCACGCGCGGGCGCTACGGGAAAGGCCGTCGGGCCCTGAGCATGGCCTGCACAGCAGCTATCTGCGCTTCCTGCAGCGCTGCTTGCGGCGCGGCTTTCAGCGCTGCTGTTGGACGGTGCCGCGGGAGGGTCCGTCGGTGGCGATCGGGCGTCGTCAGGAGGCATCGCTCACGTCTATCGCGCGGTGTCGGAAGGTATAGCACCCCATATATAGGAGCGAGCGCCGGGGGCTGACAGGTGATGGCCGGATGGCGACGCGCGGCATTACCGGGCCCGGCCGGCGGTGGCCGGTGCGACCGTCTGAAACGGAGGGGCGCCGGGCCAGAATACGGCGGCGCGCGCGCTGATCTCGGCGGCGTCACCCGTCGTGAGCAGCGTCACGCCGGGCGGCGTGCCGTCGCCGCAATCGGCATAGTGGGGCCAGCGCGCCAGATAGTCCTCGAGACTGTCGGCCACGACCTCCGGCTGCGACAGGATGCGCGTGAAGGGCGGCAAGTGCGAGCGGAACACGCTCTCGACGAGCGGAAAGTGGGTACACCCCAGGATGACGCGATGCGGCGGCTCGCCGCCTGTCTGGTCGAGGATGCCGCCGATGGCCTCGGCGACGAGTGCGTCGATCTCAGAGGCGCTCGCCTCGTCCTCGATGGCCCCGGCGAGGCCCGCGCAGATCTGCTGCACGACGCGGACGCGCGGGCAGCGCTTGCGAATCTCCTCGGCGTAGACGCCCGACGTGATCGTGCGCGTCGTGCCGAGCACGGCGACGATGTCGGTGTTGAACTTCTGGGGATACTGCGGGCTCGTCACGGCCCACGGCGTCTGGGTGGCGGCTTCGACCGTGGGGGCGACGATGCCGAGCACGTTGCGGCCCTGCCAGCCGGAGCCCGGCAGCCAGGACTGCTGCAGGCGGCGGGCGGCAACGGCGGTTGCCGTATTGCAGCCGAGCAGCACGAGGCGGGCGCCGCGCTCGAACAGGAACTCGACGCCGCGGCGCGTCAGTTCCACGACTTCCTCGCTCGAGCGGTTGCCATACGGCACGTTGGCGTGGTCGCCGAGATAGGTGAAGGCGAGGTTCGGGAAGCGGGCGATCAGCGCGCGCAGGACGGTGAGCCCGCCAAGGCCAGAATCGAAGACCCCCAACATGTCCGGCTTGTCATCCTCTTGGCGATTGTCGGTAGGGCCGTATGCCGCCTCTAGCCTCGAGTATGGCGGCGCGTCAGTGCGCAAGTTGGCGGCGCCCACCTGATCACCCCCAGCTGATCGCGCCGCGTCGCGCCGTCCCCCTGCCTCCCCTCGGCGGGGGCCTACTCTGCGGCCTCCGTCGAGGAGCGGCCAGCGGCGCTGGCGTCGGCGTCCTGCGCCTTCAAGGCCTCGAGCGTCGGCATCGCAACGGTCGAGTAGCCGCAATCGACGAAGTGGACCTCGCCGGTCACGGCGCCCGACATCGGCGACAGCAGATAGAGCGCAGAGCCACCCACATCGTCGAGCGACGGCGTGCGGCGCAGGGGTGAGTGGTCGCGCTGGTAATTGAAGATGACGCGTGCGTCCGAGATGCCGGCGCCGGCGAGGGTGCGCATGGGCCCTGCCGACAGGGCATTGACGCGAATGCCCTGGGGACCGAGGTCGGCGGCGAGGTAGCGGACGGAGGCTTCCAGCGCGGCCTTGGCGACCCCCATCACATTGTAGGATGGCACCCAGCGGGTGGCACCGCCGTAGGAGAGCGTCAGCAGCGAGCCGCCGTTCGGCATCAGGTCGGCGGCGCGCTTGGCGATCTCGGTGAAGGAGAAGCACGAGATGACCATCGTGTTGGTGAAGTTCTCGCGCGTCGTGTCGGCGTAGCGGCCCGACAATTCGCGACGGTCGGAGAAGGCGAGCGCATGCACGACGAAATCGAGGCTGCCCCAGGTCTCGCGCACGGTATCGAAGACCTTGTCGACGCTTGCCAGATCGTTGACGTCGCAGGGCACGATGATCTTGGCGCCGGTCGACTGGGCGAGCGGGATGGCGCGGCGGCCGAAGGCATCACCCTGGTAGGTGAAGGCGAGCTCCGCGCCCTGTCCGGCGAGCACGCGAGCGATGCCCCAGGCGATCGAGCGGTCATTGGCGACGCCCATCACGATACCGCGCTTGCCCTGCATCAGGGGGCCGGGTTTGGCGATGTCGGTCGTGGACATGGGTCGTCTTGCTCCTGCGCGTCGTCCGCGTGCTGTCGTCGAGAACCAGCCGGGGCTGGCCTTCCAGTTTTCGTTCATGTCGCCTGAGTGCTGCGCGAGGGACGGTGGCGTCCCGGACGGATCAGGCGATGATGGCGCCTGTCAGCCGCCGTAACGGCGGAAGACGAGGGTGGCATTGGTGCCGCCGAAGCCGAAGCTGTTCGACATCACGCAGTTAATCTCAGCATTGTCGATGCGCTTGCGCGCAATCGGCAGGCCCTCGAACTCGGGATCGAGGGTGTCGATATTGGCGCTCTGGCAGACGAACGAGCCCTGCATCATCAGGATGGAGAAGATCGCCTCCTGCACGCCGATGGCGCCCAGCGAATGGCCGGTGAGCGACTTGGTGCCGGAGATCATGGGGACGTCGTTGCCGAACACCTGGCGGATGGCTTCGACCTCGCGCTGATCGCCGACCGGCGTGGCGGTGGCATGCGGGTTGATGTAGTCGACCCGGCCGCCGATGCCCTTGCCGTCGAGTCCTTCCATCGCACGCTGCATGCAGCGCACGGCGCCCTCGCCCGATGGAGCGACCATGTCAAAGCCGTCCGACGTCGCGCCGTAGCCGACGACCTCGGCGTAGATCTTGGCGCCGCGCGCGCGTGCCCGTTCCAATTCCTCCAGGACGAGCACGCCTGCGCCACCGGCGATCACGAAGCCGTCGCGATCCTTGTCGAAGGCGCGGCTCGAACGCGAAGGGGTATCGTTGTACCGCGACGACATCGCGCCCATGGCATCGAACAGCGACGACAGCGTCCAGTGCAAGTCCTCGCAGCCGCCGGCGAAAATGACGTCCTGCTTGCCCCAGCCGATCAATTCGGCGGCGTTACCGATGCAGTGCGCCGACGTCGAGCAGGCCGACGAGATGGAGTAGTTGACGCCCTTGATCTCGAAACTCGTCGCGAGCGCCGCGGAGGGACCCGAGCACATGGCCTTGGGCACCTCGAAGGGGCCGATCTTCTTGGGGCCCTTGTCGCGCGTCGTCTCGGCGGCCTTGACGATGGCCAGCGTCGACGGCCCGCCCGACCCCATGACGATGCCCGTCCGCTCGTCGACCACGTCGCCGCGCTCGAGGCCCGCGTCGGTGATGGCGCGTTCCATGGCGATGTAGTTCCAGCCCACACCCGCATCCATGAAGCGGCGCGGCTTGCGGGGCACCTGGGCTTCCCAGTCGATCGACGGTGCGCCGTGCACATGGCAGCGGAAGCCGAGTTCGGCGTACTCGGGAGCGAATACGATGCCGGAGCGCGCTTCGCGCAGGGCTGCCGTCACCTCGTCGGCAGAATTGCCGATCGAGGATACGATGCCCATCCCCGTAACGACGACGCGTCTCATCCCTTCATCCTTCCAACGGCCGGGGCAGCCAGGCCGTCAGCCCGGGCAGGAGGGTGGACGCGTGTGGGTGCGCCGCCTTCATCCCCGAACATGAGCGGCGTCGACGGCCGCGTCCCCCTCGGCCCGTGCTCGCGGCGCCGAACGTTGGGCGAGCCGTCCAAGCCCCGATTCCAGCAGCGCGCCGCCCCGCTGTCTGCGCGGGGCAGGGCCGGCTCTCCTCAAGCCTGCGCGGGAGCGTCGGCCTCGAACAGACCGACGCGCAAATCCGTCGCCGTATAGATGACCTCGCCGTCGGCCTTCAGCGTGCCGTCGGCGATCGCCAGCTTCAACTTGCGCAGGATAACGCGCTTCAAATCGACGATGTACTCCACGCGCTTGACGGTGGGAAGCACCATGCCGGTGAACTTGACCTCGCCGACGCCGAGCGCGCGGCCGCGACCGGGCGCCCCCATCCAGCCGAGATAGAAGCCGGTCAATTGCCACAGGGCGTCGAGGCCGAGGCAGCCGGGCATGACGGGATCGCCATGAAAGTGGCACTTGAAGAACCAGTCGAGCGAGGGATTGCCGGCAACGGCAAGGCCAGCCACGATCTGCCCCTTGCCGTGCGCGCCGCCCTCCTCGCTGATGTGGCTGATCTCGTCGAACATGAGCATCGGCGGCAGCGGCAACTGCGCGTTGCCCGGCCCGAAAAGCTCGCCCCGTCCGCAGGCGAGGAGGCCCGCGTAGTCATAGCTCGATTGCCGCTCGGCCATTGACGTCGACCAACCCCCTCATGCTCACCGCGCCATCAGCGCGCCGGTTTTGCCGGATGCTGCACGCACCGCGGCGGCCGCGGTCCTCGCCCGGATTTCCGGTCGAGGCCGGGCCCGGCTAGACCCTGACCGTTCAAAAGGTAAACGGTGCCTACGTCAAGGGTCGCACGGGAGCCGCACGAGGTGAGCCTTCGAGCCGAGTTGCGACGACCGGGCCGACGCCGTATATGTTGACCGGGAGAGTGCAATAAGCCGCCACGCGCCAAGTGATGACCGTGCGGAAAATTGCTATACTCCGCTTCGCTACCGTGGTTCGGCAGCACAACGGGCGCGGCCGACCTGGGCTGGCCGATCGTGATGGCGGACTTGGCGGTGGCAGCGACAGTTCCAGATCGGGCGGGCTCGGCCAGCCGACGTGTGACGGACAACGAAGGACGATCGTGAGCAGCGCGGGCGAAGAACATGGCGTCGAGGACCTGGGCGATGATTGCCCGGCGGCCGACGACGTGCGCAACCCCAAGGTCGAAGCTCTGCTGCGGCGGGCGGGCTTGAGGCCCACGCGGCAGAGGCTCGCGCTCGGGCAACTGCTGTTCGGCGGCGCGGACCGGCACGTCTCTGCGGAGTTGCTGCACGGCGAGGCGACCGCGCTCGGCGAGCATGTCTCGCTGGCGACCGTCTATAATACGCTGCACCAGTTCAAGCGCGCGGGCCTGCTGCGCGAACTCGCCATCGATTCGTCGCGCACCTACTTCGACACCAACACGTCGAACCATAACCACTACCTCGTCGAGCCGGACGGCACGCTGATGGACATCCCGAGCCACGACATCCGCGTCGACGGCCTGCCCGAGCCGCCCGCCGGCATGCGCATCGCCCATATCGACGTCGTGGTGAGGCTCGTCCGGGACGACGACTGAGGCCCATAAGCCCGAAGGTCTTCCAGCAAACCGCCAGCACGGGCCGGATCGCGCAGCGGCTCACTATTCGCTGCGACCGCAGTCGGACTGGTTTCCAGCCACTCCCCCGCTATACTGTTGCCCTGGCGAAGGCGCATGTTGCTGCACTGCGGCATGCCTCGCTCCGTCGTGCGACCGCAGAACAGGGCCCGTCTATGAGCGCCATCCCCGACTTCAGCCGCATCGAACTCGGCGAGGCACCAGCGCCAGCGGCCGGCATCGAGCACCCGGCATGGGTCACGCCGGAAGGCATCGCGGTCAAGGCAGTCTACGGGGAGGCCGACCTCGAGGGCCTCGATTTCCTCGACACCTATCCCGGCTTCGCGCCGTTCCTGCGCGGGCCCTATCCGGCGATGTATGCCGCCCAGCCATGGACCATCCGGCAGTACGCGGGCTACTCGACCGCCGAGGAATCCAACGCGTTCTACCGGCGCAACATCGCGAGCGGCCAGAAGGGGCTGTCGGTGGCCTTCGACCTGGCGACGCACCGCGGCTATGACAGCGATCACCCGCGTGTGCGCGGCGACGTCGGCATGGCGGGAGTGGCGATCGATTCAATCTACGACATGCGCACTCTGTTCTCCGGCATCGACCTCTCGCAGATGTCGGTGTCAATGACGATGAACGGCGCGGTGCTGCCGGTACTCGCCCTGTTCATCGTGGCCGGCGAGGAGCAGGGGGTGCCGGCCGCCAAGCTGTCGGGCACCATCCAGAACGACATCCTCAAAGAATTCATGGTGCGCAACACCTACATCTATCCGCCCGCTCCCTCGATGCGCATCATCTCCGACATCTTCGCCTACACCAGCGCGCGGATGCCGAAATTCAACTCCATCTCGATCTCCGGCTATCACATGCAGGAGGCCGGAGCGACGGCCGATCTCGAGCTCGCCTACACGCTCGCCGACGGCATCGAGTACGCGCGTGCCGGCGTGGCGGCGGGCCTGCCCATCGACACGTTCGCCCCACGCCTGTCGTTCTTCTGGGCGATCGGCATGAACTTCTTCATGGAGATCGCCAAGATGCGGGCGGCACGCCTGATCTGGGCGAAGCTCGTGCGTGACGAGTTCAGGCCGACGTCGGAACGGTGCCTGTCGCTGCGCACTCATTCGCAGACGTCGGGCTGGTCGCTGACCGCGCAGGACGTCTTCAACAATGTCGTCAGGACGGCCATCGAGGCGATGGCGGCGACGCAGGGCCATACCCAGTCGCTGCATACCAATGCGCTCGACGAGGCGATCGCGCTGCCGACGGATTTCTCGGCCCGCATCGCGCGCAACACGCAACTCTTCCTGCAACAGGAATCCGGCACCTGCCGCATCATCGATCCGTGGGGCGGCAGCGCTTACGTCGAACGGCTGACCGCCGATCTCGCCCGGCGCGCGCTTCAGCATATCGGCGAGGTCGAGGCGCTGGGCGGCATGGCCAAGGCGATCGCAGCAGGTATCCCGAAGATGCGCATCGAGGAGGCCGCCGCCCGCACCCAGGCGCGCATCGATTCCGGCCGGCAGACCATCGTCGGCGTCAACAAATACCGTGTCGCCAGCGATGCCGACATCGAAGTGCTGAAAGTCGACAACAAGTCCGTGCGCGAGCAGCAGATCGCCAAGCTCGAGCGGCTCAGGGCGGAGCGCGACGAGGCGAGCGTGAAGGCTGCACTGGCGGCATTGACGGCCGGCGCGCGCGGTGACGCGAACCTCCTCGAGCTTGCCGTGGCGGCGGCCAGAGCCAAGGCGACGGTCGGCGAGATTTCGGATGCCATGGAGGTCGTGTTCAGCCGGCATCGTGCCGAGATCCGAGCGATCACGGGGGTTTATAAGAGCGAGGCGCAGGCGGTGAACAGCAACATCGGCAGAGTGCAGAACCTCGTCGAGGCGTTCGAGCGCAACGACGGCCGCCGCCCGCGCATCCTCATCGCAAAAATGGGCCAGGACGGCCACGACCGGGGCCAGAAGGTCATCGCCTCGGCGTTCGCGGACCTGGGCTTCGACGTCGACATCGGACCGCTGTTTGCCACGCCCGACGAGGCGGCGCGCCAGGCGGTCGAGAACGACGTGCATGTGATCGGCGTGTCCTCGCTCGCTGCCGGCCACCTGACGCTCGTGCCGGAATTGCGGGCAGCCCTCGAGGCCCAGGGCCGGGGTGATATCATGATCGTCGTCGGCGGCGTCATCCCGCCCTCGGACTATGAGGCCCTGCACGCGGCCGGCGCGAAGGCGGTGTTCGGGCCTGGCACCAACATCCCCGAGGCCGCCGCCGATCTCATCGGCAAGCTCAACACGCTGCTCGGCTACGACCGGCAGGCGGCGGAATAGGCCAGACATCAGGTGCTGCAGCGCGCGCTGACCACCATGGTCTGCTTCTGTATCCTCGGCTGGCTCGCGCTGTCGGCGTCGAACGGCGGCGTCATCGTATGGCAGGAAGGGCCGCGTCCGATCCCGGGCCTGTCGCGGCCCGGCTTGATGTGCTCCTACTTCTCGGGAACCGGCCTGTTCGAGCGCGGCTATCTCTACTCGCCTGCCGACTCGCTCGGCTATTCGCGCTGTCCGGTCTGGGCGCGGCAGCCGGTGTGACCGGGCTCATCTGCACGAGCCCAGCGTGGCGATGCATGCGCGGCGATGCAAAGTGTCATCCCGGCGCCGGAAAGCCGGGATGACAGTTACGTTCGCTCATCGTGTGCGGGCAACGCGCGGCCTGCGCGCCGAGCGCTCAGCCGATGCAGTCGAAATACTTGTTGCGCCAGAAGTAGCTGCCCGTCTTCTTCCACTTGAACTTGTAGAAGCCGCAGCCATGACCGGCATGCACGACGATGACCGGCTTGCGGAAGTGGTGGATGTGGACGTGCTTGTGCTTGGCGAAGCCGAAGCCGAACTTGCGCTTGCCGGCTTCCGCGTCGCCCATGCCGCCGGTCAGGGCGACGAGGGCGACGGCGGCGGAGAGGACGGAGGTCTTGGCGAGGGTGCTCATGATCATCGTTGTGTTCCTGAATTGATGCTGTGATCTCGTCGAAGCCGGGGTGTGTCGTTCTTGCCCCGGTGAACGCACCATGCGGCGTTGGCCGACTTCACGCAGTCACCGCAGGAACATGACTGTCACCGAACACGTCCGCCGGCGGACGCCGTTGGCTTGACAGCAGGCAGGGTGACAACAATTTCCTCCGTGGGGCGCCTCAGACGGTCCTGGCCTTCTGGACGATGGAGACGATTGGCAATGCTCTTGCGAAGCTCGATGTCGATGACGAGCGCTCTGTTCGGCTTTCAAGGCAAGGGGGTGGATGGCGGCGATGGGGCGCGTCCACCAGCCATGCAGCAGGGCGAGGCCGCAGCGCATCTGACGTTTGCGGCCGATCGCCTCGAGGTGCAGGCGCCGGCGCTGCCCGCAGAGGCATTCGAGCGGCTCAAGGAAGCCATCGAGGGCCTGGTCGACACGGAACGCAGCTACCTGCCGACCCACAAGAAGGGGGGCACGGT
The DNA here is from genome assembly GCA_033764645.1 of Hyphomicrobiaceae bacterium. Lineage (GTDB taxonomy): Bacteria > Pseudomonadota > Alphaproteobacteria > Rhizobiales > Hyphomicrobiaceae > Filomicrobium. Next base: position 55,275 of record JANRIT010000005.1, read on the forward strand.
CGCCTACAGCACGCTGCGCCAGTCGGCACCCGGCGTCGTCGAGGTGTATCGTTCAGCCGAACTCGTTACTCGCGTATCGGCGATCACGGGCGTTGCTGTCGTACCGACGCCGGAGCGTGACGAAAGCTCGTGCTCGGTCCTGTTTTACGAGCGGCCGGGCGACCACATCGGCTGGCACTACGATCACAACTTCTATCGCGGGCGCCATTTCACGGTGCTGATCCCCATCCTCAACCGGGGCTGGCGGGCGGGCGGGCTGTCGTCGGCGCGGCTCGAGGCGCGCAGGCGCCGCGAGGTCGTCGAGGTGCCGACGCGGCCCAACTCGCTCATCGTCTTCGAGGGGCAGGCCGTGCTGCACCGGGTCACGCCCATCGCGGCTGACGAGCGGCGCATCATGCTGTCGATGACCTACTGCGCCGATCCGCGCGCGAGCCGCGTTCAGGACCTGAAGCGCCGCGTCAAGGACGTCGCCTTCTTCGGCCCACGCGCCTTGTGGTCGTGAGGACCGCTCGCGGCGGCGCTGCCAACTCGTCGCTTCGACGGCTCCGCCATCGTGTCGCAGTGACAGCTCCGCTGTCAGGATGGTTCGACAGCTCCGCTGTCAGGGCGCCGCGCCCGCGTTGAGGCGATCGTGCCAGCGGGACGGCGAGGGTGCGGGGGCGGCATCCGGCGCGGGGGGCACGGCAGGCGCGGCGGCGCCGAGCGGCTTCGTCGTCGACAGCCAGATGCCGGCGGCTGCATTCATCACCGGCCGCGAGTCGCCCGTCACATGCACGTTCGGTGCGTCATCGTAGCAGCCGCCGACGCACGTCAAGGCATTGAGGACGGCTTCGGCCGGCAGCGCGGCGAGCCCCGAAGTGGGCTTGTCGATGGGACTGCGGGCGTCTGCGCGCTCGAGATAGACGATGCTCGTCTGCTCGGCGGCGCAGCCAGCCTCGCAGACGACGACGTGGTGGCCGGGGAAGGCTGCGGCGAGAGGATGCTCGCTCTTCAAAGCGCCACCCTCGCGGGCCAGAAGTTTCCTGGCGCGGTCGTCGTAGATGCCCTGGCCGGGCGTCGCTGCGGTGACATGGCTCGCGGGCGCGGCGGCAACGGGGGCTGGCACGGGCGACCCCTGCGGCGCCGGTGCGGCTGCGGCCGGCGTGGTCTTGATGTCGCCGGTTGCGGGCGTGGCCGAGAATGCCGGCAGATCGAAGCCCTTGAGGGCGACACCGGGGGCGATCTGCAGGCCGTCGGAGGGAGCCTCCGGGGACCGCTCACCACGCTCCTCGGCCGACAGGCTCGCCGGCAGGGCGATGACGAGTGCCAGCGCGAGCGCAGGCAGGGACGCGGCGCGGCGGCACCGCAGCAGCGACGAAGCGACGTCAGACATACGCACACCATCCTCACGCAGCAAGGCGACACGCCTCGCGACACGGGGCGCAGTCTCGCAGCGTCGAGTTAACGAACGATTTACCGCGATAGCAGCGAGGCGCGGGCCGGAGCGGTTCAGCGGACGTGGCGGAAGTAGCGCTCGCTGCCTGGCGTGGCGTTGAGGATGAGCACGTTGCGATAATCCGACGGCTGGCCCTTGCGGGCGGCCGCCATGGCGACAGCCTCGGCGTCCGGGCTCGTCGGGTCGAGGGCGTCGCCCGCGCCGATCGAGCGCAGCTTGTCGGCGATGGCATCGGCCGGCCGCGGCGGGGCACGCTCGGGCAGCGGCGCCTCGCGCGGGGCGTAGGATGCCTCCGGGGCTAAGGGCGGGGCGAGCGCGGTCGCACCCGGTACGGGCGGGGTGGCTCCGCGGGCGGGAAGCGTGATGCCGTAGTGAGCCGCCACGCACGGGTCGGTGCGCTTCATCGCCTCGAGCTGGCCGGGCAATACCGTGACGAAGCTGCCGTCGGCGCACACGAAGGTCTCGTCGGCGCGGGTGACCTTCGCGGTCAGTATCGCAGCAGCGATCGTGACGGCGAACATGACGGCCGTCCGCGTCAGCCCCGGGGTCCAATTCGCCGAAGCATGCGTCATCGAGATCGTCTCCCCGTGCCATCCACCCAGTTTCCCGCATCGTAACGGGGCGGACGTCAACGTTCGGTTAACCATGCCGTCGGGAGGGGCGCTTCCCCAACCTAATGACCCTGACATCAGGCCCGGTCATGGCGAGGGTTTCGCAACGTAGCGCCAATACTGGCCCTTCGCACTCGTCACCGTCTCCAGCACAGGCAGCTTGGTATCGGCCGGCCGCAGGTCGATGCGCTTTTCCGGCGGGCGCGTGCCGGTGCCGATCAGCGCTTTGATGTCCTCGAGCAGGGCGTTGTTCTCGGCATAGCCCGAATGATTGATGCCGAGACTGTCCATGCTGGTGATGGTCGCGTCGATGGTATCGACGCCGGGCATGACGATGGGGCCCTCGGGCGGCACGTCGCCGGCACGCGGGATGCCGCCATTGACCTGCCGGGAGACGAGGAGGGCCTGATCGTTGGCGGCGGCGTAGAGCGTGATGCCCTCGGCGATGCCGGCGATCGAGCCGACGATGTTCTCGAAGTTGTCGCGGTCGACGTCGGGGGCGGCGAGGATGAGTTGGCTCAGCACGGCGCCTTCCGGAAGCGCGCGGCGCAAGTCCTGCAACACCCGCA
>JANRIT010000017.1:0-69076 GCA_033764645.1 Hyphomicrobiaceae bacterium
TGCCGTGATCTTCAATGTGATCGCCGGGAACGCCGACGCCCACGGCAAGAATTTCTCGATACTATACGACGCCGAAGGCCCGCGCCTCGCCCCGCTCTATGACTTGCTGGCAACGGTTGCCTACCCCGATCTCTCGCCGAAGTTCGCCATGAAGATTGGGAAGCGGGCGACGCTTGCCGAACTGGACGCGAGGGGGTGGGCAGCGTTCGCGGCGGACGCGGGTGTCGGCCTGCCGCTGATACGCAGGCGGGTCGCTGAGATCAGCAAAGGGGTGATCGCGAGAACAGGCGAGGTTGCTGCCGAGTTGGTGCGCCCCGGCTTCGATCGGACGGCCATCGAAAGTCTTGCCGCGATGGTCCGCGAACGAGCGGAGCGCTGCGCGCTGACGGTGGCGGAATCCGGCCGCTGATGCGACGGCTGGGCGAGGGGAAGCAAACGTCGGGGCCGGAGCACGAGCGTGCTCCCAACCGAGGTGCTGGGCCGCCCAACGCGCACGACCGGCCGCGCGCTGCGAGCGTTGCCCCGAGGCAGCCACAGAATGTTCCCGGCGGCGCTCACGTCCTGTCGTCATTCGGTCGTGCAAAGAGATATAAGTGCAACAGCATGCTCGCCGACCGGCTGTTCAGCCGGCGCGGTCGCTTGCTGACGGTCTCGGCGATCTGGCAGGGTCGCGGCGGACGTGAGATTACAGCTCAATGAACGCTCTCTCATGAAGGGGAATTCGATCATGCGTAGACGGGCAGCAACCAGGGTCATCGCCGTTGGAGCGGCGTTGCTCGGCGCCACGGCGATGGCCGGCGGGGCGAGCGCGCAGCCGGACCTCGTCATTCAGCCGGCCGACAGTCAGGTCACGTGGGGGAGCTGCGATGAAGGCGCCGCACTGGCGGAAGGCCGCATCGTGATCCGCAACGAAGGCACGTCGGACGCCAACCTGCGCTCGGCCGACGACTTCTTCCGCTCGTTCGTCGCCGTCTACGTCCCTGAGAACATCGACCTCATCGAGAAGGACACCAAGCGCACGAAGGTCGAGCCCGGTGAGCAGCGCGCCATCACCTTCACCATAGGCAAGGGCAAGAAGAAGGCCGGCCGCAACTACAACGCGTTCGCCTCCGGCGGCGCCGCTGGCTTTCCGACCGAGAAGGACTGGCTGAAGAACACCGCGAAGTACAAGGAGCAGATCATCGCCGTGCAGAAGCTGCTGGTCAGCCGCGGCTACTTCCTCGGCAAGACCGGTCCGGACAAAGACGGCGCGGACGGCAGCTGGGGCGGCGCCTCGGTGACCGCGCTGAAAAACTTCCAGCAGGTGCAGAAGCTCAAGGCCACTGGAACCTGGGACGCGGAGACGGCAGCGGTCGTCGCTGGCCTCATCCAGGGTGGCAAGAAGCCCGTCATCGAGAACATCAAGAACGAGAAGGGCGAGACGCAGATCACGCTGTTCGCGGTCGTCGACCCCTACAACCTGATCGACGAGTCCAACGAGAAGAACAATATTCTCGCCTATACGGGCTACCTCAAGTGTGACTGAGGCGAGCCGTCGCCGCGACGCTCTTGCTCGCACTGAGGGGGGCTGCCCAAAGGGCGGCCCCTTCTTCTTCGAGGCAGGCCGTTTCACGGCGCCGGGCGCCACCGCCTGAGACGGTCGGCGGCCTCGGCCACGTCGGCGGTGCTGCCGGCGTAGGAGAAGCGGAGCCAGCGGTGGCCGTCGACAGGGTCGAAGTCGAGGCCGGGCGTTGCGGCGACGTCGGTTTCCTCGAGCAGGCGGGCGGCGAACGCCAGGCTATCGTCGGTCCAGTGGGCGACGTCGCAGTACAGATAGAAGGCGCCGTCGGCGGGGGCGATGGTCACAAAGCCTGCCTTGGGCAGTTCCGCGAGCAGCAGGTCGCGGTTGGCGCGGTAGACGGCGCGGTTGGCTTCCAGCTCTTCGATCGCCTCGAAGGTGGCGAGTGCGGCCACCTGCGAGGCAGCGGGTGCTGCGATGAACAGGTTCTGCTGCAGCCGCTCGATCGTCCTGACGAGGTGGTCGGGCACGACCATCCAGCCGACCCGCCAGCCGGTCATCGAGAAATACTTCGAAAAACTGTTGATGATGATCGCGTCGGCCGAGGCGGCCAGAGCGGTTGCCTCCGCGACGGGGCCGTAGGTCAAGCCGTGATAGATCTCGTCGGACACGAGCCAGAGTCCGAGGTCGCGGCAGGTGTCGGCGATGGCGGCCAACTGGGCGGGCGGCAGCATGGTGCCGGTCGGATTGTTGGGGCTTGCGATCAGCACGCCGCTGAGATTGGGGTGGCGGGCCGCCGCATCGCGCACGGCTGCCGGGGTCGGCAGGAAGCCGGTCGCTGGCCCCGTGTCGAGGGCGACCCAGGGCTGGCCGAGGGCCGTCAGGATGTTGCGATAGCAGGGATAGCCTGGTTGCGGCAGGGCGCAGGCGTGGCCAGCGTCGAAGGCTGACAGAAAGGCGAGAAGGAAGCCCGCCGACGAACCGGTCGTAACGATGACGCGGCCCGGATCGAGGTCGATACCGTGGCGCTCGCCATAATGCCGAGCGATACGCGCTCTCAGGTCCTGGCGGCCCAGAGCGAGGGTGTAGCCCAGCGGGTCATGTTCGAGGGCGCGCGCCACGGCCTCGCGAGCGCGGCGCGGCGCGGGGGTCGCCGGCTGGCCGACCTCCATGTGGATGACGTGGCGGCCGGCCGCTTCCCGGGCAGCGGCGGCGCGCATTACGTCCATGACGATGAAGCTCGAGACATGGCTGCGCGCGGAGGCGGTGCGGCTCGCACCGCGGCCGGCTGGCACCGGCGATCGCTCGCCAGAAACGTCCTTGTCGCCCTGCATGGAGACCTTCGCGGTCAGTTGGACACGAGATATCGAGGCAGCGCGCTGGCGTGCGAAGGGCCGGCAAGCGGCACGCCGCCATGCTCTCGCCCCATTGTCTGGCGCCATGTCGACGCGAGTTATTGTAGCCGCCCGGGCAGATGGCAAGTGACCATGGGGAACGGCGGGTGGTGGCGCATACCGATAGCGCCGACGGCGACGCACCGTAGGCAGTGCGAGATCGGCAGCGCGTTGACCCTCGCGCAGCTTGAACCTACCTTCGGCGGCGGTACGGCAACGCCGCAAGCGAGGCCAGCATGACGATCATGAGTGTGACGAGGGGATCGATGCGGCGCGTGAGCGATGCCGTTGGCGCGCTCGTCACACTCGTGCTTGTGGCCGTGGCGATGGCGGGCCCTGCGCGCGCTCAGGGCATCCCGCTCATCCGCGATACCGAGATCGAGAACCTCCTGAACGACTACGCGCGGCCCATCTTCCGGGCGGCGGGCCTCGGCTCCGGCCGGATCGCCATGCGCATCGTCAAGTCAGATGCCTTCAACGCTTTCGTCGTCGATGGCCGCAACGTCTTCGTGCACACCGGCCTTCTCGCGCAGGGCAATACCCCCAACGAAGTGATCGGCGTCATCGCGCACGAGGCCGGCCACATCGCCGGCGGCCATCTGGCCGCGCTGCGCGCCCGCATCGCCAAGGACCAGACGCGCGCGCTGCTGATGCAGATCCTCGGCATCGGCGCCATCATCGGCGGAGCGGTTGCCGGCGGCGACGGCGGGCGCGAGATCGCCCAGGGCGGCCAGGGCGTCCTGTTCGGCGGCACGGAAGTCGTCATGCGCTCATTGCTGGCGGAGCGGCGCTCGCAGGAATCGGCCGCCGATCAGGCCGGCCTCGCCTACCTCAATGCGACGAAGCAGTCCGGTCGCGGCATGCTGGCGACCTTCGAGCGCTTCGCGCAGCAGGAATACATCTCCGATACCTACAAGGACCCGTTCGTGCGCAGCCATCCGGTCGCCACGGACCGCCTCAACCAGTTGCGCCGCCTCGTGGAATCGAGCCCGCATTTCAACGCGGCCGATCCGCCCGAGCTGCAGCAGCGGCACGATCTCATGCGCGCCAAGCTCGCTGGATACCTCGACCCGCCGCAGACCGTGTTCAACCGCTTTCCGCTGACCAACACGTCGATGCCGGCGCGCTACGCGCGGGCCATCGCCCGCTTCTTCCGGGGCGGTCCCGGCGGGCTCGAGGCGGCGCTCGCGGAGGTCGACAGTCTGATCAGGGACCGACCCGACTATCCCTATTTCCATGAGCTCAAGGCTGATTTCCTAATGCGGTCGGGCAAGAACGCCGAGGCGATCCCGCCGCTGCGCAAGGCGCTGGCGCTCGTCGGCGCTTCGACGCTGATGCAAGTGCAGCTCGCCGCCGCGCTGCAAAGCTCGGGCGGCAAGGCGGGCATCGACGAATCGGTCAGCCTTCTGCGCAAGTCGCTAATCGATGACCCCAATCCACGCGCCTACAGGCTGCTTGCGACCGCCTATTTCAATCAGGGCAAGCGGCCGGAAGCAGACGCCATGACCGCTCAGGCCTACTTCCTCGAGGGCAACGTGCAGCAGGCGCAGATCTTCGCCAAGCGCGCCCAGGGCGCGCTGAAGCCGGGCTCGCCAGAATGGCTCAAGAACGACGACATCATCACCTTCCGTCCCGAGACGTGATCGCGTGTGGCGTCGTGCCGCCGCGCGAAGGTCCGCCGATCACGGCGTCGTCGTTTGACCACCTTGCGGGGCGACCCTATAGCCATGGGCCCGATGGCGCGCCCCGCAATCACGAGAGGATCGTTTCCGATATGGCCGTTTCGCAGTTCGACGCTGTCCGATCGCACCTGGGCAGGCCCCACCGGCTGGCGATCCTTGTCGCCCTGACGCTGGCTGGTGCTGCGGCACTCGTCGTGGCGAGTGGCCCGAGGGCCGCCGCCGAGGGGGAGGCCGTGAAAGCGGCCACGGAGGCTGCTGCCAAGGCGCCGTTCAGCGAGGAGCAGAAAGCCGGCATCCGCGACGTGGTGCGCGAGTACCTTCTCAAGAACCCGGAGCTGTTCCTCGACATCCAGTCGGAGCTCGAAAAGAAGCTCGAGGAGATCCAATCGGCGCGCCTCGAGACGGCCGTCAAGGAGAACGCGGCCGATCTGTTCCGCCGCAGCGAGGCGCCGATCGCCGGCAATCCGCAGGGTGACATCACCGTCGTCGAGTTCTTCGACTACAACTGCGGCTACTGCAAGCGCGGCCTCGGCGACGTGGCCAAGCTGATCGAGACCGACAAGAAGGTGAAGGTGGTCTTCAAGGAGTTACCGATCCTGTCGAAGGGCTCGGAGGAGGCGGCCCGCGTCGCGCTCGCGGCGAAGAAGCAGGGCAAATACTGGGAGGTGCACAGCGCACTCCTCAGCTCCAAGGGCAAGCTCGACGGGGAGAGCGCGCTCGGCATCGCCGGCAAGCTCGGGCTCGACGTCGCCAAGCTCAAGGCGGACATGACGTCGGCCGAGGTCGACGCAGAACTGCTCTCGGTGCAGGGCATCGCCCAGAAGATGGGCATCAGCGGCACGCCCTATTTCCTCGTCGGTGACAAGGCGATCCCCGGCGCGCCGGAGAACCTGCACGAGCAGCTTGCAGCGCACGTCAAGTCGCTGCGCGATGCCGGCGGCTGCCAGGTCTGCTGAACGACGGGGCGCGGGTCGCGGCGCCGGGCTGCGCGCCTGCGTGGTCAGTCCTGCGGGGCACCCCGATGGCGGCGCGCGAGCGGGCGAGGCCGTCGTGCTCGCGCTGCAATATGGCGTCTACAAGCGCGTCGGCTCGCGCGAGCCGCCGCCCTTTCGCGCCTGCGGCAAAGCTGATAACCGTTGCCGCGAGCCATCAGTGCCCGCCGGAAGACCACGACGGCGGGTGAGCGTGGCGCACGACCATGGCGGGGGCGGTTTGCACCGCGACCCCGCCCGCCCTTCCACGAACTCTGTGCGGCTCAGCGCGCGCGAGCAGACATGTCCAAACCGATCTACGTTCTCAATGGACCCAATCTCAACCTCTTGGGGCATCGCGAACCTGCGATCTACGGGCGCGAGACGCTTGCCGATGTCGAGCGGCGGACGCGGGGGCGCGCCGGGGTGCTCGGACTTGCCGTCGATTTCCGCCAGTCCAACCACGAGGGCGTACTGATCGACTGGGTGCAGGAGGCGCGGTCCGCGGCGGCTGGCCTCATCGTCAATGCAGGCGGCCTGACGCACACCTCGATCGCTTTGCTCGATGCCATGCAGGCCGCAGAGCTGCCGGTGATCGAGGTTCATCTTTCGAACATCTTTCGTCGCGAGGGCTACCGCCACCACTCCTATGTCTCGCTTGCCGCGCGCGGCGTCATCTGCGGGCTGGGGGCGAAAGGCTACGAGCTTGCCATCGAGGCGATGGGCGAGCTTCTCAACGCCGAACCGCCAGCGGTGAAGGGATAACTGCGGGCCGGTTGCGGACGGCCACCGCGTCCGTGGTGGCGGACCGGACTGGCGCCGCGAAGACGACACATGGGGCCGGGACCGGTCCACACGGGAAAGGGCAGTCGGCCATGAGCGCCAAGGAAACCAAGGAAGCCAAGGACGCCAAGGACGCCAAGGAGAGCGTCGGCAGCGAGAGCGCCCTGATCAGGGAGCTTGCCCTGCTGCTGAACGAGACCGGGCTCAGCGAGATCGAGATCGAGAAGAGCGGGCTGCGCGTGCGCGTCGCGCGGCAGATCTCCATCACCGCGGCCGGACCGGCAGCCTATGCGCCAGCCCCCTCCGCCGCCCAGGCGGGCTTTGCCGCGCCATCGGGCGCGGGCTCGAGTGACGCGGTCGCGGGCGATCCGGGTAAGCACCCAGGTGCAGTCAAGTCGCCGATGGTCGGCACGGCCTATCGCTCGCCCGAGCCGGGAGCGCCGTCGTTCATCGAGGTCGGCAAGCGCGTGAGCCAGGGAGATACGCTACTCATCATCGAAGCCATGAAGACGATGAACCAGATCCCGGCGCCGAAGTCGGGGACGGTAGCGGCCATCCTGTTCGAGAACGGGCAGCCAGTGGAATTCGGCGAGCCTCTCGTCATCATCGAGTGAGGCGACCGCCGCGCCGTTCAGGCGGGCGAGGCCGTGCTGCGGGCTGCGACAGGCCCCAAGCGCGAGAACCGGGAACTGATATGCCGATGTTCGACAAGGTGCTGATCGCCAATCGCGGGGAGATCGCTCTGCGCATCCAGCGCGCGTGCAAGGAACTCGGCATCGCGACGGTGGCGGTGCATTCGACGGCGGATGCGGATGCCATGCACGTGCGCCTCGCCGACGAGAGCGTCTGCATCGGTCCGCCGCCGGCCTCCGACAGCTATCTCAATATTCCCCGCCTGCTGGCTGCCTGCGAGATCACGGGCGCGGACGCCGTGCATCCCGGCTATGGCTTCCTGTCGGAGAACGCGCGCTTCGCCGAGATACTCGAGGAGCACGACATCACCTTCATCGGGCCGACATCCGAGCATATCCGCATCATGGGCGACAAGATCGCCGCCAAGGAGACGGCCAAGCGGCTCGGCATTCCGGTGGTGCCCGGCTCGGCGGGTGCGATCACCAGCGAGAGCGAGGCCCGCAAGGTCGCCGAGGCGATGGGCTTTCCCGTGCTCATCAAGGCTGCGGCCGGCGGTGGCGGGCGCGGCATGAAAGTCGCACTGACGGCGGGTGACCTCGCCACGGCCCTGTCGACGGCGCGGGCCGAGGCCAAGGCCGCCTTCGGTGACGATGCCGTCTACATCGAGAAGTACCTGCAGAAGCCGCGCCACATCGAGATCCAGGTGCTCGGCGACGGCAAGGGCAACGCCATCCATCTCGGCGAGCGTGACTGCTCACTCCAGCGGCGCCACCAGAAGGTCTGGGAGGAAGCGCCCTCGCCGGCGCTCAATGCGGCAGCCCGCGCCAAGATCGGCGAAACGGTCGCAGCCGCCATGCGCGAGTTGAAATATCGCGGTGCCGGCACGGTGGAGTTCCTCTACGAGGACGGCGAGTTCTACTTCATCGAGATGAACACGCGCCTGCAGGTCGAGCATCCCGTGACGGAGGCGATCACCGGCATCGATCTCGTGCTCGAGCAGATCCGAGTAGCCTCGGGCGCCAAACTCAGCCTCGCCCAGAAGGATGTGACGTTCTCCGGCCACGCCATCGAGTGCCGCATCAACGCCGAGAATCCGCGCACCTTCCGCCCCTCGCCGGGACAGATCACCTACTGGCACCCACCGGGTGGGCTCGGCGTGCGCGTCGACAGCGGCGTCTATCAGGGCTATCGCATTCCGCCCCACTACGACAGCCTGATCGGAAAGCTGATCGTCCACGGCAAGACCCGCAACGAGTGCCTGATGCGTCTCAAGCGGGCCCTGTCGGAGTTCGTCATCGACGGTATCGAGACGACGATCCCGCTGTTCAACGAATTGATCCGCCAGCCCGACATCGCCAACGGCCTCTACGACATTCATTGGCTCGAGAAGTTCCTGGGCAAGCCGTAATTTTTCCAGGTTCGAGAGTTGGGCTATGGTCGGAAGGGGCACAGTCGTGCCCCAACGAGTTGATGCAACTCACCAAGGGTTCGACCCGGCCTTGGCCTCGCGCGACGACATCATGATCGAGATCACGCCGCAGGTTCTCCTGAAGGCGTACTCGTGCGGCATCTTCCCCATGGCAGAGAGCGCGCACGATCCAGCGCTCTACTGGATCGAACCGCAACAGCGTGGCGTGTTGCCGCTCGATGGGGTGCACGTGCCCCGGCGGCTGCGGCGCACCCTGCTGGCGACCGACGTCTGCGTGCGTATCGATACGGATTTCGAGGGGGTCATCGAGGGGTGCGCGGCCTCGCGGCCGGGTCGCCGCTCGACCTGGATCAACAGCCGCATCCGCTCGCTCTACCGCGATCTGTTCGCGCTGGGCCATTGCCACACGGTCGAGGCCTGGCATGGCGACCGTCTCGTCGGGGGGCTGTACGGCGTGGCGCTCGGCGGAGCGTTTTTCGGGGAGAGCATGTTCTCGGTCGAGCGGGACGTCTCGAAGATCGCGCTCCTCTATCTCGCCGCGCGGCTGATCGCGGGCGGCTTCGTCCTGCTCGACACGCAGTTCGTCACCGAGCACTTGCGCCAGTTCGGGGCCGTCGAGGTCGACCGCGAGGCGTTCCAGATCCTGCTGGCGGAGGCCGTCGAGGCCCAGGGCGACTTTCACCGCCTGCCGCATGACGCGCACGCCGAGGCGATCCTCGAGGTTCTGGATCGCGCGGCATCGGCTTGAGGGCGCCGCCCGCCGTTCATGGCGTCGTCGCGACGATGGTCTGACGGCGTTTGGCCGTGCCTTGCCGGTTCAGCAATTGCTCGCGTCGCTGTTGCGGCCGGAACAGCCCGTTGCAGATTGCTGGCCTAGTCTCACTTTCAGATGCAGGGCGCGGTTGCCGTCATGACGAGGCTGCCTCGCGAGCGCCCCGCATCGACAATGCTGGATCAACAAGTGAGGAGCACCAAGCAAGTAGAACGACGCGGCGAGCCGCGGTCGCCACGCGTGCCGTGCCGGGGTGTCCATCCCCGTCCATCCCGGAGCCTGTCAGTGCCTGAACCTGTCACTGAAAGTCTCGCCGCCGGCGCGGCGCACAACGGCCTCTCGGTCCGCCCGAGAGGCCGTTTTGTCGTCGCCGATGCGGCGCAGCGTTTCTGACGCGACGGGCCGCGCTCAGCCGCCGAGCAGCTTCTTCTGCCACCAGCCGCGACGCGAGGGGGCTGCCGTTGTCGTTGAAGCTGCATCGGAGACCGGCTCGCCGGCAGCATCGTCGATGCCTGGTCCGACCTTGACGCGCTCGATGCGCGGCGCGCTCGAGACAGGCTCGCCGCGGTGGCGCCGCACCGGCTCGCCGCTGTCGGGTGCGCTCGTCTGTGCGGCCATCGAGGCGGAGGCGTCATCGGGACCGCCATCGCCATCGCCATCGCGGCGCCGTGCCGGCATCGCCGCAGCGGGAGCGGCAACCTCCGCTGCAGCGAGCGGTGCCTCAGTGTCGGGCTCGTCCACTTCGGCACTGTCGACATGGATCGAAGCCTCGCCGGGTTGGGCGCCGGCGTGCGATGAAACCCGCTCTGCCGCTCGTTCGGCTCGATGACGGGACGGACGGGCGCCGTTCTCAGTCGGTGGCGGGTAGGCCTCGGAACCGGCATCGACTGCGGGCACGGCATCGTCGTCGTCATCGAGGTCGTGGCCCGGCTCGACGTCGTCCCGCGGGCCGCGCGCTGCCACGTCACCGTCCTCGCCGCGCGAGCGCTCACGATTGCGGCGTCCGCCGCGACGGCCACGGCGGCGGCGGCGCGTGGCGCGGCCGTCCTCTTCCTCGGCCGTGGCAACCGGACCACCCGCGCTCTCGTCGCCTGCGTCGCCGTCGGCTTCCGGCTCGGCGTCCTCGCCGTCATCGAGGTCGGCAGCCGACGTGCTCTCGCCGGCATCGACGCGCTCGTGGCGCGCACCCAGTCCGCCACCCTCTCCGCCCTCACGGCGATTGCGGCGACGGCGGCGGCGCTTGCGGCGGCCGGGGTCGTCCTCGCCACCGGCCTCATCGGCGCTGCCACCGACGTCGCCCGCGGTGTCGCCGGACTGAGCGAGCTCCATGTCCTCGGCTTCGGCGGCAGCCCCGTCCTCTGTTGCTTCATCGAAGCCCCAGTCCATGCTGACGGCACCGCGCTCGACATGGCGGGGGGCCTGCGGGGGAGCGTTGCCGCGCTCGATCGTGAAGTTGGCGCCGGCCAGCTTGGCGGAGGCCTGCACTATGATCGGATAGCCCTGGCGGGCTTCCATATCGACGATGAAATCGCGCTTGTTGTTGAGGATGTAGAGCGCGACCTCGGCGGTCGTCGAGGCGATGAGGCTGCCACGCTGCTTGGCCATCACCGCGTCCTCCAGGCCGCGCAGCACGGCGAGTGCCACCGATTCGGTCGAACGGATGATGCCGGTGCCCTGGCAGTGCGGGCACTGCGAGGTCGAGCCTTCCAGAACGCCAGTGCGCAGGCGCTGGCGGCTCATCTCCATGAGTCCGAACGGGCTGATGCGGCCGACCTGTATGCGCGCGCGGTCGAAACGCAGGGCGTCCTTGAGGCGGCGCTCGACGTTGCGGTTGTTGCGCTTCTCCTCCATGTCGATGAAGTCGATGACGATGAGGCCGGCGAGGTCGCGCAGCTTCAACTGGCGGGCGATCTCGTCGGCCGCCTCGAGGTTGGTGTGGAGGGCGGTCTCCTCGATCGAGTACTCGCGCGTCGAGCGGCCGGAGTTGACGTCGACGGCGACGAGTGCCTCGGTCTGGTTGATGACGAGATAGCCACCCGACTTCAGGTTGACGTAGGGGCTGAACATCGCGTTGAGCTGGCGCTCGATCTGGTAGCGCGTAAACAGCGGCTCGCGCTCCTGGTAGGCGATGACGTTCTTGGCATGGCTCGGCATGAGCATGCGCATGAACGCGCGCGCCTCCTGGAAGGCGGCGTCACCCGCGACGACGACCTCGTCGATGTCCTTATTGTAGAGATCGCGGATCGAGCGCTTGATGAGGTCGCCTTCCTCGTAGACGAGGCTCGGCGCGGTCGAGCGGAGCGTGAGGTCGCGCACGCTCTCCCACAGTCGCAGCAGATACTCGAAGTCGCGGCGGATCTCCTGCTTCGTTCGCGCCGCGCCGGCGGTGCGGATGATGAGGCCCATGCCCTCCGGCACGTCGAGCTCGGCGGCGATCGCCTTGAGGCGCTTGCGGTCCTGCGGGTTGGTGATCTTGCGGCTGATGCCGCCACCGCGCGCGGTATTGGGCATGAGCACGGTGTAGCGGCCGGCGAGCGACAGGTACGTCGTCAGCGCGGCGCCCTTGTTGCCCCGCTCCTCCTTGACGACCTGAATCAGCATCACCTGGCGGCGCTTGATCACCTCCTGGATCTTGTAGGAGCGGCGGGTGCGGCGCGAGCGTGCGGGCAACTCCTCCAGCGCGTCCTCGCTGCCGACCATCTCTAGGCTCGCGCCTTCGCCGGCCTTCTCACCGTCGCCGGACGATGGTGCAGGCGAGCCCTGGCCGCGGCGTCCGCGCCGGCGGCCACCGTGACGGCCCTGGTGTCCGCCGTGGCGTGCCTCGCGGCGGTGGCCAGCTTCGCCGGCTGCGGGACCGGCGTCGGCGGAGGCACCGTCCTCGTCCTCGTCGTCGCCTGCGGCATACGGCTCGGTGTCATCGGCGTGGCGCCGGTCATCGCCGGAACGCGGCTCGTCGGCGCTGGTGTCAGCCTCGGCCTCGGTGCCTGCGTGGAGCGGCGGCTCGGCATCGGCTGGCGTCGCAGGGAACCGTTCTGGTGCCTGTTCTGCCGCACCGGCGTCCGAGGCTTCGGCGGCCCGTTCGCGGGCCACGCTCTCGTCCTCGCTCAACGACGGGTCGCGCGCCATGGCCTGGGCCATGGAGGACGGGCCGCCACGACCGCGGCGGCGGCGTGGACGGCCGGGCGGAGGCTCGTCGGCATCGCCTGATGCATCGGCGTCGGCGTCATCGGCGTCCGGGCCGTGGTCGGTGTCGTCAGCGGTAGGTTCGCTGCCATCGTCGCTAGCGGTGGACGCGGGGGGCAACTCGTCACCACTGCCGGCGCCGATGATCTCGACGACCTCGAACACCTCGTCGTCGGCATCGTCGTCGTCGTCCTCGACGTGATCGTGATCCTCGTCGCGCTCGGCGAGCGCATCGACGCCGGCCTCGACGACCTCGTCGGCGGCATCGTCCTCGCCGGCTTCACGGCCGGGGTCGGCCGCAGCAGCGCGGCTGGCCTGGCGGCGCGCCAAGGCTTCGGCGCGGGCATCGGCGGCGGCCTCCTCGGCGGCCTCCGCGGCGGCCTCCTCGTCGAGGAGAGCCTGGCGGTCGGCCATGGGGATCTGGTAGTAGTCAGGGTGGATCTCGTTGAACGCGAGGAAGCCGTGGCGGTTGCCGCCGTAGTCGACGAAGGCGGCCTGCAAAGCCGGTTCGACCCGCGTCACCTTGGCGAGATAGATGTTGCCGCGAAGCTGCTTCCTGGCCGCTGATTCGTAATCGAACTCCTCTACCCGGCCACCTCTGAGCACCACGACCCGGGTCTCCTCGGGGTGCGTGGCATCGATGAGCATCTTGTTGTCTGGCATTGGTCCTGTTCCTCGGCGCGCCCGTCAGGCGTACCGGCTGGCCGGTGTTGACAGCCAGCCACATCCGTCCGCCCTTGGGCGGGCCGCGCTGTAGCGATTTCAATCGCGGGTTGTAGCGAGTGGGTGGATTGACCGCTTTCCAACCGGCGCCAGGCGACAAATGCCGGGCCGCGTCCGCCGACGGCCCGCTGGGGCGCGTCGATCGGAGGGGTGGGAATGCGAGCATGGGTCATGATCGTCGTCCACTGACGGCCGCGTCGTCGCGGGAAGCGCGCCGAGGCCGAAGCTTCTCGCCGGGCTGCGGACGGATCGCCCTCTCTGCAGAGGTGTCGGCCGCAGCGGTCCGGCATGGCGGGCGGGACAACTTCCCTTCCGCCAGACCCCTATGCGTGGCGCTTGCCGTCAACGGCAGCGCCATGCGGAACGGGGCAACACTGGTCGGGGCTGACGCAAGGTCTCTCTGCGCTGAACGAGCGTCTTGATCGAGCAGCGTGCAGCGCCGTGGGTGGGGCGCGCACGCTCGCTCTCGCGGACGTCCAGACTGCGTCGAGGGCGGAGCCCTTCGGCATACGGTCGAGAGCCGTCACGTTTGGCGAAACGCCCCGAGGAGCCGACCGGCATGAAGCTCGATCATCACCAGGGCAGGCCGCCGCTGCTTGGAGGATCAACGGCCAGTGGCCGAGACGTCCGCGCGGACCAACGCAATCGGGCAGTCGACTTGACGCATTAATGTGTACGGTTCCAGTGCTCTGGGCGCAAGCACTGAGTTTCCGTGGCGCGCCAGAACAGCTCCGGCGGCAACCCCGAAACTCTAGCGAGTCGGTAAATTCGACGTTAAGTATCTGAATTATCGAGATGCGACCACGAAGCTCGATGCGCCGAAGGGTGTTCATGGCGGTGAGCTTCAGGCACGGCCTTGCGGGGAGTAGGCTAGAGCTTCGAGGGGAAGTCCACGTGTGTCGGCGGGCGGACCGGCGACAGGGGGAACGAAAGGTGATTCGAAACCGCGTGTCGCGGTGCCGGCCCATTTTGATCGCTGACTGGAGCAGGGTGGGCCGTGTGGCCAGTCTCGCCCTGTTGCTGGCCTGCGGACCATCGGTGTCGCCGGTGACGAGCGAACCGGCGCTCGATGTGGAAGCCCTTACGCTCGATGGCGATGAGCGCAAGACGCGGGTCGCCATGACACTGACCTCGGGCGTGCCCGTATCGGTGTTCACGCTCGCCGACCCCTATCGCCTCGTCGTCGATCTGCCCAAGGCAGGCTTCCGGCTGCCCGCCGACAGCGGCCGGAAGGGAAAGGGCCTCGTCGCCGCCTACCGCTTCGGACTGTTCGCCGCCGACCGGTCGCGCGTGGTCCTCGACACGCGCGGGCCGGTGCTCATCGAAAGCGCCGACATGGTCGCGCTCGCTGGCGGCCGGGTGCGGCTCGATCTCGTGGTGGGCAAGACCGATGCGGCGATATTCGGTGCGGGTACCGGACCGAGCCGCGATGCCGCGTCGGCGGCGAAAGCGCCACCTGCGAACGCCAACGGCGAGGCGGAAGCACAACGAGCCCGCTCGGCAGGCCGCCAGAAGCCCGTCATCGTCATCGATCCGGGCCACGGCGGCATCGATCCCGGTGCGCTCGGCTCGGGCAGCATCTACGAGAAGGACCTGGTTCTCGAGGTCGCGCGGCGCATCGCTGGCGCACTGAGGGAGACCGGGCGATACGACGTGCACATGACGCGATCCTCGGACGTGTTCGTCGCGCTCGGCGAGCGGCTGCGCATCTCACAACAGCTCGGCTCGGACCTCTTCATCTCGCTGCACGCCGACGCGCTCGCCGATACCAGCGTGGCAGCCAGCGTGCGCGGGGCGACCGTCTATACGCTCGCCGAGCGGGCCTCCGACCGGCTCGCCCAGCAGATGGCCGACAAGGAGAATGCGGCCGATCTCATCGCCGGCCTCGACACGGCTTCCATGGCCGGACAGGACGACGTGCGCGACATTCTGTTCGATCTGCTGCAACGGGAGACGGCGACGTTCGCGTCGGATTTTTCCGCCGTCCTGCTCGCCCGTCTGAAGGCTGGCGTGCGACTGGCGCGCGATCCGCAACGCTCGGCCTCCTTCAAGGTTCTGAAACAGGCCAATACGCCCGCCGTTCTGGTCGAGCTCGGCTACCTCAGCAACCCGGAAGACGAACGAACCATGCGCAGCGAAGCCTGGCAGCGCGACGTCACGGCGGCGATGGTCAAGGCGATCGGCGACTACTTCGCGCGCCGGCGAACAGCGACGCGGTGAGGGGTGGGCAGGGCAAGCCGCGCCGCCGGCATTTCGTGCGCGCATTCACCGACATGTGGACAGGCGGCCACGACGGCGGCTTCGCGCGCCGGTTTTGGCGTGCATCCCCGCACCGAAGCGCCTATCCCCGTAACGGGCGGCGCGTGTCATTGCCTCTTTCGGCAGGTATTTTTCGCGGAGTTTTGAAAGAGCTGTGGTCGCTGTCGTCCCAATTCCGCCGCGTCGGCGGGATTGATCGTGCTAGGGTAGTACGAGGTGGCCGGCAGGCTCGTCGACGGGGCGTGCCTATGCGTCGGCTACTGTCGGCGTGTCGGGTTCGGCGGCTGGTCGCGGATGTAGCAGTCAGGCGACGCGCGCTGGCAGGTCAACTTGGCTGCGTGAGCGTGGTACTGGCCGGGCGTGCCGGGCTTCCCCGCGTGGCGAGTGAGCGAAGTGGCGGCCTGAAGAACACTGACCGATGCCGCCGACAGGAATACCGACGGGTCGCCGACAGGCCCGACCGACACCGGCGCGAGCGAACCCAACGATCCTCGCACCAAGGATCCTCGCACCGACTAGACCGTGACCGACGAGACAGAGGTCGATGAGAGCACCGATCATACCGCCGCCGATGCCGCGCAAGCCGGCACGGCCGAAGCGCACGCGGAGCCTGCTCCTGGGGCTGCTCGGCTTCGGCTTCGCCACCGGAGTCGTGCTGTTCGTCGTCGGATCGGCGGTTGCCGGTTACATGCTCATGAAGGTCTCCGAGGACCTGCCCGACTACCAGAAGCTCGCCGCCTACGAGCCGCCGGTGATGACGCGCATCCACGCCCACGACGGCGCGCTGATCGCCGAATACGCCAAGGAGCGGCGTATTTTCGTGCCGATCAATGCCGTTCCCAAGCGGCTGATCAACGCCTTCCTGTCGGCCGAGGACAGCCGCTTCTACGAGCATGGCGGGCTCGATTTCACCGGCATCGCACGCGCGGTCTTCAAGGCTGCCGAGGACAAGCTGCGCGGCAGCGGAGGGCGCGCGCAGGGCGCCTCGACCATCACGCAGCAGGTCGCCAAGAACTTCCTGCTCACCTCCGACCGCACGATGGAGCGCAAGATCAAGGAGGCGATCCTCGCCATCCGCATCGAGCGTACCTTCCCGAAAGACAAAATCCTCGAACTCTATCTCAATGAGATCTACCTCGGCATCGGCTCCTACGGGGTCGCGGCGGCGAGCCTCAACTACTTCTCTAAAGAGCTGAAGGACCTCACCATCGAGGAGGCGGCCTACCTCGCCGCCCTGCCCAAGGCGCCCAACAACTATCATCCCTTCCGCCACACCGAGCGGGCCACCGCGCGGCGCGACTGGATCATCGGGCAGATGGCCGACAACGGCTTCATCACGCGCGAGGAGGCGCAGGCCGCGCTGGCAAAGCCGCTCACCGTCAACCTGCGGCCGTTCGGCGCCCACATCTTCGCGGCGGAGTACTTCGCCGAGGAAGTGCGGCGCGCGCTATTCTCGCAGTATGGCGAGGACAAGCTCTACGGCGGCGGGCTTTCGGTGCGCACGACGCTCGACCCCACCATGCAGCGCTATGCGCGCAAGGCGCTGATGGCCGGTCTCGTCGACTTCGACCGGCGCAAAGGGTGGCGCGGACCGCATGCCAAGATCGACATCGCCGGCGACTGGGGCGGCGCGCTCGACAAGGTCGAAGCTCCGGGCGATCTCTATCCCTGGCGGCTCGGCGTCGTGCTCGAGGCGACGAAGGCGAAGGCCGTGATCGGTCTCAGGCCCGAGAAGCAGCAGGACGGCTCGCTCGTCGACCGGCGCGAAGCCGTCGAGGTCGGCTTCGAGGAGATGAAATGGGCCCGCCGTGACGGCAAGGCGCCGGCCGGCGTCGCCGACGTCGTCGTCCCCGGCGATGTCATCTTCGTCGCGCCCAAGGATCCCGACAACGTCGCGGGCGTGTGGACGCTGATGCAGGTCCCGGAGGTCGGCGGCGGCATCGTCGCGATGGACCCGCATACCGGGCGCGTGCTGGCGGTCGTTGGCGGCTTTTCATTCCAGATGAGCCAGTTCGATCGCGCCATTCAGGCACGGCGCCAGCCGGGCTCGGCGTTCAAGCCGTTCGTCTACACGGCGGCACTCGACAACGGCTACAAGCCGACGTCGATCGTGCTCGATGCGCCCATCGAGATCGAGCAGGGGCCGGGCAAGGACATCTGGCGGCCGGAGAACTACGTCAAGAACGAGTCGGCCGGGCCGACGACGCTGCGCATCGGCATCGAGAAGTCGCGCAACCAGATGACGGTGCGGCTCGCGCAGGACATGGGCATGCCGCTCATCACCGAATATGCGCGGCGCTTCGGCATCTACGACGACCTGATGCCCGTGCTCGCCATGTCGCTTGGAGCCGGCGAGACGACGCTTCTGCGCATGACGACGGCGTACGCGATGCTCGCCAACGGCGGAAAGAAGGTCTACCCGACGCTCATCGATCGCATCCAGGACCGCTGGGGGCGGACTGTCTGGCGCCATGACGGCCGGCCGTGCGAAGCCTGCCGGGCGGAGGCGTGGAACGGCCAGGAAGAGCCCGACATCGCCGATGACCGGCGCCAGATCGTCGACCCGCACAGCGCCTACCAGATGACCTCCATGATGGAAGGCGTCGTGCAGCGCGGCACCGCCACGTCGCTCAAGGCGCTCGGCAAGCCGATCGCCGGCAAGACCGGCACGACGAACGAAGAGAAGGACGCCTGGTTCGTCGGCTATTCGCCCGATCTCGTCGTGGGCGTTTTCATCGGTTTCGACACGCCCCGCCCCATGGGCAAAGGCATGACCGGCGGCCAGGTCGCCGCGCCCGTGTTCGCCGACTTCATGAAGCTCGCGCTCAAGGACCAGCCGGCGACGCCCTTCCGCGTGCCGCCAGGCCTCAAACTCGTGCGCGTGAACCTCAAGACGGGCCTGCGCTCGACGGCTGGCGACAAGCAGTCGATCATGGAGGCCTTCAAGCCCTACGAGGAGCCGGACGACGCCTATTCGGTCATCGGTCTCGGCGAGAGCTATCCTGAAGGTGGAGAGGCGACGCCGGCGGACCCTGCATCGACAGGTCCCGGGGCCGCATACCGGCCACGTCCTGCCGCGCGTGAACTCGGCAGCGGCCGCGGCGGGTTGTGGTGAGCGCCGCGTCACATGGGTCAGGGCACTGACGGCCCGACACTCGGCAAGCCGGTCTGGGGTACTCCTCGTTTCGCCCACACTCGGCAAGCCGGTGTGGGGCGTGCACACCGGCACCCGTTCCGGGCCCAGCTCAACGTGGTGCTTTGCAATCCCCCGGTGGTCAGCCTATACCGCCCGCGACCCCTCATCGTTCCGATAGAGCACAGGAGCCGCTGATGCGCGCCGAAGCCCAGAAGCACGTCGATTCGATCACAGAAGCCCTCGGCCTGCTGCGGAGGCATCTTTGACTGGGATACGGCGAAAGATCGGCTCGACGAACTGAACCGGCGGGCTGAAGACCCCAACCTGTGGAGCGATCCGAAGCGGGCGCAGAAGGTCATGCGCGAACGCCAGGTTCTGGAACGCGCGATACTGACCTACGAGAAACTGGCGGGCGATCTCGACGACTGCATCACGCTGATCGAGCTCGGCGAGGCGGAGGGCGATGCGGCCACGGTGAGCGAGGGCGAGGCGCAACTTGCCAAGCTCGACGAGGATGCGCAGCGCCGTTCGGTGCAGGCCCTGCTGTCAGGCGAGGCCGACGGCAACGATACCTACGTCGAGGTGCACGCCGGCGCGGGCGGCACGGAGAGCCAGGACTGGGCGCAGATGCTGACGCGCATGTACGCGCGATGGGCCGAGCGGGCGGGCTTCCGGGTGTCTCTTCTCGAAGAAAGCGCGGGCGAGGAGGCTGGCATCAAGTCGGCGACGCTGGAGATCAAGGGCGAGAACGCCTACGGCTGGCTCAAGACGGAATCGGGCGTGCACCGGCTCGTGCGCATCTCTCCCTACGACTCGAACGCGCGGCGGCACACGAGCTTTGCCTCCGTTTGGGTCTATCCGGTCGTCGACGACAACATCGAGATCGACATCAACGAGAGCGACTGCCGCGTCGATACCTACCGGGCCTCCGGTGCGGGCGGCCAGCACGTCAACACGACCGATTCGGCTGTCCGCATCACACACGTGCCGACCGGCATCGTCGTGGCGAGCCAGCAGGAGCGCTCGCAGATCAAGAACCGGGCGATCGCCTGGGCCATGCTGAAGTCTCGCCTCTACGAGCTCGAGCTCAAAAAGCGCGAGGAGAAGGCGAACGCGGAAGCGGCGAGCAAGACCGAGATCGGCTGGGGTCACCAGATCCGCTCCTACGTGCTGCAGCCCTATCAGCTTGTGAAGGACCTGCGCACAGGCGCGACCTCGACGGCGCCGGCCGATGTGCTCGACGGGGCCATCGATCCGTTCATCGAGGCCGCCCTTGCGCAACGCATCAAGGGCGGCGGGCCGGTCGAGGTCGAGGACGTCGACTGACGGTTTGGCCTGCTGTCGCCAAGGGTCGTGGCTCAGTCCGAACCTATCGTTCGTGGTCGTCATGGCCGCGCAGGCGGCCATCGACGCTACCCTGTCAGGACGCGCCGTTGCCAACCGCCCTTCGCCGATCGCGTTCCAGCTCGTTGCATGCTTGCGTAGACGGCCGCCTGCGCGGCCGTGACGATCGGGGGGAACGGGGTTTGGTGCCGAAGTGCTGTTCCAGTACCAATGCCCGACCACTTGCATCGGACCAACGGCGATTAAAGCCGAGACGCGGTTCACGCAGGACTGACTTGGCCGCAGG
This sequence comes from Hyphomicrobiaceae bacterium, assembly GCA_033764645.1. Lineage (GTDB taxonomy): Bacteria > Pseudomonadota > Alphaproteobacteria > Rhizobiales > Hyphomicrobiaceae > Filomicrobium. The sequence continues at coordinate 20,094 of JANRIT010000017.1, forward strand.
CGCGAATTAGCGATAGCCTCGCGTCAGCGGGCTCCGCTTCCCGTGACCACTACAGCCGTCGCTTGCGAGGCAGCCATGACGACCGATAGCACGTTCGACTTCAGCCGCATGGCGGCAGGCAGCACCAAGACGCGCCGCTATGGCGCGGACGAGCGCCTGTTCATCGAGGGTGACGCGGGCGATCAGCTCTTCATCGTGCGCAGCGGACGCATCGCCATCAAGTCGGCCGGCGCCATCGTGGAAAACATCGGCCCGGGCGGCATTCTCGGCGAGATGGCGCTGATCGACGGCAGTCCGCGCAGCGCCACCGCGATCGCCGCGGAGCCGAGCGAGGTCGCCGTCATCGATCGCGCGGCTTTCCTGTCGCTCGTGCGCAACGATGGCGATTTCGCGCTGCTGCTGATGCGGCTTCTGGCGCACAGGCTGCGGCGGGCCAACGCCAGCGTGTGAGATCAGCGGGTTGCGTTGGCTTTTGCCCGCACGGCGGGCGCTGTGGAGCCCATCGCGGGATCGAACGCCGGCTCGCGGATTACTCGTCCCAGCAGACGTTGGCCTCGGCGCGGCAGGTGTATTCATCGAACACGATGAGGTCGATGAACAATTCGCACGTCACATCCTTCTTGCCGGTGCGATAGTTGGTAATGCCGCGCTCGGCCATGTGCGTCGCGATGTACTTGTCGAGGAGGTCCTTGGCGTCCTTGGTCGGGCCGTCCTTGCCGTAGTCGTTGACCGAGAATGCGAGCCGCGTGCACTTGGCCTCGGCCGAGGTAGCGGTGAGTGCCGCGCCGATGGCGAGCAGTGCGGCGCAGAACGACACGCGGAACGTGGAACGCATGGCTTAGTCCCCAAGACGACGATGTGGGCGCCCTGTATAGCCGGGCGGCGAGAGCTTGCCTGTGGCGCGAGCGCCGCAGTGGCGCATGTTTCATCAGGACTAAATTCGAGCGATCTCAATAAATTAGATTGTCGTCAGTGATTTGGCGCGCAGAGTTGATGCGCGGTCTCGGCTCGCGCGCGATGCTCGATGCTAAGCCCCGCGCGCATCACAACGCTTGATCTCGGCGGCGTCAGGCGGGACCCGGCTGTGAGTTTACTTGCAGGCGCGCTGCTGGGCGATGCAGTGCGTGCCGAGCAGGCTCGACGTGCACGTCATTTTGGCTTCGCCAGCAGGCTTGAAGCCGCCGTCCTTGATCTGGTTGTTGAGGGCGGCGGTGGCCATGAACTTCGCCAGGTCCTCGGTGACCATTGTGGCCTCGCCGCCGGCCTTCACGCAACCGGCGTGGGCCGTGCCGAAGAAGGCAAAGGCAGAGAGCGCGAGCAGTGTCATCAGCGTACGCATGATCTCATCTCCTCGAGTGGCCGCGACTTGCGCCCGGTCAAGGCCGGCAGGTCCTCGGCCTAGTCACAACTTAGCGGTCCGTCCGGGCCGCATGGCCCCGCTCGGGGCGAGGGGGCGCATGCGCTTTGCCCGGCGGGGTGGCGTCACTTCTTGCAGATGGTCGACGTGCCGTAGCACTCGTAGCCGAGGCCGCCGGCCTTGCACTTGTATTTGCGCGCGCCGAAGTCGTAGCCGGAGGTCTTGCCCGTTGCCATCCACTCGGCCCAGGCACCCCAGTCGGTCGACTGCAGCAGGACCTCGTCGACCTGGAACTTCGCACCCTCGATGGTGGAGTCGGTGCCCTGGCCGGCCTTCTTGAAGCATTCCTTGGCGACGGCGACGGCGCCGGTGCTTGCCGCAGCAAGGCCGAACGCGAGGGCCGCGACGGCAGCGCCGGCGAAGCCGAGTTTGTTGACGAACAGCATATCGTATCTCCTGTGCCGATCCCGATGTGATCCGGCCCGCAGCCTTGCGCTCGGGTCGGGTCGATGACTTCGGCCGTCGCACGGTGGGTGCGCGGCAGCGTCGTGGCGGCGCCCGGAGCGGATCAGTCCTTTGGCAGGGCGCGCATCTTACACTGCCTCAGCGGCGCAAAATTAACCATCTCGTCGGCGCGCGAATCCACGCCCGGCTGCGTGTTTGCCCGTCCGCGTGGCGGGGCAGTGACATGAACGGCAGATGAACAAGGGCGGTGACGTGGCCGAGGCAAGGCACGACCGGCGCCGGATCGGCCGCACGGCAGCAAGTACCAGCGGGATGGCCGGAAGCGCCTGCAGGTCGAGATTGCAAAGAAAAATCGTTGGCGCAATTTGCGCACGGCGGGCGTTCCCCGCGCTCGCCGCACGTCGATGGCCCAACAGGACCGAACCCGTCGTCGCGTGACTGTCAGGCCTGATGCTCAGGCCTGCTGAAGATTGATCGCCTTGGGACCTTTGCCGCGCTTGTCGGGTTCGGTCTCGAAGGAGATGCGCATGCCTTCCGTCAGTTCACCGATGCCGGATCGCTCGACGGCGGTGATGTGGACGAAGATGTCCGTGCCACCCTCGTCCGGCTTGATGAAGCCGAACCCTTTCTGCGTATTGAAGAACTTCACGGTACCTGTCTGGCGCATCGAGGCCCTCCTAACTCGGCCGATACAAAAACGGCGCAGCCGTTTGCACGACTACGCCTCAGCGCGGGAGGGACTCCCATTCCGGTGCAGCGATCGAAGTTTTCGCAGGGGAGGCGGGTCGGCCAATACGACATCGTCTCGAACCAGCGTTCACACTCTCGCCGGGCTCCCAAGTCCACCCGACCTAGTGGGAGTATCGACGAAAGTAGGCATGGAAGCAAGGACGTTACGTCGCACCTTTCCGCGCTCCAAGTCACCGATAAACGACGGCGTCTGACGTTAAGCGCCAAGCTCGAGCAGGCGGCCATGCGCGCCTGGAGAGCGGGCAAGCAGACGCGCAAGCTCCGGCAGGGCGGCAGCGAGCGTCTCGGCGAGCCCGAAGGGAGCGTTGACGATAACGAGCCCGCAGCCGTTCAGGCGGTCGGCGCGGTCGGGCGGATGAATGAAGAGCTCGGCGGCGAGAAGCTTAGGCAGGCGCAGCGCGCCCAGTTCTCCATGCAATGCCGAGATGTCGGCCTGGTCCTTGATCGGATACCAGAGCAGGTAGACGCCCGATGCGAAACGGCGGACGGCAGCCTTCACGCCTTCGACCATGCGATGGAGCTCGCCGGGAACCTCGAAGGGTGGATCGACGAGAACGACGCCGCGCCGCTCGCGTGGTGGCAACAGGGATTTGAGCGCGTTCCAGCCGTCGAGTGACAGCACCTTGGCATTGGGCGACCCGGCGAGCGCCTCCTCGAGGCTCTCACGATCAACGGGGTGCAATTCGTTCGCAATCAGATGATCGCCCGATCTGATGAGGGCATCGGCGATGACTGGACTGCCGGGATAGAGGGCGAGCGCGCCCTCGCTGTTGAGACGCCGAACGACGCCGAGATAGGGCTCGAGGAGCGCCGTCAGCTCCGGACCGGCATGAAGGGCCTGGCCGGCCTGGCCGGGCGTGGCGTAGGCGGACATCACCCGACCAATGCCATCCTGCCATTCGCCGGTCTTCCCGGCCTCGCGCGCCGTCAGGGAATAGAGCCCGGCGCCGGCGTGGGTGTCGATGACGCGAAAGGGCGTCGGCTTGCGCTTCAGGTGCTCGATGACGAGGGCAAGGACCGCATGCTTCAGAACGTCGGCGAAGTTGCCGGCGTGATAGGCGTGGCGGTAGTTCATCGGAGTCTCAAGCCTTGCGCTCCCAGCGGCCCTGGGGCGACTGCTGCCAGTAGGTCGCCTCGCTGGCGACGGCCTTGGCCGCGCGCCATTGTTCGCGCGCCTGCGCGAGGGCATCGGTATCGCGCCCGTCGAACAGCACGACGATGCGCGCCATGCCCGACTGGGCGGCGAAGTCGCATGCCGCGCCATCGACGAGGAAGCGCACGCCGGCGGCATTCGGAGTGTCGGGGCCGGTTGTCAGGTAGATCGGCTGCTGATCGGCGAACCCGTCGGCAGCGGTGCCGTGCGGCAGGAAGCTGTCGTCGCGGTAGGTCCACAGTTCAGTATCGATGGCCGCGAGCCGCTCGGCCGATCCAGTCTGCACCACCGCCCACCAGCCGCGCGCGATGGTCTTCTCGAGGAGCGGGGGCAGCACCCGCTCCAGTGGCTGGTGCTCGAGGTGGTAGAAGAGGACGTCCATCGACGTGTGGTCCTCGCCTGCGATGGGCCGAGGCACGCCTCGACCGTCATGCCCTTGAATTGCGTGGGAGCCGGCCCATCTCCAGCGGTCCGGGGCGGCGCCATGCAGTCTGGCCGACGCCCGTGCGGGCGGTGGGGTGCGTCGGGTCGGCCGTCATAGGCGCCGATCGATCAGCCCCGCCGCCCGCTGAATTCGCAAGCGCCCTTGACTGCCAACATGCGCCCGCCGGGGCTCTCCGCATTCCGCCGCGCGTTCAGCGCAGCTTGCTGAGCACGGAGCGCGGCACCTCGCCGGCGTCGACGAGCGCGCGGACGCAAACGTGCGACAGGTTCTTGCCGGCTGAGCGCATGCAGTTGCGCAGCGACGCGCTGCCGACCTGATACCCGTTGCAGAAGCGCTTGTAGTCGCCGCTGCAGGCGACCTTGACGCGGTCCGATACGGCTTGGGCCTGCGTCGTCGTCACGCCGAACACCATGAAGGCGGCGACGGCGATGAGTGCCGACGATGCATAGAGTCGCGCAGGCTTGCCTACTTTACGCTGCATGATTTCGATCCTTCCTGTGCGTTGTGGGCAGGGCTGTCCAGTCAAGTCCAATCCAGTCTCTGCCTTCCTGTTTCTGCTGCGCAGTCAAAGCGTTCAGGTGGCTGCGCCGGGCTCTCGATAGCTCTGGCGCGTCACCTCGCGGGGGCCTTGGTGCGACGACGGCACCGTTCTCGGGCGCGTGCGTAACGGCGGCATTCCAGGGTCGCAGCACGGCTGCCACGTCTACGGAACCGTGGTCCCGCTCGATCGGGCATGGCCATCAGCGGCCCGGGCTTTCTGCCGGCTTCCGTCTGACCGTTCGACCGCTGTGCAGCGAGGGTCGGCTCAGTCACCGGGAATTGCGACGACGCGATGGCGCGAAGGGATTGTCGCCTCCTCTCAGATTGAGGCGAATCGGCACACCGGGCAAGCCGAAGGCGCCGCGAAGGCTGTTTGCAAGATAGCGCAGATAGCTTTTCGGCACCGCCTCGGGGCGCGAGCAGAAAGCCACGAACGTCGGCGGTCGCGCCGAGGGCTGCGTGATGTAGCGCAGCTTGATGCGTCGGCCGGCGACAGCGGGCGGCGCATGGCGTGAGACCGCCTCGGCCAACCAGCGGTTGAGGTCGGCGGTCGAGACACGCCGGTTCCACAGCTCATAGGTCTCGAACACGGCCGCGATGAGCTTATCCAGGTTCTTCTCGCCGAGCGCGGAGATGGTGACGAGGCGCACGTCGGGGACCTGCGACAGGCTCTCGGCGACCGTCTCGCGCAGTTCCTTCAGCACCTTCTGCTTTTCGGCGACGAGGTCCCATTTGTTGACGGCGATGACGAGCGCGCGACCCTCCTCGACGACGAGATCGCCGATGGTGAGATCCTGGCGCTCGAAGGGCCGCTCGGCGTCGACGAGCAGGACCACCACCTCGGCGAAGCGGATGGCGCGGATCGTGTCGCTCGCCGACAGCTTCTCGGCGAGTTCCTCGATGCGGGCCTTGCGGCGCAGCCCGGCGGTGTCGAACAGGCGGATGGCTTTCCCGGCAAGCGTCACATCGACCGATACGCTATCGCGCGTCAGGCCCGGCTCCGGCCCGGTGATCATTCGCTCCTCGCCGACGAGCGCGTTGACGAGCGTCGACTTGCCGGCATTTGGCCGGCCGACGATGGCGACGCGGATCGGGCGCTCGCGGGTGCCGCGCACGATGGGGGGCGCGGCCTTGCCCGGCGGGTCGTCAACCTCATCGAGTTTGCGCGCGCGCCGGCCACCGCGCGACCTCTGCGGCGCGGCAAGACCGAGCGCGGCGAGAATATCCTCCGACAGGTCGCCGATGCCCTCGCCATGCTCGGCGGAGATCGGAACGGGGGCGCCGAGGCCCATCTCGTAGGCTTCGTAGAATCCGTCCTCGCCGGCGCGGCCCTCGCACTTGTTGGCGACGAGGATCGCGGGCTTGCTGGCGCGGCGGACGACGTCGGCAAAGGCACGGTCGGCCGGCGTGATGCCGTCGCGGGCATCGATGACGAACAGCACGAGGTCGGCCTCGGCGATGGCGCGCTCGGACTGGGCGCGCATGCGCGCGGCGATCGTGCCGGACTTGGCTTCCTCGAGCCCGGCGGTGTCGACCAGCGTCAGGCGGTGGCCGGCGATCTCGGCGCTGCCTTCGCGACGGTCGCGGGTGAGACCGGGCAGGTCCGAGACAAGGGCCGTGCGCCGGCCCGTGAGGCGGTTAAACAGGGTCGACTTGCCGACGTTGGGACGGCCGACGATGGCGATCGTCGGTGCGCTCGCCGAAGAATGATCTTCGGCCTCGTCGTGCGGGGCGGGAGTTGACAACTTGGACGGGCCTTCCTTCGGGGCGCGGGACGATGCTCGATCCCTGCTGGCCGTCAGTTGTACGCGAGGAGGCGGGCGTCGTCGCGCAGGACGTAGAGCTTGCCTTCCGCGACCACGGGCGGGATGAAAACGCCGCCGCCGATTTCCTGCTGCTCGGCGAGCCGGCCGGTCGCGGCATCCACCCCGGCGAGCGTGCCGTCGCCTGAAGCGAGCCACAGCAGGCCGCCAGCGAGCGTGGGACCCGACCAGGTCTTGGAGCCGGGCAATTGCGTCGTCCAACGGATGCTGCCGTCGGTGCGGGCGAGCGCCATGAGCTGACCGCTCGTATCGACGACGAAAACCGTATCGCCAGCGACCCAAGGCCGGTTGGTGCCGGGGATGTTGAGCGACCACAGGCGCTCGCCGGTCGCGGCACTGGTGGCCACCATGCGGCCGGCATGACCGATGGCGAACACGGTGCCATTGTCGATGACGGGGGTCGCGGCATCGCTGAGCGAGGTGAGCTGCGAACCGCCGCGCGTGCGCGACAGGCTCTCGCTCCAGGCCGGCGTGCCGTCGGCGACCTTCAGCGCCATGAGGTCGCCGGAAGGATAGGGGACGGCGACGATATCTCCGCTCACGGCCGGGCTCACGTTCATGACGAGGCTGGCTTGCTGCGGCAGGCCACGGGCGACCCACACCTCGGCGCCATCGGGCCCGGCGAGTGCGTAGAAGCGGCCCTCCATGGTGATCACGAAGACGCGGTCGCCAGCGGCACTCGGGGCGGCGCGCACCGGTGAGCCGAGATGTTTCTCCCAGATCGCCTTGCCGGTCGACGGGTCGAGGGCTGCGACCTTGCCGAAGCCGCTGACTGCATAGAGCCGGCCGTTGTCGACGGCGAGGCCGCCGCCGAAGCCGCCCTGCGCGCTCGATGAGGTCGTGAGACCGGAGAACAGTCCGGTGCCTGCCTTCGCCTCGTTCTCGGGAACGAGCGAGGTGCGCCACAGCGAGGAGCCGCCGGAGGTCGAGAAAGCGCTGACGTGGCCGTCGGCGTCGAGCGTGAAGACGCGGCCGCCGAACACGATGGGGCTTGCCGTCACGCGGCCGGTCTTGCTCGAACCGGTGCCGGCGTCGACCGACCAGGCCTGCTTGGGCGACGGGCTGCCGACGAGATGGCCCGGTGCATTACCTGGGTCGCCGCCCGGTTGCGTCCAGTCGGTGTTGAGGCGGGGCGCGGGCAGGGTGATCGGCTGATCGGCGGCGGCAAGCTCGCCCAGCGGGCGCTCCTGCGACTGGAACACCGGCACGCGGCGGCCCGGCAGGGGCTGCTGCTTCTCGGCAAAGGGATTGAGCTCGGTGATCTTGGGCAGGCTCGGCAGGCTGTCGGCGCAGCCGGCAAGGCTCACCGCCAGCAAGCCCAACAGGGTCGTTGCGCGAGCCGCGGGGCGACAGGCAGCGAGACCGCTGCAGAGGCCGCGCCGGAGAGTGGCACCCGTTGCCTGCACGCAGTTGCGGATCACCGGCATGGGGCTCGTTCCTCGCTCAATTCGTGCCGGCTGGCTTGGCCGGTTCGGCGGCGGGTGAGGCCGGCGGCGCACTTGCGGCGACGATCTCGGACAGGACGATCTGGGCGCGCTCGCGAAGTCCGGCCGGCGTCGCCATGTCGGTCAGCAGCGTCTCGAAACTCGTGCGCGCCTCGCTCGTGCGGCCGGCGCCGAGTGCGGCCAGCCCGAGTACCTCGCGGGCTCCATAACGCCACGCATTGTCGTCGCCGAGAAGAGGTTTGAGGCGATTCTCGATCTCGGTAAAGTCCGCGGCCCCGACGCGCAGGGTGGCAGCCTGCAGCGCGGCGTAATCGGTCAGCAGCTTGTCGCCTTTCTCGCGCTTCGCCACCGCCTCGAAGGCGGCGATGGCTTCGGCCGAGCGGCCCGCCTCGAGATGGGTCGCGGCGACCTGCAACCCGGCGAGCACGGCGTAGCCCTCGGGCCCCTCGGCGGCGAGCGCGGAGAAGGTTGCCAGGGATGGCTCGAGCTTCTTGGCGGCTGCATCGGTGAGAGCCACGTCGTAGCGCTCGCCAGCGCCCTCGGCCGTCGTGCGGGCGTGGTTCACCCAGATCTGGCCGCCCACGACGCCGGTGAGGAGGGCAATGACCGCGCCGATGATGAGACCGTTATAGCGCTTCCACAGCGCTGCCAGCCGCTCGCGCTCGATCTCCTCTTTGATCTCGCGCATCAGTGTGTCGTTGGGGTCGGCCATGTCTCGCTGCCCAGTCCGTTCGTGTCGCGGTTTCGTACGGTGTCGCGGTTCTGATAGCCGAAAGGCGAAAGATAGGCAAAATCTCGCGCCTACACGAAACGTCATCGCCGGGCGCAGGCGGCACGGCCGGACGGCACCTGCTTGTAGCGTCAGGTGCTCGGGTTTTTCGACTTTTTCGTGACCCGCAGGGCGGCCGACGGCTCGCCGGCGGGAGGTGTGGCGGCCGCGTCCCCGGGCTTGACCGCGTAGGTGTGATCGGGTGTCGGGAAGGTGCGTGCGCGGACCTCCTCGGCATAGCCGGCGATGGCCCGCTCGATGGCCGCTCCGATGGCGCCGAACTCCTTGACGAACTTCGGCACGCGCGGGGACAGGCCCAGCATGTCCTCCATGACGAGGATCTGGCCGTCGCAGGCGGCCGACGCGCCGATGCCGATGGTCGGGATGGGGACGGTGTCGGTGATGGCGGCGGCGAGCGGTTCGGCGACCGCCTCGAGCACGATGGCAAAGGCTCCGGCGGCGGCGACTTCGCGCGCATCCTCGATGATGGCAGGCCACTCAGACCGCTCGCGGCCCTGCGCCTTGAAGCCACCGATGACGTGGATCGATTGCGGTGTGAGCCCGATGTGGGCCATCACGGGAATGCCGCGCTCGACGAGATAATGGATGGTTTCGGCCATGCGCCGGCCGCCCTCGAGCTTCACCGCACCGCAATCGGTCTCCTTCATGACGAGGGCGGCATTACGGAAGGCGACGGATGGGCTCTCCTCGTAGGAGCCGAACGGCATGTCGACGACGACGAGCGAGCGGCGGGCGCCCCGCACGACCGCCTTGCCATGCATGATCATCAGTTCGAGCGGCACCGGAACGGTGGTCTCGAAGCCGTGCATGACCATGCCGAGGCTGTCGCCCACGAGCAGGAAATCGCAGTAGCGGTCGGCGATCGCGGCCGTATGGGCGTGGTAAGCGGTCAGCGAGACGATCGGCGACACGCCTTTCATGGCGGCTATATCGGGAGCGGTGCGGCGCTTCTGGAGGGGCTGGCCGCCGGCGGATGATTGCGCAGACATGGCGTTTCGTCGTCTCCTGGTGCCGTGCGTTCCGGCGCGGTCGGGAAGGGTGCCGGACCCCGTGATCCCGACATCGACGATCGGGCCGGTCAGAACCGAATTCGCGGATGCTGTGGCCACAGGGCCGCAGACTGAACATCCGTCACGCCGACCTGCTGGCGGCGAGCGCCTGCGATAGAGGGCTCCTGCCGGCTTCGTCAACCCGCTCGGACGTCTTTGCCGATCAACGACTTGGCTCTAGCTCAAGGCGGGCGTCGAGGGTGCGGGTCGCGCAAGCCTATGCCCGAAGTGAGGGCCATTGCCGGGCGCGGGCTTGCTCTGTTATCTCGATTTGCGCATCAGGGTAACCGGGGGTTAGCCTTGATGGGGCAGATAGTTCGGGGCGAGAAACGTTTGCTTTTCAAACAGGTGGGTCGTCACGTGTCGTACTATCGTCAACACAGCGTAAGCCGCGCCACAGCGATCGTCTCGCCACGGACCTTCTGTGTCATGGCCATGTCCGTCTTGGCCTTCGGCCTGCCGGTTGCAGCGGCGGTGCCGGCGGAAGCCCAGTACGAGCCGGGCACCCAGCAGCGCCGTGCGCTGAAGGCGCGCAGCGTCGCCAAACCCAAGCCCGTCGAACCGCCACTCGCTAGCGAAGGTCCGCTCACCCTCGTCGTTTCGCTCAGCAAGCAGCGCGTCGGCGTCTACGACAAGAACGGTCTCGTCACGAGCGCGCCCATCTCGTCGGGGACGGCCGGACACCGGACACCGACCGGCGTCTTCTCGATCCTGCAGAAGAAGAAGACGCACTTCTCCAATCTCTATGCCGGCGCGCCGATGCCCAACATGCAGCGCATCACGTGGTCGGGCGTCGCGCTGCACGCCGGTCACCTGCCGGGCTATCCGGCCTCGCACGGCTGCATCCGGCTGCCCTACGACTTCTCGCGCAAACTGTTCGGCATCACTTCACTCGGCACCCGCGTCATCGTGACGAACGGGACGCCAGAGCCGGTCGAGATTGCGCATGCCGGCCTGTTGAAGCCGCTGCCTCCGGGGCAAGCCAGCATTGCACAGCCGCCAGCGGCGGGCGGCCAGCCTGCCGGTGCCGTGTTGCAGAAGGGTGCGGATGCCGCCCATGAGCTCGTCGGCGTCAGCTTGGCGAACGCTGCTGAGACGATGACGGATGCCGATCCGCAGACCGGCCAGCGCACCCGCGCCTCGGTGGCAGCCGCGCGCCAGCGCGAGCTCCTGGCGCTCGAAGCTGCGATGGCGAGCGCGGAGGCGGCGCGCAAAGTCGCCAGCGAGGACCTTGCAGCAGCGAACGCCAGCCTGCGTGAGGCCATGCTTGGTCTGAGGGCCGCGGAGGCTCCGCTGGCTTCGATCGAGAAGCGGATGCGCGAGGCACTGGCCGACAAGGCGTCTGCCGACAAGGCGCTGAGCCAGTTCCTCCTGAAGGTGCAGGCCATGGCGGAGCCGGCTGAAGTCGCGGCCGCCGAAGCGGAGGAGGATCGGCTGGAAGCAGCGGTCCTCGCCACGCTCGCAGCTTACGACGCGGTCGCCGCCGAGCATGCGACCGCCGAGCCGGCGGCCAAGGCAGCCCGCGACGTGGTGGCCACGGCCAGCGAGCAGCGCCGGGCCATCGCTCAACGCCTGACGGCGGCGAGCGCGGCCTTCAAGCAGGCGGCTATCGCTCATGACGGGGCCAAGCGCGCACTGGCGCGGGCCGACAAGCCGATCACCGTGCAGATCAGCCGCAAGACCGGCAAGCTCTACGTCCGCCAGGGCTATGAGGACGTGCTCGAGGCGGACGTTGCGATCGAAGGCAGTGATTCCCCGATCGGGACGCACGTCTTCATCGCCAAGGACTATGTCGGCGATGGCAGCGAACTGACGTGGCGGGCTGTCACGGCGGCTACGGTGGCCGGCAAGATGGGCAAAAGGCAGGTCGGCAAGAAGAAGGGGCGGCCCGTCTACGAGGAGTACGTCGTCGAGGCGCCGCGCTACCCCCAGACGCCCGAGGCCGCACTGGCGCGCGTCACCATTGCCGAGGACGTGCGCGCCCGGCTCGCCGAACTCATCAAGCCCAACTCGGCGATCATCATCACCGATGAAGGCAAGAGCAACGAGAACGGCAAGTACACCGATCTCATCGTGTTGACGCGCTGAGCGCAGGGAGGCGCGGGCGCCGTCGCACGGTCATCCCCGCGCGGCGCCGTGAGCAGGCCTCGGCTTGCCACGCACGCAGGCTCGGCGCACGCTGGCTAGCGTGGCTCACGCCGGCAGGCGCGGCTCCCGCCGTGGCGGGCGGACCTCCACGACGGCGGCGTCGCCAATGGCGATGGTGCCGCCTTGCAGGACGCGGGCGGTGATGCCGCCGCGCCAGTCCGGACCGAGGGCGCGCAACAGTCCGGGATGGGCCTCGTCCATGCGGTTGCACGGCTGGGTCGGGTAGGTAACCTCGAGGCGTACCGGGCCGATGGTCAGAATGCCGCCGCGGGCCTTGGGCAGTTCGAGGCCTTCGACGAGGAGATTGGCCCGCCGCGCCGCCCACGGCAGATCGACCGGACCGGCGAGGTCGGTCAGTTCCGCCAGGGCAATCCGCCAGGCCTCGAGCGACAGCACGGTCACGGCGCGGTTCTTGAACTTCGCGCCTTTGTGGTCGCCGCTCACACCCGTTTCGATCGAGATGGCGACCGATTGCAGGTGCTGCATCGGTTCGCGCCGGGCCCCGCGCACGGCAATGCCGACGAGGCGGCCGCGATCAACCTCGCTCGGCACGGCAGGTGTCATCCTCTCAGGTGGCACGGCGAGGCGGTCAGAGCGAGACCAGCGGCACGCCGATCAGCGCGCCGTGGCCCCACACCAGCATGCCGGCGTAAAGGGCGAGCCCGGCAGCAATCACGATGATGTCGTTCAGGATGGTCGCCCCGCCGGCGCCAGCGCCCATGTCGCCGCGACGCTTTAGGCTGATCCGGTCGAAGATCGCCCAGGCGAGGAAGGAACCGAACAGGATCAGCGAAGCGGCATCGCCGTTGGCGATGAGGTGGGCGAGCGCCCAAATCTTGACGGCGAGCAGCATGGGGTGCTTGGCGGCGGCGCGGATGCGTGAGGGCACGTAAGCCGCCACGAGCAGGATCATGGCCGGGATCATGAGCGTGTAGGCTGCGTGCCGAGTCCAATTCGGCGGGTCCCACAGGATGGGATTCTTGGAGCCGGTCAGTTCCTGCATTTTGGCGTAGCCGAGCACGATCATGACGAACCCGGCGAGCGACACAAGACTGAAGGCGCCTTTGTAGGCGGTCTCGCCGAAACGTCCGACGAGGCCATCGCGCAGGGCGCGGTTGGCCGGCAGGGCGTGGACGGAAAGGAACACGATCAGGCCCATCAAGAGTAGCATCATTGGGGTGCACGTCCTCGATTGTGCTGGTGCTGGCCCGATGGGCGAAGCGTGCCGCCGTGGTCGCCGGTAGGCTCCGTGTCGTCAAGGGCCAATGCGGTCAGCGGCCATCGCAACGAGCCAGCGCCGGAGGATGAGCCGACGCGGACTTGTCATTGTCATGAGATATGTTGCCGGATAATCTTCCCGAGGCGGTTGGGGAGGGCCTCCGCTGAACGTCGGCAGCGCATCCCGGAGCGGACGGGTTGCGCGCAATCCCATCGGGTGCTCTCGGATCTCGGTCTGGGACCTGAGGCCCATGGGTCGCTGTGAGTTTGCAGGAGGCCGATCGGCCATGGCACATCGCGTCGAGCCGCATCAGGCAGGTCAGGTTCCGCCAGAACTGCCGACTTCGCTCGCCGACACGCAGAGTTCGATGACGGGCGGCACACGCGACGCCGCCGGCAGCGCTCAGGCACGCAGCGAGAATGAAGAGCGCATGGAGCGCGAGATTGCGGTGATCCTGTCGCGGCGGCCCGCGCGCAAGGCGCCACCCCGGCCGACCGACGCGCGTGCACCCATCGGGGACGACGAGGTCGCCGTCGCGCAGCCGACCCAGCGTTTCGCTGGTTCAGCGAGCGGGGTTTACGGGGCAACCGCGGGCGCAGCAGGTCGCCGTGCGGAGGAAATGGCGAGCCAACCCGAGGTCGACGGCAGCGGGTCGCGGTGGCCGGGGGGCGCTCGCCGTGACAGCGATGATGACGTTCTCGACGACGCGTTCGCCGACGAGGACGTGGAGGCTGATGAGGCCGAGCCGGCCGAGGTGGAGAGTGAGGCGCGGGCGCCGCGTCGCCGCCTGTGGCAGCGCTCGACGCCCCTTCCTGCCGAGCCGAAGAAGCTCGTCACCATCGCGCGGCGGTCGCGCCGACGCGCGGGCATGCATCAAGCCCTGTCGTGGGTCGTCGCGATGGCCGTCGTCGGCTTCATACTCGCCGCCGTTGCTTTGATCGTCGTCGGTCCGCCGAAGGGCATGATGGTGTGGCCGTCGGCGCTGTCCGACCTCGTCGGGGGAGAGGCGCCAGCCACACGGTGAGCCTGCGCGAGCCGACTGCCTGCCCCTTGCGCAACCAACCACGCAGCGCCTGTTCCGCAACGCTCGTGTTGCGCAGCTGGCGCTTGGTCCCCAATTGCTGCCAGACGCGGAACCAAGCGTCAGATACACGAGCAACACCAGGAGCATAGAGTTACTCGTGCTCCACAGCACTAGGGCAGATAGCCCTTGTCGAGGTCCATGGTCTGGCGGGCGAGGACCGTGCCGCTCGCCGCCAGATGGGTCGCCTGCCACGCGAGGTTGGTGCCGCCTTCCGGGCTCGTCGCCGAGGACAGCCTGAGCTCGACGGTTTCGCCAGATACGACCATCATGGGTCGCGGCACCGGAAAATAGAGCTGCTCCCAGTGCGTCGCAGGAGCGTCAGGTGCCGTCGACAGCGTGATGCCGTCGGCGATCTCGATCTCCCACCACACGGCAAAGCCGTAGATCGACGCAGGCTCGGTGATGGCCCACGTCGCGCTGCCCTTGCGCTTGCCGCTGGCACGCGCCGTCAGGTCGACCTCGTCCCATTGGCGCGTGCCGCCGGGTAGCAGGTCGCCCGGCTTCATGCCGCGCACGTAAGCATTGTTGAAGCTCATCGCCTGAGCGGAGCGGAAATCGATGCCGTAGCGCTCGCCGGTACGCCGCCAGGCGGACAGCTCGTCGTGGAGGCGCGCGGCAACGACGGGGCTCGTGAATTGGCGCACGCGGCGCGGCAGGATCGTGCCGCCGCGCTTCAGCATGCGCCGGCGGGCATCGTCGAGCGTCGTCAGGATGTCCTCCTCGAACGCATAGTTGCCCAGCGTCTCGGTGACGATGACGTCGACCTTGGGCGGGTCGTCCATCTCGGTCGAGTGGCAGGCGAACAGGTGGCAGCCCGGCAGGCCTGTTGCCCTGATGCTCGCCTCGGTCACGGCGCCGACCTCGGCGGACTCGTAGAAGAACACCTCCCGGGCGCCGAGGCGCGCGGCCATCAGTCCGAGGATGCCGGAGCCGGCACCGATATCGGCAAGCCGCGTCACGCCCGGCACGATGACGGCTTTCAGGGCGCGGTAGAACGCCTCGTTGCGGACCTCGTCGGCGATCAGGGTGCGGTGGTACTCGATGCGCATCTGGCTCGCCTCAGAGCTGCACGTGGGGACGGCGCACCTCGTAGAGAGTGAGCGCGGTGGCGATGGCGAGGTTGAGGCTGTCGAGGTGGCCCGCCATCGGGATACGCACGAGCCTGGTGCACGCCGACGTCAGCTCGGCCGACAGGCCGGGGCCCTCGCTGCCCATGACGACGAGTGTGGGACCGCGATAGGGCGAAGCGCGGAAATCCTCGCGTGCGTCGAGATGCAGGCCGACGACGTCGCCCGGCCACTGTCGGACCACAGCGAGGAACCCGGCCGCGTCGAGGCGCGCCAGCGGGACGGCGAATACCGAGCCCATGCTGGCGCGGCCAGCTTCGCGCGAATAGGGGTCGCAGGTGGCCCCGACCAGGATGATGCCGGCAGCTCCGACGGCGTCCACGGTGCGAATGATGGTGCCGAGGTTGCCGGGATCGCGGACCTCCTCGAGGGCCAGCCAGACGGCGCGGTCGTCCAGGCGGCCGGGGTGCGGTGGCTCGCACCAGCGCTGGCGGAAGACGCCGAGGATTGCCTGCGGGTTATCCTTGGCTGCGACCTTGCCAAGCACGGCGGGCGTCACCTCGAGCACCTCGGCCCCCGCCCGCAGCGCATCGGCGACAAGACCGCGATTGACCGGGTTGTCGCCGGCGACAGGCTCGTAGAGCAGCGTCTCGGGCACGAAGCCGGCGTCGCGCGCGGATACGAGGATCGCGGTGCCTTCGGCGACGAACAGGCCCGTCTCGCGGCGCACCTTGCGCATGTCGAGGGCGCGGATCGCCTTGATGCGCTCGTTCTGTAGGCTGGTGATGAGGGTCGATCCGGCGCTCGGGCGCCCCGGACGCGGCCGGCCGCGATGCTCGTTCACGGGACACCAGCCGCGGTCTGCCAGCGCACGAAGAGCGAGGTGGGAACGGCATTGCCGCCACCGCGTGGGGCGATCGCCAGTTCGCCGACCTCGAGGCGGCCGGCCCGGCCCGCGAGGCCGTCGGCGAGAAGCTGGCCGAAAGCGAGGGCTGAGGCGCGGATGGCGTAGACCGTCAGCACGAGGGCCGACGGTCCCGGCGCCAGCAGCCGCACGCAGTCGGCGATGAGGGAGGGCACGTCGTCGAACAGGTCCCACGTCTCGTTAGCGGGGCCGCGGCCGAACTTCGGGGGATCGACGAGGATGACGTCGTAGGTCTTGCCGCGGCGCACCTCGCGGGCGGTAAACTTGGCGGCATCCTCGAGCATCCAGCGGATCGGCGCGCTCGACAGTCCCGAGCCGTGCTGGTTGTCGCGGGCCCACTGGATCGCCTTCTTCGAGGCATCGACGTGCGTCACCTCGGCGCCGTCGGCCGCCGCGATGAGGCTTGCCGCGCCCGTGTAGGCGAACAGGTTGAGCACGCGCGGAGGCTCGGCGCGCTGGGCTGACATGGCCGCAAGGACATGGCGCATCCACTGCCAGTGCGGGTACTGCTCGGGGAACAGGCCGAGATGCCACAGCCCTTGCAGGCGGCAGGTGACGGTGATGGCGTCAATGGCGACGGGCCACCCGTCGGGGACCGGCCTGTCGATGCGCCAGCGGCCCTTGTCGTCGTCCTCGGCGGTCGCCGAGAAGACGGCATGCGCGCCAGCCCATTTCCCCTCGCCGAGAGCCGGCTTCCACAGTGCCTGACGCTCGGGGCGATCGACGAGGATGTCGCCGAAGCGCTCGAGCTTGCGGCCGTGGCCGGAGTCGATCAGCTCGTAGCCGGCAAAGCCGGTCGAGGTGACGAGGTCGAGCGATGTCGGGCGAAGGGGCATGGGCCGCCGGTGAGCCTCGGGCTTCGATTGGACGCGGCTGGTAGCATGCGCGCGCCGAGCGGGGAAGCGTGGCCCGAGGCCGTTGCCCGGCCTGGGGCCGCACTGCGCGCTCTCAGCGGTCGGGCCCGAGGTAGCGGACGGCAGCGGACGACAGCGCGCCACCGACGACGCAGGGGATGCCGAACTGGAACTGGCCGAGTGCGCTTGCCGCCACGCAGCCGAGGGCAAGCACAGTCGTACCCGCCTCGCCCCAGGTGTGCCATGCGCGGCGAGAGGCGGTGCCCCTGGTCCTGATCTCCTCGATGCTGGTGAAGGCGTCCTGGCGGAGCTTGGCCAATTCGTAGAGCTCGGCGGCCTCGATCACCTCGCGCAGATGGCGGCGCACGTTCTCGGGCTGGCTATTCATCTCGCCCTTGGCGATGTCGAGCAGGCGCTTGTCGCGCGCCGCATTGCTCGCCAGCGTGAACTTGGCCATGGCGCCGAGCGTCAGCTTCTCGATGTCGTCACCGTCCTCGGCGAGCGCGAGCACGGACACGAGCCGGCGGGCGGGATCGGCAGCACCGGTGGCGAAGTACTGGCCCCACAGCACGTCGATGAGAAAGTCGTCGTCGATGGCAAGCTCGTCGAGCGTCTTGCCGTCGCCGTAGAGATACTTGGCGATGAGCACCTGGCGGGAGGGCATGCGCTCGACGAAGCTCGATAGCAACTGCTTCCAGTACGGCAGGCCGGAGTAGGCGATGGCCTTGACGAGCACGATCTGCTCGACGGGCGGCATGGGGAACATATCCGTAACGAGCCGCTCGGCGCGCACGCCGTTCTCGCCCAGCACGCCGGCGATGAAGCCGGTGTAGATGCCGGCTTTCTCTGGATCCTTCAGCAGCCCGTGGCGCAGCATGGCGGCGACCGCTGCCGGCAGCCGGTCCGGCGACTTCGCCTCCCTGTAGCCGGCGATGAATTCGAGCACGTCCTCGGCGCGGGGGAAGGGCGGCTTGGACTTCTCGGCGGCGCGCACAGGCCCGGCGGCGCCCTGCGCGGACGCGGGCGAGGCTGCCGCGAGCGCGGCAGCAAGGCAGGCTATCGCGGCAAGCGCGACACTGGCGATGGGGCTGGCGCGTGCTTTCAGCACTGAGATGGTCCGGTCACGACCAATGGGCTTCGATGGTCACGGCAGTTTGGCTGAGCGGGCATGGCATCAGTGTGGCCGTGGCGGTGCGCGCCCGGCTGTGAAGTCTGGTACGCGCGCTTTCAAGGGGCAAGCCAGCGGGCTGTGATGGCTCCGTCGGCAGTGCGCTCGAAGCGGGCGCGACGGTGGCCGCTCGCGCGCAGGAACAGCCATTCGAGAGCATGGACATCGACGACGACGGCGGCAAAGTTCGCGCGGCCGTTCTCGTCGGGTTCGCCGCCCAGGAAGCGCGCTTCCGCCGGGCTGGCGAGCTCGGCGCCCGGTGCCTGCTCCTGCGTGTAGCACTGTCGGCTCTGAGCGCGCGAATTACGCCACGCCGCTGCGGCGACCTCGTCGTCGGTATGAAGTTTGGCGAGCCCGGTCGCGCGCACCTGGATTTTGCCGCGCACGTCGTAGGCGAGAAGGGCGATGCGCGGCACGGCGCTGAGGTCGGCGAACTTGCCGCTGCGCCGGTCGGTGTGGAAGCGCAGCATCCATTGCGCCGGGTCGGCGGCGCGCAGGACCACGGTGCGCGTCGCGGGGGCACCCTCTGCATCGACCGTAGCGACGCTCGGGGTGTGGAAGGGGCTGCGGCGGTCGGCGACGCCGCGGGACAGGAGCGCCCAGGTGGTGTGCAGGGCTGCGTCGAGGTCGTGGGTATGGGAGGCGTCGGACAGGCTGGCGGGGTCGAGCGGCGGCTCGAACGCATCGGTCGGTTGGCGGCTCATGCGCGGCCCTCGCCGAAATCGAAGTCCGCTTGAGCCTGGCTGTGCGGGGAAGGAAGCCCGAGCGCCGCGAGCGCCTGTGGGATGGCTTCACGCAGCTTGAAGAAGCCGGTGCGGGCATGGGGCCAGAAGGCGGCGTCCCACCGGTTGCGCAATTCATGGAGGGCGGGTTGGCCGGGCTGGTGCTGGAGCCAGGACCGCACGGCGGTTGCCGTAAGTCCGACCGGCAGTTCGGCGGTGACGAGGGTCCCGGTCGCGTCCCATGCCGGCGATGCTCTGTCCCCTGCACGGCTGTCCGCGGTCAGCGACAGCAGGATCGGACGGCGCGCGAAGTGCGTCTCGGCGCGCGCGCACGCGTCGGCGAGTGCGGCCCGGCGGAATGCAACGACCGGTGGCGCAAGGTCCGGCCAGGCCGCCGTCGCGTCGAGGACGATGATCGTGGTGACGGCGGCGACCGGTACGCCCCACAGCTCCGGCGAGAGGTCATCCTCGGTGAGGAGCAGGGTGACGGGGCCCGGAGGAGGCGACGCGGACAGCGTGCGCAACGTGCGGGCGGCGGGCAGAGGGGGCTCGCGCTCCGGCTCGGCGATTGGCGCGAGGTCGCCGACGACGGGGAAGCGCTCGCTGGTGTAGCGGGCGATGTTGTCGGGGCGGGCGAGGTAGGTCTTGCCGGCGGTGTGCAGACCCACGACCCAACGCCACGAGAGCGTGTTGGAGGCAGGATCGCCGTCGATCAGCTGACGCAGGAAGAAATCGGCGCCGAGCTGCCACGGCAGGCGCAGGGTATGCGTCCAGATGCTGGCGAACCACATGCGCGCGTGGTTGTGCAGGTAGCCGGTGGCAGTGAGCTCCTCGACCCAGGCGTCGAAGGGAGCAATGCCGGTGGCGGCGCCGACGGCACGAGCGTAGCGCGCGGCGAGTTCGCGGTCGGTCGCAAGCCGCGCGCGGAGCCCGGCGAGGTCTGCGACGTAGCGGTCCCACACGGCCGGCCGGTGCTCGAGGTAGCCCTTCCAGTAGGTGCGCCAGCAGACCTCGTCGATGAATTTGGCCGCCGCCTCGGAGCCGTGCCGGGCGAGGGCTGCGTCGACGACCTCGGCTTCGCTCACGAGGCGATGGCGAATGTAGGGTGAGAGCCCGGACACGCTCCTGTGCCGGCCGGGGCCGTCGTCGTAGTTGCGCCGCGCGGCGTAGGCCCTGCCGGCGCGCGGCAGAAAGTCGGCGAGGCGAGCGAGGCCGGCCTCGCGGGACGCGACGAATGCGGCAGGCGCGGGAGCCTCGGCGCCCGCGATCGTATGGCCATCGTCGAGGGCGCGTCGTTCGGTATCGGTCATGGGGTGGCCGGCATGCTCGGAGGGCGGGTGGCAACTGAAGCGTTTGTCAGGCCCGTGTCGAGCGAGCCTACGCGTCGGGCCGGCCGGCTGGATCGCCGTCGCCGTCAGCGGCGCGTTTCGGACTGCCAGCCGTCGACCGTCTGGCGGGCGGGCGTCGGCTCGGATTTGACCGGTGCGCTGCCAGAAGCACGCGGGGTGCCGGTCGCGGGAGGCGCTGGCGCGCGCGGCTGCACGCGCGGAGCGTCCGGCGACATCTGGAAGATTTCGCGGAAGATGCCGGGGGCCACCACGGACAGGTAGTTGACCACGACCTGCGGGTTTCTCATCTCACCCTGGATCGCGTACGTGAAGCCGAACAGGCCTTCCCGGCGGGGGCCGGACAGCAATTCGCCGAGCACGGGAATGCCGCCGAGGGCGTTGGACAGGCCCTGCAACGGCACGTACGTGCCGCCGAGGTCGAGGCGGCTGCGGCCGAAATCGGCGGTGCCGCGCAATGTCGCGCCGATCAGCGCGCCACGCACCTGCGCATCCTCGATGACGAACTGGCCGTGTCCCACCGAGAACGGTGCGCGCAACTGGTCGAACTCGAAGACCTGCCGCGTGACCGTGCCTTTCGGCACGCGCCGGCCCTCGGGCCCGGGCGTCGTGCTTTCAGCGCCGGCGAGCACCTCGGAGACAACGGGGTCGCCGAGCACGCGGAAGCGGTCGACGTAGAGCACGCCGGACTTCTCGGCGTCGCCGCGCCCGTCGAGATCGACGTCGAGGCGCATGCGCCCGCCGGTGAGGTTCGGGTAGAAGTTGACGAGCTTGAAGGCCTGGCCGGCATCCGTCGTCGTCGTGCGCAGGACACGATTGGCGCGATCGTCGCGCACGAGATCGACCTCGAGACCCGCCCCACCGTCCAGGATACCGCGCACCGACAGCTCCGACAGCCGGCCCTTGCGCCGCGACATCGTCATCCTGGCATTGCGCAGGGAGACCTCGTTGTGGCCGATGACGTTGTCGACCTCGGCGGTGACGTCGACGCCACCGGTCGCAGCGGGTTCAACGGGCACGTCGCCGCGCACACGTCCGACGTTGAACAGCGTCGCGAAGAAGCGCCGCGCATCGTAGGTCGGTCCGCGCACCGTAACCTTCCAGATGCCGTCGCTCGCCCGCCGACCGCTGATGTCGAGACGCGTGATGAGATTGAGCGAGAAGCGCGGGAAGGCGAACTCGCGCACCTTCTGCTTGTCGTCGAGGCTGAGCGAGCCTTCGACGGCGATATCGTCGCCGGCGATCTTGAGGTCGGAGAGCGCGATCGACCCGTCGGGCCGGCGCTCGATGCCGGATTCCAGGTACGCGGTGCGGCCTGGCGGCTTGTGCCATGCGAGGCTGTCGACGGCGAGGTCGGCGCCGTTGAGCTCGGCGCGCAGGCGGACGCGGCGATGCCCGTCAGCCTCCGGCGTGACGGTGACCTCGACGGGGACATCGCCGGTCACGGCACTGCCCAGCTCGAGACCCAGTTGCCGGCGGTCGGCATCGTCGAGGACCGCCGACAGGCGCAGCGGCGGCTGGGTGCGCTGCTCGGAGGTGAAGATGTGCTGCCAGGTCAGCTTGGCCGGCACGCCGGCGACCAGCACCTGTCCCTTGGCGTCGAGAGCGCGGTCCGATATGGCGACGTCGATCGCGCCACCCTTGATCTCGGCGCCGGACACTGCCTTGTCGACGGCGCCATCGGTGATTTTGGCCTTCGCCGTCAGCTTGATGTCATCGCGCGTGAGGTCGGAGGCCATGGGGAACGACATGGCGACCTCGCCGGCGACAGCGCCGGACAGTGCGTTGGCGTCGAGGCCTTCGGGCGGGCGCAAGCCGAGCGCCGGCTCGGCCAGATAGCGCTGGATGGCACCGGCCGGGCCGGCGAACTGGAACGACAGTTCGGCCTCGGCCAGACCGCTCGACAGTCCCCTGGCGGCGAAGCGGCCGGACTTCAGCGCGATCGGCTCGCCGCCGGCCGAAGCCGTCGTGCCAGCGGGCAGCGTCACCTCGATGGTGTCGGTCTCGATGATGAGGAGGGCGCGCGACAGGCTGGCGACTGGCAGGCCTGGCATTGGGCGCGTGGTGATGTCGGCGGCGGTGATGGCAGCAGACAGGCGATAGGTGAGGCCGAGCCGACGATCGGCGGGTGTCGGCTCGTGGAAGCGGCCGGAGAGGAGCTTCAAGGTGCCGCTCTCGATGCGCCCGCCGTCGACGGCCTGCCCGTACCAGATGCGTGCCGGCTCGCCGGCCATGCGCGGCCACAACAACTCGAAGGCGCTCGAGGACATGGGACTGAGCACGGCTTCGAGCCGCGTGCTCATGGATGCGGTCTCGATATCGCCCGACATGCGCACCTCGCCGCCGCCGGCGGCCAGCGTCGCCTCGTCGATGCGCATGCGGCCGGTGGCGGCATCGAACGTGCCGGCAAGGTGCCACACGTCGACGGGGGTCGGTGCATCGCCGGGTTCGGCCACGAAGTAGGAGCCGGGCAGTGCGTTCAGCTTGAAGCGCCATGCGGCGTTGGCTGGTGCGGCAGGATCGTCGTCGCGCGCAGGGTGCGCGGCGATCACCTCGCCTCCGAGGTCCACCCGGCTCGAGGCCCACTCGACGCGCGATGGCGCGAGCACCACGGCGCGCGTCGCGCCGTCGTAGGTGAAACGCAGCAGTCCGCTCTCGATGGGTACGCCGGCAGTGGCCTGATCGCCGACGGCAAGCCGCCCGCTGCCCAGGCCGAGGTCGAGGCCGGCTGTCGTCACAGTGCCGTCGGCGGCGAGATCGACCCGCACATCGGCCGCGACAGGTGCCTCCACGGCGCGCAGCGCGGCCAACTGCGGTATGGCATCGCCGATGGCGCGGGGCCAGGCATCGCGCACCGTCGCAGTGATCGTCGCCGCGCCGTCGGCACCTACGGCCTCCGACTTGAACGTGAGCGTCCAGTGCTGCCCGCCGGTCGACAACCGCGCCGAACCGGTCACGACGGGTTGTCCGGCGCTGCGGTCGAGCTCGATATCGAGATGGGGCAGGTGCCAGTGGCTCGTCCGGCCCGAGGCGTCGAGGCGCACGTTGGCGTCGCGAATGCCGAGTTCGCGCAGGTAGCTGTCGGAGCCGGTGCCATTCAGCCGGTTGCGGCTGACGAGCGCGCCCAGATCGAGGCCCGTCGCGGTGCCGGCTGCAGCGGGCCTTGCGGGTGAGGACGGAGCGGGTTTGCCGGCAGCCGGTTCGCGCGGGGGCGGCGCGCGTCCGCTCGGGTCTGTCGTACCGGGCGGCGCGCTCGCCGGAGAACCGGCAAGCCGCAGCTTGAGGCCGGAACGCTCGTCGTGGGACAGCGCCAGCGTCGGCTCGATGAGCTCGATGCGGTAGGGCGCGAGTGTCAGCGACAACAGTGCGCGCGGCGAGATCGCTACCGCCGCCTCCGGGGCCTCCAGGGCGATGTCACCGTCCCGCTCGCGCAGCGTCAGGCGAACGATGCGAGCCTCGATCGCTCCGCTGTCGGTGAGCTTGACGACGACGTTCTCGATCGATGGCGACAAGCCCGGGAGATCGGCCTTCAGCGCCGCTTCGATGCTGGCGACGAGGAACGGCAGGCGCAACTCACCCTGCATCAGACGGAAATAGGCAAGCCCCAGGGCGATGCCGGCGAGCAGCACCACGGGCAGGACGACCATGGTCAGGATCGATGTGAGGCTCGCCAGGATCCGGTTCGGCGGTTGGCCTTCGGCGGGCGCGAGGTTGCGCGCACGGGGCGGCGCAGGAGGCGGCCGCACGGCTGGCCGTGGTGCCCGCTCGGAACCCGGCCCGGGCCGACGGCGACGGGGTTGTTCACTTCGCTCCACGCGCTGCGACGCTCTCTATGCTCTCAGATGTCCGGTATCGGGCGATGGTTGCGCCCGGCGACGGCGGAGGCTCGCGTGTGCCGCGGCCGGTGCGACTGGATAGATCGGCCTGCTACAGCCGAGCCGGCCTGCCGTCGCGCCGGCCCCACCGTTTCCGGCCGTCATGGCTGACCGCGCTTGCGAACCGGCCCGGCGGCGGCCACGTAAGGGCGATAACACAGATGACTTCGCGACAAAAGAAAGGCAGGGCGAGCATGGTGGCGGAAGGCAAGAAGGCGCCGAACTTCAAGTTGGCGAGCGATGCCGGCGAGGTGGTGGAACTCGCCAAGCTCAAGGGCCGGCCCGTCGTCGTCTACTTCTATCCCAAGGACGACACCTCGGGCTGCACGACGGAAGCCAGGGACTTCAGCGCGGCGGCCGAGGACTTCGCCGAGGCAGGTGCAGTCATCCTCGGCATCTCGCCGGACAGCACGGAGAGCCACTGCAAGTTCAAGGCGAAGCACGATCTCGCGGTGACGTTGCTGGCCGATACCGACAAGGAGGCCGCCACTGCCTACGGTGTGTGGGTCGAAAAGTCGATGTATGGCAAGAAATACATGGGCGTCGAGCGTTCGACGTTCCTCATCGATGCCACCGGCAAGGTCGCCAAGGCGTGGAGCAAGGTGAAGGTCAACGGACACGTTGCCGACGTGCTCGCCGAGGTGCGCAAGCTGACCGCCTGACGCCGTGTGGCTTCTGCAACAGGTGTTGCAGACTTGCTTCCGCTTTGTGGAAGTCGAGCGTCAGGTACACCAGATCGTGACCGTCCGTATGAAACGTGCTAGCCGGATCAATCGTGGGGAGGACCTGTGTCTGGAGCGGTGATCGCGGCGTGTCGCGATCGTCTCGCCCCTCGTGCGTTGTCCGTTGTACGGAGGTCAAGTCGCGATGCTACCTCAGTTCAAGAAAGCCGAACCCGAAGCTGCCAAGCCCGCCACGCCCACGCTGATGGATGCCGCGCCTCCCGCGACAGTGCAGCGACCAACCGTCTCGGCGCCCCGCGCCGGCGACCGCCTGCCGCCGTCGGTGATCGGTCCCGACCTCGTCATCAGGGGCAACCTGACCTCGCGCGGGCAAGTGCAGATCGACGGCGAGGTCGAAGGCGACATCCGCGGCACACACATCATCGTCGGCGAGAAGGCGCGCATCACCGGCGCCATCATCGGCGAGGAGGTCGTCGTGCGCGGCAACGTGATGGGCTCGATCCGCGGCAAGCGGGTCATGCTGCAGGCGCATAGCCACGTCGAGGGCGACATCTACCATCAGGCACTCGCCATCGAGCAGGGCGCGTTCTTCGAAGGCAAGTCGCGGCGCAGCGACGATCCGCTGGCCGGCGGACAGGTGGCCGAGCCGCCGCCGATGGTTTCGGCTGGCTGACGTCGCTTACGACGACCCGGGCCCATGCAATCACATCATGACGGGAGCCGGCTTCGCGCCGGCTTTCGACGTTTATAGCGTGTGCGCCCGCCATGCGTGCGAGAGCGCCATGCCCGACAGCGTGCCGGTCAAAGCTCGGGTGGCTTCCAGGCCGTAAGCGCGAGCCGCTGGCCACCCAGCGGAGCGAACAGGTCGCCGCGGCACGTGAAGACGATGACCTGATGGCGTGCGGCGGCCTCGCGCAGACCTGCGAACACCTTGCCGAGGCGCTCGGGATCGGCGTAGGCGAACGGATCGTCCAGGATGACGGGGGCGGGCGAGCCTGTCTCGGCGAGAAGGCGCGCATAGGCGAGACGGGTCAGCACGGCGATCTGCTCGCGCGTGCCGTCGCTGAGATTGGCGATCGGCTCGCTGTGGCCGGACCGGCCGATGCTCACGGGGGCGAGCGCTTCATCGAGTTCGATCGCTGAGGGTCCGAGGAGAGCCGTCACGGCTGCCGCAAGCCGGTCGACGACGGGCTGGCCCGTGCGCGCCGCGGCTTTCGCGCGGGCGTCATCGAGGGCCTCGCGCAGGAGCCGCATTGCGGCGATATCCCGTTCCATCGTGGCGATGTCGGTGGCGATGCGGTCGCGCTCGTCGGTCAGCCGGCCGATCTCCAGTCCGAGGCCAAGGCCGTCGGCGATGTCGAGCTCGGTCGTCAGCCGGGCGAGTTCGACGTCGATGCTGTGCAGGCTTGCCGCATGCTCGGCGAGCCTGCCGCGAGCGGCTTCGGCGCTGCGGCGCAGGCGCGCTAATGTTTCAGTGTCAGGTGCGGCGGTGACAAGGCTCGCGTGGCGCTCGTCGGCGGCGCGTCGGCTTTTGGCGATCTCCTCGCGCGCCGATAGCAGAGCTGTGCGCCTGTCGGCACGCTGAGCCGGCTCGCCGATCTGTGCCAGGATGCTCGTGCGGCTCCGCACGAGGTACTCGGCCTGCGCGGCGAGAGAGGCGCGCTCTCCTTCGAGCTTACGCAGGTCCTCGGCGAGCACCTGCCAGCGCTCACGCGCTGCCTCGTAATCCGCCGTCGCGTCCCGTATGGCGCGCTCGACTTCGGCTGGTGGCATGTCCTCGCCTGCCGTCGGCGGTGTGGCGAGAGCGGTCGTGAGGGCTGACAGTTCGGCCTCGTCGCCAGCGACCTCGCTGGCGATGTGGGCGACGCCGTCGGGTGCGAGCAGGCGCGAGCGGTTGATGGCATCCTGCAGCGCGCGGTCGCGGTCACGACGGCGCAGGTGGGCGGCACGCGCGGCTTCGACGTCGGTTGCGCCGATGGCGGCGAGATGGCGGGCGATCTCGCGCTCGGCATGAGCAAGAAGGTCGCCGACGGCGGCCCTGTCGTTGCTCGTGCCGGGCTCGACTTCGATGCGGCCGACGCCGTCAATCGCGATGGTGAGCGGTTCCAGAGCTGCGACCGTCTCGCCGTCGGCGAGTTTGCGGCCGTTCGCCGCTACGGCGGCAGACGCGCCTGCGGCGTAGGACACCGTGAGCCGGGTCGCCTGCAGGGCGAGCCGGTCACGGGCGAGCGTGGCCTCGCGCACGGCCCGTTCGAGCCCGTCGAGGCGCTGGTTGGTGGCCGGGTCGCCGAGCAACGCGGCGGTGGCCTCGGCGATCTCCGCCTCGAGACGGCGCGCGTCTTCGAGCTTGGTGCGGCGCTGCGCGAGCCGCTCGGACAGCCGCTGGCGGGCGAGTTGCGCTTCCAGGCCGGATTTGGCGAGCTTGAGCTGCTGGCCGCTCTGCCGGCAGTCCTCGAGCGCGGATTTGGCCGCGTCGATCGCCGCATCGTTGCGCGCGGTCGCGGTTCGATTGTCCTCGGACTTATCGTCGAGTGCGTTCAACTCACTTGCGGCAGCGTCGAAGTCGGCCAGGTCCTTGATCGCGCGCTCTTCCGAGGCCGCCAGGCTCGATGCGAGCTGACGGGCGGCATCGAGGGCGGAAGCGGCCTCCACGGCCGTGGCGAGCGCAGCGTCGGCAGCCCGACGTTCGGCTTCGAGACACGTGATGTGCGCCTTGTCGGTGAGACGCTCGCGCTGTTGCTCCAACTCTCCCGCACGCCGGCGGCTCGCCTCGGTGTCGGTCGCCCGGCGCTCGGCGTCAGACAGCCGTGCGGCGACGTCCTCGCGCCGGCTCAGCAGCCGATCGTACGCGCCATCGCGGCGCGGCCCGCGCAGCGTCGGCGTCAACTGGGCTTCGAGGCCGGCCCGCACCCGATCGCGCACGAGGCCCGCAAGGCGCCCGCCGGTCAGCTCGGCAACCTCCGCCTCGACGGCCCGCAGCAGGCTCGTGCGCGCTTCGCCCGGTTCTGGCGCGGTGATCTCCAAGGCCTGGCCCTGACCGATCCACACGAGGCCCAGGCGGCCGGCAAGCTGACCGCCGGCACCTGCCATTTCGGCAAGACGTGCCTCGGCTTCCAGACCGCGAGCCACAAGCGTGCCGGACGGCAGTTCGCGCAGTTCCGCGCGCGGAGCACGCTGGAAGCGCTTGGTCAGGCGCCACGAGCGGCCGTCGATGTCGAAGTCGGCTTCGATCAGCGGCGCGCCACCGGCATAGGGGACGAGCGTGCCGATGGTCTTGGCGGCTTTCGAGGTATGTTCGATCAGGAACAGTGCGCGCAGGGCGCGGAACAGCGTCGATTTGCCGAATTCGTTGGGGCCGTCGAGGACATCGAGACCACCGCTCAGCCCTTCGATGGCGGCGGGGCGGGCGAAGCGTCCAACCTCGGCAACCCTGATTGCGCGCAGCTTCATGCCGTTCGTCCGCGCGCATCATCGACGAAGCTGAGGAGACGCAGGAGCGCCAATTCGGCGACGCGGCGGCTCTCGGCGTCGGCGGCGCCGGAGGCGGCGGCTTCGAGCACGCGGGCGGTCGCGAGCACCTCGCCGCCGGCATCGGCAAGCGCGCCGATCGCGCTCTCGGCGGCGACGCCTAGGCCGGACAGATCGGCTTCGAGATGCATGAGGCGGGCCTCCAGGCGCTCGCGCCAGCGTTGCACGGCGGCGACTTCGGCAAGCGGCAGACGTCCGCCGAGCACGAGTTCGAGCAGGACCCGCGCCGGGTCGTCGGCCAGCGTCTCCAGGCTGCGCTCGATGGCGGCTAGCGCGTCGGTTTCGAAGATGTCGCGCTCGATGCGGTGCCAGATGAACTGGCGCGTCGGGACTTTTTCGACGACGGGTGGCGCGGCGGGTCCCGCGATGGTCACGTGCAGGACGTTACCGGGATCATTGTCGAGAAAGCGATCGGGCTCAGGCGTGCCTGAGAACCACGTGCGGTCGTCGACGCGCAGCGTGCCGTGCCAGTCGCCGAGGGCGAGATAGGCGAGGCCGGCGGATCTGGCGCGAGCCGGATCGATGACGGCGGAGGGGTCGCCGGCAGAGCCGAAGGCCTTGATCGAACCGTGCGCGAGGCCGATGCGGACGGCATCGGGAGCGGTCGTGGCCGCGTCGAACCAGCGCGTCGGATCGTCGGCGGCGGCACGCATGGCGAGCGGGGCGGGCAGCAGCACGACGCCGGGCGCGAAGTGAACGGGTTCGGCCCTGTCGACAACGCGGATGTTGGCGGGCAGTCCGTCGGCGGCAAGGCGCGACCACAGCCCCTTCGGCCGGGCGGGATCGTGATTGCCCGGCAGCAGCCACCATGT
Organism: Hyphomicrobiaceae bacterium; assembly: GCA_033764645.1. Lineage (GTDB taxonomy): Bacteria > Pseudomonadota > Alphaproteobacteria > Rhizobiales > Hyphomicrobiaceae > Filomicrobium. Next base: position 49,342 of record JANRIT010000017.1, read on the forward strand.
GACGTGCGGCGCGCGGGCCAGCCGCTCAACGGCCTGGCGCCGGTTCAGCGGCGGCAGGTCGTCGCGATCGAACACATCGCCGGCGACGAGCACGTGGCCGGCGCCGCGCTCGCGCGCCAGCCGGGCGATGGTATCGATCGCCTCCAGTCGCGCGGCATCGAGGCGGCCGGCAAGCCGCTCGGGAAACTTGCGGAAAGGCTTGCCGATGTGCCAGTCGGCGGTATGCAGGAATGACAGGCTCATGCCGGCGGGTCTCGTGGCGGTGCTGTGCGCCCGATTGAAGAGCGCGGATTGTGTGGCATAGTACGTGTGCTCTGAGTTCTTATTTTGTTCTCCATGCTTGTCAAGCCGTGCGGACGGGCTTTGAACAGGTTCTGCGCGATGCGTGCGGGCCGCAGGTAACCAAGGGGAACTGCCAGCCGTGGCGTTCGACGCGGAGACGGTCGTCATCGGTGCTGGCGTGGTCGGTCTTGCCGTCGCGCGCGCGCTCGTCGACGCGGGCCACGAGGTCATGGTCCTCGAGCGCAACGGCCGGGCCGGGCTCGAAACTTCGACGCACAATTCGGGTGTCGTACACGCCGGCCTCTACTACCCCGAGGGCAGTCTGAAAGCGCGGCTGACCGTGCGCGGCCGCGAACTTCTCTATCGTTTCGCCGCCGCAGCGGGCGTCGGACACCAGCGCTGCGGCAAGGTGATCGTCGCGACATCACACGATGAGGTTCGAGCCCTCGAGGCCATCGCGGTCAAGGCCAAGGCTGCCGGCGTGGGTGACCTCGTCTGGCTCGACGCGGCTGGCGTGCGTGAGCTCGAACCGGAGGTGAGCGTGGTCGCCGGCCTCCACTCGCCATCGACCGGCATCATCGATGCGGCGGGTCTCGTCATGGCCCTCGAAGGGCGTGTGTCGGCGGGCGGGGGTGAGATCGTCTGCGGCGCGGCCGTCGTCGATGCCAGTGTCCTCGCCGGCGGCGGCTTCCGCCTCGTCGTCGAGAATGCCGGCGAGCGCATCCCATTGACCTGCCGCTCGCTCGTCGTGGCGGCGGGGCTCGGCGCGACGGAGCTGGGGGCCCGTCTGTCGGGGCGCGCGGGCTACCGTACGCCTGGTCTGCATCCCGCGCGCGGGCACTATTTCGCGCTGGCCCGGCCCGCCCCGTTTCGTCACCTCGTCTATCCGGTTCCGGCTGGTGGCGGGCTCGGCATCCATGCGAGCCTCGATCTCGGCGGGCGGGTCATCTTCGGGCCGGACTGCTCGTGGCACGACACTGTCAGCTATCGCTTCGATGATGCGGACGGAGCCCGCCTGCGGCGCTTCGAGGCGGCAATCCGCCGCTACTGGCCGGGGTTGCCCGATGGCGCGCTCGTTCCCGATCAGGTCGGCGTGCGCCCGCGATTGACGCCGGAGGGCGCGGCACTCGCCGATTTCCGCATCGATGGACCAGAGGCGCACGGGATCGACGGACTCGTCGGACTCTACGGCATCGAGAGCCCCGGATTGACGGCGTGTCTCGCCATTGCCGAGGAGGTCGCCGCGCGCCTCGGGCCGGCGCGGCGGTGAGGAGCGGCCAGACGTTCCTCGCGCCGGGAATGTTTTCCGCTTTCAGGCGTTGTCGCAGGTCGAGAACGCACTGGGCGATATTCGGGAGACGATCATGGTCCGCAGGGTAGGCAACGACGACGGCAACCGGCTCATCGGCACGAATCTCGCCGACCAGCTCTACGGCCGCAGCGGCGACGACACGCTTTTGGGCCTCGGCGGCAACGATGCGCTGTTCGGCGAAGCGGGCAACGACACCCTGGAAGGCGGCGCTGGCAACGACCGGCTGTACGGCGGCGGCGAGGACGACCGCATCTTCGGTCAAGGCGGCAACGATCGCCTCGAGGGCGGCGACGGCAACGACGATCTCGATGGCGGCGCGGGAAGCGACCGGCTGTTCGGGCAAGACGGCAACGACGACCTCAGGGCGGGGCCGCAGTCGGACAACTCGATCGACTACCTCTATGGTGGTGACGGCAACGACCGGCTGTTCGGCGGCGGCGGTGGCGATCTCCTCTACGGCAACAAGGACAACGACACGATCCGTGGCGGGCGCGGCGTCGACCGGATGTTCGGCGGGGAAGACAACGACCAGCTGTTCGGGGACGCCGGCAACGACCTGATGTACGGCGAACTGGGCAACGACGAGTTCATCGGCGGGGCGGGTAACGACCTCATGGTCGGCGGGGAGGGCGACGATCAGGCGACCTACGCCAACACCCTGCAGCAGTACCGCTTCTCGCTTGCGGCCAACGGCGACATCATCGTGCGGCACACGGGCGGAACCGGGGCGGACGGGATCGATACGACGCGCTCGATGGAGCAGTATTCGTTCGAGAACTACGATCTCAACCGCGAGCAGGTGCTGTCTCTCGTCGGCCAGAGCCCGGCTAATTACGACAGCATCCTCAATTGAGGCTCACCCGGCGGCGGATGCGTCGTCGGCATCGGTATCGGCAGCGGTGTTGGTCGCCGAGGCGGCAGCGCCGCGAAAGCCGGTCGCGAGCACGTAGAGCTCGGCTGAATCCTTGCGGCTCGCCGGCGGCTTGACGTGGCGCACGGTGCGGAAGTGGCGCTTCAACAGATCGAGAAGCTCCCGCTCCGCCCCCCCCTGGAAGACCTTGCACAGGAAGGCGCCGCCGGGGCTCAGAACCTCGACAGCGAAGGCGGCGGCGGCCTCGGCGAGCCCCATGATGCGCAGGTGGTCGGTGCGCGTGTGGCCCACTGTCGGGGCGGCCATGTCGGACAGCACGACGTCGGCGACGCCGCCCGTGAGCATCGCCTTCAGGCGCTCCTCGGCGCCGGGCGCGGTGAAGTCGAGCTTTTCGATCTCGACGCCGGGCAGGGCGTCCATGCCGAGATAGTCGATGGCGACGACCTGGCCGCGGCGGTGAGCATCGGTGGCGGCCGCACCGACGCGCTCGGCTGCGATCTGGCTCCAGCCACCCGGTGCGGCGCCGAGGTCGACGACGCGCTGACCGGGCTTCAGGAAGCGGTGCTTGTCGTCGATCTCCATCAGCTTGTAGGCGGCGCGCGAGCGCAGGCCCTCGCGCTTGGAGGCGACGACATAAGGATCGTTCAACTGCCGCTCGAGCCAGCGCGCCGACGAGGTCGAGCGCTTGCGGGCGGTCTTGACGTTGACGTGCAGGAGGCGGTCCCCACCCGTCGGGCCGGTGGCGCCCTTGGCGCCGCGTCCACGCTTCGTTGTCATCGGCGGCTTTCCGGTATGGCGAAGGGGCGATCAGAGCAGTATCCGATCAGACGCGATCGCTCGATCAGACGAAACAGCGCTCGATGCATGATGCTTCAGCGGCGCCGCCCGTGCCGGCGGCGGCGCGAGCGATGGGCACCGTCCTCGTGCATCAGGCTCGACAGGATGCCCTCGCGCAGGCCGCGATCGGCCACCCGCAGCCGCTCGCACGGCCATGTTGCAAGCACGGCCTCGAGGATCGCGCAACCGGCAAGCACGAGATCGGCGCGGTCGCGGCCGATGCACGGCTCGGCGATGCGCTGCTCGTAGGTCTGGCCGAGCAGGCGCTGCGTCACGTGGCGTGCGTCGGCGACCGACAGCCAGCTCCCATCGACGCGATTGCGGTCGTAGCGCTGCAGACCCATCTGGATGCCGGCGACCGTCGTTACGGTGCCGGAGGTTCCGAGCAGGTGCACCTTGCGTCCGGCGGTGCGGGCGCGGAAGCCGTGGCGGGCCTCGAAGGCATCGAGCATGGCTGCCACGTGGGCGACCATGGCATCGAACACGGCGGGTGTCACGAACTGGCCGCCGAAGCGCTCGGCCAGCGTCACGACACCGACGGGCAGGGAGGTCCAGGCGACGAGCGACCTGTCCACCTGGATGCGGTCGGGAGGAGCGCTGTCGCGGCCGTCGGTGCGGGAGGGCGTCTTGCCGGCGCGGCCGCGCGACAGATCGAGCCAGGCGAGTTCGGACGATCCGCCGCCGATGTCGAACACGAGCACGAAGTCGGCCTCGGGATCGGCGAGCGAGATGCACCCCGAGACGGCAAGCCGCGCCTCGGCCTCCGGTGTCAGGATCTCGATGTCGAGGTCGAGCCGGGCCTTGACCTCGGCGAGGAACTCGGGCGCGTTGCCGGCGAGGCGGCAGGCCTCGGTTGCGACGAGGCGCGAGCGGCGCACGTCGGCGCGCTTCAGTTTTTCCGCGCAGATGCGCAGCGCCTCCATCGTGCGTGCCATGGCTTCCGGCGACAGCCGGCCGGTCTGGCCGACGCCCTCACCGAGGCGGATGATGCGCGAGAAGGCGTCTACGACGCGAAAGCCGCGCCGCGAGGGTTTCGCCAGGAGCAAGCGGCAGTTGTTGGTGCCGAGATCGAGCGCGCCGTAGACCGGCGGTGGGACTGGCGGGGCTGCCGGGACTGGCTGAGAGGTGGAGGCAGCCGGCGTGGAGCGGTGCGCAGGTCCCGGTTGCGCCGGCGCAGAGACCGTGCGGCCGGCTCCTGATGCGTTAGCCTGTCTGGCGGAGCCGCCTGCTTCGACGGGGACGGATACGGGGTCGGCATGGCCGCCGTTGGGGCCATCACGATGGGGTCCGGGCGGTGCGCCGTCGGCACCTTCGTCGTTGCGGAATTCCTCCACGTCGGGTCTCCAGGGCCTGGCGATCGGCTCGCGGGCGCATTTCGCGCGGCATGCCTCGGCTTCAGGCGGTTGTCTGGAATCGTCTTATTCATAGTGTAACAGCTTGACCGATGCGGTAAAGCCGCTCCATCGCGAGACCCGGACGAGACCTCATGCGACTGCATAAGTGGCTGTATTTGTTCGCTGTATTTGTGTCGGGCGCACCCCTTCCAGCGGGCGGGGATGCGCTCGCGGCCGACGCACCGCCAGCGAACGTCGAAGCGGCTGGCGCCATCCTGGCCAAGAGCTATCCCGACTGGATCGAGCGCATCGAGGATGGCCAGATCGTCTGGAAGTCGGGCGGCAGGCTTGCGCTCGACGATGGCAAGGGCAAGAAGACCGGCGAGCGCTGGCTCGGGGACCCCGATCCCGCCGACATGCTCGACATCGTCTATCCGCGCGCGCCGACGAGTGCGCCCGTCGCACCAGGTCAGGACCCCGGCCGGGCCCGCAACCAGGCGTTCTTCGCGCACATGTACGGCAATTGCCGCAAGGACGGCAAAGCGCGCGAACTCGTCGCCGTGACATGGCTGCCGAAGAAGTCTGGCCAGAAGGTCACGGTCACCAAGGTCAATGGCGTGGCGGCGCGGCTCAAGGCGATCAGCGCAGAACTCGACGAGCTGCCAGCGCAGTTCGATGCCTATCTGATGCCTTCCGCCGGCGGCTATGTATGCCGGCCCATCGCCGGGACCGACCGGCTCTCAGGCCACGGCTTCGGCATCGCCGTCGATATCGCCACGGCCAAGTCGGACTACTGGCGCTGGGCGCGGCCCAAGGGCAGTGCGGAGAGCTTCGTGCCGACGTGGCGCAACCGCATACCGCAAGAAATCATCGACGTGTTCGAGAAGCACGGCTTCATCTGGGGCGGGAAGTGGCATCACTTCGATACGATGCATTTCGAGTACCGGCCCGAGCTCCTGCCGCCGAAGGTGCCGGTGCCGGCGGGCTGATACTGCAGCGGCGCGGCCGCCGCGCACTGTGGTGTCACCTCGAGCCGTTACCGCGCCTCGATCTTGGCGGCTTCGGACATTTCGTGGAGCAGCCGCTTCGTCTCGTCGGCGCGCGGCTTCGACCAGGGGGCCATGATGCGGTAGGCGACCGGCGTGACGAAGAGCGTGAAGATCGTCGCGAAGCCGAGACCGCCGATGATGACCCAGCCGAGGGCGAGGCGGGATTCCGCGCCCGCACCCGTCGCGATGACGAGCGGCAGCGCGCCGAGCACGGTCGACACCATCGTCATCATCACCGGACGCAGGCGCAGGATCGAGGCATCACGGATGGCCTTGGCGACGTCGGCCCCCTCGTCGCGCAACTGGTTGGCGAACTCGACGATCAGAATGCCGTTCTTGGCCATGATGCCGACGACGAGGACGAGGCCGATCTGGCTGTAGACGTTGAGCGTGCCGCCACTGAGCGCGATGGCAAACACCGCGGCAGCGAGCCCGAACGGCACGGTGAACAGGATCACGAGCGCGCTCACCACGCTCTCGAACTGCGCGGCTAGCACCAGGAACACGATGAGCAGCGCCATGCCGAACACGAGCGCTGTGCTCTGGTTCGATTCGGCGAGCGTCTTGGCCTCGCCGAGCAGGATGATCGACATGTCCGGCTCGAGGATTTCGGCGGCAGCCGCGCGCATGGCGTCCTCGGCCTCGCCGAGCGTCATGCCCTCGGTGAGCTGTGCCGTCACCGGCACGGAGCGGCGGCGGACCTCGCGGGCGAGCGAGGGCGCGATGGCGACCTCCTTCAGCGTGACGAGCGAGGACAGCGTGATGAAGGCGCCGTCGGCCGTTTTGACGAACAGGTTGGCGATGTCGCCGGGATCGTCGATGGGCCGGCCTCCAGCCGTCACCTGCACCTCGACGATGTCGTCCTCGATGAACAGATCGGCCGCCTTGGAGTGGTCGATCATGGTGTTGACGAGGCTCGTGATGGTTGCGATCGGCACGCCGAGCTTGGTGGCGGCCTCGCGGTTGATGGTCACGGAGAGCTGCGGCTGGGTCGTGTCGAAATCGGTGCGCGCGGTGCCGAAGCCGGGCAGCGTCTGCAGCTTCTGGGCAAGCCGCGTCGCAGCGTCCGAGATGCGGTCGTAGCTCGGGCCGGCAATGGCGAAACGCAGCCCCTGTCCGCCGCCACGTATGCCGAGGCTGTTGGGCGACAGCGTCGAGACGGTGAGGCCCGGCACTCCGGCGAGCTTCGCGCGCAGCTCGGCCTGGATCTCGCCTTGCGAGCGGGCGCGCTCGGACCACGGCGCCAGCGGCGCGACGATGAAGCCGCGATTGGTGCCGCCACGGCCGATCGTGGCGAGCACGTCGCTGACCTCGCCCCGGGCCTTCAGGTCGGCGAGCGCGGCTTCGACCTCGGCGGCCTTGCGCGAGGTATAGGCGAGGTTGGCGCCCTGCTGTGTCTGCATGCGCACGACCATGAGGCCGCGGTCCTCGGCGGGCGTGATCTCGCGGGCGAGGTTGAGGAAGGCGAGATAGCCGACGGCCGCGAAGGCCAAGCAGCCGATGACGACGAGCCAGCGCAAGCGCAGCGCGATGTCGAGCAGCCATGCGTAGAGCGCCGCCGCGGCATCGCCCAAGCGGCCGAGCCAGCCGTTCGACGTCGGCGCGCCAGGCATCGTTTCGCCGCCGCCGACCTTCGAAGCGATCATCGGCACGATGGTCAGAGCGACGAGCGACGAGGCCGTGACCGCGAAGGCGAGCACGAAGCCGAACTCAGAGAACAGGCTTCCGACGATGCCGGGCAGGAACGAGATGGGCACGAACACGGCCGCCAGTGTCGCCGTCGTCGACAGCACGGCAAAGACGATCTCGCGTGTGCCGAGCACGGCGGCGGCGCGCGGGCCGAGGCCGAGGGAGCGGCGGCGGGCGATGTTCTCGACGACGATGATGGCGTCGTCGACGACGAGGCCCGTCGCGATGACGAGGGCGAGCAACGTCAGGATGTTGATCGAGAAGCCCATCAGCCAGATGGCGACGAACGTGCCGATCAGCGAGACGGGGATCGCGAAGGCTGGCGCGATCGTCGCGCGCAGCGAGCGCAGGAAGACGAAGATGACGAGGATGACGATGACGGTCGACAGAAGGAGGCTCGAGATCACCTCCTCGATCGCCGACTCGATGAAGATCGCATCGTCGGAGATGATCGCGAGCTCGACGCCCTCGGGCATCGACTTCTGCATCTCGGCAACGGCGGCCTGAACGCCCTTCGAGATTTCGATCGTGTTCGAGCGTGCCTGGCGGATGATCTCGATGCCGATGGCGCCCGTGCCGTTGAGGCGGGTGGCCGAGGTCGCCTCCTCGAACCACCAGCGCACGCTCGCCACGTCCGAGACCTTGGTGCGGCTATCGATCTCGAGCGCTGCGACCTCGGCGGGCGTGGTGATCGGCGCCTCGGCGCGGACCAGAAGTTGCTGGGTGGAATTCTCGAGGGCACCGGAGGGTGTGGTGACGGAAGCCTTGGCGATGGCCGCCGTCAGGTCGGCGAGCGCGAGGCCGCGCGCGGCGAGAGCGGTCAGGTTGGCGCGGACCTCGATCGTGCGCGCGCGCAGGCCGAAGGATTCGGCGGAGGCAACACCCTCGACGGCGGCGAGACGGTCCTCGATGACGTCATCGACGAGGTCGGTCAGCTCGCCCTCGGACAGCTTGTCGGAGGCGACCGCGATGCGCATGATCGGCGAGGCGTCATCGTCGGCCTTGAGCACGCGCGGGTCCTCGATCAGGTCGTCGGGGAGCTGGTTGCGTACCTGGCCGACGGCATCACGCATGTCCATCGCCGCCGTGTCGAGGTCGGTCGACGTCGAGAACTCGGCGACGACGCGGCTGCGGCCGTAGCTCGAGTTCGACGAGATCGAGGTGACGCCAGCGACGCGGGAGACCGCACTCTCGATGATGGCGGTGATCTCGGCATCGATGCTCTCGGGGGTGGCACCCTCGTAGGTCGTCGTGACGGTGATGACGGGTCGGTCGACGTCGGGCAATTCGCGGACCTCGATGCCTTGCAAGGCGGCGAAGCCGGCGACGATGATCAGCAGGTTGACGACGACGGCGAGGACAGGCCGCCGCACGAAGATGCCAACGAAGCCGCCGTCGTCCGTCGAGGCCGGCGACGAGGTGGGTGTAGCGGTCATTGTAGATCGTCCCCGGGTGGCGGTATCGAAGGCTTTGGATCGGTCTTTGCGCGTGCCGTCACGGGCGGCATCACGACGAGCCTTGCGGCTTGACGCTTTGACCGGCGCGCAGGCTGTCGCCGCCCTCGCGCACGACCTTGTCGCCGTGCGCGAGCTTGGCATCGACGATGACGCGGTCGCCGTCGCGCGACAGGATCGCGACGTCGATGCGCTCGACCTTGTTGTCGGGTCCGATGCGCCAGACGTAGGCGCCCTTGCGGTCCCACTGCACGGCCATGCCGGGAAGTTGCGGCGCCTCGCGGCCGGGCAGTTGGACGCTGACCGAGAACGTGGCGCCCGGAATGAGCGCGAGATCGGGGTTGGGCAATTCGGCGCGCACGGTCAAGGTGCGCGACACCGGGTCGATGCGCGTGCCGACCTGATCCACCTCGCCATTGTAGACCTGCCCGGAGCGGGCGAGCAGGTTGGCGCGGACCGCCAGTCCCGGCTTGATCTGGGGAGCGGCTGCCTCGGGCACTGTGAACTCGATGAGGATCGTCGAGCGGTCATCGAGCGTGGTGATGGCCGTGCCGACGGCGATGTAGTCGCCGATCTCGAGGTTGGTGAGGCCCACGATGCCATCGAAGGGAGCACGGATCGTCATGCGCTCGAGGTCCTCGCGGGCGCGCCGCAGCGCGGCATCGGCGACCTTCAGGGCGGTGTCGGCCTCGGCCTTGGCGACGCGCGTGATGGCGCCGGAGTTCAACTGCTCGTAGCGCGCGACAGTGTCGGCGGCCTGCGCGCGCTGGGCTTCTGCCGTCTCGACGGCGATCGCCTCGGGTTCGGAATCGAGCACGATCAGCGGGTCGCCCGCCTTGACCGACTGCCCGCCCTCGAAGGCGATCTTGGCGATGAGGCCGGCGACGCGCGTGGTGACCGTCACCTGCCGGCGGGCGCGGCCCGAGCCGACGGCGGCGACACGCTCGTTCATGGCGACGATCTCGACGTCGGAGGCGGCGATGACGGGCTCGGACGGCGGGCCGCCGCGGCCGGCGCGCTGAGCTTCGGCCGGTGAAGCCGCCAGCGTGATCATGGACAACGCGATTGCCGCCACGATTGCGACCCAGGGCCCGGGCCTGCCTGTCAGCAGCCACGCGGCGAAGAGGTGTCTCCCGGTGCCTGATGGGCCGGAGAATTGCCGCATCGCTTCGCCCCCGTCGCGCACTTCTGCCATGATTGCAAAATCCCCTCGATCGATCGTCCTGCGCCGTCGCGCACCGCGCCAAACGGATTAACGCGCCAGCATGGCAATTCCGTCGTGCGCCACCGAAATTTTGTGAGGGGTGCGGCGAAGCGTCTGCGCTGACCGGTCGGCAGGCGTGCCGGCGCTCACTCGAGGCACACCATTGCATCACGACGCCGTGAGACCGGTTGAACTCCTGCGGGCGAGGCGGCATGTCCGAGCCAGCATCATAGCGCGAGGCTGTTTGCAGGCATGCGGGTCGAGGGAACGGCAGAGCCGATCAGGGGCAGGGTCGCCGCGCGGGGCGGTGCGCTCGCATCGACACTTGCCCTGGCGCTCGGCCTTACGGTCCTGACTGGTCTGTCGACGCCATCGCTGGCGCAGGACGCAGGCGAGCGCCCCGGCCCGAAGGTGACCGCAAGTCTCATCGCACCGGTGACCGCGATCCGCGCCGGCGAAAGCGTCACAGTCGCCCTGCGGCAGGTCATCGAGCCGGATTGGCATACCTACTGGATCAATCCGGGTGACTCCGGCGAGCCGACGCGGCTGACCTGGTCGCTGCCCGAAGGGTTCAGCGCGAGCGCCATCGAGTGGCCGACGCCGGAGAGGCTCGCCGTCGGGCCGCTCATGAACTTCGGTTACTCGAACGAGGTTCTGCTGCCGGTCGCGATCACCCCGCCGGCTACCCTGCCGGCTGGTGACGTGGTGCTGAAGGCGAGGGTCGATCTGCTCGTCTGCAAAGACATCTGCATTCCCGAAACGAAGGACGTGGCCTTGACGCTCGCTGTTGCGGCGGACGGCGCGCCACTGCCGGCAAGCACGGATGCTTCCCGCATCGCTGCGGCGCTGCGGGCGCTGCCGGTCGCTTCGCCCTGGCCGATGGGCGCAGCCGCTGATGCAACGCGCGTGAGGCTCGGCGTCGAGGCTCCTGGTCTTGATGCGTCGCGCGTCAAGCGCGCCGAGTTCTTCGCGGATGCCTGGGGGATCACGACGCACGCGGCCGCGCAGACGATCGTGTGGCGGACTGGCGGCTTCGACCTCGACATTGCGCGGGGCGAGCGGGCTGGGGAGCAACTCCCGCGGCTGACGGGTCTCCTCGTCCTCACCGAGGACATCGGCGGACGCGAGGTGCGGCAAGGCTTCATCGTCGATGCGGCGGCGTCCACCGTGGCTGCGCTGCCGGGTGTGCCGGCGGGTGCGGCGCAGGCCGATCCCGCAGGCACCATCGCTGCTTCGGCTCGCCCGTCCGCTGATCCCGCGCTCAGTCTCTGGCAGGCGCTGCTGCTTGCATTCGCCGGGGGGCTCATCCTCAACCTCATGCCGTGCGTGCTGCCGATCCTCTCGCTCAAGGTGATGGCGCTCGCGGCCGAGGCCGACACGGGCCGGCAGGCCGGGCTCCGGCATGGCCGCATGGCCAGCCTCGCCTATCTTGCCGGCGTGGTGGCGAGCTTCACCGCTCTTGCCGGTCTGATCATCGGGTTCCGCGCGGCTGGAGAGAGCATCGGCTGGGGCTTCCAGTTTCAGTCGCCTGCCTTCGTGCTCGCCATGGCCGCACTGTTCCTTGCCATGGGGCTTTCACTGTCGGGCGTGTTCAACGTGACGGGCGGTTTCGTCGGAGCCGGTGACGGACTGACGCGCCAAGGCGGCGCGGCCGGCTCCTTCTTTACGGGCGTGCTCGCCACGCTCGCGGCGACACCGTGCACGGCGCCGTTCATGGGGGCGGCCATCGGTTACGCAGTGACCCGGCCCGCCGTGGAAACGCTGCTCGTGCTGGAGGCGCTGGCGCTGGGTTTTGCCCTGCCCATGGTGCTGGTGGCTTCCTCGGGTGCCGTGCGCCGTCTGATGCCGCGGCCGGGGCCATGGATGGAGACGCTCAAGCAGGCGCTCGCCTTTCCGCTCTACGCCACGGCGGCATGGCTCGTGTGGGTGCTGTCGGTGCAGGCTGGACCGGACGGCGTTTTGGCGGCAGGCGTGGTGCTGACGGCGGTCGCCGTCGCAGCGTGGATCGTCGGCCTTGCGCAGTGGCCGCTCGGCACGCGGGTGGCGATCGCCTCGGCGCTGGCTGTCCTGGCAGCGGGTCTTGCGGTTCCGTCGCTCGATGGGCCGGCGACCGGCACGGCTACGGCAGCGCGCACGGGAGGCAGCGGCGCGGTCGAGGCCGGCGAGGGTGAGGCCTACTCGGCTGCGCGCGTTGCCGCGCTACGTGCCGAGGGTCGCAACGTGCTCGTCAATCTCACGGCGGCGTGGTGCATCACGTGCAAGGTGAACGAGCGTGTGGCTCTGTCGTCGGACGGTTTCCGTGCCGCGCTGGCAGAACATCGCACGGCGTACGTCAAGGGTGACTGGACACGCCAGGACCCTGCTATCTCCGCGCTGCTGAGCGCGCACGGGCGGGCCGGTGTGCCGCTCTATCTCCTCTATCCGGCAGATGTGAGCGCGCCGGCCGTCGTGCTGCCGCAACTCCTGACCGAGGCGATCGTGGTTTCCCACCTCGCCGCGCTTCCACCGCTGCGTACCGCGCAGCGCGAACCCTCCCCCAACCCAACCCCCACCACGGAGACGAAGCCATGAGACCTTCACTCGCGCTATTGACCTGCGCCACCGTTCTTGCCGCCGCCGTCGGCATGGCAGGTGCTGCCACGACGGCGCTCGCTGCACCCAAGATCGGGGAGCCGGCACCCGACTTCACCGCCGTCGACAGCAAGGGCCAGACGGTGAAGCTCGCCGACTATCGCGGCAAAACGGTCATCCTGGAGTGGACGAACGAGGGCTGTCCGTACGTCAAGAAGCACTACGGCACCGGCAACATGCAGGCCCTGCAGAAAGAAACGACGGGCGGCGGCGTCGTGTGGCTGACGGTCATCTCCTCCGCGCCGGGCCAGCAGGGCCATCTCTCGCCCGCCGAGATCGAAGCACTCGCCACCAAGCAGGCCGCCGCTCCGACCGCGACGCTGATCGACGCCGACGGCAAGATCGGCAAGGCCTATGACGCGAAGACGACACCGCACATGTACGTCATCAAGCCCGACGGCGTGCTCGCTTACGCGGGTGCCATCGACGACAAGCCGACGGCGGACGAGGCCGACGTCAAGACGGCGACCAACTACGTGAAGAACGCGCTCGCGCAGATCGCCGCCGGTAAGCCGGTCGACCCTGCGCTGACGCGCGCCTATGGGTGCTCTGTGAAGTACGGTTCGTAAGGGACCGCGATCACGTTTCGTCATGACGAGGGGCCGGGTGCGCGCAAACGCCCGGCCCCTTTATCTTGAACGGTCTCGGTGCCGACGGTCGGCTTCGTCGTCCTCAGCGGGGCTTCGTCGAGTACGTGGCGAGCCCGATCCTGTCGCCGGCTCCGAGATGCGCGGCGATGGCCGAGGCGAGGGCGATGGGCTCGGTCTTGCCGTTGATGAGGCGCAAGGCGAGTTCGAGGTCCGGCCGGCGCTCGCGCGCTGCGATGAAGACGAGCGTATCGGTGCCGAACGGCGGCTCGACATTGAACGGCAGGGGCAGCGTGTCACGGTCGATCAGCGGATCGGCGTTGCCGGTCGGGAAGAGGTACTGGACCTCGCCGTTGCCGGCCAGGTTGACGATGATGAGGTGGCTGCCGTAGAGGCCGCCGGCGAGCGCCGTGAACTGCTCGCCGCGCGCGAAGATGCGGTTCTCGGGCGTCAGCTCCACGTCGATGGCGCGGCCGACGGCGAGACGGTTCAGGGCATGGAAGGCGTTCAGGCGCTCGATGGCCTTGGCGACCTCGTGCTCGGGGCGGGCGTAGGCGACCACGTTGCCGAAGACGTCGATGATGTCGCCGGTCGCGCGGTCCCAGACGACGGCGGAGCTCGCCGGCGACTGTGGTGCATCGTCGACGGTCGCGGTGCCGGGTTTGCCGATGGGTGCAGCCACCTTGCCGGTGCCCGGCGGCTCGCTCGCTGCGCTGCCTTGAGCATCCGCGCCGGCCGGCGCCTGAGGCTTCGGGACGAGTGTGGTGCCGGGCTTCGCGGGCGTGCCCTCGGGCCCGAGCGGGCCGACGGGTTCCAGCGCGCTGACGGGGCCTCCTTTGCCAAGCGTCCGCAGTATGGGCATGTCGGCGGCCTCGACGGCGCGCGGCTCGCCGACCGGGAGCTGGCGGTTCGCCGACAGCATGCGCACGTGGCGGCGGGTGAACGACATGAGCTCGCGGCGGCTGGTGATGCCGTCGCCATCGGCATCGGCGTGGCCCTCGAATGCGCGCGCGGCGACGTAGCTGAGCGCGCCGCGATAGGTCGCCTGGCCCGGGATGACGAGCTCGGGCGCGAGCTGCTGGTCGCCGACGGCGGCGAGGAAGGTGAGGTTCGGATAGAGGCGCGTTGCGTCCTCCGACGGAACTATGGCGCCCATCGCATCGGGGGTGTCGGCGGCGGGCGAGTTCTTCGTCTCGGTGGCCTTGGCCTCGCGGCTCGCACCGTCGGCCGCGCCCGCCTCGCCGCGGAAGATTGCGCGGACGGACTGGGTGGCGGCGCGGGGATCGATGGCCTTGGCCATGCCGCCGCCGTGGCAGTTGTCGGCAAGAAAGAGAGTGCGCGCCCCGGATTTGGCGATGGCCCCGATCGCTGCGAACAGCTCGTCGTCGAGGATGCGCTCGGCGAGGCCCGGACCGTCCCACGCAAAGCCGGCGAGGACGAAGAACTCGTCGAGACCGTCGGGCTCGGCGGCCGACCTGCGAGCGGTGTCCTGCGTGCCGTGACCGGCAAAGCTGACAACGACGAGATCGTCAGGGCCCGATCGCGTGGCGAGACCGGCGAGGCCGTCGAGGATCGCTTGCCGGCCAGCCTGCTCGTCGAGGAGGATCGTGACGTCCTCCACTCCGGTGCGCTTGAGCGTGGCGGCGAGGTCGACGGCATCGGCGACGGCGCCGCGCAGCGGCTTGACGTGGCGATAGCGGTCGATGCCGATGACGAGGGCCCGCACGACGCCGCCGCCCGGCGGCTTCAGTGCGACGGCGCCGGGGGCGAGTGCGGTTTCTGCCGGTGCATCGGTGGCGTGTGCTGACGGAACGCCGAGACCGGGTGCGAGAAGCGGGATCGGCGGCGGGACTGTCTGGACGGCCGTCAGGACGGCGAGCGCGGCGAGCGGGCCGGTTGGCTTCATCGCCGGCGAGCGCCTCATGGTCCTCCCGCTCATCATCGTGCGTCCTGGGTCGTTGCCGGTCCTGTCGGCCTTGCCGCGATGCTGGTGGTGGTCCTGCGCCAGTGGCCGCACGAGGCGCGTATTGCCGAAACGGGCGAAGGCGGCGTGGCGCCAAGCTGATGCGACAGCGTCGGTCGGTCGTCGTCAGCGTTTGGCCTTGCGCTTCTTGTCGATGTACTCGGCGATACGGTCGGCGAAGGACTTTTTGCGCTGGGTGTCCTTCTGCGCCTCCTTGAACAGGCGATTGAACACCTCGCGCGTCTCTTTCGGCACGCCGTACTCCGGGATCTTCTTTTTTTCTTTCAGGAGCTTTTGTTTTTGCGCTTCGGTCAGGAACTTCTTGCAGCGGTAGCGGCGCTCGAACCAGTCGAACTGGTGCTCGGTCGGTGAGACGTCGCGCTTCCAGTCCCACACCATGACCGGGAAGTTATTGCGCTGATCGCAATTGACAGGGCCAACGGCGCGAACGGGCACGTAATAGAGCGAGGCAGGGTCACCGTAGTCGCGCGTGAGCTGATCGATCTGGTCCTGTGTCAGGGCACTCGAGCCGTCGCGGCGCTTGGCCTCGCCCTTACTGTACATGTCCATGAGCTCGAAGGCGGCGCGAACCTCGATCTGCGGGTCGGCGGCATCGCTGTCGGCGGCAGCCGAGCGGACGGCGTTCATCGTTTCGTAGAGGAGAGCGACGGCGCGCTCGGCGTCGGCGGGGATGGCATCCGACGGGCGGTCCTTTGGAAAACCTGTGCGGTAGAGGCGGGCGAGTTCCAGGCCGGCGACCGGATTACCGCGCGCGAAGGCCTGCGCGAACAGATCGCGGATCTCCTCCGCGCCGGCATCCGGCCGGCCTTCGAGCTTGGGGCGGAACGGCACCTTGCCGTCGCGCAGGAGACGGGCGAGCTGCATCTGTGCCGTCAGGCGGCCGGCGTCGGCGGCAAGCCGCCAGTAGCGGCCGGCGGCCTCGGGCTGCGGAGCTGGAATGCCGTCCCCGCGCTGGAGCATGTCGGCGAGCGATTCCTGCGAGCGGGAATCGCCACTCTCAGCGGCGCGCGCGTGCCAGACGATCGCACGGTCGTGCTCGCGCTCGTCTCGATTATAGATGGAGCCGAGCCAGTACATGGCCTCCCACGAGCCGCGCGAGGCAGCGAGTTCGAGGAGTTCGATCGCCCTGCGCCGGTTCTGCTCGATGCCGCGTCCGGCATCGAGCGCAAGCGCGGTTTCGATGACGGCCGGCACGAAGCCCCCTTCGGCAGCTTTCGACAGGTGCTTGAAGGCGAGCACGAGATGGAAATCAGTATAGGCCTGTTGCTGATCGTCGAGCCGCAGCTCGCCGTTCTTGTAGGCCATGCCGAGATTATAGTGGGCAACGACGTGGCCGAGGTTGGCGCCGCGCTGGAGCAACTCGCTCGCCTTCTTGCGGTCGGCTGGCTGCTGCTTGCCGTCGGCGTTGAAGTATTCGCCGTTCTGATGCAGGAGCGCCAGGTCGTTGTAGGCGGCGGCGTAGCCGAGATCGACGGCATCGTCGTAGAGGCGCGAGGCTTTCTGCAGCGAGAACTCGCGCTGCAAGGGCGGGGCGAGGACCGACATGGCGTAGTGCGCGCGCGCCAAATTGTACTTGTAACGCGCCACGCGGTTGCGCTGCCCGACGGCGGTTTCGCAGACGTTGATCACGTCGCTGATCCAGTCGTGCGCTTTGTCGCGGTCGATCTCGCCCGACATGGCGGCGAGTGCGACCTTCTGGATCTCTGCCCCGGCGATGCCGAGCGGCCGGTTGGGATCGAGCGGGGAGGACGCGCGCGCGTCGCACTGCTGAATCGGATCGCCGGTGTCGCCCGGCGCCTGCTGCATGGGATCGACGGAGCCGGAAAGCGCGCCCGCGCCCTGGCTTTCGAGAACGAGCAGTGCCTCGATCTCGGCGGCCTTGCCGCAGGCGGCGAGGTCGAAGCGCTTCTGCACGAGCGTGTCGCGGCCGATGCTGCCGAGCGTGACGCCGTAGCGGAGCTGGGCAAGCTCGGCGTCGGCCGTACGGCAGCGGGCAGCCACGAGCTCTGACTTGTCGCCCTGGAAGAAGTAGAACTCGGTGGCGTCCTGATCGTCGCTGAAGTCGGGGATCTGGTCGGCGCCCAGTTGCAGGCGGCGCGCCTGCTCGCGCACCTCGACCTTGACCTTGGCGGCAAGCACGTTGATCTCGAGACCCGGCTCCGGCAGCACCTGCAACAGGACTTGTGTGAACAGCGAATTGCGCTTGCGGGCGGCGGCCTTGGCGGATTTGTCGTCCTTCTCGGGCGGCTTGCCGGCGGCAGGAACGCCCGTCGGCGTCGCCTGGCTCGTCAGGCGCTCGGGGGAATCGAACGACACCTGCCCTTTGCTCGCCGAGTAGAGCCGGAAGACGCCGCGCGTGTTCTCTTTCGGCAGGCCGATGCTGCTCAGGTCGGCGAGGGAAGCACCCTTCGTGGCGGTGACGAGGCTGCGGCAGGCGTCCGCAAGGATGATCAGAACCTTGACGCCGCGGCTCAGGATCGCCTGCTCGACAGCCTTCTCGGAAACGGCAACGGTGGCGATCCAGTCCTGGTAGCTCTGCTTGCGCTTGTCGTCGGTGTCGAGCTGGCGCGCGGCGGTACCGAGGTCCTTCAGGTAGGTCTGCTGTCCCTTGGCGTCGGGCAGGAGGAAGTAGTTGCTCTCGCGGCCGGCTCCGGTGAGGTAGAGGCCGTGGCCGGAGAAGAAGAACACCACCTCGTCCTCGGCGGCGACGCCTGCAAGGAAGCGGTCGAGAGCGGCGTCGAAGGTGGCCTTGTCCTTCACCTCGTCGTTGACCAGCGTGACGGTCTTGAAGTCGAGACCGCGCAGGGCGAGCACGCGAGCAAGTTCGGCCGCGTCGTTGGCCGGGGCATTGAGCGGCAACAGCCCCTTTTCCTTTTTGTACTCGCTGACGCCGACAATGAAGGCGTGTCGAGCGGCATGTGCCGCGTCGGATGCGAGAAGGAGGGAGGCGAACGCAAGCGCGCTCAAGACCGTCGCGCCGATGGCGCCGAGGCCCGCCGCGACGCGCCGCACTCCACGTACCGTCCGCTGGTACCAACCACGCACTACCAATGCCATGTTCCCCCTCGGACTTCACGACAGCCGGAGGCCGATGGCCGAGCCGTGAAAATCCGCCCGCTTGATAGGCTCGCCGTTCTACGCCGTGCCGGATTGGGGTGCGACTGATCCCGCCCCAACCGTCCGACCGCACGCATCGCCACGCTCAAGCCGCGATATTGAAGCTGCGCCACGCGAGCTGCGATACCCGAGCAGATGAGCGCGGCCCCCCTTTGCCGCGCCTTCTCGCATTCGGTGCCCGCGATACCAACGCTGGCGCCAAGCGTCGCCCGGCGAGCGCAATCGTCAATGCGTTCAGCGCAGCCCAGCGGGCAGTGCGGGCTTTCCCGATGGCGCAAAGCCGCCCGAACTGTCGAAGCGCGCCGGCACCGGTCGCAGCCCCTGCGTGCTTGCCGAGTTCGCAACAGCAACGACAGGACCACGGCATACGTCACGAACGTAGCCTTGGGCAGCGCGCCAGACCGTCTCGGGGCTCGCGTTCTGATCGAGTGGTGCTGCGGCAGCCGTGCCACCCGACGTGGCGACAGGCACGAGGCCGGGTTCGCCCGGCTTCTTGGCCAGGGAGGCGCCGCGCGTTTGCGGCGGCGCCGGCAGCGCCGCGTCGGCCGGCGAACCCGCAGCTACCGTGATCGTCTTGCCGCCGCGCGTGATGTTGCCGTAGTTCGAGGCGAGGCAATCATAGAGAGCGCGGCGGGCGCGGAAGCGGAACTGGAACTGCTTCTCGAGGCCGAGCGGATCGCTCGACTGGATCGTGCCGGCGGCGATGAACTGCTCGCGCGGAACGCTGTCGATGACGCCGGAGACGAGCCGCTCGTAGTGGCCGTCAGCTCCTGTCGTCCACAGGCTGCCCGGCGTGTCTGCCGACTGCTCGTAGATGGTCCGAATGAAGCGGTCGAAGCTGTGGCTCACACCGATGATCTCGGCGACCTCGAGCGCCTCCGCGTAGACGAAGCGCGCCGACTTGGCGAACAGCGCCTCGATGTCGTCCATGCTGGGTCCGCGTGCACCGACGCCGTCGAAGTAAGGTGCCAAGTCGCCCTCGGCAACGTGCAGGATGCGGACCGTCAGGCGGTCCTTGGTCCAGAGTTCGCCCGCGAAGGCATCGTAATCGCCAAGGCGCGCATCGCCGTACGATTTCTCCACGGCCGCCTTGATCTGGCCGGCCGTGACCTGGTTGATCTCGAGCCCGCTCGCCGAGCGCACGTTCGCGCTCTTGTCGCCGAGCAGGTTCTTGTGCAGCGTCCGCAACTCGCTGATGAAGCCGGCGACGGCGAGGTCGACGTTGCGCGCCTTCTCGACCTTTAGGCTGCGCTCGTATTCGGCGAGCTCTTCCTGCTGCTTGGCAATCTGGCGCGCGTTGTCGGCCTGGTCGCGTGCGGTGATCTGGCTCGGCCCTGCCGTTGCGGCGGCATCATCGCCACCGTCGCCGCCGCCTTTGCGTCCA
>JANRIT010000021.1:0-1717 GCA_033764645.1 Hyphomicrobiaceae bacterium
CGCTGACGGTGGCGATCGGCAAGGAGGCTTTCTATACCCAGATCGAGCGGCCGCTCGGCGACGCCTACGCCTACGCCGCCGACGTCATGGTGCAGAACATGATGGCCGAGGACGCCAAGGAAGGCATCGGCGCCTTCATCGAGAAGCGCAAGCCGACCTGGCGCGGCTGCTGACATGCAGCCGCGCGTGACGTTCGTGACGCTCGGCGTGGAGGACGTGCCGCGGGCGCGCGCGTTCTACGAGCGGCTCGGTTTCCGGGCTTCGCCGATGTCACAGGAAGGGGTTGCGTTCTTCGACGCCGGCGGCGTCGTGCTGTCGGTGTTCGGACGTGCAGCGCTGGCCGAGGACGCCAAGGTCGCCAACAGCGGGCCGGGATTCTCGGGCGTGGCGCTGGCGCACAACGTCGGCAGCGAAGCCGAGGTCGACGCCGTCCTGGCCGAGGCGGTGGCGGCGGGCGCGACGCTGAGGAAGCCGGGGCAAAAGGTGTTCTGGGGCGGATACGCGGGCTATTTCGCCGACCCGGACGGCCACCTGTGGGAGGTCGCCTACAATCCGTTCCTGCCGCTCGGGAGAGATGGCCGGGCGCTTCTGCCGGACTAGCCCGACCGGGATGAAGCTGACTGCCGATGCCGGAAGCGATCGAGGCGCTTCGGCCCAGAATCCGCCTCAAGGCTTCGATGCTCGTTCTCGCTCGCGTCCCAACCGATCAGGCTCTCGGGTCAGGCAGAGCCTCCTCGCAAGCTGTCCGTCCGGATGCAACGAAGCAGCGTTCTGGCTCTCGCGTCGCAGGGGGTGGCGCAACGTCGGACGGCTTGAGCGCTTGCGCAGGGACCGACTATAGATTCCGATCGCTGATCGTGACGGTCGGGGGCCCAGCATGGATTCGAGCCGGATCGCCGAGTGGCTCCGCAGCTTCGTGCCGACACGGCGCAGGCTCGTCGTGGGGATTCTGGTCGCGCTTGCGCTCACGCCCGCGCTACTGTTCGTTCAGCGCAGTCTGCATGCTTCGGCTTTCTTGCTCGAGGAGCAGCTCCACGACTGGCATCAGAAGTTCACCGTCTTGCGTCCGCCGGACTCGCATCCGCTGGTGGCACTGATCGTGGTTGACGACGAGTTGGTTGGTCGGTCGCAGGGGGCTGCCGAGGTCGACCGGGTCGTGCTGGCCAGGATTGTCAGGACCGTCGACGCGCTCGGCGCGCGCGTGCTCGGCATCGACATGACCTTCCTCACACCCAGCACGGCGGCCGCCGACGAGGCTCTGGTGAACGCTCTGAGGCAGGCTCGGAGCGCAACCGTGATGGGCTTTGCGGACGAGCGGTCGCGGGTCGATGGGCAGGAGGCAGAGTTCCAGAGCACGTTGCTGGCGCGCGTCGCGCGACCGGTCGGGTTCACGCACATTCGGGTCGATCGGGACGGGGTGGTGCGCTTTTGGGCGTCCCCCGCGGACAATGCGTCGGTGCCCTTGAGCTTCCCGGCACAGCTCATGCGGGCCGTCGGTACCGAGCGTCGCGAGCCTCCCTATCCGCGCATCGACTGGCTGGGCAATACCCTTGACGGCGGCGCGCCGTTCGCCGTCATCCCGGCCTCCCATCTTCGGGAGGCACTGGGTCAGGACGTCCGGCGGCTCTCGGCGGCCGTGAAGGACCGGATCGTGCTGATCGGGCTGTCGACGAAGGAAACGCGGCGGATCCGGACCCCGCTCACCGGCGCCGACAGG
>JANRIT010000039.1:0-4675 GCA_033764645.1 Hyphomicrobiaceae bacterium
GTGACGATCCGGCAAGTGTCGCACATCTCGATCAGCGCGAGATTGTCGGCGCCCTGGAACATGGAGTGCCCCTTGAGCCGCGACGCCACGCGCTCGATCGAGCTCTTGGTGCCGAACGGCTTGCCGCATTTGATGCAGTTGAACGGCTCCTCGGTGTGCAGCGTGCGCGGCGTCATGCAGTCGGTCGTGAAGTCGTAGCGGGTATCGAGGCGAATGACGCTTTCGGGGCAGGTTGCGACGCAGATGCCGCATTGGACGCACGCCGCTTCGGTGAAGCGCACCTCGGGGCGGTCCGGATTCTCGCCGAGCGCTCCGGTCGGGCAAGCGCCGACGCAGGCGAGGCAGAGCGTACATCCCGCCGTGTCGATGACGATGCGGCCATAGGGAGCGCCCTTCGGCAGCGCCAGCAACGGCCGCGGCGTGGGCGCATGGTCGTGCAGCACGGCCAGGGCCGTCCGCGCCAGCTCGCGCTTCGAGCCGAGCGCGAATGCGGGGTGGCTCGGCATCGGCGGCAGCGACGCGAGGCCGTACAGCAGCTCCCCGAGCCCGTCCGGATCGTGCTCGACGACGATCTGGACGCGCGGGCCCGCGTAGCCGAGTCCTTCGAGGAAGGCGGCCACGAGCGCGGACTGCTGCTCGAGCGGCGCCAGCTCGTCCGCGGTCTTCGGCGGCACAAGCAGCACGATCCGCTCGACGCCGAGCGCCAGCAGCGCCGCGAGCTGATCGTGTCCGGCGAGGTGAACCGAATTGAGAGCCAGCGGCAGGACGTGCGCAGGAAGTCCGCGCCCGAACCGGGCCAGGGCGTCGATCATTTCGCGGCCGTGCCGCTCGTCGTGCAGCAGCAGCACAGGGCGCGTGCCGCCTGCGCTGCGATACGCCTCGACGAGCACGCGCGCACGGCCGAAGACGTCCTTGCGCTGGGGATAGGCATAGCTCACCGCGCCCGTCGGGCAGACGGCAGCGCACATACCGCATCCGCCGCAGATCGCCGCGTCGATGGCGACATGGTCCTCATTGGGCGTGATGGCCCCGACCGGGCAGGCGTCGAGGCAGCGCGTGCAGCCGGTCTTGCGGCTCCTCGCATGGACGCAGGTGGCCGCATCGTAGCTCACATAACGCGGCTTCTCGAACTCGCCGACGAGGTCGCTGAGCGTGAACAGCGCCAGGGCGACCGCGGCCGGATTGGCGGGGTCGGCATGCACGTAGCCGTCGCGCGGGTGAGGCTCAGAGAAATGCGGAGCGCCTCCGGAGAGATCGAGCAAGAGATCGCAGCGGGTGCGGGTACCGTCGCGCGGCGGACCGAAGGTGAGGGCTGAGCGCGACGAGGGCTCGGCGGCGGCGAAGCCATCTATTTCGACGTCGAACGCGCCGAGGTGGCCGCGCAGCGTGCGGATACGGCCCCGGGCGATGGGCTGGGTGATGACCGCTGGGGGGAGTGCGTCCGCCGCATCCGTGAGCAGCACGGTCACGTCGAGGCGCTGGCCGAGCTTCCGGGCCGCGTCGAGCGCGACCTCGCCGGCGCCATAGACGAGGCAAAGCCCTTTCGACTCGAGCGTGACGACGGCGGCAGGTGTCGATGCGTAGCTGGCTTCGGCGAGCAGTGCCGCCATTTTCGGCAGTGCCGCCCGGCCGGCATCGCTCCAGCCCGCGGTCTCGCGGATATTGGTGAAACGCAGGGTGGTCTCGCCCTTGCCGTTCTCGTCGGCGACCTCGCGGAACAGCGGCGCTTCCTGTGTGCAGGCGACATGAACGGCGTTGCCCTGGAGGGCCGTCTCGAAGGCGCCGATGCCTGTGCGGCAGAGGGCGGTATGGATGGTCAGCGGGCGTTCCCGGCCGAGCTTGGCCGCCAGCTCGCTGCCGTCGATCGTCATCGTTCCCTGGCAGGTGCAGACGAGCAGGGTTTCATCTGTGTTGCGGTTCGGGTCGGCCAAAGTGGGACCTCGCTCATGCTGGCGCGACC
The DNA here is from genome assembly GCA_033764645.1 of Hyphomicrobiaceae bacterium. Taxonomy (GTDB): domain Bacteria; phylum Pseudomonadota; class Alphaproteobacteria; order Rhizobiales; family Hyphomicrobiaceae; genus Filomicrobium. Next base: position 1,961 of record JANRIT010000039.1, read on the forward strand.
GGCTCGGGGCGCGCTGGGATTTTCGCTTCTGTTCCTTTATCATGAAGCCACGCGGAATGGTGCAGCTGGATCAGGGAAACCATCGTTTGGGACACGCCAAATCGATCGACGTCGGCGTCATCGTCGCCAAGGAGCGGATAGACAACCCATGGCAGCCGTTCCGCTGGCGCCCGCTCGCCGTCGAGCTCGATCCCGCCCCGCGCGCCGACTGGACGGAAATTGCCGCGGGCGACGGCTTCGTCCACTATCATGCCGCGACCTTGCCGCTCGAACTCCACCGCAAGGAGACGCCATCCTATGTGGCCAATCTCGAAACCGGCGATCCGGCGGTCTATGTGGTGATCCGGTTCGATCCGGAGGCCCAATCGGAGGTGAAAGTGCTGATGGCGACCGCCTCGCCCTACGAGGCGCAGGCGTACGGCGAATCCGGACAGGAGACGATCGAGCCGGTGTCGATGCCGCCCGCGCTTGTCGCGATGCTCGAGGCCTTCGTCGCCGAGCATCACGTCGAGGAGAAATTCGTCAAGCGGCAGCGGCACAAGCATCACAAGGAAGAAGAGCACCTGTTCGGCAAGGAGCCGATCTTCGCCACGCCGCGCCGTTTCGTTCCGGTCGAGCCATCCGGCTCGGACGAGGGAGGACAGTCGTGACCCATCCAGACGACGAAGGGTTTCTGGCCCGCTGGTCGCGCCGCAAGCATGCGACGGCGCTTGCCAAGGCCGATCCGGCCAAGCCCGCCGCCCTAGATGAAGCGCCCACCAATGCCGTGTCGAGGGCCAGCGACGCGGAGCCGGATGCGGCCGGGTGCGAGGACGGCGTGGCGACCGCCGCGCACGACGGGGACAGCGGCGGCCAGTTGGTGAAGCGCGTGCTGACGGAAGCGGATTTCGCCGACGTCGATTTCACAACGCTCGACTTCAGATCCGACTATACGCGCTTCATGCAGCACGGCGTTCCGGATTCGGTACGCAACAAGGCCCTGCGCCAGCTCTGGGCGTCCGATCCGATCATGGCCAACATGGACGGTCTGCACGACTACTGGGACGACTACACCGATGCCGCGGTCGCCGTGCCCGCGGGAACGCTCAAGACGGCCTATCGCGTAGGCAAGGGCTTTCTCTCCGATGCCGAGGTCGCGGAGTGGGACGTGCTCGGAAAGCCGGCGACGGCACCGGCGGCGGTCGCGGCGACGGGGCCGGATGCTCCTCATGCAGACAACGTGAGCGCGGATGGCACGCGCCCAGACTCCGAGAGGACCGGGCCGGCCGGTACGGCCGATCCGATGCCGGCCGAGACGAAACCCGTCGAGCCGCGCGCGGTAGCCACCGTCGCGGCGCCGCGCGAGGCGAGCGACGATTGAGCTGCTGCCGGTTTCACGGACACTTGGTTTGGGTGCGATAGTGACGTCGGATGTGGCGTGTGCAGCGTCGGGGTCCCAGTCGTGAGTTCAAGATCGAGGCGGTTCGGCTCGTGCGCGAGCGGGGCGTTTCGGTAGCGCAGGCGTCGCGTGATCTCGACGTGCACGAGAACCTGCTGAGGAAGTGGGTCAAGCAGCTGGCCGATGACCCGCTGGAGGCGTTCCCGGGGCACGGCAAGATGAAGGCGGCCGAGGCCGAGATCGCGCTGCTGCGTAGCGAGGTGCAGAAGCTGAAGGCCGAGCGCGACATCCTAAAAAGAGCCGCGGCCTACTTCGCCAAGGACCAGACGTGATGTTCGCGTTTGTGGCGAAGCACCGGGGGATCTGGCCGCTCAAGACGATCTGCGAGGCGCTCGGTGTCTCGCGTTCCGGCTTCTACAGCTGGCTGTCGCGATCAAGAGGTCTGCACACTGCGCTGGCAATGGGAGGCAGCGGTACCGGAGCTTGGCACCAGCGTCTTCATTATTCCCGGGACGCGGGTGAAGAACGGCGATGAGCGGCTTGTAGTGCTGAACGCCGTGGCCGCCTCGGTCATCGCTACGCGGCGGGGCCGGGATCGAGCCTTCGTGTTTGCCTACGAGAGGAAGCCCATCTCGCGCATGTTGACCACCGGCTGGAAGAGGGCACGTGTCCGCGCGGGTCTGCCTCAGGTTCGGGTGCATGACCCGAAGCACACATTTGGCCGTCGCCTTAGGTCGGCCGGCGTGAGCTACGAGGATCGGCAGGACTTGCTCGGGCACCGCTCTGGTCGGATTACGACACACGACTCCGCCGCAGAACGGTCACGGCTTCTTGCGGCGGCGAACAGTGTCGTGGATCGGAACGGCGAGAGGCCGGACCTCGTCATGCTGAAGGGGGCGCTGCAGGGCGCCTCCCGCAAACCTCCCGCAAGCGCTCTGAGAGTGCTGACGGGGTCGTCCTAAGTCTTTGACTTTATTGGTGCCGGCTGCAGGATTTGAACCTGCGACCCCCTGATTACAAATCAGGTGCACTACCACTGTGCTAAGCCGGCGGCCGAGGCGGGTTATAGACCGATTGGCCTCGCCGAGCCAAGTACGTCGGCGCGTGGCGCGACCTGCGGCCTAGGGCGCACCGGGCGCACCGGGGCGCCCCACGTATCGCGCCGGCCGGCGTGCGCGTATGCGCGAGGCCGTGGGACCAGCGCTCAGCTCTCCTTGAAGGTCCTGGCGAGCGCATCGGAGAGCGGCTTCAGGAAATAGCTGAGGATGCTGCGCGCCGTGGTCTCGATATGGATCTCGGCGGGCATGCCGGGGCGAAGCTCGTGACCGCGGCCGATC
>JANRIT010000041.1:0-4192 GCA_033764645.1 Hyphomicrobiaceae bacterium
GAGCATGCCGGGGAACACGGCTTGCGCGAGTCGCGTGCCGCTGACGACGTTGACGTCGAAGAAGCGGAGCCAGTCGGCATCGGCAATGTCGCCGAAGGCCTTGCTCTCGTAGATGCCGAGGTTGTTGACGAGGATGTCGACGCGGCCGGCGGCGGCGATCAGGCTGGCGGCGCCTTCGGCCGTTGTCACGTCGGCGACAACGCCGCGCACGTGGCTGCCGCCAGAGGCCGCGATGCCGGCGACGGCAGCATCGACCTTGGGCTTGGCGCGTCCGGAGACGACGACGTCGCAACCTTCGATGGCGAGCGTGCGGGCGATCTCGAGGCCGATGCCGGCGGTCGATCCGGTCACGACGGCGGTCTTGCCGTTGAGTTTCAAGTCCATGCTCTGACCTTTCCCGGCGCGTTCGAGACGTTGCTGCTCTCAGGCGCGTGGTGTATCGAGTGTTCGGTACCGGCATGCGAGGCAAGATGCAACTCGGCGAACTTTGGCGGCGGTGGGCCAGCACGCGACGCGCGGTGAGCCTCATTGTGTGCCTCGCCATCGTGGGTGCGCTGAGTTCGGATGCCTACGCCGCCACGGTTCATACGCTGCACGGCCATGGCCTGGGCGCGCTTGCCGCCGGAGCCGAGGGCCATCATCACCATCATCACGACGACGCGGCGCCACATTACGATCATCACCAGCCGGCCGATACCAACGCGGCCGAAGCTGGCTCGGCGGGGCTGGCGCAGTCCCCTGATGACGGCCAGTGCGCCGGTGCGTCTTGCGAGGACTGCGCCTACGCCTCCGGCAGCCTCGTCGCACTGGCCGGCCAGCCGCCGCGGCTCACGGTCCCCGCGCGGACACGGGAACGGCGGCCGCTCTACGACAGCGCCGGCATCTCCGCCGGTGAGGCGCGCCTGGAGCGACCGCCGACCCTCATCCTCTGACCGTCACCTCGCGCCGGCTGCATGCCGGCACTGAGCCCGTACGTCAGAGGACAAACTCACATGTCATTGTTACCGAGCGCTCGCTTCAGGAGCGCGGTCGGTGCCGTTGTTGCGGCGCTGACCATCATCGGCCTACCCGATGCCGGCCGGAGCCATGAGGACCATGGTCTCGCCTCACCCACTGCCGATAGCCCGTCGAGCCCGCGCCTCGTTGCCGTCTCGGAGGCCTATGAGCTCGTCGGCATCCTGAAGGACGGCGCACTCGTCATCTTTCTCGATCGCATGGCGGATACCTCGCCGGTGGTGGCAGCGCGCATCGACCTCACGCTCGATGGCACGACGATCGCGGCCGAGCCGCGCCCCGACGGGACCTATCGCATCGCGAGTGCCGCGCTTGCCCGGCCCGGCACGCATGAGGCGATCATCACCATTGCCGAGGATCGGGGCAGCGATCTCATGGTCGGCTCGCTGACGATTCCCGATGACCACACAGCCGCCGATCATGTGCACGACGGCGATGGCGGGTGGAGCGCGGCGCCGGCGCTGATGCGGCAGGTGTTGGAGCGTCTCGGCCTATCGGCGGGTGGCGCGACCGGCAGTGGTGGCGGCGCATACTGGCTTGCCGGCATCGGCCTCGTCTGCGGTGTGCTGGTCGGCGCGCTGGTGCGTGGCAGGGCGGGCGTGGCTATCGCGCTCGTCGGCCTCGCGACGGTGCTCGGCGCCAGCGTTGCCTGGGCCGGGGTGGCATGGGCAGGGCCCGGCCATGATCACGGCGAGGGGGCGGGCGCGGCCGCGCAGGGCGATGCGCCCCGGCGGCTGCCGGATGGCGAATTGTTCCTGCCCAAGCCGACGCAGCGGCTCCTTGCCATCCGAACGCGCGTCGTCACTCCCGAGACGGTTCGCAGCGCCGAGCGGCTGATCGGCCGGGTTATCGCCGATCCTAATCGCTCCGGCCTCGTGCAGAGCACGATCGGCGGGCGCGTGCAGCCCTCGGAGGGAGGGCTGCCTGCCCTCGGGCAGCAGGTGAAGAAGGGTGACGTGCTCGCTTACGTGGAGCCCGCCTTTGCGCCAATAGATGCCTCCGACGTGCGCCAGACGGCTGGCGATCTGGCGCAGCGGGTCGCGGTGCTTGACGCCCGCATCGCACGGCAGAAGCGCCTCGTCGCCAATGGCGTCGTCAACGCGGCGAGCCTCGAGGACCTCGAGATCGAACGCGACGGCCTCATCGCGCGGCGAGCCGAGCTGACCAAGGCGCGCAGCGAGCCGGAGGTGCTGGTGGCGCCGGTCGACGGGGTCCTCGCCGAGGTGCGCGTCGTCGCCGGCCAGGTGGTCAGTTCGGCTGATACGCTGTTCAACGTCGTCGATCCGGCCAGCCTGTGGGTCGAGGCCATCTCGTTCGATCCGCGCGTCGATGCCGCCGGTACCGTGGCCAAGGCCCTCACCGCCGATGGCAAGGCATTCGCGCTCACCTTTGTCGGTCGCAGCCGTGCGCTGCAGCAGCAGGCGACGGTGCTGCACTTCAAGGTCGACACACCGGGCGACGAGCTCAACATCGGCAGCCCCGTCAAGGTCCTGATCGAAAGGGGCGAGGCCGTCACGGGGCTCATCCTGCCACGCAGCGCCATCGCGCAGGCGCCGAACGGGCAGTTCGTCGCCTTCAAGCGTCTCGAGCCCGAGCGCTACCTGCCCGTCGCGGTACGCACGACCGATCTCGACGGCGAGCGGGTCGTGGTAACGGCCGGCCTCGCTGCCGGCGACCAGATCGTCATCGAGGGCGCTGCCCTCGTGAACCAGATCCGCTGAGGGAGTCGAGGCATGTTCAAGGCCCTCGTCGCGCTGAGCCTCGGCCAGCGCATGTTCGTCATCGTCGGATCGCTGCTGCTGGCGGCCTACGGTGCCTATGTCCTGCCGCGCCTGCCGGTCGACGTGTTTCCCGATCTCAACCGGCCGACCGTGACGCTGCTGACGGAAGCCGAAGGCTACGCGCCGCAGGAGGTCGAGCAACTCGTCACCTATCCGCTCGAGACCGCGCTCAACGGCATGCCGGGCGTGATCCGCCTGCGCTCGGTTTCGGGCGTCGGATTGTCCATCGTCTACGTCGAGTTCGACTGGGGCACCGACATCTACCGCAACCGGCAGCTCGTCGCGGAACGGCTCGCCACCGTCGCCGCCCAGCTCCCACAGGGCGTGCAGCCGCAGATGGGGCCGGTCTCCTCCATCATGGGCGAGATCATGCTGATCGCCATCACCGGAAGAACGGTCTCGCCGATGGACTTGCGCGAGATCGCCGACTTCGTGATCCGGCCGCAGCTCCTGACGATCACTGGCGTGGCCCAGGCGATCCCGATCGGCGGGGAGGTGCGGCAGTACAGGGTCAGCCCGGACCTCATCGCGATGCAGCGGCTCGCGATCACGCCGGCCATGATCGAGGAGGCGCTGGCCGGCTTCGGTACCAATGCCGGCGGCGGCTTCATCGACCAGCACGCGCGCGAGTACCTGATCCGCAACATCGGGCGCACGACGCGGCTCGAGGACTTGGGCAACCTCGTCGTGACGGTGAAGGCCGGCCAGCCGATCCTGCTGCGCCAGGTGGCGAGCGTCACCTTCGCGCCGCGCATGAAGCGCGGGGACGCCGGGTTTCAGGGCGAGGACGCCGTCATCATCGCGGTGCAGAAGCAGCCGCAGGCCGACACGGTCGTCGTCACGCGCCAGGTCGAGGCCGAGCTCGCCAAGATCCAGCGCACGATGCCGGATGGCGTCGTCGCCGACCGCGTGCAGTTCCGCCAGGCCACCTTCATCGAGACGTCGATAGCCAACGTCAAGACCGTGCTGCTGGAGGCCGCCGTCGTCGTCGCCTTCATCCTGATGCTGTTCCTGCTCGACTGGCGCGCCACGGCCATCTCACTGACCGCGATCCCCATGTCGATCTTCATCACGGTCCTGGTGTTCCATGCCTTCGGGCTGTCGATCAACACCATGACGCTCGGCGGCATCGCCATCGGCGAGCTCGTCGACGATGCGGTGGTCGGCGTCGAGAACGTGCTGCGGCGGCTCAAGCTCAATGCGGCTTCGGCCGAGCCGCGCCCGCGGCTGAAGGTGGTGCTCGACGCCAGCCACGAGGTGCGCTCCTCGATCGTCTACGCGACGGCCATCGTCGTGCTCGTGTTCGTGCCGCTGTTTGCCATGCAGGGGCTCGAGGGCCAGCTCTTCCGGCCGCTCGGCGTCGCCTACATCGTTGCCATCCTGGCGAGCCTCGTCAC
>JANRIT010000042.1:0-60632 GCA_033764645.1 Hyphomicrobiaceae bacterium
GCCCTGATCATCCCGGCGAGCGTGCTCATGGCGCCGGTCGGGGTACGCTTCGCTCACGGCATCCCGAAGCGCTCCCTCGAACTCGCGTTCGCCGCCTTTCTCGCCCTCGTCGCGCTGCGCTTCTTCGTCAGCCTCGTGTTCGTCTGACGCGCCTGCGGGCCCCGCCCGCACCCACCCCCCCGCTCGATTTTTCTTCCCACCTGATCATGAGGTTCCTCCCGGAACAGCGCGCCCTCCGCCACGCACCTAGGTTCGTCTCAACAGATGGTTCAACCCAACGAGCGAACGGACAGTGCCATGACCCTCAAGAGCCAGACCTACAAGATCCCCGGCGGCCGCACTGGCGTTCTCCTGATCCATGGCCTTGCCGGCACGCCGACCGAGATGCGCTTCGTCGCCAACGGCCTCGCCCGCACCGGTGCCACCGTCCACTGCCCGCAGCTCGCCGGTCACGGCGGCACCGCCGACGATCTCAAGGCGACGACCTGGCAGGATTGGTACAAGTCCGTCGAGGACGCCCTCATCGAGATGCGCAAGGAGTGCGACACGGTGTTTGTCGGCGGCCTATCGACCGGCGCCGTCCTGGGCCTCTTGCTCGCCGCCCGTCACCCCGAAAAGGTTCAGGGCCTGACGCTGTTCGCCCCGACCCTGTGGCTCAACGGCTGGCTGATCCCCTGGTACGCCCGCCTGTTCCGCACCGTCGTCTCCAAGCGCATCGCCAACATGATCGGCTTCCCCGATCTCTACCCCCACGGCATAAAGGACGACCGCATCCGCGAGTTCATCATCCAGTCGTTGTTCACTTCCAAGGACGGCGCCGCCGGCCTGCCCAACACCCCGGGCGGCGCGGTTCTCGAGCACCGCCGCCTCGTCGACGTGGTCCGCCGCGAGATCGGCAAGATCAGCCAGCCGGCCCTCATCGTGCACCCCCGCGAGGACGACTACGCCGACCTCAACAACGCCTGGTATCTGCAACGCAATCTCAAGGGCATGGTCGAGATGACGGTGCTGGACGACAGCTACCACATCGTCACGGTCGACCGGCAGCGCCACGAGGTCGTCGAGCGCGCGGCAACCTTCGTCACCCGCGTCGCCGCCCAGTTGAACGCCAAGGCACAGAAGGCGGCCGTTACGCCGATCGCCAAGGCGGCTGAGCGCGCCACCGCGCGGACCCCCGAGCTGGCGGCCGTCGCCGCCTGACCTGACGAAAGAACCAATCAAAATCAAATTCTTAGGCCGCGTCCCTCCGTTCGGGGCGCGGCCACCGGCGCCACGGCGCACTCCGCGCCCATCAACCCTCCACACAGCACCGGGAAATCGAATTCTCGCCTCTGTCTCCACCGGAACAGCGCAACGGCGCCCGCGAAGGCACATTGGTTCTCAAGAGCCGAGGCGGCCTCGCCCGGCAAGCCCTGAAACGGGACCCGAGCGGGTCCAAGCCACCTGACTGGAGACCGCCATGAACAAGCTGCTGACCCTCATCGCCGCCGCCGCCGCCGCGATCACCCTCACCCCCGCCGCGCCCGCCGAGGCTGGCGGTGGCGTCCGCCTCCAGTTCGGCTTCCCGCTGGGCTCGTTCATCGCCCGCCCGGGCGGCCGCTACGTGGGCTCGCACGGCCACCACCAACATCACCAGCACCCCGCCGCTCGCAAGGCACTGGCCGCCAAGAAGGCCGCCGCAGCCCGCCAGCAGCAGGCAGCCCTCCAGGAAGCCGCTGCCGCCAAGAAGGCCGCCGCCGCTCGCCAGCGCCTCGAGGAGCGCCGCCAGGCTCTCGCCGCCAAGCGCCGCACCACCGAGACGAAGGACACGACCGCGACGGCCGAGGAGAACGAGACCGCTGCCGTGACCAAGCCCGCCCCGGTCAAGGCCTCCGCCATCGCCGGCGCCAACACCATCGAGAACATCGCCGACGACGCCGATACGACCGAGCTTGGCGCCGAGACCACCGCCACTGATGAGTCGGGGGAGACCGAGGCCCAGGAGGTCGCCGAGGTCGTGGCCGAGGAGAAGGCCCCGGCCAAGAAGGCCACCCGCGAGGTCGCCTGCAAGAAGTTCATCCCCTCCGCCGGCCTGACCATCACGGTCCCCTGCGGCCCGTGACGGCCCCGAGCGGGGTCCCCAGCAACAAAGGCCGTGCGCTGATGAGACCAGCGCGCGGCCTTCGTTTTGGATAAGCATTTTCCCCGTCGGGCGTTTACGCCGAAGTCGAACCGATGTTGAGTGAGCCGTCACCGGCGCGGCAACAGGGAAGGAACAGCGCATGCCCCCGTCGAGCAAGTTGGGTGTCGCCCGTCTGCCGCACACCATCCCGGTCAAGAGCGCGGGCCGCCGCATCCGGATGATCCCTAAGCTCGCCTACCGCAACCTGTTCCACGATCGCGTCAGCCTGTTCGTCACGCTCGTCGGCATCATCTTCTCGGTCGTGCTGCTGTCGTTCCAGACCGGCATCTATCTCGGCATCGAGCGCACCATCGCCGTCGTCATCGACCGCACCGACGGCGATCTCTGGGTGCTGCCGATCGGTACCAAGAGCATCGACGATCCCTCCCTTTTGCCCGGCCGCGAGGAGTACGCCGCCCTGTCGGTCCCCGGCGTCAAGAGCGCCGAGACGCTGGCCATGGGCTTTGCCCGCTGGCGCAAGCAGAACGGCGGCGCGACCACCGTTCTCCTGGTCGGCTCGGACTGGACCGAGGGCGGCTTCCGGCCCTGGAACATCATCGACGGCTCGCTCGAGGAGATCGGCGCGCCGAAGGCGGTCGCTGTCGACGAGACCTACTTCAAGGAGCTCGACGTCGCCGGCCTCGGCGAACCCGCCGAGCTCAACGGCCAGACCGTGACGGTCGGCGCCGTGACGAAGGGCATCCGCTCCTTCACCACCATGCCCTACATCTTCACGACGCTCGGCCGCGCTCAGGACATGCTGGGAGCCGCGCGCGAGCAGGGCGCCTACGTGCTCGTCACCGCCGAGCCGGGCTCCGACATCAAGGCCGTGCACACCGCGTTGCGCCAGAAGCTGCCGGATGCCGACGTGCTGACTCGCGAGGAGTTCCGCTCGCGCAGCATCAACTACTGGCTGTTCCAGACGGCGGCCGGCTCGGGCCTCATCTCCGGCACGATGCTCGCCCTTATCGTCGGCATCGTCATCGTCGCCCAGACGCTCTATTCCTCGACCAAGGACCACCTCAACGAGTTCGCGACGCTGCGCGCGCTGGGTGCCTCGTCGGGCTACATCGTCAACGTCATCCTGCTGCAGGCCATGATCAGCGCCGTCGTCGGCTATTCGCTCGGCATGGCGCTCACGCTCGCCATCTTCAAGATGGCCGAGGGCACGACGCTCAACGTGGTCATGACGCCGGGCCTCGCGCTGCTCCTGTTCGCGATCACGGTCGGCATGTGCATGATCGCGGCGGTCTCGGCCATCTTCAAGGTCATCCGCATCGATCCCGCGAGCGTGTTCAGCCGGTGAACCGGTCGGCGCCACCCGATGCAGGGTGGCATCGCACGCGACGAGAGTTCGAGGTCAAGACGCCCCGGCATGCTGTGCCGGCCAATGAGGAAGGACGACGATGAGCACGGCCAAGAAGGACCGTACCGGGTTCCCGCTGCTGGTCGCCCGCGGCATCACCAAGGAGTTCGGCTCGGGCGCCGGCATCGTGCAGGTGCTCAAGGGTGTCGACCTCGACCTGCAGCCGGGCGAGCTCACCCTGCTCATGGGCCCGTCCGGCAGCGGCAAGACGACCTTGCTGTCGATCCTCGGCTGCATCCTGTCGCAAACGACGGGCACGCTCGAGATCGCGCGCCATTCGACGACCGGGCTCGGCCCGGAAGGCATGGCCGACCTGCGCCGCCATCACGTCGGCTTCGTCTTCCAGGGCTACAACCTGTTCCCGACGCTGACCGCGCAGGAGAACGTGATGCTGGCCCTCGACGTGCGCGGCAAGATGCCGGCCGACGCCCCCGAGCGGGCCGCCGCGGCGCTCGATGCGGTGGGTCTCGCCCATCGCATGACCGCCTATCCGAGCAAGCTGTCGGGTGGCCAGAAGCAGCGCGTCGCCATCGCCCGCGCGCTCGCCGGCGAGCCGTCCGTCATCCTGGCCGACGAGCCGACGGCGGCCCTCGACAGCGAGAGCGGCCAGTCGGTCATGGCCCTCATGGTGGATGTCTCGCGCGACAAGAGCCGCGCCGTGCTCGCCGTCACCCACGACCACCGCATCCTGAAGTTCGCCGACCGCATCATCCGCATCGAGGACGGCTACATCGTCGGGGACGAGCGTCCCGACCGATCGGCCGCCGGCGCCCTCGGCGCCGACGGTCAAGCCGCCCACTGACGATCATCCCGACGGAGCTCTAGTCCATGCAGAAGTTCATCATCGCCGTGCTCGCCCTGGCGCTCGCCGGGGTCATCGGCTACCTCGTCTCAGGCAGCCTGTCGCCCGGCGGCGGCGACCGCTACGGCGGCTCGGGCAACACCAGCACGACGGCGAGCGCGGCCGTTTCAACGGCCCCCTGGGTCGCCGCCGCGCCTGGCCGGGTCGAGCCCAAGGGTGGCGACGTCCGCATCGGCACGGCCATCATCGGCCGCGTCGCCGAGGTCTATGTCGCCGTCAACAACGAGGTCGAGGAGAACGAGCTTCTTATCAAGCTCGACGACGCCGAGGCGCGCGCGCGGCTCGCCGCCGCCGAGACGCAGGCCGACGTGCGCGAGAAGGCGCGCGACGACTCCAAGCCGAGCTCCGACCGCAAGGACGTGCGCGACGCCGAGGACGAGGTCTACCGCGCCGAGCGCGCCGTGACCGGCGCCCGTTTCGAGTTGGACTACGCCCAGTCGAGCCGGCGCTCGGGCGGTGTCAACGAGCGCACCCTCGATGCCTCCCGCCGCCGCCTGCGCGAGGCCGAGGAGCGCCTCCAGCGCCAGCGCGTCAAGCTCGCCCAGTCGCAGGCCAAGACCGACCTGCCCGCTCCGAGCCCGGCGGAGGCCGCCGTCAGCGAAGCCCGCGCCCAGGTTGCCGTCGCCGAAGCCCTCCTCGACAAGACCCGCATCCGCGCGCCGCGCGCCGGACGCATCCTCCAGCTTCGCGCCAAGTCGGGCGAGATGGTTGCCCCCTCGCCGGGTGAGCCGCTGATCGTCATCGGCGATATGGGTGCCCTCCAGGTCAAGGCCGAGGTCGACGAGGCGGATATCGCCAAGATCAGCCTCGACCAGCAGGCCTTCGTGAAGTCGGTGAGCTATCCGGGGCGCGAGTTCGAGGGCCGCGTCGTCAAGGTCGCCCCGTCGCTGGCGCCGCCCGACATCCGCCAGCGTGGCCCGCGCCGGCCGACCGACGTCGAGGTGCTCGAGGTGACGATCGAGATGAGCGGAGACGTGCCGCTCCTGCCCGGCATGCGCGTCGACGCCTTCTTCCGCTGAGCACTCGGGCTGAGGCCTTCGCTTCCGCATCTGCAAGGCCCGTCCCACCTGGGGCGGGCCTTTCTGCTGTTCCCTCGGTGACAAGAAAAAAGCAAGACTGATCAGGTGATTGCAGAGGCGTATTGTGAGCCGATGTTGCGCTCGTAACAGCGGGCCCGCCCCCGATGGCGCACTCTCTCCTCATGAGCGCACGGCCGCTGAGGGCCGCGCCGATCGTGAGCCAGCAGGATCAGCAAGAGGAGAGCGCCATGCGTGGCGAGATCACCAAGTTCAACGAGAGCCTCGCCGTCGGTGTCATCACCACCGAGGACGGCCGCCGCTTCCGCTTCCAGCGTCGCGCCGTCGTCAACCTCAACTGCCGCCTCGTCGGCCACGAGGTCGACTTCGTGCCCGGCGCCAACGGTCCCGCCGAAATCATCCTGATGAGCGGCTCGCCGTGGGACGTTTTCGCCCGCCCGCCCGCCAACTGAACCGCGATCCGCCAGCACCAATCATCCAGAACCGCCGTGCAAGGACATTCCGCCATGAGCCGCAGCTTCGCCGTCGCCCAGCCCGCCACGACCGCTTCCGATTTCGACGTCGCCGACGTGCCCGGCGTGTCAGCCGCCGACATGGCGGTCGCCATCGCAGCCATGGTGCGCTCAGGCCAGTCGAACGTCCTGTTCCAGCCGCGCGGCAAGGCGGCCCGCGAGGCGATCGAAGCCGGCTTCTGGTCGAGCTTCCGGGGGCCGACCGCGGCCGGTGTCGCCACGCTTCTCCGCTTCTGGGCGCTGGTCGATGCCTTCGCACACAGCCGCCTGAAGTCGAGGCTCATGAACGAGGGCTTCGCGCTGCTCGGCCCGGCCGGCGCGGTGGCCGCCGGACAGCGCCTCAACGCGACGTGGGGCTTCGCGCCCCAGCGGCTCATGTGGGCCCTCGCCGATGCGATCGATCGGCCGGAAGCGCCTGCGCCGCTCGTGCTCATTCCGCGCTCACGCGCGGCGACTGCCGAGCCGGCCCCCAACGCCGTCGAGCCCGGTTATCGCCTCGCCGCTTGATGCCGGTGGCTGAGGCGCCTCGCGACCAGATCACAGGATTTGTCTGGAAGCCGCGCCTGTCGCGGCTTCCTTCGTTTCGAGGTTCCGTGTAGGCGTTGACGAGCCTGCTTTCTCCACTGGAAGAAGGTCGCGCGCAGCGCCGGATGAGGGGTTTGCGACGCCGGCACTCTGCGCGGCGTCGCATCCCATCACCTGTGTCGTCGGTGCAGTCCCCGCCGCCGAGGGCCTCCTCAGCGCTCGAGCCCGCACGCCCTGGCGACCGCCGACAGCGCGACACTGGCGCCGAACCTCAAGGCTGGCACGACCGGCGTGCGCGTTGCCGTGATGCTTTCCGCGCACCGCCGGTCGGCCTCGCTTTCGTAGCGGCCATCGAGGGCAGCGGCTGCCGCGAGCCGCGCGCACACGAGGCTGAGCGCCACCCCCGTGCCGCCATAGCCGACGTTGAGCACGATGGCGGGAGAGGAAGCGGCCGGGCCGATGATGGGCAGGTCGTTCGCCGTCTGGTGGAACTTCCCGCCCCAGGCGAGGTCGAGCTCCACGTCGCCGCCGGTCGGCACCCCGCGTTGGGCGAGAGTGGTCGCGAGATGCCGGCGCAATCCAGCGAGCACCGCGGCCGGCACGCCGAACTCGCCTGCCCCGCCGTCACCGAGCTTCTCGATGCCGCCGAAAATCAGGCGGCCTGCGTGCACCCGATAGAACACGTATGCCGTATTGAGCTCGACGCGAAACGTGCCGGAGGCGCCGAGCGCCGCCAGCACGTTACCCGGCAGCGGCTTCGTCGCCAGCATGTAGTTGTGCAGCGCTTTGGCCTTCGCCGTCACCGAGCCCTCGAGGCTGTTGGTGTAGGCGTTGGTCGCCACGATGACGCGATGCGCTGTGACCGCGCGGCCGTCGGCGAGGCGAACCTCCGCTCCTGCTTCGCACGGCGTAATGGCGGCGACGGCAGCCCCCTCGACGATCTCGACGCCCTGCTCCTCGGCATGCCGGGCGAGCGCGCGGACGAGGCGGAACGGATGGACGCTGTGCGCTTCGAGTTGCAGCGTGCGCGGTCCGCCGAGCCTGGGCCCCGGCCGCAACTCGTGATCGATGCCTGCGCCCGCGAGGATGCGGGCAACGCGCCCCACCCCGGCATCCGTGAGGCGGCCCCTGGCTTCCAGGTCGAGCGTGACGCGGCGCGCCTCACTGTCGGGCAGCGTGCGGGCGAGCCAGTGCGCTGCGGACGCGACCTCGCGATTGAGGGCGCGCACGGCATCGGCCGATGCTGTGTCGTGCGCGGCTGTCATCAGCCATGCCGGCGCCGGCAGCGGCGACATCAGTCCGCCGTTGCGGCCGCTGGCTCCATAGCCGACGTGCCGCGCCTCGACGACGACGACGCTCGCCTCGGGCGCCCGCCGCTTGAGATTGATGGCCGTGGACAGTCCGGCAAGTCCGCCGCCGATGACGGCGAACGTCGCACTTTCCGGCAGCACACTCGCGCGCCGCGCGGTACCGTCATGTCCGGCTTCATCGTGCCAGTAGCTCGTCATGCGCGGCTCTGAGGATGCGAAAGTGCGTGGGCGTCCTACGCCCGCCACGGGTGTAGCGTGCGCCTCGCCCGAGGTCTGCGAAAATTGCACGTTCATGATTTCCTCGTCTCTGGTCGCCGGCCCTACCCGGGCGCTCGACTGAACCTAGTCGCGCCGTGGCCCGCGCCGATGTGACCCGGGGAACAGCCCGCCGCGTGCCGGCCGCTTAACCTCCTGTCAGGATGGAACCGATGGAGGATGAGATGTTCGGCATGATCGCCGCCGCCGCGAGCTTTGCTCTGCCGGCACCGCCAGTCACGACCGAGGCAGTCACGACCGAGGCAGTCATGACCCCGATGCGCCAATCGCCGAGCACTACTTCTGCGCACGGCTTCACCGTCCGCCATCACGCCAGCATCGCCGAGATTGATCGCGCCGCCTGGGATCACCTGTTCGCCGGCCACGCCGAGGACTGGGGTTATTTCCGCGCCTGCGAGTTGAGCAATCCGGCCCATTTCACCCTGAGCGCAGTCGCCGCCTACCACGGCGGACGCCTCGTTGCCGCCGCGCCCGTATTCCGTATCGACTACCGGCTCGATACGTCACTCCCCCAAGCGCTGCGCGGCCTCAGCACGGCGATCGAGCGTATGGCGCCTCGCCTCGTGCGCATGCCGGTCATCGGGTTCGGCTCGCCCATGACCGAGGAGTGCCCGATCGGGCTTTCCCCCGACCTCGACCACAACGAGCGCCGCGCCGCCATCGCCGCCCTGCTCGATGGCATCGAGGCCCACGCCAAGGCGACCGGCGTGACGATCATCGCCCTGAAGGACGTCACCGAAGCGACACGCCAGGAGGCGGGCGCAGCCCTCGCCGGGCGCGGTTACACCCGCATGGCCTCGCTCCCCATCGCGATCGTGCCGCTGCCGGCCGGCGGCCTTCCCGCCTACTTCGCCAGCCTCTCGCAGAAGGCACGCAAGAGCCTGCGCAAAAAGCACGTCCAGTCCCAATCGAGCGACAGCGTGACGGTCACCATCGCCGACAGCCTCGCCGGCATCGAGGCCGAGGCCATGGCGCTCTACCGCCAGACGCGCGCCAATCGCGGCCAGAGCTACGAGGGCTTCGACGAGGTGCCGGAGGACTACTTCCGCCAGGTGCTGGCGGCGGCTCGCGGCACCGCCAAGGTCTTCATTCTGCGCGTCGGCGAGCGCCTCGCCGGCTTCAGCTTGGTCCTCGTCGAGAAGGACCGCGTCATCGCCAAGTTCATCGGCATGGATTACGAGATCGCGCGCCAGCACAACATCTACTTCGTCAACTGGCTGGCGGTCGTCGAGTACTGCTACGCCAACGGCATCGCCACCGTGCAGGCCGGCCAGACGACCTACCTGCCGAAGTCGCGCCTCGGCGCGGTGCTGCGCCGTTCCTCTGTCTACTTCAAGCACCGCGGCCTGGTGCTCGGCGCGCTGTTCCGCTGGATCGGCCCCAAGCTCTCGTTCGACGCCGTCGATCCCGACCTGAAGGAACTCGGTGACAAGGCGCGCTATGTTGACGAGACAGCACCTGCGCGCGTCTGAGGCGTGCGTCCGCGCGCCGTCGGGCGGGGGCTCGCAAACGGAACGTTAAGGTTAATCGCCATAAACTTCGTTCGTCCCCGCGGTTGGTGGACGAGCGGCCTTGCCCTCTGGCCTCTCGCGCCGCCGGCTCGCACGCCCGGCTGGATCCTGTTCGATCCGGCCGGGCCATTTCTCTCAGCGATCGAGGTCCTGGCATGTACGCGCGTATCGCCAAACTGACGGCGGCCCTCCTGGCCGCTACGACGCTTCTCATTCCCACTTATCTGTCCGGCGCCGAGCCTCCGACCGGCATCTGGTACGATCACGACGGCCGCGGCGCGATCGAGATCAGCACGTGTGGCGACGCCTTGTGCGGCACCATCGTGTGGGTCCGCGACGACATCGGCAGCAAGGCTTGTGGCCAGCAGATCATCGGCGCGGCGAAGGCCGTGGCACCGAAGGTCTGGGATGGCGGCTGGATCGTCGATCCGGAGATGGGCGAGCGCTTCGACGTCGAGCTGTCGCTGCGCTCCGACGGCACTCTCAACGTCCTCGGCTATCTTGGCGACAAGACGCTGAGCGCGAATTTCATCTGGCGCCGCGCGCCCGCCGGACTGACGCCATGCGCCAGCCCGCCCGAGCGCCTTGCCAGCCGCTGAGGCCAAGCCGGCCCGCGATGTTGATCCTCATCGCGCGGCCCAGTCGCCCGGCACAGCGTCGCCGGTCGCCTCAACACCCGTCGAGGCTGACGCCGAGAGCTGCCGGCCAGCCGAGCCCGGCCGTCGTGCCCGCTCGCGGCCGGTACTCGCAGCCGATCCAGCCGCCGAAACCTGTCCGGTCTATGGCCCGGAACACCGACCGGTAATCGAGTTCTCCGCCATCGGGTTCACCCCGGTCGGGCGGACCTGCGATCTGGTAATGTCGCACGATGTCGGCATTGCCTGCGATCGCGCCGATCGCATCGCCCTCCTCGATGTGACGGTGGTAGAGGTCGAGTTGCAGTCCGATATTGGGCTCGCCCACTTCCGCGATGACCGCACGCGCGTCAGTGGTACGATTGAGATGGTAGCCGGGCATGTCGCGGGTATTGATCGGCTCGATCAGGATCTCGACGCCGTGCGGCGCCGCCATCCGGGCGGCCCGCCGCAGGTTGCCGATGTACGTCGCACGGCTCGCGCCGTGCTCGGCGAGCCCGGCCATGGCATGCAGGCGCAGCGCCCCCATTTCGTCGGCGTACTTGAGCGCCTGTACCATGCGCGTCTCGAAGTCGGCCTCGCGGCCCGGGATGGCGGCAAGCCCGCGTTCGCCCCGCGTCCAGTCGCCGGGCCAGATGTTGAACAGCACGAGGCTCAAGTTGTGTGCCCTGAGGCGGGAGGCGATGTCGCGCGCCTGCCATTCGTAGGGGAACAGGATTTCGACGCCCGTGAAGCCGGCGTGCGCCGCAGCCGCGAAGCGATCGAGGAACGGCAGTTCGGTGAACAGGAAGCTGAGGTTTGCCGAGAAGCGAAGCATCGGGCGAACTTTCAGGGTGAGGGGAGCCTTCGACGCGACGGCCCGACCATAGCAGGCGGCCGCGATTCGCCCGCAATCTCAATCGAAGTCGGATTTCGCCTGCCGCAGCCGCTTGACGCCCGAGCGCTGCGCCTTCTTGTCGAGGCGCCTTTCGCGCGCGCCGCGTGACGGCTTGGTCGCGATCCGCCGCTTGGGCTCGACGAGCGCCTTGCGCACGAGTTCGACGAGCCGCTCGCGCGCGTCCGCGCGGTTGCGCTCCTGCGTGCGGAAGCGGTCGGCGCGGATGACGATCACGCCTTCGTCGGTCAGCCTGCTGCCGGCGAGCCGCTCGAGCCGCACGCGCGCCGTTGGCGGCAGCTCGGCAAGCCGCCCCGGTGCGAAGCGCAGTTCCACCGCTGTCGAGACCTTGTTGACGTTCTGCCCGCCCGGCCCTGAGGCGCGCACGAAGCGCTCTTCGATGAGTTCGTCGGGAATGGCGAGAGACGGCGTGATCACCAGCATGGCCTACCGTTCCTGAGCGATGCGCCGATAGCCGCCGCGAAAATAGATGAGCGGCTCGCTGAGCGCGTCCGCCCGCCCGGCGACGACCTCGCCGATGAACACCGTATGCGTCGGGAAGCCGTGGCTGGCGACGAGCCGGCAGTCGATGCTGGCCACTGCGCCGGGCAGGATCGGCGCTCCCGTTGCGAGTTCATCCCAGTCGAGCCCCACGAAGCGCGCTTCGCCCTTGAGGCCGGATCGGCCCGCGAAGCGGCGGGCGATGTCGTCCTGGCCGGCGGCCAGCACGTTGACGGAGAAGCCGGCCCCCCCGGCGATCAGATCGTGGGCGCCTGCCGTGCGGTTGACGGCAACGAGCACCGTCGGCGGTGTGTCCGAAAGCGAGGCGACGGCCGTCGCCGTCAGTCCCGCGCGCGCACCTCTTCGCCCCGTCGCGATGATGGTGACCGCGCTGGCATGGTGGCGCATCAGCGCGCGGTACGCCGCCGGATCGACCGTCTCCCCGAGCGGTCCTGTCGTCGCCTGAAAGGTCAAAGTCCTGCGCTGTCCTGTTGTCGGTCGTGCGGCCGTCGGCTGGCCCGTCGGCTGCTGCATGTCGTGGTGCGGTGGCAGATGCGCACGCCGCGCTCCGTCAGGCAATCCCTGCGCCGTGGTCATGCGCCTCCGGGCTGGCCCGTCCCAGCGTCGCGGCTATCGGCTCCTTACGCGCTTCAGGTCGCTGGCGATGACCCGCGCGGCGTTGCGCCCCGGTAGTCCGGTCACGCCGCCGCCGGGGTGCGCGCCCGCCCCGCACAGATAAAGCCCGCCGAGCGGCATCCGGTAGCCGGCATGCCCGAGCACGGGGCGCGCCGAATAGAGCTGATCGAGGCCGAGCTGGCCATGGAAGATGTCGCCGTTGGGCAGGCCGAAGCGCTTCTCGAGATCGAGCGGCGACAGCACCTGCCGGGCGATGATGGCGCTAGCGAAGTTGGGTGCGTGCCTCGTCACCGTCGCTACGACGATATCGGCGAAGGCTTCCCGCTCGGCCGGGTCCGCCCACGAGCGGGGCGCCGGCAGCCGCGGACTGACATGCTGCACGAACAGGCTCGCTACGTGCTGGCCGGCGGGTGCCAGGCTGTCATCGAGCGTCGAGGGGATCAGCATCTCGACGACGGGTTCCGCCGACCAGCCATCGCGCCGCGCGTCGAGATAGGCCCGCTCGAGATAGTCGAGGCTCGGCCCGATGATGATGCCGGCGCCGTGGTGGTCGGCCGGCTCGCGCCCAGGCCGGCACGTGAAGTCAGGCAGCGCGCTGAGTGCGACGTTCATGCGGAACGTGCCCGAGCCGGTGCGGATGGCGAGGAAGCGTGCGCGCTCGCCCTCATCGACGGCATCGGCCGGCACGAGATCGCGGAACAGCAGCGTCGGGGCGACATTGGCGGCGACGGCACGCGCCTCGATCACCTCACCGCTGGCCAGCATGACGCCGCGCGCCCGCCCGTTCTCGACACGGACCGAGGCGACCTGGGCCGCTGTGCGGATGACCGCGCCGGACGCGCGGGCCGAAGCGGCGATGGCCTCGCTGATGGCGCCCATGCCGCCGATGGCGTGTCCCCACCGGCCCGGCTTGCCGTTCACCTCTCCGAAGGCATGGTGCAGAAGCACATACGCGGTCCCCGGTGTCGAGGGCGCGGCGAACGCGCCGACGATGCCATCGAAGGCGAAGGCGGCCTTGACCACCTCGCTTTCGAACCATGGCTCGAGGACTTCGGCGGCGCTCTTGGTGAACAAGTCGAGGATCAGACGCTTGTCGGCGAGCGACAGCCCGGCGAGCCGTCGCCCGGTGAGGAGGCCGCGCACGAGATCGGCGAGCCCTCCGCCAGCGTTGGGAGGAGCCTCCTTGACGAGCCCGCGCAGGATGTGCGCGGCGCGGTCGAGCGCAGCCTCGAACAGCGCCAGACGCTCCGCATCGCGGGTAGAGAATGGAGCGATGGCACGCTGGCGCGCCGCCAGTCCGTAAGGCATCACAAGACCGGCCCGCTCGTCGATGGGCCAGAAGTTGGCCACCGGCCGCTCGACGATCCGCAAGCCATGTCGCGCCAGATCGAGTTCGGCGATCACCTGCCGGTCGAGCAGGCTCACCGTGTAGGACGCGGTCGAATTGCGAAAGCCGGGATGGAAGACTTCGGTAACGGCCGCGCCGCCAACGACGTCACGGGCCTCCAGAACGACGACGCGGCGGCCTGCGCGCGCCAGATAGGCCGCGGCGGTCAAGCCATTGTGGCCGCCACCGATGATCGCAACGTCATAGGATGTCACGATGGCGACCCGGATTGTCCTCGAACTGTCGTATCATCTGCGCATACTGATATTGCGTACAACCACAGTGCAATCGCTGTCCTCGCAGACAGATGTGGACAGTCATTTACAGGTTGGAAGTTACTTTTGACCTGCGCATCGAATGGAACCAATCTCGGAAACACTACGTTAACGTCCTGAATTTCAGTATGCGAGCGAGAGCGTTCCCGTGCAACGCGCCGTGCCCAACCCGTCGAACATGCACGCTCCCGCTCTCCGGGAAAGTTGCGATCTTGTTGGCCGGGAGTGCACGGGACCGCCCTTTGTTCCGCTCGCGACAGCCCGGCCGACGCACCTCTGCCAATCTGGTCAGAGCTGTTCGGAGGACGATCAGATGGCAGGCATCACAGGCACGACGGCCGACCTCAGCCCGGCACCTCCTTCGGGCCTGGGGGCCGTCCGTCCGGCGTTCGGCATGTCGCTCGGGACGTCGCTGGGGCTTCTGATCGTCGCCCTGTTCCCTGCCGCGTTCTGGGTCGGCGTTATCCATCTCGCCGCGCCGCTGTTCGGCTTCGCCGTAACGGCCGGCGATCTCCTCGCGATCGGGGCGGGCATCGCGCTGTTTCTCTCGTTCGTGTTCGCTGGGCTGATGATGGTCTCCGCCGCGCCCCGCGATTGAGGCGTCCGTTCGCCCTCTCGCCCATCCACTCTGTCAGTGGCAAACGCGGCTTCAGGCCTCAGGCGAAATCGTAGGTGACGTCGATGCTGCCGCGCGTCGCGTTCGAGTAGGCGCAGATCCTGCGCGCTTCGCTCAGGACTGCGTCCCGCTCCGCTTCCAGCAGACCCGGCGCACTGACCGTCACCCGTGCCGCGAGGCCATACCGTCCATCCTCGCTGATGCCCAGATCGACCTCGCCGACGACGCTGACGGGCCCGACCGTCAGCCCGCGCTGCCGGGCGACATAGGCGATCGAGCTTGCAAAGCAGCCCGCGAAGCCTGCCGCGAACAACTGCTCGGGATTGCTGCCGGCGCCGCTGCCGCCGAGAGCGGTCGGCAGCGCCATGGCGACGTCGAGCCTGCCGTCGGCCGATCGCGCATGGCCATCGCGGCCCCCCTCGACGGTGACGCGTGTGGTGTAGAGCGTCTTCATGGTCGTCTCTCCTCTGTCAGGCATGGCCGGTCATCTGGCAACCGCGAGTGAATGCACACCGCGCGTCACGGGAATGGAGATGCCGGTCTTGATGAGCTTGGCCCCGCTCCAATCACTCGCCTCGACGTGGAGCCGCCAGAAATCAATCGCCCCGCCGGCAGGCCCGTCGTCGAAATGTTCGAAGGTCGCAACCGCAAGCGCGCGGCTCGCTGCATCGAAGGCGGCCGCCTCGGGCAGGATGCCCTCGTAGTAGAAGTCGCCGATCCGGGCGAGCGCGCCCGTCGCTGTGTCGAGCCTGATGAGCGTGAGCGAACTGTACCGCGTGAAGCGTGGATCGCTGACTGGCAGATAGCTGCGTTCGAGATTGGTCGTGACGATCCACTCGCCATCGGGGCTGACGGCGAGACCCTCCGGCGAGACGCCGGTCATGGCGCGCCCGATGAGCGCGTGACGCACGCTGCCGTCGGCCCGCCTCTCGGCATCGAGCCGCACCGTTACCACCGAGCCGCGCGGCGCCTCGATCCAGGTGCCCGCGATGTCCGGCCCCCAGTAGAGCGCGTTGATGACGACGTGGCGGCCATCGGGCGTGAACAGCACGCGGTACGGTGCCCGCTCGATATCGACCACGTTTCCGTTCTGGGCAAGCGTCAGGTCCGCGGCGACGTCGTACACGTGGAGGCGTGCGCCACCCGTCGTCTCGATCGCCGCGAGCTTGTTCTGCTGCGGGTGCCAGTCGACGTCGATCATCCGCTCACCCTCGCTCCAGCCGGGCACGTCCGGCAGGACGGGCTCGCCGAGGCGGCCGCCGGCGAACGGGTAGAGCGCGAGCGGGCGCCTGCCTCCGCCGCCCGTCGGCGAGAAGGTCACCGCCACGATGCTGCCTGCCGCATTGAAGCGAACCGCGTCGGGCCGTTCGGCGCACGTTACCTGCTGCACGAGTTTCGGCGGGCCGTCGCCACCCACATCGAACACGCGGATCGTCCGCCCGACTGGCAGGTCGGCGAACACATGCGGGCCGTCACCGGCCGGGCGAGCCCCGAGCGTCTCGACGACGATCGCGGTGCGGCCGTCCGGCGAGAGCGCGACGGCGGCAGGCGGTCCGGCGACCGAGTTCGAGGCCGCGACCTCGACCGCCGTCCAGTCGCGGGCGCGACCGGTGGGTCTGATGAGGCTGAGGCGATCCTCCCCGGCACGCGGGCCGAGCGCCCCGTCGACGTAGGCGGACGCAACCATGTCGGCATCGGATATCGCCACGATGGCGCGGGCCTCGAACGCGAACGGCTCGCTCCTCGCCGGCGTCATGTTCGCCGTCGCGACGAGTGCGAGCGCGAGTGTCGCCCCCCCGATCAGTGCCTCGCCGGCCCTCGCCGTTCCCGCCATGCCATCCTCCCGCGTATCGCTTTCGATCGCGAGCATGTAGCCGTCGGCATCAGGCTCTGGTCCAATTGATTGTTTATTTAATTCGATGCAGCCTCTTTATCGATGCTCGCCCTGTCGGATTACCACACCGTCATCGCCCTGCTCGAGCTGCGCCACTTCGGCCGCGCCGCCGCGCGGCTCGGCGTCAGTCAGCCGGCCTTGACCGTCCGGCTGCAACGCATCGAGGCCCATGTCGGCACACGTCTGTTCGAGCGCGGCCGGCAAGGGGCTCGTCCGACCGCTGCCGGCCTCACGTTCGGCGAAGGCGCGCGCCGCGTCATCGAGGCCGCCGAGGCAGCACTCGCCTCATCCCGCGATGCCGCACTCGGTTATGGCGAGACGCTGTCGATCGGCACGACGCAGATTGCTGCACTGGGTCTCGCCATCGACGTGCTGACGCGCTTCCGCGCCGAGCAGCCGCGCGCCCGCATCCGCTTGACCGAGGCCAACACGTCTCGACTGGAGGGGTTGATCGAGGCTCGCGTCATCGATGTCGCCCTGCTGCACCCGCCGGTCCATTCCTCGGCCTTGACCGAGCGCCTCCTGCGGCGAGGCCGGCTCGTCAGCCTCGACCTGTCCGCGGAGTCTGGCCCGGGCACCTTCGTTTCATACCCGCGCTCCGAGGCGCCGGTGCTGATGGGGCGCATCGGCCGCGAGCGTGCCGAGGCCGCGAGCCTGGGCGAAGCCGATACGATGCTGGGTGCCCTGACCCTGTCGCGCGCGGGCTATGGCACGTGCGTCGTCGAGGAGAGCTATGCCCGGTCGGTCCTGGCCGGCGACATGGCCGGGTTGCGTCCGCGCCGGTCGGGCGCGCTGGCGACGAGCGTCGTTTGGCGGCGGACCGATCGACGGGCCATCGTGCGGGCGTTCCTGGCCTGCTGCGTACCGTCGAAGTGATGGCGGCTGCGGGATTGCGCAGCGGAACCTCTGATCTGAGGGCGCTGAAGTCCGGGCTTCACGAAAGCTTCAACCGGAGCTCAGCCCCAGGAGCACGACAGGCGCTGGCACGAGCGGCGGCTGCCGTCGATGTCGCAGCGCGACGGCACGAACCGGCACACGCGGCAGGAATAGCTCGACACGCATCCCAGATAGCTGCCGCCGCGCGCATAATTGCAGGTGCGGATGGTCTTGCAGTCGCGCCCCGGATTGATGGCCCCGCCAGGGCCTTCCTGGGCGCTGGCCGGAGAGAGCGGCAGGAGCCCGCCTGCCATGACGAGTGCCGCCATCAGTGCGCGCCTCGCCCCGTGCATCGAGGTACCGCGAAGCACTCCCGCATGTCCTGTCATGTCCGCCTCCCCTGGCGCATCACGCGCGGCGAAGTGTGCGACGGACGCGCGCGTCCTGACAACCGCGTGGGCACGCCGTCGAGACACGTGGCAGCGCCAGTGTGCCGCGCCGGCATCAGGGGCCGCACGGTGAGGTCCTTCGTCTGCGGGCGGGGAGGAGGAGCGCGGCTCGCTCAGGCGACGTTGCGCACGAGATTGGCGTAGTCGGTGAGCAGCGTCTCGGTGATGCGGCCCGGCTGATAGTGCGTCCCGGCGATCTCCCGCACCGGCGTCACTTCGGCGGCCGAGCCGGTGATGAAGCACTCGGAGAACGAGCCCAGCTCTTCAGGCAGGATGCGCCGCTCGACCACCTCGAGGCCGCGCTTGCCGGCGAGTTCGACGACGGTCGCTCGCGTGATGCCGGAGAGGAAGCAGTCGGCGATCGGCGTATGCACCTTGCCGTCCTGGATGAAGAACACGTTGGCGCCGGTGCATTCCGCGACACGGCCCTGATAGTCGAACATCAGCGCATCCGCGTAGCCTTTGCGCTCGGCCCGGTGCTTGGAGATCGTGCAGATCATGTAGAGGCCGGCGGCCTTGGCGAACGAGGGCGCGCAGGCAGGATCGGGACGCCGATAGTCCGCAATGTCGAGCTTGATGCCGCGCATCTTCTCGGCTGGATCGAACATCGACGGCCATGTCCAGGTGGCGATGGCGACATGGATGTCGTTCTGCTGCGCGGAGATGGCCATCATCTTCTCGCCGCCCCGCCAGGCGACCGCGCGCACGTATTTGCTGCCGCCGCCGTTCGCCTTGATGATGTCCGCCTTGGCGGCTTCGAGCGCGTCGACGGAGTAGGGAAGGTCGAAGTCGAGGATGTTGGCGGAGCTGTGCAGGCGCTCGGAATGCGCGCGCGACTTGAACACGACGCCGTCGTAGGCCCGCTCTCCCTCGAACACGCAACTGCCGTAGTGCAAGCCGTGTGTCAGCACGTGCAGCGTGGCGTCTTTCGAGGGGATGATGCGGCCGTCCATCCAGGCGAGCTGATCACCGAAGTGGATGAGTTCCGTAGTCATGACGGTCGACGTCCTCGGCTGAGCCGTTGCATGTGAATGCGCCTGAATCGGTTGCCGCGGCAGGGCTGTCGCCGGACGGCCAGGCCGGTTGCAACCGCCCGCGCACCCCCCCTCAAGGCACTTGCCACGGGTAGCGATCGATCGCAAATATGTCAACATGACTGACGTAAATGACGGACAGGGCGAGCCGGTCGCGGCCCGGCCCTCATCAGCCGCATCCGGCATGGGCGAGCCGTGCCCGCCCGCGGCCGCCGCCTCGGCGGTCGCGCACGTGGGTCTCGCGGCACTTGCGGCCGACGCGGGCTCTTTTGCCGACGAGCGCGCGCGCCTCGTTGCCTGCATGGAGCTGTTCTTCTTTGCCTATCGCGATTTCACGGGCGACCCCGACGCCATGCTGGAGCGGTATGGATTCGGCCGTGCTCACCATCGCGTGCTGCACTTCGTGCGCCGCAATCCCGGCCTGCGCGTCGCCGACCTTCTCGAGATCCTGCGCATCACCAAGCAGTCGCTGGCTCGCGTGCTGAAACAACTCGTCGACGAGGGCTTCATCGTCCAGCGCGAAGGCAAGTCCGACCGTCGCGAGCGCCTGCTCTACGTCACGCCGAAGGGCGCCCGCCTCGCCGACCGCCTCGCCGACCGCCAGATCGAGCGCCTGCGCGAAGCCTTGACGGCGGCCGGTCCGAGTGCCGACGAGGTCACCCGCCGCTTTCTTTTCGCCATGATCGGGGAGAAGGACCGCGCTAAGGTGCGCTCGCTCATCACCGCGCCGACGCCCGACGGCGAGGTGGCCGCGTCGCAGGATCGGGGTGCCTCGGACCTGTGAGCCATGGTCCGGGCTGAAGGCGAACGCCGTCGCGCCGTCGATGTGCAGGGCCGGCTTCCCGAGATGGGCGGGGCCGGGCACTGAGCATCCCGATGAGTAAGCAGACCTGAGGTGCATGATGACCACGCCAGCACGCACGCTCGCCGATACGACGCTGCCCGACGATGCGCCCCATATCCTCATCGTCGACGACGATCAGCGCATCCGCGACCTCCTCGCCCGCTTCCTGTTCGATCAGGGCTTCCGCGTGACGACCGCTGGGGACGCCGCGGCAGCCAAGGCGGCGATGCGCGGGCTCACCTTCGACCTCGTGGTGCTCGATTGGATGATGCCCGGCCAGCCCGGTATCGAGTTCGCCCGCGAGATCAAGCGCGAGATGCCGCTGCCGGTCTGCATGCTGACTGCGCGCTCGGAGAGCGAGCAGCGCATCGAGGGGCTGGAGGCGGGCGTCGATGACTACATCGCCAAGCCCTTCGAGCCGCGCGAGCTCGTGCTGCGCCTGCGCAACATCCTCCGCCGCGGCCAGATCAGCGCCGGCACGAGTGAGGAGGTGCGCATGGGAGCCTACTGCTTCCATATCGGTCGCGGTGAGCTCAAGCGGCACGACGAGACCATCAAGCTGACCGAGCGCGAGCGCGATCTCATGCGCCAGTTCGCGACGAAGCCCGGCGTGCCGATCCAGCGTCACGAGCTCGCCAGTGACGACAGCACCGGCTCTGAGCGCGCCATCGACGTGCAGATCAACCGGTTGCGCCGCAAGATCGAGATCGACCCGGCCAACCCGGTCTACCTGCAGACGGTTCGCGGCAAGGGCTATATCCTCTATACCGACTGACGCCACCGTCACGCCGTCGGACTGGCTTAGCGCGGCCGGTGCCACCTTTGCCGCCGATGGCCGCCCTCCGCGCCGCCGGGCATGGATGGCGCCGCGCCCACTCCAGAGGACAGCCGTTTGCTCGATCTGCGCGATAGTCTCGGCCTGACGGAAGCGCGCATGTCGGCGGCGCGCGGGCTGTGGGCCTGGATCGATCCGCGCGTGCTGTTGGGCTGGCTCGTCGCCCGCTTGCGTGGCTTGCAGGCGATCAGCGCCCGCCAGCTCGCCGATATCCTGCCCAAAGGCCTCTACGCGCGCGCGCTCATCATCATCATCGCGCCCATCGTCGTGCTCGAGGGCGTCGTCGCCTTCGTCTTCATGGAGCGCCACTGGCAGGTCGTGACGCGCCGCCTCTCCGAGGCGACCGCGCGCGACATCGCCGCCCTGATCGAGGTCTACGATACCGCGCGCACCAAGTCCGACGAGGACCGCCTCATCGAGCTCGCGCGCGACAAGCTCGCGCTCTCCATGCAGATCCTGCCGCCCGGCGACCTTCCACCGGCCCGGCCCAAGCCGTTCTTCGACCTGCTCGACCGCGCGCTCTCCCGCGAGATCGCCCGCTTCGTCAACCGTCCGTTCTGGATCGACACGGTCGGCCAGTCGCGCCTCGTCGAGGTCCGTGTTCGTCACGACAAGGCCGTGCTGCGCTTCATCGCCACCCGCAAGCAGACCTACGCCTCCAACTCGGAAATCTTCCTTATGTGGATGGTCGGCTCGTCGGTCATCCTGCTGACGTTCTCGATCATTTTTCTCAGGAACCAGATCAAGCCGATCCTGCGCCTCGCCGAGGCGGCCGATGCGTTCGGCAAGGGACGCCCCGAGCCACCCGACTTCCGCCCGCGCGGCGCCCGCGAGGTCCGCCAGGCGGCGCAGGCCTTCCTCGAGATGAAGGAGCGCATCACGACGCACGTCGAGCAGCGCACGACGATGCTCGCCGGCGTCAGCCACGACCTGCGCACGATCCTCACCCGCTTCAAGCTGCAACTGGCCTTTCTCGGCGATACACCCGAGGCGCGCTCGCTGCGCGCCGACGTCAACGAGATGCACCATATGCTGGAGGACTACCTCGCTTTCACGCGCGGCGATGGTGGCGAGGAGGCGCATCCGACGAGCCTCAAGGAGCTCTTGGCCGAGGTCTGCGATGACGCAGCCGTGTTCGGCGTCGACATCGAGTTCAAGATGAGGAAGCGCCGCAAGGACATCGTCCTGCCGTTGAAGCGTCACGCGCTGAAGCGGGCGATCACGAACCTCGTCTCGAATGCCGCCCGCTTCGGCGATCGCGTCATCCTGCGCGCCGCCACCGAGCGCCATTGGGTGCGCATCGAGGTCGACGACGACGGGCCGGGCATCCCCGAAGCCGAGCGCGAGAACGTCTTCCGCCCGTTCTACCGCCTCGACGTGGCCCGCAACCAGGACACTGGCAACACCGGGCTCGGGTTGGCCATCGCGCGCGACATCGCTCGCAGCCACGGCGGCGACATCACGCTGGGCGAGAGCTCCATGGGCGGACTGCGCGCCATCATCTCACTGCCGCTCTGAAGCAGGCAGTCGCGGCCGCGATACTTCGACCGTGACAGACAGCGGGTTCGTCTGCGAGTGCCGGCCAGCAGCCCATGGATCGCGGTTCGTCGCGGTTCAGTGCGTGGTGGCCGTGGATGCTGGCGGCTCGCCCGGGCCGCTCTCGCCCTCGCTTCCGGCCTCCGATGACCGCCGCCGCGGCCGGCTGGCCAATCCGGCGAGCATGTCGCGCACACGGCGCGCGCCGTCGAAGGCCTGATCCATGGCACCGATCGCCTGCTCTCCGCTGCGCAGCCGGCGATCGAGCGCGGCCATGGTCTTGGCCATGCCTGGATCGTCGTCGTCGAGCCACGTGCGCAGCACCCACCCGTAGAGCGAGACGAGGCCCGCGACCCGCATGGCTCCCTGCGCGCCCTGCGAGCCGATGCCGGCCGCCTCCAGCATCCAGCGCTGCGAGGCGAGCATGGCGCGTGCAACTTCCGCATCTCCGAAGGTGGCTTCGGCGATCGAGCGCACGGCGGCCTTGTGCGGGTTGAGCGCATCGAAGCGTGCCATCATGACTTCGAACAGCGCATCGCGCGGCGACTGCCCCTCGGCCCGTGCCGGAATGGCTGTGAGCACTACTTCGTCGATGCGTCGGATGAAGCCGGCGACGATGTCGCCTTTGGTCGCGAAGGCGCGCCGGACGTCCATCAGGCCGACGCCGGCCGCCCCGGCGATGTCGCCGAGGCTGACGTCGCGCCACGGCTTCTCGGCGGCGAGCCGCAGGGCGCCGGCGATGATGCGGCCTTCCATCGTCTCCACTTCGATCATGGCGGCCTCATCCGTTCGATTGCTGATCTTGCGTTGAGTATAGACGTAAGCTGCGGCGCAACGG
Organism: Hyphomicrobiaceae bacterium; assembly: GCA_033764645.1. GTDB lineage: Bacteria > Pseudomonadota > Alphaproteobacteria > Rhizobiales > Hyphomicrobiaceae > Filomicrobium. Next base: position 22,791 of record JANRIT010000042.1, read on the forward strand.
ATGACGAGTGGGGCTCGTTGCCGTCGCGCGAGGGGCTCTGTTCAGGTCGTCGGCGCCGGCGTCGCGACTTCGACCTGGTCGCCCTCGCGCAACAGGGCGTTGGGGCTCAGCACGACGCGGTCCGTCGCCGCGAGCCCGGCCGTCACCTCGATGCGATTGCCGAGGTCGCGCCCGAGCGTGACGGGCACGAACTTGATGCGAGACTGCCCATCCACGACGGTCACCACCTGCCGTCCGCCGCGCACCGCCAGCGTGTTGGTCGGAACGGTGACGACCGGCTGGCCGGAACTGAGGTCGAGGTTGACCTGCCCGGTGAGGCCCGCCGGGATGCGCCGGCCGGGATTGTCCATGGCAAGCTCGGCACGCATGGTCGCGGACGCCGGGTCGATGACGTTGGTGATCCGCGCCACTTTCGCCTCGAACACCTGTCCGGGCAATTCCGCAAAGGTGATGCGCGCAGCGTTGCCCGCCACCACACGCATGGCCGCCGACTGCGGCACGTCGATCTCGACCCGAAGTTGCTCGAGGCGCGCAATGCGGAAGAGCGCGCTGCCGGCTTGGCCTTCCCCGCTCGATACGCGGTCGCCGCGATCGATGAAGCGACCGACGACGACACCCGCGAACGGCGCGCGCACCGTGAGGAACTTGCGCACCTCGTCGAGACGGCGCACCTCGGCTTCGGCAGCGGCCTGATCGGCGGTCGCGGCATTCACTGCCGTCATCCGTTCATCCTGCACCTGCTTGGAGACGATGCCGGTCTGTACGAGCGACTGGCTGCGCCCAGCGCTCGCTTCCGCCAGCCGGCGCTGGGCGACGGCCTGCTCGACGGCGGCCTTGGCGCGCGCGATCTGATGGTCGACCTCGGGCGCGTCGATGACGAGCAGCACCTGCCCGTCCGCGACCGTCTCGCCGATATCGACGAAGCGCTCGGCGACATAGCCCGAGACGCGCGCGGCGATCTGCGCCTGCTCGATGGGAGCTGTGCGCCCCGGCAGCATGATCGTCTGCACCTCCTTCGAGGGCTGGGGGGTGACCGTGCGGACGACGGGAGCCTTGGCGACCATGGCCGGCCGTGCGCCGGTGGCCGCACCCTGGCCGGCGCCCGCCACCTGACCTGCGCCGACCGCTGCGGCCGCGCGGCGTACGCTGTCCATTACCGCGTCGGGGGCAAGCGCGTAGGCCGCCGATGCAGCCACGCCCGCCGCAACGACGAGACCGATGCCGATTGCTCCGAAATTCGCCATGCGTCGTGTTCCTCGCTTGAGCATTCTTCGACGAAGTGGACACCGGTCCGTCGAAGAAAATGCGATAAATCAGACTACCAGAGCGCCTTTCCGGTTCCGCAGGAACGTTATGCGCTCATGAGGCGCGGCCCCGGCATTCCAAGGTCATTCTCCCGGCACCGGCGCCGGCAGCTTGTGCGCGATCTCAGTCTCGCTGGCGTCGGCTGCCGCGCCTGCCGGCATGCGCCGGCCGCGCGCCAACACCGCGAACAGGAACGGCACGAACGTCAGCGTCGCCACCGTCCCGAACACGAGGCCGGCAACCACGGCCCGGCCGAGCGGCGCGTTCTGCTCGCCGCCCTCGCCGACGCCGAGAGCCATGGGTATCATGCCTATGATCATCGCGGTTGCCGTCATGAGTACCGGCCGCAGACGGATGCGCACCGCATCGAGTGCTGCATCGAGGGGCGTGGCGCCCTTGGCGAGTTCGTCGCGGGCAAAGCTGATGACGAGTACGGAGTTGGCCGTCGAAACGCCGATCACCATGATGAGACCGGTCAGCGCCGGCACCGACAGCGGTGTGGCGAGCGCGTAGAGGCCGACGAGCGCGCCCATCACCGCGATCGGCGCGCTGCCCATGGCGATCAGCGGCAGGAGCCAGCTCTGGAAGTTGACGACCATCACGAGGTAGACGAGCACGGCCGCAAGGCCGAGCCCGCCCGCCATCTCGGCATAGGCGCGGTCCATCTCGCGCGCCTGCCCCGCGATCTCGATGCGATTGCCGGGCTTCAGGTCCTTGGCCGCGGCAGAGACGATGCGCGCGACATCGCCATAGACCCCGCCGAGGTCGCGGCCTTCCACATTCATGAGAATGGTCAGCATTGGCTGCAGCGTCGCCCGCTCGACGAGTGCCGCGCTCTGCCGCAGTTGCAGGGTGGCGAAGGTCCTGAGCGGCACGAGCTCTCCCGATGCCCCCGCGCGCACCGGCGTATTGAGCACCTGCTCGACCGACATGAGGTTTGCCGGCGGCGCCACGATTTGCACCGTGTAGGAGAGACCGACCTGCGGATCGCTCCAGTAGCTGGGCGCGACCGTGCCGCCCGAGCCGAGTGCTGCGAGAAGCGCGTTCGTGGCATCCTGAGGCGTGACGCCGATCTGTAGCGCCCGCGCCCTGTCGATCTCGAGGTGATAGGTCGGCAGGTTGGGCACCTGCCGCAGGGCGAGGTCGACGGCGCCTTCGACGCTGCCGATGTCCTGGATCAGGCGGCGCGCCATCGCCATGTTGCCCGGTCCGTCGCGACCGACGATGCGCAGCTCGATCGCCGTCTGCGCCGAGCCCGCCAGCGTCTGCGCGGTGGCATCCGCCGGCCTGAAATAGAAGGTGAGCTCCGGGTGCCGCTGGCGCAGCGCACGGCGCAGCGCGGAGACGTAATGCGCCGTTCCCGCGTGCCCATCGGCGAGTTGCACGAGGATGTCGCCATCGAACGAGCCGACCACGCCGCTCGCCACCCACGCCTGGTTGATGGGGTCGGGCGAGCCGATACTCTCGGCGACGAGGGCCAGTTCGTCGGCCGGCACGACCTCGCGGATCGTCCGCTGCACTTCTGCGAACGTGGTGGCGGTTTCCTCGACGCGCTGGCCCGGTGCAGCACGCACGTAGATGCGCAGCATGCCTGCGTCCGTTTCCGGAAAGAACTCGCGGCCGACGTTGAGGCTCGCGACCGTTCCGCAGACGAGCGCTGCGACGACGCCAGCGAATGGCAGGATCTTGAACCGCACCAGGAGCCGCACGAGACCGGCCATCAGGCTGGCGAGGCCGTCGAGAAAGCGGCCCACGGGGCCCGTCGCGGCGTGCGCTTCGCCATGCCCGGCACCGAGCTGCGCGTCGTGCGCCTGCCCATGAGCCACCGGCTTGAGCATCATCGTCGCCAGCGTCGGCACCAGCGTGCGCGACAGGATATAGGAGGCAACGAGCGCGAAGATCACGGCGAGCGCCAGCGGCACGAACACGAAGGCGGCGATGCCGGTCAGCAGGAACAGCGGCGAGAAGACGATGCAGATGGCACACGTCGACACGAACTCGGGGAACGCGACCTCGCTCGCGCTTTTCAGCACCGCCTGATCGACGGGCAGCCCCTTCTCGATATTGCGGTCGATGTTCTCGACCTCGACGAGCGCATTGTCGACGAGGATGCCGATGGCGAGCATCAGGCCGCCGAGCGTCATAAGGTTGAAGGTATTGCCGGTGAGCGCGAGCCCGCCGACGGAGGCGAGCAGCGACAGCGGGATCGACGTCAGCACGATGAACGAGGAGCGCCAGTTGCCGAGGAACAGCAGCACGACGAAGCCGACGAGGCAGGCCACGATGACGGCCTCCTTGGCAAGCGCGTCGATGGCATAACCGACGAACACCGACTGGTCGAACACGGGCTCGATCGTCACGCCCTCCGGTGCCGCCGAGCGGATTTCCCCGAGCCGCGCCTTGATCTGGTTGACGATGTCGAGCGTCGAGGCATCGCCCAGCTTCAGGACCGAGACCATCACCGCGTTCTGCCCGTTGAGCCGCGCGATGTTCGTCTGCACCGCCTGCCCGTCACGCACGCTCGCCACGTCGGCGAGCCGCACCGTGCGGCCCTCGACCGAGCGGATCGGCAGATCGGCGAACGCGGTCACCGTCTCCGGGCTCGCATTCGTCGTGATGAGGATTTCGCGGGCATCCGTCCTCAGCGCGCCGGACGGCAGCGTCAGGTTCTGCGCCGCCACCGCCCGCGCCACGTCGCTCGGCGACAGCCCATTGGCTTGCAGCGCCTCGGGCCTGAGATCGATCATGATCTGGCGCGGCGCACCGCCGTAGGGGAGCGTCAGGCGGATGCCGGGGATCGATTGGATCTGGGCGCGCAATTGCAGGCGCGCGTAGTCGAACAGTGCGCCGTCGTTCAGCGTGTCGGAGGCAATCACGAGCTGCAGCACCGGCACGCTCGACGGCACGAATGGAATGATGAGCGGCGGCGTCGTACCCTGCGGCATGCGCCGCAGGATGGTCTGGCTCACGCTCGTCACCTGCGCGAAGGCAGTCGTCACGTCGGTGCCGGGCTGGAAGTCGATGCGCACGATAGCAAGGCCGTTCAGGGTCTCCGATCGCACCTCGCGGATGTTGTCGACGTTGTTGAGCACGGCGAGCTCGCTGAACGACGTGATCTTGCTCGCCATCTCCTGTGGGTTGAGACCCTGGTAGGTCCAAACGATGTTGATCGCGGGAATGTCGACGGTCGGCAGGATGTCCGACGACATGTTGCGGCCGGAGAGCAGGCCAAACAGCAGCGTCAGAGCCGCGAGAACGCCTACGCTGTGCCGGTGGCTGATCGCATAATGAACGATCCACATGCTGCTGGTCCCCCGAAGCCGACTCCTCGCGCGGCCGCCATGCCCGCGTCCACATGCGATCACATATGCGGCGCGAGTGGGCCCTCTGGTATGCCAACGAAGCCACTTCACGAGAAGTTCAGCGCGATTGCCGGCGTCACGCTGCGACAAAGTGGGCCGCCGTTACGGCAGCCGCGCCTGCGCCTGCACGATACTGCCAGTTGCGGAGAGCTCGGGCGGGACTGAGCGCGGGGAGCGCCGCTCAAGACGCGCGGTCGGCCTCATCGGGCGCGAGGACAGCGACGAGCGCGAGGCCAGCGAGCGCACCGGCGACCTGGGCCAGCATGAAGCCCGCGACGCCCGAGGGTGCGATGCCGGCGAACGTATCGGTCAAGCTGCGCGCGAGCGTCACGGCGGGGTTTGCGAACGAGGTCGACGCGGTGAACCAATAGGCCGCCGTGATGTAGAGGGCGACAGCCGTCGCGACCGCATCGGGACGGGCGCGCAGCGTCAATAGGATCGTCAGCACGAGGCCGAATGTGGCGACGCCCTCTGATACCCACTGGCCCAGTCCGCCGCGCACGGTCGTCGACATCTGTAACACTTCGAGGTCGAACATGACGTGGGCGACGAGCACACCTGCGATCGCGCCAGCGCTCTGAGCCGCGACGAACCACATCCCCGCGCGGACCTCGATGTCACCGCGCAGCGCGAACACGAGCGTCACGGCAGGATTGAGGTGTGCCCCCGAGATCGGCCCCAGCCCCGTGATCAGGACGTAAAGCATTGCCCCCGTCGGGATCGTGTTGCCGAGGAGCGCGATCGCATCGTTACCGCCGGCGAGCCGTTCGGCCATGATGCCGGAGCCGACCACGGTGGCGAGCAGCAGCGCGCTGCCGAGTGCTTCGGCGACGATCCACTGCAACGGCGTCGCGTGAACTCGAGCCGTCACGGATCAGGCCCCGCCGCCGTAGGGGACACGATTGACGGCATGGAAGCGCTCCGCGAGCGGGGCGAGCCGCGTTTTCAGGTCAGCCACGCTATCGCTCGCGCGGGCCAGTTCGACGAAATCCCTCAGATGCGCATCGAGCCGCGCATAGGCCTCTGAGAACGCCGCCCGCTGACCCTCCTGCCCGCCGTCCGTCCGCGAGGGATCGGGCATGCCCCAATGTCCCGTCGTCGGATGGCCCGGCCACACCGGACACGTCTCGGCGGCCGCGTCGTCGCATAGCGTGAAGATGAAGTCGAAGCGTGGCGCATCCGTCGCGGCGAACGCGTCCCATGACTTGGACCTCAGCCCGGAAACGTCATGACCGCGCTCAGCGAGAGTCGTGAGCGCGAGCGGGTTGACCGTCCCGCGCGGTGTCGAGCCCGCGCTGTAGGCCTTGAACAGCCCCTTGCCCACAGCGTTCAAGATGCTCTCGGCGAGCACTGACCGGGCGGAGTTATGCGTACACAGAAACAACACTGTGTAGGGACGCGCTGTCATGCCTTGATCCTTCGCTGTCTGCTCGTCGTCCGCCGCGGCTGTGCAGCCTGTGGTCCGGCCTCAGGCGCCGGCGCGCAGCACGCCGTCTCGGCAACGCCGGCAGCGATGCCCCCGCACAGGTCGGGCCGACCTTGGCAACAATCCTCGGTGAGGAAGGCGATCAGCCGCCGCATGCCCTCGATGTCCGCGCTGTAGCGCACGAAGCGGCCGTCCCGCCACGACCGGACGAGGCCCGCGCGGTCCAACTCCTTGACGTGGAACGACAGCGCGGTTGCTCCGATACCAACGTTGCGCGCGATATCGCCCGCCGCCATGCCGGAGGGGCCGGCCGTTACGAGCCGACGGAACACGGCGAGCCGGTGCGTATGGGCGAGCGCCGCGAGGGCGGAGATTGCCGAGGCATGGTCCATAAGTTAAATGTTACAATAATTATTGAAATAATGCAACAAGAGCCTGATGTCTCCTCGCCCTGGCCATCGAGCCCGTGCAACCGCCCGGACTTTGCATGCCGGTCGAGGCTCGGTTAGACGTATTCTCATTCTCTCTCCCCTCTCGCACCGAGACCGCCCCGGCGCTCGCGCCACGCGTCTCGCTCGCGTCACGAACCCCGCTCGCCCATCGAACCCCTCAGGCCCCATGCTCCACCGCCCCGCCGCCCCTCGCCCCGCTACGCGCGAGGATCACTGGACCGTGCTGCGCGGTCTCGTCCCCTACGTCTGGCCCGCAGGCCGGGCGGACCTGCGCGCCAACGTCGTCGCCGCCTTCCTCGTCCTGCTGGTCGCCAAGGTCGTCACCGTTCTGGTCCCGATCGTCTACAAGGAAGCAACCGACGCGCTTGCCGCCCACACCGGCGAGACCGGCATCGGCCCGCAGTCGCTCGCGCTCGCGACCACGATGCTGATCGTCGCCTACGGCGTCGGCCGCGTCCTGATGATGGTGCTCAATCAGGTCCGCGACGTGCTGTTCACCAAGGTCGGCCAGAACGCCGTCCGTGAGCTGAACAAGCGCACGTTCGAGCATCTGCACCGCCTCAGCCTGCGCTTCCACCTCGAGCGGCGCACCGGCGGGCTTTCGCGCGTGCTCGAGCGCGGCGCGCGCGGCATCGAACTCATCATCCGCATGGGTGTCCTGAACGTGGTGCCGACGGCACTCGAGCTGATCCTCGTCTGCGCCATCCTCGCCTGGTACTTCGACGGCCTCTACGTGCTCGTCGTGCTCGCCACCGTCGCGCTCTACATGTGGTTCACGTTCGCCGCCTCCGAGTGGCGCATGGCCATCCGCCGCGAGATGAACGACAGCGACACGGACGCCAACTCCAAGGCGATCGACAGCCTGCTCAACTTCGAGACCGTGAAATACTTTGGCAACGAGGCCATGGAGGCGCGCCGCTTCGACCAGTCCATGGCGCGCTACGAGCAGGCGGCCATCAAGACCTACTATTCGCTCGGCGTGCTCAACTCCGGCCAGGCGGCGATCTTCACCGCCGGCATGACGCTCGTCATGTGGCTCGCCGCCCGCGGTGTCGCCGCCGGCACGCACACCATCGGCGACTTCGTGATGATCAATGCGCTGATGATCCAGCTCTACATCCCGCTGAACTTCATGGGCATGGTGTATCGCGAGATCAAGCAGGGTCTCGTCGACATCGAGGTCATGTTCCAGATCCTCGGCAAGCACCCGGAGATCGAGGACAAGCCGGGTGCCGGCCCGCTCGCCGTCGCCGAGGGTGCGATCCGCTTCGAGAACGTCTCGTTCCGCTACGAGGCCGACCGTCCGATCCTGAAGGACGTGTCCTTCACGGTGCCGGCCGGCGGCATGGTGGCCATCGTCGGCCCCTCCGGCGCCGGCAAGTCGACCATCTCGCGCATCCTGTTCCGCTTCTACGATATCGCCGAAGGGCGCGTTACGATCGACGGCCAGTACATCCGCGACGTGACCCAGGCGAGCCTGCGCTCGGCGATCGGCGTCGTCCCGCAGGATACCGTGCTGTTTAACGACACCATCCGCTACAACATCCGCTACGGCCGACCCGAGGCAACCGAGGGCGAGATCGAGGAGGCGGCGCGGCTCGCCCAGATCGACGGCTTCATCCGCACACTCCCGCAGGGCTACGAAACGATGGTCGGCGAGCGCGGCCTCAAGCTGTCGGGCGGCGAGAAGCAGCGCGTCGCCATCGCCCGCACGATCCTCAAGGGGCCCCCGATCCTGATCCTCGACGAGGCGACGAGCGCGCTCGACAGCCACACGGAGAGAGAGATCCAGGACGCCCTCGACCGCGTCGCCAAGGACCGCACGACGCTCGTCATCGCCCACCGCCTGTCGACCATCGTCAACGCCGACCGCATTCTCGTGCTGGAGGCCGGCCGCCTCGTCGAAGAGGGCACGCACGCCGAGCTCATCGCCAGGAACGGGCTTTACGCCAGCCTGTGGGACCGCCAGCGCCAGGCCGAGCGGGCGCGCGAGGAACTCGCCGCCGCACTCGAGGCCGCCGGGCTCGCGGCAGCTTCCCCGCCACCGCGCTGAAGCAAGCAGCAAGGCACGTCACGCCTCGCCCGTGTCGCAGGCTTGGCGATGCTGATATGGTCTCGGCCAACCGGGCGAGCCCCCGGCAGCAGCGGCAGGAGAGAAGATCGTGAGCGAACACGGCAGCAAGAGCGTGATCATGTCCGACGCGGTCGTCGAGGGGGACGTTGTCTCGAAGGGCCAGCTCGTCGTCAACGGACGCCTGCAAGGCAGCCTGACGGCCCGTCAGGTCACCATCAGCAAGACGGGCGAGCTCTACGGCAAGCTGCGCGCCGAGGACGCCGACGTGCACGGCGCGCTGCAAGGCGACGTCGTCATCCGCGGCCTCATCCGCATCGGCGAGACAGGCGCGGTCGCCGGCGACGTCGTCTACGGCAAGATCTCGATGGACAAGGGCGGTGAATTGAGCGCGACCCTGCGCAACGTGCCCCCGCACCTCGCCGGCGACTTCAATGTGGCGGTGAAGCGCGGCGGCGTCGTCGTCATCACGACGGACGATCTCACCGCCCTCGACCCCGACGACGTGGCAGCCGACCTCGTCTACTCCGTCACGAAGCCGGCGCACGGGTTCGTCGCGCTCGCCTCCGCCAGCTCGACCCCCGTCACCCGCTTCACCCAGGCCGACCTCGAGGCCGCCCAGGTTATCTTCGTGCACGACGGCTCGAGCGAGCCGGCCGCCGGCTTCGACACCCTCGTCGCCGACGCGAAAGGCGCCACCTCCGGCAAGACCCGCCACGTCAGCGTGATCGTCAAGGGGTGAGCGGGCAGCGGCGGTTGCGCCTTGCTCCCCTTCTCCCGCCGGGAGAAGGTGGCGCGGAGCGCCGGATGAGGGCCGTGACAGTCGTATCCCGCGCACTCTCGTCACCCCGGCAACACGTGCCGGGGCAGGCACGCCCGGCATCACGTTGAAAACGGTGCCGCGGGCTTGCCGCCCGATCGACCATCACTCCGCGAACTCGTCCCGCGCATACCCCTGCAGATAGAGGAGGGCCCGGAGGTCCGCGTGGGTGATCGACGCGCGCGCAGCAGCAGCGACGATCGGCTTGGCGCGATAGGCGACGCCCAGGCCGGCGGCCCCCAGCATGGCGAGATCGTTGGCCCCGTCGCCGACGGCGAGCGTATCGCCGAGCGAGATGCCGACCGAGGCCGCCTCCGCCTGCAGCGTGTCGAGCTTGGCTTGCCGGCCGAGGATCGGCTCGGCCACCGTGCCGCCGAGCTTGCCGTCGGCCATGATCAACTCGTTGCCGTGATGGGTATCGAAGCCGACCATGGCCGCCACCTGCGAGGTGAAAACCGTGAAGCCGCCGGAAACGAGCGCCGTGCGCGCGCCGTGCTCCTTCATGGTGCGGACGAGATCGAGCGCGCCCGGCATCACTGTGATGCGGTCGACCAGCACAGCCTCGACGATGTTGGCCGGCAGGTCCTTCAGCAGCGCGACGCGAGCCTTCAGCGCCGCCTCGAAATCGAGTTCCCCCGCCATGGCCCGCTCGGTGATGGCGGCAACCTCGGCGCGCACCTCGGCGAAGTCGGCGATCTCGTCGATGCACTCCTGCTCGATGATGGTGGAATCCATGTCCGCGACGAGCAGCTTCTTGCGCCGCTTGCTCCCCTCGTAGGGCAGAATATTGATGTCGACGGGAAACCCGATGAGCGCGGTCGCGATTTGCTGCTTGAGGTGGGCTCCGCCATCGCCTTGCGCGGCGAAGGTCAGTTCCCAGGCTTCCCCCGGCGCGAGCCAGCGCGCATCGACGACGGCATCGCGCGCCAGCAGCCGGGTGACCGTATCGACGAGCGTCGCGTTGAGGCATGGCGCGTGCGTCGGAGCCGTCAGTACGAGGTGCTGACGCTGGGAACGGGACATTTGCAAGGCTCGCGGTGACGGTTGCGGTACAGCGCTGGCCAAGCGACGGTTGGGCCCATGGGCGGTGTGAGACGTGCAGGCCTCTGATCATGCAACCTGAACGTAGTGTACTTATCGCAGGGCCGACAGCGAGCGGCAAGTCGGCCCGCGCGCTCGACTTGGCGCGCCGCTGCGGCGGCATCGTCATCAACGCCGATTCCATGCAGGTCTACGCAGAGCTCAGCATTCTGACCGCGCGCCCGCGCGTCGGAGACATGCGCGAGGTGCCCCATCGGCTGTACGGCACGGTGCCCGCCGCCGAGGCTTATTCGGTCGGCCGCTTTCTCACCGACGCGGCCCGCGAGATCGCGGCGGCCCGCGCGGCCGGCGCGGTGCCGATCCTGGTCGGCGGCACTGGGCTCTACTTCAAGGCGTTGACCGAGGGCCTCGCGCCGGTGCCGCCGATCCCGCCGGAGGTGCGCGCGCGCTGGCGGGAGGCGGCAGCCGTTCTGGGTCCTGCCGACCTCCATCGCGAGCTTGCTGCCCGCGATCCCGCGACTGGTGCCCGGCTGAGGCCGAGCGATCGGCAACGCATCGTGCGGGCCCTCGAGGTGTTCGAGGCGACGGGCCGGCCGCTCGTCGCCTGGCAGGCCGAACCCGCGACACCCGTTCTGCCGCCCGGCACGTGGCAGGGTCTGGTCGTCGCGTGCGAGCGCGACGAGGTCTACCGCCGCTGCGATGACCGCTTCGACGCCATGATGGCGGCTGGCGCGCTGGACGAGGTCCGCTCGTTGCGGTCGCTCGGCCTCGACCGCAGTCTCCCGGCGCTGCGCGCGGTCGGCGTGCCCCCGCTGCTCGCCTACCTCGACGGCACGTCGAGCCTGGACGCCGCCGTCGCCGCCGCGAAGCTCGATACGCGGCACTATGTTAAGCGGCAGCTTTCCTGGCTGCGGCGCAATATGTCTGCGTGGAAGCTAGCGTAGAAGCAATTTTATTATGATTTCTAGGCTGTTTACGAATAATCATTGACCTCGTGCTCGGATGGCGGTTCATGGCGCGCTGGCGCGACCGCCGCGCGGCGACTTCACGAGAGAGGATGCATCCATGGCCCGACAAATGACCGGCGCGGAAATGGTGATCAAGGCGCTCGCCGATCAGGGCGTCGAGTTCGTGTTCGGCTATCCGGGCGGCGCCGTGCTGCCGATCTACGACGAGCTTTTCCAGCAGGAGAAGGTGCGCCACATCCTCGTCCGCCAGGAAGGCGGAGCCGTGCACGCCGCCGAAGGCTACGCCCGCTCGACGGGCAAGGTCGGCGTCGTGCTCGTCACCTCCGGTCCCGGCGCGACCAACGCCGTGACGGGCTTGACTGATGCGCTGATGGATTCGATCCCCGTCGTCTGCCTGACGGGCCAGGTGCCGACCCACCTCATCGGCAACGACGCCTTCCAGGAGTGCGATACGGTCGGCATCACGCGGCCCTGCACCAAGCACAACTGGCTCGTGAAGTCGGTCGACGACCTCGCGCGCGTCATCCACGAGGCGTTCCACATCGCCCGCACCGGCCGGCCGGGGCCCGTCGTCGTCGATATCCCGAAGGACATTCAGTTCGCGACCGGCAACTACGTCGGCCCCTCGAACATCCAGCACAAGACCTACAAGCCGCGCATCAAGCCCGAGCAGACCGGCGTGCGCGAGGCGGTCGAGCTGATGGCGTCCGCCAAGCGCCCGATCTTCTACACCGGCGGTGGCGTCATCAATTCCGGGCCCAAGGCGAGCCAGCTCTTGCGCGAGCTTGCCCGGCTCACGGGATTTCCCGTCACCTCGACCTTGATGGGCCTCGGCGCTTTCCCGGCGTCCGACAAGCAGTGGCTCGGCATGCTCGGCATGCATGGCACCTACGAAGCCAATATGGCGATGCACGGCTGCGACGTGATGATCAACATCGGCGCCCGCTTCGATGATCGCATCACCGGCCGCATCGACGCCTTCTCGCCGGGATCGAAGAAGATCCACGTCGACATCGATCCGTCCTCGATCAACAAGAACGTGCGCGCCGACGTGCCGATCCTGGGCGACGTCGCCTACGTGCTGGAGGACATGCTGCGCATCTGGAAGGCCAAGGCCCCGCAGCTCGACAAGGCGGCCCACAAGGCATGGTGGAAGCAGATCGACGGCTGGCGGGCCAAGAAGTCGCTGTCCTACAAGCGCTCCGAGGACGTGATCATGCCGCAGTACGCCGTCGAACGGCTCTACGCGCTGACCAAGGATCGCGACACCTACATCACGACGGAGGTCGGCCAGCATCAGATGTGGGCGGCACAGCTCTACCACTTCGACGAGCCCAACCGCTGGATGACGTCGGGCGGGCTCGGCACGATGGGTTATGGGCTGCCCGCCGCCATCGGCGCCCAACTCGCCCATCCCAAGTCGCTCGTCATCGACATCGCCGGCGATGCCTCGATTCTGATGAACATCCAGGAGTGCTCGACGGCGGTGCAGTACCGGCTGCCGGTCAAGGTGTTCATCCTGAACAACCAGTACATGGGCATGGTCCGCCAGTGGCAGCAGCTCTTGCACGGCAACCGCCTCAGCGAAAGCTACACCGAGGCGCTGCCCGATTTCGTCAAGCTCGCCGAGGCTTACGGCTGGAAGGGCATCTATTGCGACAAGCCGGGCGAGCTCGACGACAGGATCATGGAAATGATCGACACGCCCGTGCCGGTGATCTTCGACTGCCGCGTGGCGGCGCTCGCCAATTGCTTCCCGATGATCCCGTCGGGCAAGGCGCACAACGAGATGCTGCTCGGCGAGAACGTCAGCGACGAGGAGGTCGGCAAGGCGATCGGCGACGAGGGCAAGGTGCTCGTGTGAGGGCGGCCGACAGCTGTTCAGCCCGGCGGCGCGACGTCCGACCAGGGATCGACGACATCGAGCGGCAGGCCCGCGAAGTCGCGCACGTTGCGGGTGGCGAGGCGGGCTCGATGCTGAATCGCGGCGGCGGCGATCAGGCAATCGGCCAGCAGCATCGGTCTGCCCATAGCTCGGCGCGCGGCCATGGAACGGGCGGAGATCGAAGTCGTGTGCTCGTCGATCGGCAGAACTTGATGCGAAAGCCGTTGCAGAGCCAGTTCGAGACCGTGACCAAGTGCGTCGCGACGCCTGCTCGGCGGCAGGTAAGCGATACCGACCCGAACCTCATGTAGCGTGACAGCCGAGATCGCGAGCCTCGATACCGGCTGACGGTCAACCCAGGCAGCGGCAACAACATCGGCCGGCGAGCCCATCAGAACGGAAAAGACGTTCGTATCGAGAACGATCATTCGCCAAAATCCGGAGGATCGCGGTCGCTTTCCTTGCGGGCGTTTCGCACGGCCTCGTCGAACTCGGCCAACTCTTGGGGTGTGAGCCCGATGCCTTGGAATATCTCTGCCATCTGTGTGCCGAACCCCTTGGCAGACGCCGAGGCCGACTGCGTAGTTTGGTCAGAGTGCGCGGCCTCGACGAGTATCTCCCGCACTTCGGCCTCCAAGCTGCGCCCATGCCGCTCGGCGCGCTCCTTCAAGCGCTGCTTGACCGCGTCGTCGAGCCGTCGGACGAGGATGTCCGCCATGGCTTCACCTCACGTGATATCAGTTTGGGACTCGTTGATATCACAGCCGCTGTCTGGCTTCCAGGCACGCACCTTCGCAGGCTGACCTGACCCCATGCGCATCCTGTTCGTCGGTCCCGGCAGCAACCAGAAATACGGCGGCGGCTTCTTCTACGCCACGCACCGCCGCCTCGTGGCCGGCTTCACCCGCGCCGGCCATTTCGTCTATCCGTACTCGGACCGCGATACCGCCGACTATGCCTTCGGCGTGCGCGCGCTCGGCCGCCGCCTCGCCAACACCCGCCTCGTCGACATCGCGCGCGATTTGCAGCCCGACCTGCTCGTCCTCCTGTTGAGCTATCTGATCACACCCGACACCATCCGGCGCCTGCGCGAGGTGGTGCCGCACCTGAAAGTCGCCGCCATCTCGATCGACGACATCGGTCACGAGCGGCCGGCCACGCAGTTCCGCTACCTGCTCGCCTGTGCCGATATCGGCTTTGCCACCACGGGCGGCGCGACGCTCGCGCGCTTCGCGACCGAGCGGCCCGTCGCGTTCATCCCCAATCCGATCGACGTTTCGATCGATGCCGGCGAGGCTTACGCGACCCCGCGCGAGGAGCGCCAGCACGACGTACTGTTTGCCTGTCACCAGCCCGAGGTCGATCCGCGCTGGCGCTTCGTCGCCGACCTGCGCCAGCGCCTCGCCGATTTGCCATTGCGCTGGGGCCTCTACGGCAACTTCATCGACAAGCCGTTGAAGGGCGATGCCTACCTGCGCGCGCTCGCCGCCTCGGCGATCGGCCTCAGCCTCAACCGCCGCGACGGCGACCTCTACGCCTCCGACCGGATGGCCCACTTCCTCGGCAACGGCCTGCTCCTCGCGACACCCAGAGCGAGCGGCTACGGCGCCCATTTCGGCGATGACGAGATGCTCCTGTTCGATCGCCTCGACGATCTCGCCGCTGGCATCGAGCGAGCACTCGGCCGCGGTGAGCCATGGCGCACCATGGCCGCCGCCGGTCGCCGCAGGGCGCTCGCCACGATGGAGGCGACCTCGGTCTGCCGCTTCATCGCCGACCTGACGCTCGGCCGCTCGCCCGCCGCCGACTGGCCATTTGCCGCGCACATCTTCACCGACCGCCGGCCGTCCGCCGTCACCCCGCCACACTCCGCCACGGCCCATGGGAGCGCCTGATGCATCTCGTCATCGCCAACAAGCTGTACTCGTCCTGGTCGATGCGGCCGTGGCTCGTGCTCACAGCGTGTGACATCCCGTTCGAGGAGACGGTGATCCCGCTTCGTCTGCCCGACACCGCCGAGCGCATCCGTGCCTACTCGCCGAGCGGCAAGCTGCCTGTCCTGATCGACGGCGACGCTGTGGTGTGGGAAAGCCTCGCCATCATCTCGCATCTCGCCGACCGCTTTCCCGACAGGCCCGTCTGGCCCCAGGGGCTCGCCGCGCGCGCCCATGCCAAGGCGATCGCCATGGAGATGCACGCGGGCTTCATGGCCTTGCGCCAGGCCTGCCCGATGAATCTGGGCAAGCGGTTCGCGACACCACCTCTGGCCGACGACCTCTCCGCCAACATCGCGCGCATCGAGGAAATCTTCGTCGGCACGCGCGCGCGCTTCGCTGCCGGCGGCCCCTACCTGTTCGGCAGCTTCTCGGCGGCCGATGCCATGTTCGCGCCCGTCGTCACGCGCCTCGACACCTATGGCCTGCCGGTATCTGCGGCGACGCGCGCCTATATGGACGCCGTCCTCGCCCATCCAGCCTTTCTCGCATGGAAGCGCGCGGCCCTCGCCGAGCCGTGGACCATCGAGGCCTACGAAGCCGGCCACACGGCGATCGAGGATTTCCGCGCAAAGGCGCACTGAAGCCGACAGTCCACGCCGAACGAGCCACCTCCCGTCAGCCCGAACGAAAGACACCGCCATGGTCCAGACGCAGAAGCAGTCCCATTACCCGAGCCAGCAGTCCCACGAGGCCATCGTCAGCCGCACGCTGTCGGTGATCGTCGACAACGAGCCGGGCGTGCTCGCCCGCGTCATCGGCCTGTTCTCCGGCCGCGGCTACAACATCGACAGCCTCACCGTGACGGAAACCGAGCACGAGAAGCACATCTCGCGCATCACGATCATCACCAAGGGCACCCCCATGGTGATCGAGCAGATCAAGCATCAGCTCGAGCGCCTCGTACCCGTGCACCGCGTCGACGACTTGACGGCGACCGGCCAGCCGCTCGAGCGTGAGCTTGCCCTCGTCAAGGTGCAGGGCAAGGGCGACAAGCGCATCGAGGCGTTGCGGCTGGCCGAGATTTTCCGCGCCAACGTCATCGACGCCTCGACCGACCATTTCGTCTTCGAGATCACGGGCAAGCAATCGAAGGTGGAGCAGTTCATCGTCATCATGCGCGACCTTGGCTTGGTCGAGGTGGCGCGCACGGGCATCGCCGCCATCTCGCGAGGCAGAGGCGAGGCCTGATGGGATGAGGCGGCCGGCGGAACTCGCAGTCGGCTGAGCGGAGGCTACCTCGCGAAGCTCGACTGCGCCTTGTACTTCTTGGATCCGCGGTGCTGCTGGAAGGAGGCCAGCGCCTGCGTGCTGAACGTCAGCGTCGCGTCGCTTTCCAGATAGGGCGCCTTCTTCAGGTCGACGTAGCCGTCCTTGCTGGGCTCGACATAGAGCGCCTTGCCCTCGGGCTTCTCGCCGCCGCGTACGAAGTAGGCGATGAGACGACGCCGATAGCGGGTGTCGATACTGCGCTCGCAGCGCCCGGTGCCCTCGGCGGTTTCGCAGGCGCGCTCCGTCACGTAGCTCGGCGCCTTCTCGTTGTGCTCGCTGATGGCGGCCGAGACGCCCTTGGAGCACGTGTCGTGATCCAGAACGCCGGAATTGGCGCAGTCGCTCGTCGAGATGAACACGCCCTTGGGCGCGTTCTTGGCCGCTTCCGCTTCGCTCGAGCCGCCCCCGCAGCCGGCGAGCGCGAGCGCGGCAGCGATGCAGGACAGCACGGCAAGGCCGTGGCGAGGGAGCGTGTACGCCATGACGAAACTCCAGGTGAACCACCCGAAGGCCTACCATCCGGCAGGTTGCGCTGGGGTTAACGCTGGCTCGCGGCGCGACGCTCGGCCATTGAAATCGACGGGGCGACGGGGCTAGGTTCCGCGATCCGGGAGCAACGGTTGCAATCCGACACCGAAACAAAGACGCCAGAAAGGGCCCTCCATGCGCGTTTACTACGATCGCGACGCCGATCTCAATCTCATCAAGTCCAAGAAGGTCGCGGTCATCGGCTACGGCTCGCAGGGCCGGGCGCATGCCCTCAACTTGAAGGACTCCGGCGTCAAGGACATCGTCATCGGCCTGCGCCCGGATTCGACGACGGCCAAGAAGGTCGAGGCCGACGGCCTCAAGGTGCTGTCCGTCGCCGAGGCGGCCAAGTGGGCCGATCTGATGATGATGGCGACCCCCGACGAGTTGCAGGCCGACATCTACAAGGCGCACATCGAGGCCAACATCCGCGACGGCGCGGCCATCGCCTTTGCCCACGGCCTCAACGTGCACTTCCAGCTGATCGAGCCGAAGAAGACCGTCGACGTCGTCATGATCGCTCCGAAGGGCCCCGGCCACACGGTGCGCGGCGAGTATCAGAAGGGCGGCGGCGTACCCTGTCTCATCGCCATCCATCACGACGCCTCGGGCAACGCGCATGAGCTGGCGCTGTCGTATGCCTGCGGCGTCGGCGGCGGCCGCTCCGGCGTCATCGAGACGACCTTCAAGGAGGAGTGCGAGACGGACCTGTTCGGCGAGCAGGCCGTGCTGTGCGGCGGCCTCGTGGAACTCATTCGGGCTGGCTTCGAGACGCTGGTCGAGGCCGGCTATGCACCCGAGATGGCCTACTTCGAGTGCCTGCACGAGGTGAAGCTGATCGTCGACCTCATCTACGAGGGCGGCATCGCCAACATGAACTACTCGATCTCCAACACCGCCGAGTGGGGCGAGTACATGTCCGGCCCGCGCGTCATCACGGACGAGATCAAGGCGGAGATGAGGAAGATCCTGCGCGAGATCCAGACGGGCCAGTTCACCAGCCAGTGGATGCAGGAGTGCAAGGCTGGCCAGGCCCGCTTCAAGGGCATCCGCCGCGTCAACGATGCCCATCAGATCGAGGAGGTCGGCGCCAAGCTGCGCGCGATGATGCCCTGGATCGCCAAGAACAAGCTCGTCGACAAGAGCCGGAATTGAGCCGATCGCGCGCCCGGTGGTCGGCCTGCCGCGTGACCACCGGCCAATCTGACGACGTCGTCCGCCGGCGCCGCCGCACCAACACGGCGGCGCTGTCGTTTTTTGGTGGTGCCCTGTAGCGTCTCCGCTCTAGCGCCGGACTGTGGTGCCGCGCGACAGTGCGCGATCGGTACATTCAGTCGGGAGACACGTCACATGCTGCGCACGCTCACTGCACTCGGCCTTGCTGCCGCGCTCGCCTTGTCCATCGCCGCGCCGGCCTTCGCCGCCGAGGGAGAAGCCTCCTCGAAGTCGGGCTGGCCGTCGCCGACGCGCTCGCTCAAGTCGGGCGAGAAGGTGTGCAAGTTCAAGTTCTCGGACGGCACGCGCAAGGTGTGGATCTGCGACAAGGAAGCCCCGTGCTGCGAATGGGAAGCGCTCGGAAACTACGTCAAGTGCGGCACGACCTTCTCGGGCTGCCTCTGACGCTTCCTTCGGCGCGACTGTCTCGGCGCGCGTCATCGCGATCTCGACAGCCATCGGGTTAGGGGCGGGTATCGCCCGTGAGGTGCTGCCGGAAGACGCATGGAACTGCGTCGGGGAGGGAGGTGTGTGGCGGTGCAGCCCCACGCATCTCCCGGCAGCGACCCGCCACCGCGGCCCACGAGGAGCGTTGAGCGGCGGGAAAAAGTGACGGACGGCGGAGAAGCGGGGAAACCGCCGCCCGTCTTCGGCAGGTCCGGGCGAGGACCTGCCGCAGCCCGGCGTGAACGGGCTTTCGCGCAGCGGCATGGCCGCTGTCGATCACATTCGACCCACGCCTTGCGCGGGCCGATTCTGATTTGCGCTGGTGTATTGTCTGGAGGCCGCCGGCTCGGGCACATGTGCGCTGAGGGGCCGGTCGGCATTCGATTTGAACACATGAGGAGCGCACTTCAGCGAGCGGGCTCCGAACAGCACACGACGCCTCGAGCATTGACCAGCCCAGACGAATGCTGCAGATTTTTTTCAGTCCCCCAAAGTCCCGTATTTCCCACCCACTGCAAGCCGTCTCAACCCCACGTCCCGGCTCCGATGATCATGATTGAAGTCTGTCGCTGTGGCCAAAACAAGACATCAGTAAGAAAAAAATTAGATGCGTCTGACGTTTTTGCTTTGTCCGCTCACACTGTTCACGGAACGGGGTCGGGACTGAAATATGTCGCGAGCCGTTCGGTAGGATTGTCGGGCCGTGGCTGCACCCATCCGCCGGTCGTTATCGCTGGGCTGCGCACGCTTGCCAATGTGTCACCGCTGTGACGCTCGCATGGTGCGCCGCGGCCCGCCGCAAGGATCGCACTGGAATGAAATCGGGCGAATTTGAGGCTGATGACGGCTGTCGCGCGATTGCGACGGTGAGGCTACTCGTGGAATCGTCGGCTTGGCATTGGGCAGCGGTTCGTCACGAAGAAATCGATCGGCATTGGTCCGTCAAATCGACTGCAAACCCCCACTTCTTCAACGGCACGATCCATCTGTTGACCGCACTTGAAATGCGTGACGCAAGCGCTGAAGGCCGCCTCGTCAAAACCGATTTCAAGAGTTTCCTTTATTGGCGCGATCACGGCTTTCCCGAAGCCGGCGTGCGCGATGGTTTCGGCTCCGCCCTGATCCGCGCACGCGATGGCGCCATCCTCCTCGGCCGCCAGTCGGCAGGCCATATCAATTCCGGCATGACCTACCTGCCGGGCGGCTTCATCGACGATCGCGACGTCGGCGCGGACGGCATCGTCCGTCTCGGCGACAGTATCGCCCGCGAGGTCGCCGAGGAGACCGGTCTGGAGCTTGCCGATCTGGTGCCGTCCGATGGCTTCCTGGTGACGCGCGCCGGCCCGCAGGTGTCCTTCGCGCGCACGTTTCTCTCCCCGCTCGACGGCGAGGCGCTGGCCCGTCGCGTCCGCGAATTTCTGAGCCGGCAGAGCGGCGCCGAGCTCGCCGATGTCGTGCTCGTGCGCGAGCCTGCCGATTGCGCGAGCCTCGCCATGCCGGCTTTCGCCCGGCATCTGTTGCCCGTCGTGCTGCGAGCGCCGTGAGCGCGGCAGTGCGTTCGCCTGCTGCTCCGACGCCGTTGCCACCCCAGGCGCTGGAGCCACTTTCCCGAACCGGCCGTCTGGGGCAGAGTGCGCGCGTTCGGCATCCGCGAGGGACCGCGGCGAAGGCTGCGGGCGGATGCTGGTGCGCGACGCGTGCCAGGTCACAGGTGCCAGGTACCAGGTGCCAGGTGACAGGTCACAGGCGCGCTTCGCTGCTGAGCGGGGAGACGGCGACGACCATGCAGTACGACTATCACGTCCTCGACGTGTTTACCGACAAGCCCTTCCACGGCAACCCGCTCGCCGTCGTGCTCGGCGCTGACGGCTTGTCGACCGAGCTCATGCAAACCGTCGCGAGCGAGTTCAATCTGTCGGAGACAATTTTTCTCGCCACGCCCGAAAATGCCCTGCACTCGGCCAAAGCGCGCATCTTCACGCCGAAGACGGAGGTGCCGTTCGCAGGGCATCCGACGGTCGGGGCTGCCATTCTGCTCGCCGCCCTGCAGTCCGCCGGCGGCAGTGGCGAGCATGACGCCCTGATCAGCATCGAGCAGGCCCTGGGCACCGTTCGCGTCGGCGTGCGCAAGAAGGCCGGCGCATCCGCCTACGCCGAGTTCGATGCGCCCAAGCTGCCGAAGGATGCCGGCCAGTTGCCCCCGGTAGACAAACTCGCCGCTGGAATTGGCCTCATCCTCAACGAGATCGGCTTCGAAAATCACAAGCCGCGCTGCTTCGCAGCCGGCCCTGCCTTCGCGCTGATCCCCGTGTCCAGCCTGGACGCCATCGGCAAGGCCGCCATCGACCCGCGTCACTGGAGCGAGGCGTTCGACGAGCAGGGCATCGTCGGCGCCTACCTCTACACGCGCCAGTGCCGGCATACGACGTCGGCATTCCACGCCCGCCTGTTCGCCCCTTCCGCCGGTATACCGGAGGACCCCGCGACTGGCTCGGCGGCGGTCTGCCTTGCCGGCGCCGTCAACCAGTTCGACGCGCTACCCGATGGCAGCCACCGGCGGGTGGTCGAGCAAGGCTACTTCATGGGCCGCCCGAGCGAGATCGTCGTCACCGCGATCGTCAAGGCGGGCAAGCTCGAGGCCGTGCGCATCGGCGGACGTGCCGTCTCCGTCATGGCAGGCAAGCTGACGTTGCCTTGACAGCGGCGATGCGCGCACGCTCCGATCGGTTGCGCCATGCTATTTCCTTGCGTTCTGTTAACGACTTTGGCTTAAAGCTGAGGAGCGCCCTGACGGATCAGGGGCCAACCGGGAGCGCGCCGCCCATGACGGGTCGCCCTCACATCGATGCTGACACGGGCACGGAGCGGATTTTGTCCGCCCGCCGTCACCTCGTGCGCGCGCTCGCCGCGCCGCTGCTTCTCCTTACGAGCCCCTGAGCCGGCAACGGGCTCTGGTGCTTCGGCGCCGGGTCGGGCTCAGGGGGTGAGATCGAGGTGCGCGCCGACGGCGCCCGCCGTGTGTCGTCTCTTCGCCATGGCCGTCCAGCGCCGCGCATCGAGCGCCAGCGCGCGGGCCGCCGCCAGCAACCAGGTTCCACCATGACCACATCCATCGCCACGTCCGAAGCCGACCGCGTCGTCATCTTCGACACCACCCTGCGCGACGGCGAGCAGTGCCCCGGCGCTACGATGACCTACGAGGAGAAGCTCGAGGTCGCCGACCTCCTCGACGCCATGGGCGTCGACATCATCGAGGCGGGCTTCCCCATCGCCTCCGATGGCGACTTCGAGGCCGTCTCCGCCATTGCCACGCGCGTCGGAAATGCCACCGTCGCCGGTCTCGCGCGCGCCATCGACAAGGACATCGACCGTGCCGGCGAGGCCGTCCGCCACGCCCGCCGCGGCCGCATCCACACCTTCGTCTCGACCTCGCCCATCCACCTCGCCCATCAGATGAAGAAGACCGAGGCCGAGGTGCTGGAGATCATCGCCGCGACCGTCGCCCGCGCGCGCAACCTCGTCGACGACGTCGAGTGGAGCGCCATGGACGCAACCCGCACGCCGATCGCCTATCTGATGGCCTGCGTCGACACTGCGATCCGCGCCGGCGCCACCACGATCAATCTGCCCGATACCGTCGGCTACGCCACGCCCGAAGAGTACAAGGCCATGTTCATGGCGGTACGCAACGGCGTGCCGGATGCCGACAAGGCGGTTTTCTCGGTGCATTGCCACGACGATCTCGGCCTTGCGGTCGCCAATTCGCTCGCTGGCGTCGCCGGCGGCGCGCGCCAGATCGAATGCACCATCAACGGCATCGGCGAGCGCGCCGGCAACGCCGCCCTCGAGGAGGTGGTGATGGCCATCCGCACGCGCGCGGACGCCATGCCCTACCGCACCGGCATCGACGCCACCATGCTGACGCGCGCGTCCCGGCTCGTCTCGGCCGTCACGAACTTTCCCGTCCAGTACAACAAGGCGATCGTCGGCCGGAATGCCTTCGCGCACGAGAGCGGCATTCACCAGGATGGCATGCTGAAGCACCAGCAGACCTACGAGATCATGACGCCTGAATCGGTCGGCGTCGCCAAGACCTCGCTCGTCATGGGCAAGCATTCGGGCCGCAACGCCTTCCGCACCAAGCTGAAGGAGTTGGGCTACGACCTCGGCGACAACCAGTTCGAGGACGCCTTCAACCGCTTCAAGGCGCTCGCCGACCGCAAGAAGCACGTCTACGACGAGGACATCGAGGCCCTCGTCGACGAGGAGATCGCCCACATGCACGACCGCACCAAGGTCGTGGCCCTGACCGTGATCGCCGGCACCATGGGTCCGCAGTCGGCGACGCTCACGCTCGACATCGAGGGCGTGCACCGCACCGTGCAGACGACGGGCAACGGTCCGGTCGACGCGACCTTCAACGCCATCAAGGAGATGCTGCCGCACACCGGCAAGCTCGCGCTCTACCAGGTGCACGCCGTCACCGAGGGCACGGACGCCCAAGCCGAGGTCTCGGTCCGGTTGGAAGAAGACGGTCGAGCCGTCACCGGGCGCGGCACCGATACCGACACGCTCGTCGCCTCCGCGCGCGCCTACGTGGCGGCCGTCAACAAGCTCCGCGTCAAGCGCGAGAAGACCGAGCGCGCGCAGGCCTGATCGCCGCGCGGCGCCTTCGCCTCACCCCGGCCCGCGCCATAAGGCGCGTACAATGCGTTTTGGCGATAGGCGCCGGCGCAGCGCTCCTGCCTCCGCGGCGGGACCGATGGGCGTTCGCGTTGCCCGCACCCCGGCGCGGCGTCCGGATCAGCCCGTTAACCGATCGCGGCGACGCACCGGCCCGCCGCGCCGGTGTGGCATCGGCCCTGCATCGCCCCTGCATCGCCCGTGCACGCCTATCGCGGCATCATGTGCTAAACTCGTGGGCAGGAACCGACCAAGGGCCAGTCGAGCGTGCCGAGCGTATTTTCCGACGACATCGTGATCGATCTTGGGACGGTCAACACGCTCGTGCACGTCATGGGCCGTGGCATCATCATCGACGAGCCGTCGGCGGTGGCGGTGCGCACGGTCGGCGGCGCGCGCGAGGTTCTCGCCGTCGGCCTCAAGGCGAAGGCCATGCTCGGCCGCACGCCGGAGAACATCGACACCATCCGGCCGCTGCGCGACGGCGTCATCGCCGACTTCATCGCCACCGAGGAGATGCTGCGCCAGTTCATCAAGCGGGCAAAGACCATGCTCGGGTTCCGCCGCCCGCGCATCCTCATCTCGGTGCCTGCGAGCGCCACCCCGGTGGAGCGCCGCGCGGTGTACGAAACCGCCGTTTCGGCCGGCTCGCGCCGCGTGCTGATCGTCGAGGAGCCGGTCGCGGCGGCCATCGGCGCCGGCCTGCCCGTGGACGAACCGCGCGGCTCCATGGTGGTCGACATCGGCGGCGGCACCACCGACATCGGCGTCATGTCGCTCGGCGGCGTCGTCCAGGCGCGCTCGCTGCGCTGCGCCGGCAACGCCATGGACGAGGCCATCATCCGTTTCGTGCGCCGCCGCCATCAGCTTCTCATCGGTGAGATCAACGCCGAGCGCATCAAGATCGAGGCCGGCACGGCGATCGTCGGTGCCAACGGCCGTGCGCTCGAGATCCACATCCGGGGACGTGACCTGCGCCAGGGCCGCCCCAAGTCGATCGTGCTGCGGCCGAGCGACATCGCCGAGGCTCTCGACGCACCCATCGACGCCATGGCCGAGTTCATCCAGCGCTCGCTGGAGGACCTGCCGCCGGAGGTGTCCGCCGACATTTGCGAGCGCGGCATCTGCCTGACTGGCGGCGGCGCGCTGCTCGATGGCCTGCCGCAGGAGTTCGAGCGCCGCGTCGGCGTAAAATTCTCCCTGCCGGACAATCCCATGCATTGTGTGATCCGCGGCTCTTCGCGCATCATGCAGGAGTTGGAGCGGCGCGAGCATCTGCTCATCACGCCATGATGGTGGCAGGACGCCCGTCAGCCGCGCGGCGCCTGCGTGGCGTGCCGCTGCTGCCGCGTCAGTCGGTTGAGTTGCGTTGGAGTAAGGAACCATGTGGCCAGTGCGCCGACGCCTGTTCGCCAAGCGCCACACCGGAGCGGGCCCGCGGCTTTCGCCGCTGCGTGGCGGCGCGATCCTGGCGGCCACCGCGATCGGCCTTCTCGCCCTGTCGCACGCCTATCCGAGCGAGACGGCCGCCGTCCGCCAGATGCTGACTGGGCCGACCGATACGGTGCTCGGCGTGCTGAGAACGCCGGTCGAGCCGGCGCGCGGCCTTGTCGAGCGGCTGTCCGACACGATGGATCTGCTCGGCGAAGTGCGCCGCCTGCGCGCCGAAAATGAAGAGTTGCGCGGCTGGCAATGGCGTGCTGCCGAACTCGAGCGACAGCTCGCCGAATTGACTGCCATCGCCAATCGCGTGCCCGAGGCCGGCATCTCTTTCCTCACGATGCGCATTCGCGCCCGCTCCGTCGCGCCCTTCGGCCGCAGCGTGCTCATCGATGCCGGCGGTGAGGCCGGTCTCCTGCCGGGCCAGGCCGTCGTCAACGGCGAGGGCGTGATCGGTTTCGTGTCCGAGGTCGGCAGCGCACACGCGCGCGTCCGGCTGCTCGCCGATGCCGCGAGCCGCGTGACCGTCAAGATTGGCCGCAACGCGGTCCTCGCGACAGCCGTCGGCGAGGACCGCCACCTGTTGACGCTGGCCGATGTTGCCCCGCCCTTCGATGTCGCCGACGGCGACGAGGTGACGACCGCTGGCATCGAGGGCGGCCCGCCGGGCGGGCTGCGCGTCGGCCGCGTCGTGCGTTCTTCGCGTGGGCTGGCCATCCGGCCCCACGCCGATCCCGCGCGCGCCGACTTCGTCAGTGTGCTCTTGAGCCCTCTTGCCACCCCGACGCCGCTGACGACCGCATCGACCGGGCCCGGCTTCACACTCGAGCCGAGCCGCGCGCGCTCGTTCGACCGCGAGCCGGGCCCGGGGAGCGCGCCGCGGTGAACGCCTCGGGTGCCTCCCTGGCCGCGTTCGTTGCGCTGGCCCTCGCGCTCGCCGCCGCCGTCGTGCCCTGGCCCGGTGGGGGTGCAGCCGCGCAGGTGTTCGCCACGCTGCTGCCGGCGCTCGTCATCCACTATTGGACGCTGCGCGGCAGCGACGGTCTGCCGGTCGGCGTTGCGTTCGCGGCCGGCCTCGTGGTCGATGTGTTGAGTGGCGGTCCGCTCGGCTTCTGGGCGCTCGTCTACGTTGCCGCCTGGCTTGCCGCCCGTCTCAGCCAGCCGTGGCGCGATTCGACACCGCTCGGCCGCTGGGCGCTGACGGCGCTCGCCATCGCCGGTGTCGTCGCGATCGCATGGGCCGTGGCCTCGCTCTGGCTCGGCCGTCCGGGCCCGATCGAGGATCTGGCGCTCGGCGGGTTGTGGGCCGGCCTGCTCTACCCGCTCCTCGCCGCGCCGCTGCGCCTCCTGGCCGGTCCCGCGCCGCGTTTCGTCGAAGTCTGACGGCGCTCCACGCTCGACGTCGTACTCCGTTCCCGACCGGAGCGCCGGCGAGGCGTCGGTCCAAGCGGCTGGACAAGGCGGGGGCCGGGTGCTATCCGAGCGCCTCTTCGCAGGCCGTAAGCCGGTGTGAGTGCCTGCTGCGGCACGACCGGCACGCCTGTCGCGAGGCATGGGTGATTAGCTCAGTTGGTAGAGCAGCTGACTCTTAATCAGCGGGTCGAAGGTTCGAATCCTTCATCACCCACCACTCGCCTTCCATCTCCCCGACGATGTGTTGACGCGGCTTAACCGACAACCGTCGCGATCCCCGCCATCCTCGCTTTGCGATTCGGCGAGGAACGGGCGATGCGCTGCCACTACATGAGCGACCTCCATCTCGAGGCGCAGGACTTCACCGTCCCCCTGCCGTCCGGCGACGTGCTCATCCTGGCCGGCGATCTGTGCCACGCCACCTGCCTCGATCCTGCACGCACCGACCGCTACCACCTCGATCAGCGCGCACGCGTGCTGCGCTTTCTCGATCGCGCCCGCGCGAGCTTCCCCCGCATTCTCCTCGTGCCCGGCAATCACGAGCCCTACGACGGGCTCCTCGAGCACACCGTTCCCTTGCTGCGCAGCCGGCTCGACGGCATCACCGTGCTCGACGACGAGAGTATCGACATTAGCGGGGTCACATTTTTCGGCGGCACGCTGTGGAGCGATTTCGACGGGCGCGACGCGGCCGCCATGGCGCGCATGCGCCGCCGCCTCGGCGAGTACTTCTTCGTCCGGACGCGGGTAGGCACCGCGGCGGAGGCTCCGCGCCGCTTTGAGCCCGAGGACGCGCTCGCCGCGCACGACAAGACGCTCGCCGCCCTGGCAACTGCCGTCGCGGCACATCGCGGCGGCCCTTTTGTCGTCGTGACCCACCACGCTCCAAGCCGCCTCGGCCTTGATCCGCGCATGCGCGGCAACGGGCTCGACGCCGCCTACGCCAGCGATCTCGATGGCCTGATCGAGGCACTGGACGACGTGTCCGACTGGGTGCACGGCCACACCCACATCGCCGCTTCCTATCGCATCGGCCGCACGCAGGTGCGCACCAATGCGCTGGGCTTCGCCGCCAGAGGTATGGCCGCGCGCGGCTTCTGCGCGATGGCCCATTTCAACGTATGCTGAGCGACGCCCGTCGCACGCGCGCCGGCTTGAAGGTCGCTATTGCCTGCTTTTGGTGCGTCGGGTGCCCAAATTACGGGCCGTTTGGCGCGGTGGTCGGCCTTGCACCGGGCGCATGGCTTCGGCCATCATCCCGGCCACTTCGGAGAGGACGCGGGGGGCAGGGCCTTGGAAGAATTCAGCGGCTACACGGTCGCCTATGACCGCGACGAAGCCCCTGTCCCCGTCTACGCGTCTGGTGGCCTTGCCGCCCTGATGCTGACCGGAGCCCTGTTCAGCGGCAACTCGGTGCTGTTCGTCATCGGCGCCGCCGCACTCGGCTTTGCCTATTACAACTATCCCCTCGCCGAGACCGGCCGGCCGCGCCTTGGCGCCAACCAGTACGGCGTCTTCATCGAAGGCTTCGGCATCGTGCATTGGCGGGCGATCGACAAGATCGATCTCGTCGTCATCGCCGTTCGCGCGCTCACTGTGCACGAACTGCAGATCACGCTGAACCAGCCCCTGCGCACCGCCCTCATTGCCGACTGGCGGCGCGTGCCGTGGTACCGCATGCCGATGCGGCTGCCCTGGCAGATGACGCACACGAACGTCGTGCGCATCACGCTCGATCCCTTCGACCGCTCGCCCGAGGAGATCCACCGCAACATCACGCGCATGTGGAAGCACTATCGCAGTTGAGCCCGCCCCACGGCGTATGCGACGCGAGGCGATCCACATGGCCGGGGCGAGGCCCTATCCACCGTGGCTCATGGGACCTGCGCGATAGAGCCATGTGCCGTCGCTCGCTGCCGGCCCGCGTGCCACCGCCCCGCCCAGATCGTCGACGACGCGCGCCGCGATGCCGACCCGGTAG
Source organism: Hyphomicrobiaceae bacterium (assembly GCA_033764645.1). GTDB lineage: Bacteria > Pseudomonadota > Alphaproteobacteria > Rhizobiales > Hyphomicrobiaceae > Filomicrobium. The sequence goes on from JANRIT010000042.1 coordinate 51,094, forward strand.
TGCAGCCCGTCCCAGTAATTGCTGTCGGTGCGTGTCAGGTCGGAGGTGATGCGGTAGTCGATGAGATGAGCTGAAAAGCGCCTCGCCAAGGCATCGATGCGTTCCTTGCACTCGGCTTCCTTGGCCGCCGGCAGGCTGCCCGGGATCGGTTGCTTGGCCACGTGCACGGGCATGAAGACGAGGAGCTTCAGCGTCGTCGGCGGCAGGCTTTCGAGCCGCTCCTGCAGCCACGTCAGCGCAGGAAACCGCCAGCCGGTGCGTTCAGCCGTATTGGCCTGATACGGCGGGTCGACCGGCACGATGGCGCCGCCCCGCCGCCCCCAGATGTGCTGGCGCGCCTTGGCGGCGTCATACTCGCTCTCCGGCGGCACGAACACCTCGTAGCCGTCATGGCCGACGCGCGCCGGCACCGCGCCGAGCCAGTAGAAGGCCTGCCGCCCGGCGATGTCGACCGTCGTCGTGTTGAGCATGTTGGGCCAGTCGTTCCACGGGTCGTCGTCATACATCCACGTCGGAAACCCGCGCCGCGTCGTCGTGTCGGTGTCAGCCTCCTCCCGGCACCACACCGAATCGAGGCCGACGAGCACCGCCCGGGGTGCCGGAACGGCCCGCAGGTAAAGGGCGAAGAGCTCGGATTGCTCGAAGGCGCGCGCATCGTTCATGGCGAGATTGGCCCAGGTGCCGCCGAGCACGCGGTCGAGGCGGGCAGGCTCCAGGAGGCGCGCCGTCGATGTGCCGATGACGACGCTGTCGAATTGGCCAGAGCGGGCGAGCGCCGGGTATTGGAAGCGCTGGTTGATGTCCATGATGACATGGCGCGCGGCAATCCCGGTCGGCAGATTGCCATATGGGTTCATCAGGAGGACGAGCGCGAGGCAGAGCGCGACGAGCCCCGCTGCGCCCAGCGCCGACCACTGGAACATGCCACCCCAGGTCAGCCGGCCGGCGGTGCTCTGATGCGGGACGGCGAGCCGGCCGCCGCCCGGCTCGGCGCTGTCGCTCGTCTCGGCCATGCCGCGCCCTCCTCAGAACTGGAAGTAGATGAAGCTTTGCGGCGCGCCCCGCCCGAGCGTGAGCACCGTAAAGGCGCACGCCGCCGCCGTGCCCGCGGCAACGAGGCGGCTCGGCCTGCGCCAGCGCTGGACGACGACGAGCACAGGCTCGGGCATGAGCGCGATGGCGCTGGCGATGGCAAACACTGCAAGCGTGCCGACCGGCCAAGCTTCCCCGAGCCCAGCTGCACCGGTCAAGCCGACGAACATGTTGCCGGCGCTCGCGAGGTCGGGCGCCCGGAACAATCCGAAAGTGAGGATGACGAAACCGACCGTCATGAGCCAGCCGAACGGCGCAGGCAGGGTCAGCCCCAGATGCCGCCATCCGCGCACGACGATGAGCCCGATGCCATGCGCGAGCCCCCACAGGATGAACGTGAAGCCCGCCCCATGCCACAGGCCGCACAACCCCATGGTGGCGAGCGAGGCGAACACGAACACGGCAGGCCCGTGCCGGCTGCCGCCGAGCGGAATGTAGAGGTAGTCGCGCAGGAAGCGTGACAGCGTCATGTGCCAGCGCCGCCAGAAGTCCTGCAGGTTGGTCGCGCGGTAGGGCTGGTTGAAGTTCATCGGCAGCGCGATGCCCATCATCATGGCGATGCCGATCGCCATCTCGGAGTAGGCCGCGAAATCGAAGAAGATCTGCAACCCGAAGGCGAGAAGTCCCTGCGCGGCAATGCTGAGCGAGGGAACGCCGGCTCCGGCAGCGGCGAAGGCCGGGTCGGCGATGCCGGCGAGCCGGTCGGCGATGAAGACCTTGGCGACCAGTGCGGCGACGAACACCACGAAGCCCTTGGCGAGCCGCTCGCCGACGCCGGGGCGCAACGGGTCGCGGTCGAACTCGCCCATGATCTCGTTGTGGCGCACGATCGGGCCGGCGACGAGCTGCGGGAACAGCACCACGAACAGCGAGAAGCGCCGGAAGCCGTAGCGCGGGCCCTCGCCGCGCAAGATGTCGACGAGATAGGAGACCTTCTGGAAAGTGTAGAAGCTGATACCGATGGGCAGGATCAGCTCGGCCCGCGGCAGATTGAGCCCGCTCGCCAGCTCGACGGCCTCGACCATGAAGTCGAGGTATTTGTAGAGCCCGAGCACGGCGAGGTTGCCGATGATGCCGATCCACAGCGGCAGGTGTCCGGCGCGCCCGGCCCGGCGCGCCTTGAAGTGCCATTCCGCGAGCGCCCAGGTGATGACCGTCTGGCCCACCAGCAGCGGCAGGAAGCGCACGTCCCACCAGCCGTAGAAGATGAGGGAGGCGATGATGAGCATCCACTCGCGCGCGATGCCGCGGCGCGCCAGACCATAGTAGAGCGCGAGCACGATCGGCAGGAACGCCAGGATGAAGACCTGCGAATTGAACAGCACGCGCTATCGTCCGAAGGAGTGGGCCCGTCGGCCCGCCGCACCGGCTCACGAGCCTTTCCCGGGGGCTCGCTTAACAAGTCGCGGTCGCGCGGTCCATCAGTGCCGGTCGTAACGGATTGAGAAAGGCGGGCTCGCCGGAGGCGCTGGTCGGCGCCTTTCCGCTCAGCGCCTCTCGGCGATCAGCCGCGCGGCCTCGGGCGCGAAGTAGGTCAGGATGCCCGCCGCGCCGGCCCGCTTGAAAGCGATCAGGCTTTCCATCATCACCCGCTCGCGGTCGAGCCAGCCGCGCTCGGCTGCCGCCAGCAGCATCGCGTACTCGCCCGAGACTTGATAGGCAAAGGTCGGTACCCTGAGTTCGCTCGCGACTCGCCGCACGATGTCGAGATACGGCATGCCGGGCTTGACCATCACCATGTCGGCGCCTTCGGCGATGTCGAGTGCGACCTCGCGGATCGCCTCTTCGGTGTTGGCCGGGTCCATCTGGTAGGTGCGCTTGTCCCCCTTCAGCGTCGACGACGAGCCGACGGCGTCCCGGAATGGACCATAGAAGGCCGAGGCGTATTTGGCTGCATAGCTCAGGATGAGCGCGTTGCCGTGTCCGCCAGCCTCGAGTGCCGTGCGGATCGCGCCGACCCGCCCGTCCATCATGTCGGACGGTGCAAGCACGTCCGCGCCAGCCTCGGCCTGCACGAGCGCCTGGCGAACGAGCGCCTCCAGGGTCGCATCGTTGGCGATTTCGTCTCCGATGACGAGGCCGTCGTGCCCGTGGCTGGTATAGGGGTCGAGGGCGACGTCGAGAATGACGCCGACGCCGATGCCGGCCGCCTTGATCGCCCGCGTCGCCCGGCACACGAGGTTGTCCGGGTTGAACGCTTCGGCGGCATCCGCGCTGCGCTTGGCCGGGTCCGTGTAGGGAAAGATCGCCACGGCTGGGATGCCGAGGCGTTCGGCTTCACCAGCAGCCGCGACGAGATGGTCGATCGACAGTCTCTCGACGCCCGGCATTGAGGGGATGGCGACGCGCTGGCCATGACCCTCGACGACGAACAGCGGCCAGATGAGATCGCACGCGTTCAAGTGCGTCTCGGCAACGAGGCTTCTGACCCAGGGCGCCTGGCGCAGCCGTCGCGGCCTGACCAGTGGGAACGAGCCGGGTGTGAACGCTGCGCTGGACGCGGCGCTGACGGCGAGGCCGGCCTCGGCCGCCGAAGCCGGTGGTCGTTGACGTGACATGGGCGATCCGTGGCTGCCGCCCCGTCAGGGCGCTTGCTGTTGCTGGGCGATGGTGGCCCGGCCGGCACATCATGGCAAGCCGGCCCCGACGTCGAGCCGCCAAGCCAATCGGAGCAGGCGTTTCACCGGCAGAAGCTGCCCTGGCCGCCACGGTCGGCGAGATCGACGTGGAAGTGATTGCGGTGCGCGTTGTTGGCTTCCGGGCCGAGCACGGTTCCGAAAACGATGCACGCGGAGCGCTGCGCCTCGCGCAGGAACTGCCCCTTGTCGATCTTGACCGTCCCGGCGGGCTTGGCCGCCGCGGGGATCGCCGGGACGGCCGGCGCGGCGTCGGTGAGGTCGGCCAGCGCCGGGCCGCCGAGTCGGCTCGGCGAGATGCCGAAACCCTGTCGGCCATTGCCTGTAAAGTCCGGCAGCCTGGGCAGCCCCTCGACCAGCGTACTGCGCGCGAAGCTGAAGGTCGGCTGCGCTGGCTCGGCAGTCGCGGCCTGCCCGACGGGCGCGTCGCTCGTTGCAGCAAGCACGGTGGCCGCGCGAGCGGTCGGCGCGGGCTGACCGGCGGGCGCTGCCACCGTCGGTGCCGGCGTGGCCGGCGAGGCAACCTGCGCTGCGGCCGCCTTGGCGGCGGCCTCGGCCTCGGCCAGCCGGGTCCGTTCGATGTCGCGCTGGGTCGGCCCCCAGTCGGCGATGAGATGCGTCGCGACCGCCTTCGCCGTCAGGAAGCCCGAGATGTCGATGGCGTTGGCCCGGCCGTGCTCCGAAAGGCCGCGATCGGCGCGGCCGTAGGCGTTGCGGCACGAGTAGGACGACATGGTTTGGATGGTGACCAGCGGCGCGCCGAGGTGCTTTTTCGCCGCCGGCTGGAGATGCTTCGTGACCCAGGTGTGCATCGCCGCGACCAGGTCGCAATTGACGACCACTGGCGGTGACAGGCTCACCTGCGGCGACTTGCCGACGCTGACGAGCGACACCGGCGCGGCCGTTCCGCACGAGCCGGCCTTGATGGGATCGAGCGGCACGACGACGGCATCGATCGAGTGCAGCAGCCGACGGCAGCGCGCCCGGCCGAGTTCGATGTCGGCGGCCGTCCATGCGCCGCTCTTCTGAGGTGCCGGCTCTCCGGCGGCCGGCTGTTTGCTGGGAGCTGCGGCGATGGCGCCCGCCGGCACATGCGCCACGCGCGGTGGTTCAGTGGCGGGCTTGTCAGGCACGACGGCTGGATGTGCGCTGTGCGCGGCCTTCGGCGGCAGGAGGCGCGGCCACTCGGCTCCTTCGCTCGGCGCGCGCTCGGCCTCGACAGAGAGTTCGGCGTGTGTGCCGTCCGCGCTTTCGCTTTGCACGGCGGACGTGCTGTCCGCTGCGGCGGGCTCTGTGGCCCGCTCCGCATCACGCCCGAAGCCGGCGATCACCGCCGTAATGTCCTGCGCCACGGCCGGCTGGGCCGTGACCAGTGCGGTGGGGACGAGTGTGCAGATGACGGCCGCCCAGGCCCAGGATCCGCTCAACCGGCCAGCCGAGTGGTCTGACGGGCAAACTCCCGACAAGCGGGTGCCGAAGCGTCGCATCGATGGAGGGCCTCAAGAGTGTGATCGCATACTTGATCGTTGACGAGGCGCCGGAACGAGATACGAGGTCGGCAGCTATGCAAGGCTCGGGTGCCACCTGAGCGCGCTTGAAAAACCATTGCGCTGAGCCTTGGAAGATACATCGGCGAATCAGGCGCAGGCAAGATCGAGAAGACTGCTCCGTGCACGCCGTGGATGGCGAGGGAACAACCTGTGGACGAGAACGAGCCGCCGATTCGTGGCGAAATGGAGAAAGCCATGGAGACCCGCCCTTGGTGACGACGCCAACCGACAGCTCCGCGGCAGGTAACGAGGCTCCAGCCGTGCGCATCGCCGTCGACGGCGCTGCGGCAAAGTTCACGCTCGATCGCCCGCGCGCGCTCAACGCGCTGGATGTCGCCATGCGCACCGCGATGTCTGCTGCACTGCCCGCCTTCACTCGCGATCCCGAGGTCTACGCGCTCATCATCACGTCGGCGAGCGACCGTGCCTTCTGCGCTGGCGGCGACGTGCGCGAGCTCGTTGCACTCTACCGCAACGACCCCGCCGCAGCCCGCCGCGCGCTGGCGGACGAGTATGCTTTGGACTGGCAGCTCGAATGCTTCGCCAAGCCGTCGGTCGCGCTGATCGACGGCGTGGTCATGGGCTCCGGCGTCGGGCTCACCGCCTACAACACCCATCGCGTCGCCGGCGAGCGCTACAGCTTCGCCATGCCCGAGACGATGCTCGGCCTGTTCCCGGATGTCGGCGTCGCCCATGTGCTGGCCGGCTTGCCCGACCACTTGGGCGTCTACCTCGGCCTTACCGGACACGCGATCGGACGCGCCGATGCCTATGCCCTCGGCCTCGTCACGCATTGCAGTGCCGCGGCTCGGTTCGGCGAGATCATCGCCGCACTCGAGGAGGCCTGGCCGGTCGACCCTGTGCTGGACGAGCGCCACGAGGCGCCGGGCCCGCCCCCCCTCGACGCCCACCGCGCCACCATCGCCAAGGTGTTCAGCGCACCGACGGTCGGCGAGATCCTCTCCCGTCTGCGGACGGTCTCTGGTCGCGACGCGGACTGGGCGCGTCGCGTCGAGGCCGATCTCAGGGCCGCGGCGCCGCTATCGCTCGCCGTCACGCTGCGCCATATCCGCGAGGCGGCAAGCCTCGATCTGCGCTCTGTGTTGGCGCGCGACTACCGGCTGGCGTGCCGCTTCCTCGAGGGGCACGATTTCGCCGAAGGCGTGCGCGCGCTGCTCATCGACAAGGACAAGGCGCCGCGCTGGCAGCCCTCCCGCATCGAGGACGTCACTGAAGCCATGGTGGAAGCCTGCTTTGCACCCCTTGCTGAGGGCGAGCTGCTGCTGCCCGAGCGCCGCCTCATGCAGGAGCCCGCGCCCTGAGCAAGAACGGCGCCTGCTGAGATTGGTTAACGGTTGCGATGGTAAAGGAAGCCTGTTTCGTGCTGCCAGCGCTCGAAGCGAGCCCAGCGAGCCTGAACTCTGCAATTCCAGGTTGCGCTCTGCGGCATCGATATGCGCGGGAAGCGTGCATGTAGCGTGGCCGGCTTAACGAAGTCTTCCTCGTCACAGCCGTTACTATTCTTTTACTATATCCATTTAGGTAAGTTTCAGGTGCCGCCACTAGCGTGATGATCAACCCGGAAAACGGGAAAGATCAAACAGGTGGTGAGGCAGTCCAAATGAGTGTTGCTGTTGACTTCGCGCGCCACGCCGCGCCGGCCGACCCTGACAGCTACCAGGCCGAGTATCTGCAGGCGTTGCGCCTCATCGAGCGGCTGCACCGGCTGCTTCTCGACGTCATCAAAGACGAGTTCGACCGCTTCGGCGGCTCCGAGCTCAACAGCGTGCAGGCGCTTCTCCTTTACAACATCGGTGAATCCGAGCTGACGGCCGGTGAGCTCAAGACGCGCGGCTACTATCTCGGCTCGAACGTCTCCTACAACCTCAAGAAGCTCGTCGACATGGGCTACATCCATTACAAGAAGTCGGAAACCGACCGCCGGATGGTTCGTGTCAGCCTGACCGACAAGGGCTTGGAGGCGAGCGAGGTCGTCGCCAACCTCTATCAGCGCCAGCTCGGCTCCATCGATGCCGTCGGCCAGGTTCACGCCGAGGATCTGGAGCGGCTGAACAAGTCCTTGATGCGCCTCGAGCGCTATTGGACCGATCACATCCGCTACCGCCTCTGAGTCGGTTTCCGCCGCGAACGCCCGCTTGATCTCGAGAGAGCCGCAACGCCGTTGCGGCTCCCTTTCGCGTTCATTCTGGATTAGTCTTCCCGGGTCCGACGGATCGCTGTGGCGCGATGGCATCGCCTGCGAATCCTGAGGGCAGCCGGAGGCGGCCCCCGGGTTGCCTTCCGCGGCAAACATCGCACTCTGCCCCTGCGGCGCGTCGAGGCGCGAGGCACGATGCGTCGGTGAGGTCTCTGCGGCCTGTCCGCAGGTGTGGTGATGGGGGAGGTAAGCGGTGACCGACTGGCACCTGCAACGCGGCGCGGCGCCTGCGCGTGCCCGGCATCGTCGTCGGCCGCAGCATGGCGCGGCTGCAGCCACACGCGCGACCCTGGTCACACTCGCCGCCTTGGCTGTCCTGCAGGTGTTGCTCGCGCCGGCCGCTTCTGCCTGGAACCCGTTCGCCGATCCCTTCAATCCGACCGCCTCGACCTCACGCGACGTGACCGACCGCCAATTCACGCGCGAATGGGAGGCCAATCCACCGCCCGGCTACCCCACGCTGTCACCGGCCAACATCGCCGCGACGAAGGCCGCCATCGCCCGCTATCGCGAGATCGCCACCAATGGCGGCTGGCCGCAACTGCCCGACAAGCGTCTCGCCGCCGGCACCAGCGATCCCGCCGTCACACTGTTGCGCGAACGGCTGAAGTTGTCCGGCGACCTCAAGGAGGACGGCTGGACCGAGGAGGGGTTCGACTACACCCTGGAAAAGGCCGTCAAGCGCTATCAGGCATCGAATGGCCTGGCTCCGACCGGCATCGTCGACGACCGCACGCGAGCCTCCCTCAACGTCCCCGTGAAGTCCCGGCTGCGCCAGCTCGAGCTCGGCCTCCAGCGCTTGCAGCAGTTCACCGGCCGCTCCGGCAAGGGCCGCTACGTCGTCGTCAACATCCCCGCCGCCCAGGTCGAGGTCATCGACGACGACCGCGTCGTCTCCCGCCATGCCGGCGTCGTCGGCAAGACCGACCGCAAGACGCCGCTGCTGACCTCGCGCATCCACGAGCTCAATTTCAATCCCGTCTGGCGCCTGCCGCCGACGGTGGTGGCGAAGGACCTGATACCCAAGGGACGGCAGTTGCAGAAGTCGGGCCAGAGCGTGCTGACCAAGTACGGCATCGATGCTTATGACGGCACCGGCCGCAAGCTCGACCCCGAGAAGGTCAACTGGGCCTCGGGCCAGCCCCTTGGGTTGTCCTACCGCCAGCAGCCCGGACCCGAGAACCCGATGGGCTTTCTCAAGATCAACTTCCACAACGCGCACTCGGTCTACATGCACGACACGCCCTCGGAGGGCATCTTCGGCCGCAACTATCGCGCCGCCAGCTCCGGCTGCATTCGTGTCGCCGGCATCGAGCAACTCGCCGTTTGGCTGCTGGCCGACCAGGGCGGCTGGACGGCCGAGCGCGTCGCCGAGGTCAAGAAATCGGGCGAGACGGTCAACGTCGCCCTCAAACGGCCCGTCACGCTGCACTTCGTCTACATCACGGCCTGGGCGACCGAGGACGGCGTCGTGCAGTTCCGTCGCGATCTCTACGGCAAGGACGGCGTGGAGGCAGAGGCCGCCGCCCGCTGATCCGGCCATTGCCGGCGGCCGCGCAGCCGCCTGTTGCTGGCACCGACATTCGCCAACGCCGAGGGCTCTCGGCGGAGGAGCGCGACATAGGGGCCCGCCCCCGAACCGGAGTGCGGTCCCCCACCGTAACTCTGCCGGCAACGCGACACATGAACCCCTTGTGCCGGAAGGTACTTCGGCTAGGTAGTGGGGCGTGCCGGTTCGCAGGATCGTGAGCGAAGGTTTGGTTGCGCTCAGAGCGTCGCGAAAGTAGCTGTGGCGGCGCTGGTTCAGCGGTCGCACCGACAGTGTCAACGCGGAGCATACCGCGAGAGAATGGCGTCGGCAGGCGCCGGAGTTGGGGAAGAAACCGTCGATGGATTATCGCGACCACTTCGACGCCGCGTTGAGGCAGTTGCACGAGGAAGGCCGCTACCGTGTGTTCGCCGACCTGAAGCGGCGCTGCGGCGCGTTTCCGTCCGCCGACCACGTCGGCACCTCGCAGAAGGCGGCACCCGCCCGCGAGATCA